>CAVOJA010000050.1:0-79991 GCA_963696015.1 uncultured Holophagales bacterium
TGTTTTGCATCTTACTTGGTAGGATTACGTATTGCTACGTGCGCTGGCACGGTCGTCAGGTCGTGAACACGGAAGGTGTAGTCCTCGTTCTCGACGCTCACTCCCATCCAGACGTTCGGTGGCCAGGGAAGTCGCGGCGCCAGCCTGGCGAGCCGTTCCGAACGCTTCGTCAGGATCTGAAAGCGATGACGCGGTTCGGCAGCCATCACCCCGAAGACGGTCTGGATGTAGCTCTCAGGGACCTCCTCGTGGAACAGATCGGACATGCTGTTCACGAAGACGAGCCGTCCTTTCCTCCAGGTGGCCGGCAGGCGAAGGACGTGAGGAACGAGGCGAAGGTCGAAGCCCTGCTCGAACGGGTGCCCAGCGACCCCGCGAAACCTCTCGGCGAATCTCTCCGCGTAGCAGTTCTTGCAGCCGGGCGAGATCTTGGTGCAGCCCCGCACCGGGTTCCAGGTCGCGTCAGTCCACTCGATGGGGCTTCGATCGCTCATGACATCCGCCCGTATCTTACGCTACACTTACGCCATGAGCAAGAGCACGGATTTCGCCGTGGTGGGCCCGTGGGCTCAAGAGAAGCTCGAGAAACTCTCGAAGTACCTTCATGCCTATGCCACGATTCTGGCGAAGCAGAAAGAAAAGGGAACGTTCGAAGGCTTCGTCTACGTCGACGCTTTCGCGGGCGCCGGACGCGCGGGTTCGCGACTCCGCCGAATCGACCGACAAGGACTCCTTGCTCTTCTATTTCGGCGGCCTCGACGACGAGGACGTCGAAGCACGCGAGCTGCTGGACGGCTCTCCTCGCGTCGCTCTCGGGATCGAGCCGGAGTTCACAGCCTGCGTGTTCCTCGAGAAGAGCCGGAAGCGGATCAAGGAGCTGGAGACGCTCCAGACAGAGTTCAGCCTGCGCAGGATCAGAATCGAGCACGGGGACTGCAACGCTTATCTCCGCGAGAAGCTCGTAAGGAACGCGGACTGGAAGCGTTGGCGGGCCGTCGTATTCCTCGACCCCTTCGGGATGCAGGTTCCCTGGTCGACCCTGCAGGCTCTGGGAGCCACCGGTGGCATCGAGATCATCCTGAACCTGCCGATCGGGATGGCGATTCAACGGCTCCTAAAGCGGACCGGCAAGTTCACTGATGAGGAGAGGGCCAAGCTCGACGTCTATTTCGGTGACGCCGCCTGGTACCCCTTGCTGTACGAGGAAGGGACCGACCTGTTCGGCGAACGTCGAGTCGCCAAGCAAGAGACAGCGGAGCGACGACTGCTTTCTGGGGCGGGCCCGCCTGAAACAAGCATTCGGCGAGGCGTCGGAAACATTCCTCGTAACGAACACCAAGGGCGCCCACCTCTATTACGTTCTCTGGGCCGGCCGGAACCCAACCGGGCTCAAGATCATGTCTCGTCGGTCTGAGGCGGAGCCTCGTCAGATATTGGGCCTACCGCACTCAGATGGATACCCCCTTTTCGGAAACCCGAGACGAGTCGACATGACCGTCACCAACGCCCCGCTCCGCCTGCTCGCCGTCGCTCTTGCGCTCACCGCGCTCGCGTGCCAGCCCAAGCCCGTCGCCTTCGACCCCGCGAACCCCGCCGTCACGGCCCAGATCGAGGCCGCCCTGAAACAGGCCATGGAGGGCGCGGCCGCCGTCGACGCCGAGAAGGCGCTCGCGGTGACGACCAAGGACGAGGGCTTCACGTTTCTCACCGGCGACGTGATGCTCGTCGGCTACGAGGCCGCGTTGCCCCGGTTCAAGGAAACCTACGCGATGCTCGAGAAACAGCACACGGAGATCCTCTCGAGCCGGGTCCGGCTCCTCTCGCCCGACGTCGCCGTCCTGACCGCCGTCGGCGAGGGGACGTACACCGACAAGGCCGGATTCACCTCCGAGCCGGTGGGCCTCGGGGCCACCCTCGTCTTCGTCCGCAAGAACGGGGAGTGGCGTGCCGTCCACTTCCACCAGTCCGTCGCCAAGTAGCCCGGCACGCCACCCGTGGAGAAGAGAACCACGAGAATCGTCGCAGCGCTCGTCCTCGCCCTGATCCCGGCTTCGCTCGCCGCGCAGACCGTCGCGCCGGCAGCGCCGTTCGCCGCCAAGCCCACCCTCGCCCAGCTGGGGCTCTTCATCTACCCGGCGAAGGGCCAGACCCCCGACCAGCAGAAGGCCGACGAGACGGCCTGCTACGGCTGGGCCGAGACCCAGACCGGGCTCACCGCGAGCACCGGAACGGTGAACACCGACGCCGCGGCGCAGGCCGCCAAGCAGCAGGCCGCCCAGCAGACGCAGGGCGCGGCCGTCACGGGCGCGGCCAAGGGGGCCGTCGCCGGCGTCGCCATCGGCGCCATCGCCGGAGACGTGGGCCAGGGCGCCGCCATCGGAGCTGTCGCCGGAGCCATCGGTGGTCGGCGGGCCAAGAAGCAGGCTGAGGCGCAGGCGGCCCAGGCAGGAGCCCAGCAGGCCACCCAGGCGAACCAGCAGGCGATCGAGACGTTCAAGAAAGCCGCGGGGGCCTGCCTCGAGGGCCGCGGCTACACGGTGAAGTAGAAGCGACAGGCGGAACCGGAGGCGGCGCGGTCACCCGGGACGGGTGGCCTGCCCGGCGGATGCCTGGATCCGCCTCCGCACCCGCTCCCGCCACGGTTAGAACCGGAGCGCGATGGCTACCGCCAGCGAGATCGTGTTCGTGGTCGAGGAGGCGCCGGAGGGGGGCTATCTCGCCCGCGCGCTCGGGGAAGCCCTCTTCACGGAGGCGGATTCGGCCGAGACGCTAGAGGAGTCGGTTCGCGACGCCGTCCTCTGCCATTTCGAGGAGGCGAACCGGCCCAGCGTCCTTCGCCTCCACTTCGTGAGGCAGCAGCTCATCGCCGTATGAGGCTCCCGCGCGACCTGTCCGGCACCGACCTGGCCAGGGCGCTCGCGGCTTGCGGCTACGAAATCACGAGACGGACCGGCAGCCATCTGCGGCTCACGACCCATGAGGCTGGCGAGCATCACATCACCGTTCCGGCGCACGGTTCACTGCGGATCGACACGCTGGCCGCCATCCTCGACGAGGTCGGACGGCACCTCGGCGTGGGCCGGAACGACTTCCTCGAGAGGCTCTTCGGAACCCGCTGAGACTCGAACGGCTCGCGAGCGCCTGCCCTCCACGACGTCAACAAAGTCGAGGTCGGGTGCGAGCCGGTTTCTCAGCCCATCCGCGACGAGTCGATGGTCGTACGCGGGCAGAACCGGAGGCGGTGCGGTCAACCGGGAAGGGTGGCCGTCCCGGAGGATGCCGGGATCCGCCTCCGGACCTGATCCCGTTCCCAGGAAGCGCTGTGGATTGGGGTTTCCGGCGGCGCGGGCCTATCCCTGGCGGACAGTGTGGAGCTGCTGCTCGAACACGGGGAGGAGGTCCGACTGCCCGAGGGCCTCTTCCAGGAGGCCCAGCAGGCTGCGCACGCGGGCAAGGTCCAGGCTCGATTCGCGGGATCTGAGGATTCCGCGAACGTCCTCGAGGTCCTTCGGGCGGCTTGCGAGGACCTTCGTCACGATGAGGTCCTCCGGGCTGATCACCGGAATCTCGACCCCTTCGACGAGGACCTTGCGTGCTCGAGAGAGGAACTCCACTTCGGGCCCCGGGCCGCCGAGCACGAGGTCGAGCGGCAGACGTGAAGTCCGGTGAACGAAAGGCAGGACGCGAGTCCGTCGCACGAAATCTTCGACATCGGAGACGCGCAGGTCGAATCCGCGACGCCCCAGGCTCTCGACGAGGGCTGCCGAGCTCACTTCGCCGGGGAGCACCGTCGCATCTACGTCCGCGCTCAGCCTCGGGAGGCCCCAGATCTGAACCGCCTGGGCTCCGAAGAGATACCAGCCTGTACCGAGCTCCTCCATGGCGCCGGAGAGCGCCACCAGGAGCTCAGAAACGCCAGTAGAGCGCGGCACGACGAAGCCTGTCGGAAAGCTGCGTGTGAGCCTCGAGGTCCCTTGAGCGATCCTCCTCGGTAGGCCACCCGGGATGCGTGGACCGGGCCTGCTCGAGCAGCTCGTCGGTGATCCTCAGGACGACGCCGATCCCCTCCGATTCGCGGACCCGTTCCCAGTGGATCGCCTTCGAGGACGCGACCGCGTTCCAGTCCCGCCGGACGAAGCTCCTCACGTCGTCCTTCATCATGCGAGGTGATGTTACGCCGCCCGGCCTTCAGGCCGGGTCAGGACGCGGCGCGAATCCCGTCAGCCGGCCGGCGGCACCGCCGGGGCCATCGGCGGCAGCAGGTAGAGGGTCAGGGCGAAGACCAGGTAGACCATAAGGAGGAGCACCCCCAGGAACCAGGCCGACCGGCCGCCGTTCGTGACGAGGGTCGCCGTCAGGGTCGCGAGGAAGATCATCACGACCGCGCCGGGCCAGAACTGGAGGTCCATCGGCGCCGGCCCGTCGAAGTAGCTCGCGATGACGAGGACGGGGGCGACGAAGAGCGCGATCTGGGAGGCGCTGCCGAGCGCGATGCCGACGCTCATGTCGAGCCGGTTCTTTCGCGCGCCGGAGAGCGCCGAGGTCATCTCCGCCGCGCCTCCGACGAGCGCGACGACGACGAACCCGACGAACGCGGGGGTCATCCCGAAGGACTCGGCCGCCTTCTGAACAGACTCGACGAAGACGTCGCTGACGAGGGCTACCAGGACGGTGACGCCGGCCAGCGTGCCGAGTGCGAGGCCCATCGGCCACGGCTCCCCGCCCTCCTCGCCGTGAGCGGCGCTGGCGAAGAAGTCACGGTGCGTCCCGAGCGAGAAGAGCAGGCTCAGCGCGGAGGCGACGATGAGGAGGATCGCCAATTCCTGGCTCAGCGTCCGGGCGAAGGTCTCGTCGGGCGCGCGGTCCACCTGGCCCACCATCGACGGGACGAGCAGCCCGACCGTCGCCAGGAAGAGGAGGCCCGCCTGCAGGCGGGCGCCGGCGCGGTTGAACTCCTGCACCCGGTGCTTCATCCCGCCGAGGAGGAAGGACGCCCCGAGCAAGAACAACGTGTTCGCGACGATCGCTCCCGCGATGGAGCCCTTGACGAGCATGCACTGCCCGGCGCGCAGGGCCGATAGGGCGATGAGAGCTCCGTCAGATTCCCCAGCGTGGCGTTCAGGAGCCCGCCGACGGCGTCCCCGGTCTTCGCCGCCACGGACTCGGTCGCGTGGCTCAGGAGCCTCGCCAGGGGCACGACGGCGAGAACGGAGAGGACGAAGAGGAGAGTGTGGGACTCGGGCCGGAGCTTCTCCGCCGCGAACATCGCCGGGACGAAGACGAGCAGCCAGAGCAGCTTGTCGTGACGGATCTCGGCGAGGAGCGGCTTCATCGTGGCCTCCATCCTCAGCCAGCCCTTCGCGCGAGCCGGTCGTTCGCGGTCTCGAAGTGGTAGAGCTTGGAGACCTCGATTCGCTTCGCGAGACGGCTGCAGGCGGGCATCGCCAGGAACGTCCCGAGGAGCGGCCCGGCCCAGTCGATCCACCAGCCGTCCCACACCCCCGACACGAGCGCAGGACCGAACGACCGGGCTGGGTTGCAGCTCGTCCCCGAGACCGCCGACTCCGCCCACACCATGAAGGAGAAGAGGGGCGGGAAGATCCCCGGCGTCAAGAGCCTGAGCGGCCGGTAGGCGACGAAGACGCACAGGAGCGTGACCATCGCGAAGGTCGTCACGACCTCGCCGGCGAGCACAGCCCCGAGGCCGTAGCCGGCTCCGGGGACGGTGGCCCCGAACGCGACGCTTCGTCCCATGTTGCCGAAGGCGAGGAGCGGGAGAGCCCCGAGGGCCGCGCCCACGAGCTGCGCCGCGACGTAGACGCCGACGGTCCCCTTCGAGACCTTGCCGGCCAGCCAGAAGGCGAACGTGACGGCGGGGTTGATGTGCCCCCCGCTGACCGTCCCGACCGGCGAGAGCGCGATGAGCGCCCCCGTCGTTCCGAACAGGAAACGGGTGATCGCGCTCCTGAGCCCGGCGTCCGGCAGGAGCCGGGGAAGCGGGCTCCCTTCTCCGAACATCAGGATGACGCAGGTCAGTCCCCCCAGAACGAGGAGCGCGGTCCCGGCCATCTCGGAGAGGAAGAGGGACCACGGGAAGCCCGATTCCTTGCCGGCGTCGGTCCTGAGGCGCAGACCTCCTTCATTCCTGGTTCATTCTCGGTTCACTTGCGGCCCGCGCGCCGGGACCTCCGGCGCGAAAAGGACGCAGACCGGCTCCGGGACGGCCACCGGGGCGCCGACGGCAGCCGGAAGGCCCGTCGCCGGGTCGCGGCGGAAGACGACGAGCGAGCCCGAGCCCTGGTTCGCCGTGTCGAGCCAGCGGCCCGACGGGTCGAGGGCGAAGCTCCGCGGCCCGCGCCCTCCCCTCGGGACGCGCCCGGCGGGAACGAGCCGCAGAGAAGCCCCGTCGATCGCGAAGACGGCGAGGTCGTCGTCGCCGCGGTTCGAGGTGTAGAGGAACCGTCCGTCGGGAGAGACGGCGATCTCCGCTGCGGTGTTCTCCGCGGAGGCGCCGCCGGCCTGGGCCGAGAGCGTCTGGGCGAGCTCGAGCGAGCCGCGCCCGGCGTCGAAGCCGAGGGTCGAGACGGTCGCGCTCAGCTCGCCCAGGACGTAGACGGCGCGCCCGGAGGGGTGCCACGCGAGGTGGCGCGGTCCCGAGCCCGGCGCGAGGAGGATGCCGTCCGGGTCGTTCGGCTCGAGCGTTCCGGCGGCCGCGTCGAACCGGTCGACCCGAACGCGGTCGGCCCCCAGGTCGGTCCAGAGGGCGAAGCGCGAGGCGGCGTCGAGGACGACGGTGTGCGCGTGGGGCCCCTCCTGACGCGCCCGGACGGGGCCGGACCCCGACCCGTGCCGGACGGAGGACGCAGGCTGGAGGCGGCCGTCCGGGGAGAGCGGCAGGACGGCGACCGTCCCGCTCGTGTCGTTGGCGACGAGGACGTTTCTCCCCGCGGCGTCGACGACGACCCAGCAGGGATCGGTCCCTTCCGAGACCTGCCGGTTCAGAAACGTGAGGCGCCCCGTCGCGGGGTCGACGGCAAACGCGCTCACCGTCCCCGTCGGCTTGCCCTCGAACGTCTTGAGCTCGTTCACGGCGTAGAGGAAGCGCCCGTTCGGGTGGAGGGCGAGAAACGACGGGTTCTCGGTCTCCCCGGCGAGGACCGGTCCGGAAACGAATCGACCCGAGGAGCGGTCGAGCTCGAGGAGGTAGATCCCGCGGCTGGCGCCCCCGGTGTAGGTGCCGACGTAGACGCGCATCGTGCCATTCTCCGCGTCGGCGGGAGTCGATGCCGGAGGTGCCTTGTCGCCGCCGGCGCCACAGGCCGCGAGGAGACCGGCGGCGCAGAGCACGACGACTCCGCGGACGGCTCCCTCACGCATGGGCCCTCACCTCCACCGCGGGACGATCGGCCCGGAGGCGCGCGCAGGACGGACAGAGCTCGCGATCGAGCGGAGCCGCCATGTGGTCCGGAAGGCGCTTGCGAACGAAGTCCCGGTGCGCGGGCGTCTGCGTCGACACACCGCACCCGGCGCAGGTGAGGAGAGGCTGCTCCTTCACGACGGTGCCGGTGATGATCGTTCGGCGCACCCCGTCGCGGTCTTCGAGATGGATCGCGCCCGTCGGGCAGACCTGCGTGCAGGCGCCGCAGCCGATGCACCGCTCGGCGGGCCGGAGGAAGTCGAAGTGGGCGAGGCGCCCGGCGGCCGTGTCGGCCATGCGCAACGCCTCGACGCCCATCTCGCTGCAGGCGGCCATGCAGAGGCCGCAGCCGATGCAAACGTCGCAGCGCAGGCAGCGGCGGGCCTCGTCGTGCGCCATCCGGTCCGTCAGGCCCTCCTCGATCTTCACGTAGTTGCCCTCGCCGACCGTCTCCTCGACGGACCTCTCGGGCATCGCCGCGCGGTCCTCGTGAGAACGGATTTCCGCCGGGACGGAAAGGGGCGTCACCTCGGCGCGGCGAACGGGCACGCCGACGCCCGCGTCCATGGGCGCCCCGCGCAGGAAGGCGTCGATCGAGGCCGCGGCGATCGTTCCGGAGCGGATCGCTTCCCCGGCCGTCCGCGGGCCGTGCTGCCCGTCGCCGCCGGCGAACACGCCCGGCACCTTCGTCATCTTCGTCTTCGGGTCCGCGACGATGAAGCCCCGCATGCTCTCGACGCCGCTCCCTTCGAGGCACGCGAGGTCGGTGCCCTGGCCGGTAGCGAGGATGACGTGATCGGCTTCGAGCGACAGGAGGCGATGGACGTCGAACTTCGGGTCGAACCGGCCGGTCTCGTCCTTGACCCGTTCGCAGAGCTGGAAGACGGCCAGGCCCTCCTCCTCGAAGCGGAGCGGTCCCCAGCCCGGGTGCAGCTGCACGCCTTCGGCGACCGCGAGCTCGATCTCGCCCGGGCTCGCCGGCATCTCGCGGCGCTTCTCGAGCGAGGTCCGGTCCACGTGCCGGGCACCCTGGCGCAGGGCCGTCAGGGCGACGTCGATGGCGACGTTCCCGCCGCCGATGACGACGACCCGCGGCCCGACCCGAACCGATCCTCCGCTGCGGGCCGCGCGCAGGAAGTCGATACCCCCGAGGACGAAGGGGAGGTGGGCCCCCTCGACCGGCAGCAGGCGCGCCAGCTGCGTGCCGAGGCCGAGGTAGACGGCGTCGTACCCCTTGCGAAACTCCTCGACGCTCGCGACCGGAGAGCGGGTGAAGATCCGTACGCCCAGGGCCCGGATCTGGTCGACCTCCTTCTCGAAGGCGTCGGGCGGGTTGCGGTAGGCGGGAATACCGTAGCGCAGCATCCCGCCGGCGTGCTCCTGCGCCTCGTGGATCTCGACGTCGTGCCCGAGAGTGCGCAGGTAGTAGGCCGCCGTGAGGCTGGACGGGCCGGAGCCGACCATGCCGATCCGCTTGCCGGTGTCGGGTGCGATCTCGGGCTTCGGGTAGCCCCCCTCGGCGAGGCAGCGCTCGGCCGCCCTGGACTTCATCGGCCGGATGAAGACGGCGCCGTCGTGGCTGCCGCGAACGCAGGCGGACTCGCACGGCGCCGGGCAGACGTAGCCGCAGGTCTGCGGGAGCGGGTTGTCCCGCCGGATGACCTCGACGGTCGCGCGGTGGTCGCCATTGCCGAGGTGAGCCATGAAAGTCGGGATGTCGATGTGGGCCGGGCAGGCGGCCTGGCAGGGCGCGGCCCGGCGTTCCAGGCAGACGCCTTCCGGGCACGACTCCCGCCGGGCGTGGCGCTCCCACTGCTCGCGGTCGTGGCGCAGCGAGCGGCCGAGGGGCCAGGCGGCCGCCAGCCCCTGCGTGGCGAGCTCCATCGCCAGGTCGTCGAGCGCGGCGAGATGGGAGACCTCGCCGCGGCCGAGCGTGACCTCGGTGACGAGGCGCGCGGCCTGCGCCAGTGCCCCTCGGACGGAGGCCTCCTCGTCGTCGGCGAGCTGCCAGTGCCGGTAGAGGGCGCGCCGGGTCGCCTTCACGACGCAGACGCCCTCGGCCTGGATCATCAGCGTGGACGGCACCGGGACGATTCCCGTCGACGCCAGGGACAGGGGCTCGCACGACACGTCCGCGGCCGAGAGCGGCAGGAACCCGCCAAGGCCGTCGTCGAAGACGAGGAGGGCCTCGCGGCCCTTCCCCTCGCCGCCGCCCCCGCCGCCCCACTCGTCGATCTGACGCGCGAGGCTGCGGGTTCGCTGCAGCTCGACGAGCCCGCGCTGGTTCGTGCCGCGCCGGAGCGTCAGGAGCGAGGCATGGGCGTCCGGGAGGCCCCGGTCGAGGCCGGGTGGTTTCGCGAAGGTGAGGGCGATCCGGCACCAGGTCTCCGGCGTGTGGACGAGCCGCGACCCGTCGGCGGGCCGGCCCTCCCCCCAGCAGCTCGGCCGGCTCTCGCGCAGCACCTTCACCTGCCGGCGGGGAGTGGCGATCTGGGCGAGCGAGCGCATGGAATCGGCGGCGTTCAGGAGGGGCGCCTCCCGGCCGGTCAGCTCCGCCGGCAGGCGCAGCTCGACCTCCAGGCTGTCGCGCAGGCCGGCCGCGATGAGGACCCCCTCGGCGAGGAGCCACGGTGCGGAGTCGAGGACGGCGGCCGCTCCGCGGGAGCGCGCGTCGAACGAGGTCGCGTCGATGACGAGCGTCGAGGGCCCGCGGCCGCGCAGGAACTGGCGCCAGGCGAGGTGGACCGGCTCGCCCGCCCCGCCGCATTCTGACCTTGCCCCGAACGGACCGCAGGATCTCCAGCACGTCGTCCCGTCGGCTGGCGGCCGGCTGGAGAGTCAGGGTGCCGACGATCATGTCGACCTTCGGGTGCTCGATTCGTGCCAGCGTGAGACCGCGACCGATGGAATTGGGCTAACTCATTGAGGCGACGTGGGGTGAAGGATGCCGCGCGGCCGCGGCAGGACCTCCCGGAGGCGAAGGGAAAGGACGGAATGGAGTCCCCGGGGTTGATATGTCGTCCCCGGGACGGTGTCCCGGCCAGGCCCCCGGAGCTCGCTGTCTACGAGAAGCCGTTCACGTCGTTTCCCAGAGCGTTCGGAGTGGCACCGCATGGAGCCGGTCGCCGAAGCCCGCGCTCGTCTCGCCGTCGTAGAGAACGACGCCGCCGGCGAAGCGTGCGCCCGCGACATCTCGGAGCCTTCTGAGACCCCGAAAGTCAGCTGCGGTCACGGTCCCCGCTGCCTTGACCGCCACGCCGGCGAGCTTTCGCGCGCCGCGCTCGATCACGATGTCCACCTCCGCGCCGTCCTTGTCGCGGTAGTGATGGAACGTCGACGGGTCGTCCTGCCCGCTCGCCTGTCGCCGCAGCTCCTGGAACACGAACGTCTCGAGGAGCTGACCCAGCAGTGGTCGATCGGCCGCGAGGGCTGCGCCATCCACTTCGAGCAACGCGCAGGCGAGGCCGGTATCGCCGACGTGCAGCTTCGGCGTCTTCACGAGGCGGCTCAGACGGTTGCTGTGCCACGGGGGAAGCGTATCCACGAGGAAGACCCGCTCGAGGAGCGTGACGTAGTCACGGATCGTCGGCCGGCTGAGCTGGAACGGCGAGGCCAGATCGGTCACGTTCAGGAGTCGTGCCGTCTGCGATGCCGCCAGCGCGAGAAGTCGCGGCAAGACGTCGAGCGAGCCGATACGCGCGAGATCGCGAACGTCGCGCTGGACGAGCGCCTCCAGGTAGTCGCGGTACCAGGCGGCACGCCGGCGCTCGCTCGGTCGCGCGAGGGCGGCTGGATACCCACCCGCGGCGATCCTCCCGGCGAGCTGGCTGGCCAGCCGCTCCGTCTGCCGAACCTCGAAGACGCCTCCGAACAGCGCCTCGAGAAAGGCCGGTTCTCGCCGCTCCAGCTCGCACTGGGCCAGCGGGTGCAGCCGCAGGATCTGCATACGGCCGGCCAGCGAGTCCGAGATCTTCGGCACCAGCAGGACGTTGGCCGAGCCGGTCAGAATGAACCGGCCAGTCACGCGCCTGCGATCGACCGTCGTCTTCAGCGCGGCAAAGAGAGACGGGACCCGCTGCACCTCGTCCAGAATCACGCGCTCCGGCAGATCGGCCACGAAGCCAGCCGGATCGGCCTCCGCACCACCCCGCGCGACCTCGTCATCGAGGTTCACGTAGGCGTAACCCAGGCGTGATCCCACGACGCGCGCCAGGGTCGTCTTTCCGCTCTGGCGGGGACCGTGGATGAGCACCACGGGAGAATCGGCCAGCGCTTCGATCAGCCGCGGCTCGGCGCAGCGCGGGTAGAAGGCAATCCCGGCCATCGGCCAATCGTAACCCTCGGGTGCGGCCAATCGAAAGGTTAGAGTGCGGCCAATCGAAAGAAGAGACTGTTCGGCTGCCTACGACGAGCCGTTCTCCGCCTGCCGCCGCGGCCGGATGCCCGGCTCTCTCCTCGGGCCGTCGCGGGTGGCTGAGTTCGATCCACCTTGCTCCCGACTGCTATCACATAGTGATATCACTTTCTCGTGACCGCGAAGCGGTACCAGGTCGAGGATGCCCGCGAGCTGCTGGAACGAGCAGGAGTCAAGCCATGAATACCATGTCCTACAGGGGCTACACGGCGCGAGTGGAGCTGGACGACCGGGACGACATCTTCGTCGGTCGCATCCTCGGCGTCCGCAGCGTCATCAGCTTCCACGGCAAGACCGTTGCGGGGCTGCGGGCGGAGTTCTCGCGGGCTGTCGACGACGACCTGGCCGAGTGCGAGGAACGTGGCCTCCCGCCCGAGAAGCCCGCCTCGGGCAAGCTTCTGCTGCGTGTTCCACCCGAGATTCACGGCAAGGCGCTGGTCGTGGCTCAGGCTGCCGGAAAGAGCCTCAACCAGTGGGCAACTGACGGTTCTTCGGCGTGCGGTGCAAGCCGGCGGGTAGACCGGGTATCGGCTTGCGGCGGCCGCGCGGGCTGGTGACGCCCAGACCCGGGTTCTTGCACTTTCACCACGTTCCGGCGATTATTCACCCATGTTCCGGCGAAATATCGAGATCGCGATCCGCACCGCTCTCGCGGACACCCCCGTCGTCCTGATCAACGGCGCGAGGCAGACCGGCAAGACGACCCTGGCCCAGGCGATAGCGAAGGAGACCGGAGCCGAATACGTCACCTTCGACGACGTTGCCGCCCTCGCGTTGGCCCGGGCCGACCCTGCGGGCTTCATCCGCAATTTCCCCGGCCCCGTCGTCCTCGACGAGGTCCAGAAGGTGCCGGAGCTGTTCTCCGCCATCAAGCTGGCCGTGGACAGGAACCGCCAGCCCGGGCGCTTTCTCCTGACGGGCTCCGCCAACGTCCTGACGCTCCCCCGCCTGTCGGAGTCGCTGGCCGGACGCATGGAGGTCATTCCCCTCTTCCCGTTCTCGGCTGGCGAGCTGGTCGGTCGTCGCGAGAGCTTCGTCAGCCAGCTGTTCCACGGCACGATACCGAAGCCGAGACCATCCTCATCGGGAGATTCCCTATCCCTCCCGGCTCGACTGGTCCGCGGTGGCTACCCCGAGGCCACCCGACGTGAGATGGACGACCGGCGAGCGGCATGGTTCGCCTCGTACGTCTCGACGATCCTGCAGCGGGACGTCCGGGACCTCGCACGGGTCGACGCCCTCCACGCCCTTCCGAATCTGCTCAAGCTGCTCGCGGCGCGCGCCGCAGGTCTCTTGAACCTGGCGGATGTCGGGCGCGACGCCGGTCTTCCGCACAGCACCCTCACCCGGTATCTCGCCCTGCTCGAGACGGTCTTCCTCGTCTACCGCCTCCCGGCCTGGTCGCCGAACCTGGGCCAGCGGCTGGTCAAGGCGCCGAAGCTGCACGTCGTCGACGCCGGGCTCGCCTGCCATCTGATCGGAGCGGATGCCCTGCGCCTCGCCGAAGACCGCCCCCTGCTCGGACGCATGCTCGAGACCTTCGTCGTCGGCGAGCTCCGTAAACAGCTCTCCTGGACCGAGCCTCGAACGGCGCTCCACCACTTCCGCACGTCCGCGGGCTCCGAGGTGGACGTCGTGCTCGAGCGGCCCGACGGCTCCGTGGCCGCCGTGGAGGTCAAGGCGTCCGCAACGGTCGGGCCGACCGACTTCGCGCCTCTGAAGGCGTTGCGGGAACAGCTCGGCCCCCGCTTCCTCGCGGGCGTCGTCCTCTACCTCGGCGATCAGGTCATCCCGTTCGGCGACCAGCTCCGGCTCGTGCCTCTGCCGGCTCTCTGGGCGGGTACCGGCCGCTCGGCTCTCGGGCGGTGAGCCTCTTCCCAACGAGCTCGAGGCTGCTTATGCAGAACCGTTCTCCGCCTGGCGCGGCGGCCCGATTCCGAGCTTGTTCATTCGGCTGTAGAGCGTCGCCGGGTTGAGCCCGAGCGCCGCCGCCGCGCCTTTCGACCCCTTGACGTGCCCGTCGGCGGACTCGAGCGCTCGGAGGATGTGCTCGCGTTCGGCGTCGGCCAGCGTCGTTGGAAGCGCCGCTTCCGGCTGGGCCTCTTCGAGCGCCGGGAGCCTCAGCGTGTCGCCGGTCGAGATGATGGCCCCGCGTTCGATCACGTTCCTCAGCTCGCGGACGTCTCCCGGCCAGGGATGACGCTGGGGCGCGTCCATCGTCTTGCGCGGCACCTGGGTGATCTTCTTCCCCATGCGGGTGCAGAACTCCTGGAGAAAAGTCCAGACGAGCACGGGGACGTCCTCGGCCCTTGCGCGAAGCGGGGGCACGCGAATCGGGAAGACGGCCAGGCGGTAGAAGAGGTCCTCCCGGAAGCGCCCCTTGCGGATCTCTCCGGCGAGGTCCCGGTTCGTGGCCGCGATCAGGCGGACGTCGACCTTGATGGTCCTCGAGCTTCCCAGACGTTCGAACTCCCCCGTCTCGAGGACGCGCAGGAGCTTGGATTGGAGCTCGAGCGGAAGCTCGCCGACCTCGTCGAGGAAGAGCGTCGACCCGTTCGCCACCTCGAAGCGTCCGACCTGGCGCGTGAGGGCGCCGGTGAAGGCCCCCTTCTCCCGGCCGAAGAGCTCGCTCTCCACGAGCCCGGCCGGGAGCGCGGCACAGTTGACCTTGACCATCACCTTGTCGCGCCGGCGGTTGAGGCGGTGGATGGCCCGGGCGACGAGCTCCTTGCCCGTGCCGGTCTCGCCCTGGATGAGGACCGTGGAGTCCGTGCGAGAGACCTGCTCCACCTCGTGCAGGACCCTCGCGATGGCCGGGCTCTTCCCGTCGATCTCGCCGCGCTCGCCGATCGCCCGGACCTCGCCCCGCAGGTAGTCGGTCTCCGCCTGGAGCAGGTCCTTCAGCCGCTCGATCTCTTCGTAGGACCGGCGCAGCGACTCCTCGGCCTTCCGCCGCTCCGTGAAGTCCCTGAGCACCCCGTACGACTTCAGCGTGCACCCGTCGGAGTCGCGCCTCAGGACGCGGGCGACGTGATGGAGCCACCTCTCGCCCTGCACCGGGTGCAGGAACCGGTACTCGATCTCGAGGTTCTCGAGCCGTCCCTCGTGCAGCTCCCGGCGTTCATCCAGCACCCGGGCGGAGTCGTCGGGATGCAGCTGCTCCACCCAGAACGAGACCGGCCCCGTGCCCCGTTCCCGGTCGGGCGGCAGGCCGCAGACCCGCCGGAACCGGTCGTCGACGTACGTGACGGCCGTGACGAAGTCCACTTCGTAGAACGCGACGTCGGCGAGGTCGGCAGCCGCCGCGAACCGGGCCTGGCTGAGGCGGAGCGCCTCGTCGGCGAGCCTGGGCTCCGTGACGTCTCGCACGGTCCCCGTGAGTCGCTCCGGTCCGCCGGCAGAGCCCGGAACGGCCTCCCCATGCGAGGAGATCCACCGCTCGCCACGACCGGCCGGGAGAAGGATCCGGTACTCGAGGCCGACGGTGCCGGCGGCTCGCCGGGCCTCCTCGATCGCACTCCGGACGCGGGCCGGGTCTTCGGGATGGATCGACGCCTCGAAACGCGCCAGGTCGACGACCTCGTCCGGCGCGTACCCGAGGATGGCGCGGCTCCGCTCCGTGACCCAGAAGACGCCGGTGCCGAACTCGAGGGTAAAGAGCCCGGTCCCGGCAGAGTCCGCCGCGAGGGCGAGGCGGGCCTCGCTCTCCCTGAGGGTCAGCTCCTGGCGCGTCCGCGCGAGCGCGGCGGTGAAGACCTGCGCGACCAGCCGGAGGCGGCTCACGAGCTCTTCCGGCCAGTCGCGCTCGGCCTTCAGCGTGCTGAATGAGACGACGCCGACGGGCGACTCACCCCCGACCGAGAGCGGAAGGCTCAGGTTCGATTGGATGCCGCGCCGGCGGGCGCTCTCCTGGTCGAGGGCGGCCTCGGCCGGCAGCTCTTCGACCGAACGGACGACGACGGTGCAGGAGATTCCCACGGGGACGTTCGTCATCGACCTCGTCGACGAGGCGAAGGACCTCGCGGTCTGGCGCGGGATCGCCAAGGACCAGATCTCGACGTCCGCCACGCCCGAGGAGCGGGAGAAGAAGGTGAACGCCGTCTTCACGGGGCTCTTCGCGGGCTTCCCGCCCAAGTAACGGCGTCCCCGGAAGAGGCCCGTCCCGGGGTTTTCCGGGGCGGGCCCTTCCGCACGCCGGAGACCGCCAGGGCGGTCGCAGACGAGAGCGGCAGACCGAGCGACAGGAAGAACGTGTTGTCCCCCTGCTCCGCGATCCCCCAGCCGAGGTAGATCGGGCCGACGATCGTGTCGGCCGCGCCGTAGCTCGATGCTCTCCGTCGTGAACCAGGTGTTTCCCGTCTCAAGCGTCGTCCCGACGAAGACTCCGCTTCCGAGAAGGCTCGGGAGCTTCGAGAGGCGATCGCGCGCCCCGACACGGGCGAGCCCGGCGTACTGGCCGTAGCGCTGGTTCGTCTTCAGGCCCGAGAGCCGGAAGAACCCTCCCATCCAGTTCACGTCGAAGAACGACAGCCTCGTCCCGCCGAACGGGCCCGAGGCTTCGAACCCTCCGTGGAGCGTCCATTCGCCGAACGAGCGGACGCCAAGGCCAGACGCCGAGAGCTCGTTGTCGCTGTACTCGGCGCCGAGGAGCTCCCCGTAGACGCCGGCCTCGACCTGGGCCGCCCAGCCCGAGCGCGGGACCCGGACGTTGTCGAGCCGGTCGAATCGAGCGAGGAGAAGCCCTCCGGCGCGGTCCGCCGAAGCATCCCCCAGGGACGGGCTCCCGATCACTTCCGAGAACCGATTGTGGTCCCTCAGGAGGCCGGGCCGAATCTCACCGGGCGCTCCGAAAGCGTAGCCCGCGTCGAGCCCGGCGAACACGCGGGTGCCCGAGTAGCGTCCGAGGAGGACGTCTCCGACGAAGATGTCTCGCGGATGGCGGTCCCAGCCGACGCCCGGGGCGAGGAAGAAATGCTGCCCAGCGTCGAGCGGCTGGTAGAGCTCGGTCGAGAGGTGGGTCCGTCGGCCCTTCCACGAGGAAGTCGACCGTCTCGTCGTCGCCGAATGCGTAGACGTTCTCGAGGCTCCGGTAGAGCGTCGGCCAGTCGAGAGGGCCGGGCGCGACCTCGACCCGGTTCGATGTCGGGGTCGATGCGGCCGCCCGTCTCGACGCGCAGCTCGGAGGTGACGGGGCCTTCGTCGGGGAAGATGGGCGGGGGGGAGGCCTTCCACGCCGCGTACTCCTCGGGGCAGACCGAGAGCTCGCGCAGGCGGTCGGCGGCGGCCCTCCCGGCCGCCTCCCCGCGGTCGATCGCCTCGCCGAACTGCGGAAAGCCGAGCGTGGCGGTCCCTTCCAGGTCGGGCGTGACGAGGAGGTCCCGCCCGCGGAGGGTCGCGATCTGGTTCTCGACGGCCAGCCCGGTCAGGAAGCCGGTCGCCAGGCCGAGGACCCCGCGAAAGCCCCGGAGGTCGTCCCGCTTCGCGAGCGGCGTCGAGATGTCGATGGCGATGACGACCTTTCCCCTCGAAAGCCCCAGCTCGACGTTGATGAGGTAGAGCGGGTCGTCCTCCTTCCGACGGTCGTCGCGGTCCTTCCGGGCGGAGTCGTCGGAGAGGGCGTCCTCCCAGTCGATGGTCCGGAGCTCCTCGGCCATCCGGTCCGGGACATCCCGATGGAGTAGAGGCCGACGACGATCGACCCGATGCTCGTCCCGGCCACGTAGTCGACCGGGATCCTCATCTCTTAGAGGACCTTCGGCACGCCGACGAGGGCGCCGCCACGCGCTCCGCCCCCGGCGAGGGCGAGGCAGGCCTGGGCCAGCCGACGGCGATTGCTCACGGGCTCCTCCGAGACGCAGAGGATGGACGAGGCCCGCGCTGCCTCGGCGGCCGGGGCGGGGGCCCGGAATATCCGGGCGCCCCGGCGCGTTGGCTCGCCTCGGTACCTCGAAAGGAGCCGTCGCCGTGTTCTGGATGTATGCCGCCTTCGTCCTTCTCGTCCTCGCGCTTCTCGCGCTCGACCTGGGCGTCTTCCATCGGAAGGTCCACGTCGTTTCCGTCCGGGAGGCCCTCGGCTGGTCGGCCTTCTGGATCACGCTCGGACTCGCGTTCAGCGGCGTCATCTATGTCGGCTACGAGAACCATTGGCTGGGCCTCGGGCTCACGCCTGACCTGATGACCCTGCGTCCTGTGCCGGTCGAGGGGCTCGGGACGGTTTACAACGACGGGGCGTCGGCCGTCGTGAAGTACGTGACGGGCTACCTCGTCGAGAAGTCCCTCGCCGTGGACAACATCTTCGTCATCAGCATGATCTTCACGTTCTTCGCCGTCCCTGCGCTCTACCAGCACCGGGTGCTCTTCTGGGGGATCCTCGGGGCGCTCGTGCTGCGCGGGGCGATGATCGCCGCCGGCGCGAGGATGCTCCAGGAGTTCGCGTGGATCATCTACGTCTTCGGCGGCTTCCTCATACTGACCGGAATGAAGATGCTCCTCCTGAAGGAGGGAGAGACCGACCCGAACAGAAACCTCGTCGTCCGGGCGACCCGAAAGCTCCTCCCGATCACCGCGCGATTCCACGGCGAGCACTTCTTCGTGAGGGCGGGGACGGACGCCTCCCGGGAGGCAGAGACCCCGGGCGCGGCCGTCGGCACCGACGCGGTCGTCGATTCCGCCAGGCGCGGAGCCGTGCTCGCGACGCCGCTCTTCCTGGCCCTCGTCATGGTGGAGTTCACCGACCTCGTCTTCGCCGTCGACTCGATCCCGGCGATCTTCGCCATTACGGCCGACCCGTTCCTCGTCTTCACGAGCAACGTCTTCGCCATCCTGGGCCTTCGCAGTCTCTACTTCGCCCTGGCCGGGATGATCGACACGTTCCGCTACCTGAAGGTCTCCCTCGCCGTCGTTCTGATGGTCGTCGGCGTCAAGATGATGACGCACACCTGGCTGAAGCAGCAGCTCGGCGAGAAATTCAACCTCTACCTGCTCGCCGTGGTGCTCCTGATCCTCGCGGCGGGCGTCGTCGCGTCGCTGCTCAAGGGCCGCGGGGAGGAGGCGAAAGCGGGGGCGGTCTGACGCCGGGCCGCCCGGCCCGTTGACACGGGTGGCGCGCGGGCCCCATATTCCCCGCCAACGGATGCCTAGGGGTGGCCGGGATTCCGGCCTGAGAGCAAACCCTCGAACCTGATCCGGGTCATACCGGCGAAGGGAACGGCAAACGGAAGCGGGAGCTTCCGCGAACCTCGAGAGCCCCGACGAATCCGCTTCAACCCTCGCGCCCGGGGCGCGGAGGAGGAGGCGCTTCCATGACCTTCACACGGAGAGATCGACAAGCCCGGGTCGCGACGAGACTCGCGGGCCCCGCACTCCTCGCGCTCCTTTTCGGAGGGGTCCGCGCGATGGCGACCGACGACCTCGCCCAGGCTCCGGCCCCGCAGGCCAAGCCGGCCGCCACGACCCCTGCAGAGGCGGAGGCCGTGCCACCGAGGGTCCCCCGCCGCACCGAGGAGGTCGTCGTCCAGGCGGTCCGGGCCGACGCCGACACCCCCGTGACCAAGACGGACGTCTCCCGCGAGGAGCTCGCGGAGAAGAACGTCGGCCAGGAGATGCCCGCCCTCCTCGCGGACCTTCCCTCGATGACCTACACCTCCGACACCGGCCTCGGGAACGGCTATGCCTACGTCTCGATGCGCGGCATCGGCCCGACCCGGATCAACTTCACGCTCGACGGCGTGCCCCTGAACGAACCCGAGGACGGTACGCTCTACTTCGTCGACTTCGCCGACCTCGGGAGCTCCGTCGAGAGCCTCCAGGTGCAGCGGGGCGTCGGGACCTCGGCCGCAGGAGTTGCGAGCTTCGCCGGCTCGGTCAACTTCGCGAGCCTCGACCTGGCGGAATCGGCCGGGACGACTGCGCGCTTCGCACTCGGCTCCTTCGGCACCGAGCGGGTTACCGCCGGTTTTCAGTCGGGACGGCTCGGCGATTCGGGGATCAAGGCCTACGTGAGAGGGTCGTACCAGACGACGGACGGCTTCCGCGAGAACTCCGAGATCCAGCAGACGAGCGTTTACGCGGGGCTGTCGCACGAGAACGAGAAGGGCTACTTCAAGCTCTTCGGCTTCCTCGGGCGGGAGAAGTCGCAGTCGGCCTACTACGCGGTCGAGCCGGAGATCCTCGAGGAGGACATTCGCTTCAACCCGCTCACGCCCGACGACAGGGACCGGTTCGGCCAGCAGTTCGTCCAGGCCCAGTACACGCGCTTCCTGAGCGAGACGACGAGCCTCTCGGGCCAGCTCTACGTCAACGACGCGGGGGGCTGGTACCGGCTCTGGGACTCTTCGAAGACCGCTCTGCGGGAGTACGGCCTCGACTGGACGAACCTCGGGGCGGCCCTGACGTACAAGACGGTCCTCGGACCCCTCGGCCTGACGTGGGGCGTCCACGGGAGCGACTTCGGCAGCACGCGGACCCGCGACATCGTGGGCGGGGAGCGCAGCTACGTCAACGACGGGAACAAGAGCGAGGCGTCGACCTTCGTCAAGCTCGCCCGGGACTCCGGCCCGTGGCACGTCTACGCCGACGCGCAGCTCCGGTGGGCCCGCTTCCGTTACGAGGGGAGCGTCGACCTCGAGCCGGTCTCCTGGACGTTCTTCAACCCGAAGCTCGGCGTGCGCCGCGACGTGGGGAAAGACCTCTCCGTCTACGCCTCGGCCGGCCTGACGAGCCGCGAGCCGGGGCGCGGAGACCTCCTCCTCGGGGAGGAGAATGCCTCCGTCGTCCACGACCTGACCGCCGTGAAGCCCGAGAAGGTCGTCGCGATCGAGGTCGGGACGGCTTGGACGAGCGGTCCCTTCTCGGCGCAGGTCAACCTCTACGACATGGAGTTCCAGGACGAGATCGCGTTGACGGGAGAGCAGTCGGAGGTCGGTCTCTCGATCCGGAGGAACGCCGACTCCAGCTTCCGGCGCGGCCTCGAGTGGGACGTCGCCTGGCGGCCCCGCAAGGCGATCGCGGTCCGCTTCACCGGGAGCTGGAGCTGGAACCGGATCCGCTCCTGGACGCAGTATTACGACGTCTACGACGAGACCGGCGTCTGGTCCGGGTCGACCAGCCGGACGTTCCAGGACGTCGAGCCGGTCCTCTCGCCCCCGTTCGCCGGAAACCTGATGGTCGAGGGTTCGCCGCTCCGCTGGCTGACGCTCGGCGCCACGACGCGCTACGTCGCGGCGTCGTGGCTCGACAACACGAACGCCTCCGGGATCGCCACGCCCGACTGGTGGAAGGTCGACCTCTCGGCCAACGTCGACCTCTCCCGCTTCGTGAAGGTCGGCAATCCGCGCCTGAGGCTCCTCGTCGACAACGTCCTCGACGACCGGCGGATCTGGCCGAACGGCTACAGCTATCTCTACGCGACACGCGACGGGGCCGGGACCGAATCCCTCGCGGGGACCCCATACTTCTTCCCCATGGCCACCCGCAACGTGACCGTCGTCCTGGATCTCGGTTTCTGACGTGAGCCCGTACGAGATCGCCGGCTTCGTCTTCGGGGTCCTCGCCGTCTGGCTGACGGCGAAGGAGAGCCCCTGGTGCTGGCCGACCGGCCTCGTCAACGTCAGCCTCTACATCGTCGTCTTCTGGCAGGCGAAGCTCTACGCCGACATGGGCCTCCAGGTCGTCTACGTCGCCGTCTGCATCTACGGGTGGTGGGAGTGGCTCCACGGAGGGGTGGACGGCGGGCGACTCTCCGTCTCCCGTGCGCCCCGACGGACATTCGCCGCTCTGACGGTCGCGGGGGCGGCGTTCGCGGTCTTCCTCGGCTTCGCCCTCCACCGCGGAACCGACGCCTCGCTCCCCTTCTGGGACTCGACGACGACGGCCTACAGCCTCGTGGCCCAGTGGCTCCAGACGAAAAAGCAGATCGAGACCTGGTGGTTCTGGATCGCCGTCGACGTCGTCTACATCGGCGTCTACGCCGTCAAGGGGCTCCGGCTCACGGCGCTCCTCTACGCCATCTTCCTCGCGCTCTGCCTCGTCGGGCTGAAGGAGTGGAGGCGCTCCCTCGCCGCCCCTCGGGCCGACGGTTCGCTTCCGGAGGCGGCGTGAGGCCGCTCCGAGTCGTCGTCACCGGCTCCGAGTGCACGGGGAAGACGACCCTCGCCCGGGCGCTCGCTTCCCGCTTCGGGGCGCCGTACGTGTCCGAGTTCTGCCGGGACTATCAGGACGCCAGGGGAGTGCCGCTCGTCGCCGCCGACGTGGAGCCGATCGCCCTCGGGCAGGTCGAAGAGGCCGACGAGGCGGAGGAACGGGCGACGCACCTGCTCGTCCTGGACACCGACCTCGTCTCGACGGTCGTCTACGCACGGCACTACTACGGCTGCTGCTCCGCCTGGGTCGAAGAAGCCGCCCGCCGGAGACGCGCCGACCTCTACCTCCTCTGCACCCCCGACCTGCCGTGGGAAGCCGACGGCCAGCGCGACCGGGGAGACCGCCGCGAGGAGATGCACCGGCTCTTCGCGGAGGCGCTCGCCGGGATCGGGGCCGACGTGAGCTTCGTCTCGGGCTCGGGCGCCAACCGGGAAGAGACCGCGACCGCCGCGGTTGCGAATGCGCTCGCCAAACGCTTACGCCATCTCTCCCCGGCCAGCTAGACTCTCTTCAGCCCAAGCACGACATCTGAGAGGAAGAAAATGGACTGGATCCTCGAGCCACAGGGATGGATCGCATTCCTGACGCTTGCCGCCCTGGAGCTCGTCCTCGGGATCGACAACATCGTCTTCATCTCGATCCTCGTCGGAAAGCTCCCGAAGGAGCGCCAGCAGGCGACCTACCGGATCGGCCTCGGGCTGGCACTCATCTCGCGGGTCCTTCTTCTCCTCTCCATCTCCTGGGTCATGCGGTTGACCAGGCCCCTCTTCGCGATCCTCGCGAGACCAGTCTCGGGGCGGGACCTCGTCCTGATCGTCGGAGGGCTCTTCCTCGTCGCCAAGAGCACGCACGAGATCCACGACAAGCTGGAGGGCGTGGAGGGGGAGAACTCGACGAAGGCCTTCGGCTCCTACGGAGCCGTCCTCGCCCAGATCGTCGCCCTCGACCTCATCTTCTCCCTCGACTCGGTGATCACCGCGGTCGGCATGGTGAACAAGGTCGGGCTGATGGTCTCGGCGATCGTCGTCTCCATCGTCGTCATGATGTTCTTCGCCCGGGCCATCGGCGACTACGTCCACGAGCACCCGACGATCAAGATGCTCGCGCTCGCCTTTCTCATGATGATCGGCGTCATGCTCATCGCCGACGGCCTCGGCCACCACATCCCCAAGGGCTACATCTACTTCTCGATGGCCTTCTCCCTCTTCGTCGAGATGCTCAACCTGAGGGCCAGGAAGAAGGCTCCGCCCGTCGAGCTGCGCTCGGCCTACGTCGAGACGACGGCCGGAAAAGCGAAATGACCATGGATCGGGACCGGAAACGGCGTACGCGCAGGAGGAATGGATGAGCAAGGCCGCAAGGATCTCACGAGCCTTTCGCGTCGAGAACGGCGGGAAGTTCCGCCTGAAGAGCTTCGACCCGGGAGACACCGGGGGCCTGAAGCTCGAGAAAGACCACGCCGCGGAGCTCCTCGACAAGGGCGTGGAAACCCTCGCCGCGCTCCAGGACGAGCTCTACGCCCAGGACAAGCGTGCGCTCCTCCTCGTGTTCCAGGCGATGGACGCCGCTGGAAAGGACGGCACGATCAAGCACGTTTTGTCGGGCGTGAACCCGCAGGGGTGTCAGGTCTACTCGTTCAAGGCCCCGTCGGCCGAGGAGCTCGACCACGACTTCCTCTGGCGGACGACGAAGTGCCTCCCGGAACGGGGCCGGATCGGCATCTTCAACCGCTCGTACTACGAGGAAGTCCTCGTCGTGAAGGTCCACCCGCAGATCCTCGCCGGCCAGAAGCTCCCGCCCGAGGTCGTGTCGAAGCACGTCTGGCAGGAGCGCTACGAGGACATCGCCTCCTTCGAGCGCTACCTGTCGCGCAACGGCGTCACCGTCGTGAAGTTCTTCCTCAACGTGTCGAAGAAGGAGCAGAAGAAGCGCTTCCTCGACCGGCTCGTGGAGCCCGACAAGAACTGGAAGTTCGCGCTGGGCGATGCTGCCGAACGGAAGCACTGGGACTCCTACATGGAGGCGTACGAGGACGCGATCCGGGCCACGGCCACGCCCTGGGCTCCGTGGTACGTCGTCCCCGCGGACAACAAGTGGTTCACGCGGCTCGTCGTGGCGTCTGCGGTCATCGACGCGCTCGAGAGGATGGACCTCGCCTACCCGGAGGTCGACGAGGCGAAGAAAGCCGAGCTGGCGAAAGCGAGGGCCGAGCTCGAGGCCGAGTAGAGCCCTACGGGTGGAGCTCGACGACGTCGCGGTCGGCGAGGACGTGCTGCCGTTCGACCTGCTGCCCGTCGAACTTCGCGTGCCCCCATATCCGTGCGAACCGGAGCGCCGCCGCGATGTCCTTGTGGACCCGCTCGGCCAGATCGTGAACCGTCGCTCCGGCGGGCAAGACGAACGGCGCAGCCAGGTCCGGCTTCTTTCCCGGCTCCTTTGCGTAGACCCGCACCCGTCTCAGCTCCCGGTAGAGGAGCGGCCTGAGCTCGTCGAGCCCAACGCCCGAGAGCGCTGAGATCGCGTGAAACGGGAGGTCCTTCCCGATCGCCTCGCGGGCGATCTCGGCAAACGTCCCGTCGTCGAGGTCGGACTTGTTGCCCAGGACGATCACGGGCTTCACGGCGAGGAAGGGCGGAGCGTCGGCAGGGAGAGGCCGGACCCTCGGCCAGACCCGCGAGCGCTCGAGGAGGTCGAGGAGGAGCCTGGCCGCCACCTCGCCGTCGTCCGACGTCACGTCGAGGACGAGGAGGATTCCGTCCGCGTCGTGCGCGAGATTGGTCAGGTAGGGCTCGGTGTGCCCCGCGGCGACGGCCGGCGTGTCGACGAGCTGAACCTGCACGTCCTCGAACGGCATCATCCCGGGCAGGGGAACGCGCGTCGTGAACGGGTACTCGCCGATCTCGGGGTGCGCGTGGGTGAGCGCTGCAAGGAGCGACGACTTCCCGGCATTCGGCTCGCCGAGGAGGACCCACTGGCCCGCCCCCTCGCGTTTCACGTGCCCCGGGTCGGCGCGTCGTCCGCCGTGGGCGGCGTGCTCGACGTCCTCCTCGAGCTTGGCGAGACGCTTCTTGAGGTCGGCGAAGAGCTTCTCGGTTCCCTTGTGCTTCGGGAGGAGGGCGATCATCTCGTGCAGCGCCGCGAGCTTCTCCTCGTGAGAAGCCGCCGCCTTGAACCTCTCCTCCGCGTCGTGGTACTGCGGCGTCAGGTTTGCCGGCATGAGGGAATTATGCGGCCGCGAGGGCGCCCGCGCGCCTTCGGCCGTCTCCGTGCATTGGATAGACTTGGCGGAAAAATGGAGATCCTCGTCATCCTCGCCCTGGTCCTCGCGAACGCTCTCTTTTCGGGAGCCGAGATCGCCGTCCTGACGGTGCGCAGGACGCGCCTCGCCGAGCTCGTCGACGAAGAGCGGGCCGGGGCGGCGAGCCTGGCCGCCCTGAGGGCGGACCCGGAGAGCTTCCTGGCGACGGTCCAGATCGGGATCACGGTCGTCGGCGCGGCCGCGGCGGCGTTCGGCGGCGCTACGCTCGCCTCGCCCCTCGCCGCAGCGCTCGTCGCGGCAAGGGTCCCCCCGAAGGTCGCCGACGACGTGGCGCTGGGGATCGTCGTCGTCGCCGTGTCGTTTCTCTCGCTCGTCCTCGGCGAGCTCGTCCCGAAATCGCTCGCGATGCGCTCCGCCGAGGGGTACGCCCTCGCCATCGCGAGGCCCCTTTCGTTCCTCGCGCGGCTCGCCCACCCGGTCGTGAGGTTCCTGACGGCCTGCTCGAACCTCATCCTGCGCCTCTTCGGCGACCGGACCTCCTTCGTCGAATCGCGCCTCTCGCGCGAGGAGCTCCAGACGCTCCTCGAGGAGACCGCCTCGGCCGGCGACCTCGACCCGAAGGCGCGCGAGATCGCCACGCGGGCGCTCGACCTCCACGGCCTGAAGGTCGGTGCGGTGATGACGCCGCGTTCCGCCGTCTTCGCTCTCGACGCGTCGGCCCCTCCCGAACGGATCCGGGAGATTCTCGAGAAGTGCCGGTTCGGACGTCTCCCCGTCCACGACGGGAACCTCGACGGCGTGAAGGGATACGTCCTGGTCCGGGACGTCCTCCTCAAGCTCCTCGAGGGTGCGAAGGCGCCCCTCGAGGGACTCCTCCGCGAGGCCCCCTTCTTCCCGGAGTCTGCCGAGGCCGTGGCCGTCCTGAAGGAGCTGCAGCTCAGCCACGTCCCGTTGGGGTTCGTGGTCGACGAACAGGGAGGTTTCACCGGCCTCGTGTCCCTCGAGGATCTCGTGGAAGAGGTCGTCGGCGAGACCTTCCACGAAAAGGAGGCGAAGGCCGAGCCGGTCCATGCCGAGAGCGACGGGAGCTGGATCGTCGACGGGCGGGCCGCCGTGCGCGACGTGAACCGGGCATTGGCCCTGGAGCTGCCGGAGGACCCCGGCTATGCCACCGTCGCGGGCCTCGTCATCCACCGCCTGGGGCGGATACCGCAGGCCGGGGAGGCGTTCGTCGAGGAGGAGGCCGACCTCGCGATCGAGGTCGTCGAGAGCACGCCGAGGCGCGTCGCAGAGGTCCGCCTGAGGCGGCGGTAGGGGCGCTCCTCACTCTTCGGCGGTCCGGCTCGTCGGCTCTGGGGGGGCACGCTATCCTCGCGTACGTCGTGATCGACCCCCTCGAGACGTTCTTCTTTGCCGCGACTCCCGAGGACCGCGTCGATTCCTTCGTCCGGCTCGTCCGCGAGGTGAGAGGGTCCGGCGCGGGCCAGGGCGCCCGATCCTCCGTCGGCGCGATTCTCGATGTCGTCGAGGCTTCTCCCGAGAGGCGCGAGCGGTTCCTCGCCTCCCTCTCGGCGCTTCTCGCCGAGACGGACGGGACGGCCCTCTTCGGGGACGTCGGGATCCCGAGCGACCGAGGATTCCTCTCCGAGCTGGGTGATCGGATCTCGGCCCGGCTCATCCCCTCTCCTCGCGACGCCCACGACCTCTCCGAGATCGCCTCTCGCCTCTTCCGCTCGGATTCCGACGTCGACACCTTCCGCAACCTCCCGCTCTCAGACGTCCACCGCCTCGTCCGCCTCGTGGATGACGGCCTGTCGAAGGAGGCGGCTTCCGTCGTCTCGGGAGCTTTCGCCGACGGCTTCCGGCTTCTCCTGGGCCGCATCCAGGCGCACGGGCTTTCCCGCGACCTCCGGGCCCGATCGACTCCCGGCCCGGTCTACTCGTCTCCGTTCCACCGGGTCCTCCGGTCAGGAGACGCCCTCCTCGACGCCTGGCTCGCAGGCCGCCCGACCGCCCCGGCGCTCCAGGCGTTCAACAAGGACTCGGGAGAGTGCCGCAAGGAGGCCCGGGTCATCCAGAAGCACCTCGAGGACTCCGGGGTCAGCATCGACGTCGTCTTCGGGCTCCAGGTGATCGACCGGTGCCTCACCCGCACCGCACAGATGGCCGAGTTCATGGGTGCGGCCGAGGGCCCGGATCGCTCCCGAGCGGTCCACCGGCTTCTCTCCCGCCTCTTCCACCTCGCTCACCAGGACAGGAGCGTCCTGCACCTCGTCCGCTGGAACATGCACCTTCTCGACCGGAAGATCGTCGAGCGGACCGGCAGGACCGGGGAGCACTACGTCGCGGCGACCCCGTCCGAGTATCGCCACATCTGGCTCGCCGCTGCGGGGGGCGGGGCGCTGACGGTCCTCACGGCCGCGTTCAAGATGCTCGTCCACGAGTGGCACATCGCCGCCTTTCCCGAGAGTCTTCTCTACAGCCTGAACTACGCCGCCAGCTTCCTGCTGATGCAGGCGTTCGGCCTCGTCCTCGCGACGAAGCAGCCGGCGATGACGGCCGCGGCCCTCGCGCAGATCATGCGGGAAGCCAAGGGCGAGGACCGCGAGGAGAGGATCGCGGGTTTCTTCGCGCGGCTCACGAGCTCGCAGCTCGCTGCCGCGATCTCGAACGTCGTGACGGTCGGCGTCGGCGCGACCGTGTTCGTCGGAGGATGGCTCCTCCTCGCGGGGCGGTCCTGGGTCGACGAGAAGACCGCCCGGGACACGTTCCTCGTCCTCAGCCCGCTCGACAGCGGGACGATCTTCTTCGCCGCGCTCACCGGCGTTCTCCTCTGGATGGGAAGCCTCGCGGGAGGCTGGTTCGAGAACTGGTCGACGTATCACCGACTCCCGGAGGGGATCGCCCGACACCCACTCGGCAGGATCTTCGGTACGGAGCGGATGAAACGAGTTGCAGACGGCCTATCGAGGAACGCCTCCGGATGGGCCACAAACGTCGCGCTCGGGTTCCTGCTCGGCTTCGCCCCAGCGGTCGGGCGTTTCTTCGGCATCCCGTTCGACGTCCGCCACGTCACGCTCTCGACGGGCCAGCTCGCCCTCGCCGCATCGAGCCTCGGCGAGAGGTGGTTCGACGAGGGGGCCTTCCTGCGCGGTCTCGCGGGGATCGGCGTGATGTTCGTCCTCAACCTCTCGGTCGCCTTCTCTCTCTCGCTGCTCAACGCGGCGCGCGCCTACGAGATGGAGACGGGCGAGCTGGGCGGAGTCCTCAGGCACGTGCTGCGGCGAGCACTCCGCCGGCCCATCGACTTCGTGAGACCGCCCCGGGCATCCTCCGGCGAAGCCTCCTGAAGCCTCTCGTTCCTTCTCCCGAACTCCCTAATAAAGCACCTGTTTTCAACCAGATGCGATTCCTGATGACAACGAACAAACAAATATATAATGTAAAGAACATCATGCAGAGTCGGACCGGTACCGAGCGCCACCGACAGCTTCGGCAGTGGGTCGCAGATCGACTTCGGACCGAGATCCTCGAGGGACGCCGCCATCCTGGCGACTGGCTTCGCCAGGAGAGCGTTGCACGCGAAGAGGGCGTCTCCCAGACACCCGTTCGCGAAGCCCTCAAGCAGCTCGTCGCCGAGGGGCTCCTCGAGCACGTGCCGTATCGAGGCATCCGTGTGGTCACCCTTTCCGTCGAGGACGCCGAGGATCTCTACGCGAGCCGGGCCGTTCTGGAGCCGATGGCGGCTCGCCACGCCGCGACGGCGATCACGCCCGAGGAGCTGAAGGAGCTGGCCTCTCTTCACGAACGAATGCTCGCGTGCGAAGTCCCGGCTCGCCTCAAGGACTACCGCGACCTGAACCGGCGGTTCCACGAGGCGATCATCACGGCCTCGAGGAGACCGTTCCTGACGCGGACGCTGGGAAACCTCTGGTCCGCCTTCCCGACGATGCTCTGGAGCAACGTGCCGAAGATCGCGGTGACCTCGGCCCCCGAGCGCGAGGAACCCGACGCCGCGGAGCACGCGGAGATCGTCGCATCGCTGGCGGCGCACGACCCGGAAAGAGCGGCTCAGGCGATGAAGAGGCACGTCGAGGAGGCGGGTCGGACGCTCGTCGCCGCGATGAGGAACGATCCATGAAGTGCTCGACGCGGACTCCGGAGAGCGCCCCGCGCCGGAAATCGAACGAACGGACCGCAATGTCTGCTATCGGGTCCTCGGGCGCCGCCCGACCCCGGGAAGGAGGAGGAGTCATGCCACGGAAGCTTTCTATCGTCGTGGGGGCCGCGCTGATCCTGTTGCTCGGGCTTTCGGGGACCGCGAACGCCCAGGGGTCCGTTTCCGGCAACGCCCAGGGAACCGTCAAGGATTCGCAAGGTGGAGCCCTGCCGGGCGTTCTGGTCTCCGCCGTCTCCAGCGCCCTCGTCCGCGGGAAGATGACGACGACGACCGACACCGGCGGCACCTGGCGCTTCCCCGCCCTCCCGCCCGGCACATACGCGTTCGAGGCCCAGCTGAAGGGCTTCACGACAGCCCGCCGGGAGAACATCCGGATCAGCATCGGCCAGGGCCTCGCCGTCGACCTCGTCCTCTCGCTCGCGTCGGTCGCGGCCGAAGCGGTCGTCACGGCCGAGGCGCCCCTCGTCAGCGTCGTCTCGAACAGCGTCTCCACGAGCTTCGGAGGGGACTACATCAACAAGCAGGCGGTCCCGCGCAACTACTACCAGGTCATCACGACGGCCCCGGGCGTCAACGCGGACACCGGGACGAGCGGTAGCGCCATCCTCGCCTACGGCGGCACGTCGGAGAGCCAGAACGCCTTCACGCTCGACGGCGTGAACGTCGCCGACTCCGGCTCCGGAGCCCACTGGGTCCTCCCGAGCATCCAGTGGATGGAGGAGATCCAGGTGGGCGGGCTCGGTGCGAACGCCGAGTTCGGCGGCTACACCGGCGGCGTGATCAACGGCGTCACGAAGTCGGGCGGGAACGGGTTCAAGGGTGGCCTCGAAATCTACTACCAGCCCGACTCGTTCACCTCGGACAACTCGCCGGACACCGAGGACGAGACGTTCAAGTTCGAGGACTACTCCTTGAGCATCGGCGGACCGATCATCAAGGACAGGCTCTGGTTCTTCGGCAGCGCCGAGTACTGGCACCAGATCACGACGCCCGTCGGCGCCACCGATACCTCCGACCGGGAGATTCCCCGTTTCCTCGGGAAGCTGACGCTCCAGGCGAGCGAGGGGAACCGAATCTTCGGAATGGTCGAGTACGACCACGTCGTAAACGAGCGGCGTGGGATCGACGCCCTGACTCTGCCCGAGGCGACGCAGAAGCAGGACGGGCCGGGCGTCTCGTTCTCGCTGAACTGGGAGTCGATCCTCAGCTCGTCGCACTTCCTCAACGTCAAGCTCACCGGGTACGACGGGAACGACGACTACCTTCCCTACAACGGGACGGACGTCATCGGCCACGAGGATCTCTACGGGCTCACCGGCTACTCCCTCGTGAACGCAAAGACGCAGGACCTCTCGCACCGGCATCTCGTGACGGGAGACGCCTCCTGGAGCCTCTTCAAGGACGGTCTCTTCGGAAAGAGCGACTCGCACTCGTTCAAGTTCGGGGCCCTCTACGAGAAGGCCTCCACGACCGACGAGTGGCGGCGCAACGGCGGCTACACCTACTACGACGACTCGACGTACTGCACGGGCGACACCGAGGACGAGCAGGTCGCGAACTACCTCAGGGACCCGACGTGCGGGTGGTACGAGCGCTCGACGGGGTACGGAGAGTACGAGGTCCACGCCGAGCACCAGGGGATCACCTTCTACGCACAGGACTCGATCCGCCTCAACCGCGTCACGATCAACGCCGGCCTGAGGTACACCGATTACCAGGCCGGCTGGCGGGAAGGTTTCGGCAACCCCGACGTCTACGAGGCCGACTTCGTCGATCCGCGCATCGGTTTCGCGTGGGACCTGCTCGGCGACGCCCGGTGGGCCCTCAAGGCGCACTGGGGCCGCTACCACTCCTCGATGTACACGTACCTCTACGACCGCGAGGTATCCGGTCACGCCTCCGTACCGGACGGGGACTGCTACTGGGACGGCGAGACCTGGGGGGACTGCTCGAGCTCCATACCCGACGAGGCCCCGATCGGTGGTATCGATCACCCCTACGTCGACGAAACGCTCTTCACGGTCGAGCACCAGATCGGCAAGGACATGGCCCTCGGCTTCGACTACATCAACCGGCGGTTCCGCAGTCTCATGGGGCTCGTGAACACGAACAACGACTACGAAGCGGTCACGGGGATCCCGAACCCGATCGCCGGCGGCCAGCTCGAGGTCTGGAGCCTCAACGGCGACCCGGTCTGGTCCCTGACCACGGACAATCCGGGCTATCGGGACTACGATTCCCTCGTTCTCCGGTTCGACAAGCGCTATGCCAATGGCTGGCAGCTTCGCTCCTCTCTCGTCTGGACCGACCTCCAGGGAAACGTCCTCAAGAACAACGGCTACGCGCCCGAGCTCGAGGACAGGAACGGCCTCGTCAACGCCGACGGGCAGATGGACCAGTCCTACAACGAGTGGGAGTACAAGCTCTCGGGCGCCGTCGACCTTCCCCTCGGTTTCGTTGCGAGCGGCCAGTACACCTACCTCTCCGGGACGTACTGGACCCCGTACGGGGACGTCCGCTCCTACATCGACGGGAACTTCTACAGCGGCCGCAACGTGTTCCTCACGGAGCGCGGATCGGAGCAGCTGGACGCGCGCAACATCATCGACCTGCGCCTCGGCTGGGGAACGCAGATCGCAAGGGCCTTCCGGATGGACCTCTCCCTCGAGTGCTTCAACGTCCTGAACACGGACAAGGACCTCACCATCGAGAACTACTACGGTCGCTACCGCTCGGGCAAGTGGACACCCTACGCCGCCTACGGCGACGCGACCAGCATCGAAGCACCGCGCATCTTCCGTGCTGGCGTCCGCTTCACGTTCTAGTCGTCCTTCCTCCTCCATGTCTTAGGGGGGCGGCCGGACCGGCCGCCCCCCCCTCTTTTCTTCGGAGGGCTCGTGCGTCCACCTCGGTCCCGCACCTCCATCGTCGCCGGACTCCTCCTCGCGGCATTCTCCGTCTCTGCCCTGGCCGCCGGTCCGTCCTCCCGAGGCCACCTCGTCCTCATCGGCGGCGGCGACAAGCCCCCCGAGGTCATGAGGAAGTTCGTCGAGCTGGCGGGCGGCAAGGACGCCCCGATCGTCATGATCCCGACGGCCTCCTCGGAAGCGGATGCCGCCTCGTACTACGAGAAGCTCTTCCGCGAGGAGTACGGCTGCACGCACGCCGTCTCTCTCGACATCCGGAAGAAGGCCGATGCCCAGCGTGCCGACTGGGCAGTCCTCGCACGGAATGCTCGCGGGGTCTTTTTCGGCGGCGGCGACCAGATCCGGATCACGAACGCTCTCCTCGGTACTCCCGTGGGCGACGCGATCGCCGCGGCGTTTGCCTCGGGCGCCGTCGTCGGCGGGACCTCCGCCGGCACCGCCTGCCAGAGCGAGGTGATGATCACGGGCGAAGGCGATTTCTCCCAGGTCCGGACGCGCAGCGTCGAGACGTGGAAGGGCCTCGGCTTCCTCCCGCCCGGCGTCGTCGTCGACCAGCACTTCATCAAGCGCCAGCGCGAGAACCGACTCCTCTCCGTCGTCCTCGAGAACCCCGACCTCCTGGGCGTCGGCGTCGATGAAGAGACCGCGATCTGGGTCCGCCCCGACGGGACCTTCCAGGTCCTCGGTCGCAGCGCAGTCGTGGTCCTCGACGCGAAGGGCGCTCCCGTCTCGCGCCAGCCGCAAGGCACCGGACAGGACCTCCTTGGCGTCCATGCCCTCGAGCTCCACCTCCTCCTCCCCGGCGAAACCTACGACCTCCGCACCAGAACCGTCGGGACCGGCGAAACCTCCGGCGGTGCTCGGTGATCGCGCTCCGGAGCCCCTTGTTCCGTGCCAGGCGTGAAATCGTGTATTGTTGCCGTTCACGGCAACAATACACGATTTCACGCCTGGCACCGCTTTTCCTCGTGCCGCTGCTCCTCGGCGCGGGCGCCGTGGCCGCTCCGCCTTCGGCGGCTCCACCGGCTTCGACGCCCGGTTGGGACCAGGGGCGGTCGGTCTACGAGCGTCGGATCCGGCCGGTGGAGCCTCCGGAGAAGGTCGATTGGGACGCACGCGTCGCGTCGCTCCTTCGAGAGGAGCCCGGGGACGTGATCGTCACCGCCGTCGGCGACATGATCTTCAACGAGCGGATCAGCCACCTGAAGGAGCCGGGACGGAAGAACCTCCTCCGGATCCTCCAGGAGTCGGACGTCGCGACCGGGAACCTGGAGTTCTCCCTCAACGACCGCCCCGAGCTGCAGAAGCCCTTCTACAACTTCCGGGCGGGGCGGGACTTCGCCTGGGAGCTCGCCGCGGTCGGCGTCAACCTCGTGAGCATGGCGAACAACCACGCCCTCGACTTCGGCCCGGAGGGGCTCCAGGAGTGCCTGCGCGCGCTCGACCTCTCGGGGATCGCGCACGCCGGGGCGGGCCGGACGCTCGCCGAGGCGCACCAGCCGGGGACGAGAAGGGTGCAGGGACAGAAGGAGCGGATGGCGCTTCTCTCCTACATGAGGTACTGGACGGATCGCGACCGCTGCGCCGACCCGTCCGGGCCATGCCTCGCGACGATCGACCCGGCCACGATCCTCGTCGCGCGCGAGGGAGGGAACGTCGAGGCGATCGAGGGGCCCCAGGAAGACGACGTCAAAGCGATGGAGGAGGACGTCCTCGTCGCGAAGCGGCACGACGGAGCCGTGATGGTCTCCCTTCACGTCCACGACACGAGCCATTCACGGGCCTACGGCATCCAGGACACCACGCCCCCGAACGAGGAGATCCCCTTCCGCCGTGCCATCGACGCGGGAGCCGACGCCGTCCTCGGGAGCGGACCGCACGTCCTGCGCGGCATCGAGCTGCGCGACGGGAAACCGATCTTCTACAGCCTCAGCAACTTCATCTACCAGTACCGGACTCCGAAGGCGATCCCGACCGATCTCCCCCATCAACGCGATTCCGAGGTGGCGCGTCCCCCGAACGTCTCCGTCTGGGACCGCCGCGACCCTCGCGAGGTGATGGAGAGCGTCGTGGCGCGGATGACCTGGCGCGATGGGAAGCTCCGAAAGCTGGAGCTGATCCCCGTGACGATCGACGATGAGGGGCCGCTTTACGGAGTCCCTCGCCTGGCCTCGACGAAACGGGCGAGGGAGATCCTCGAGCTTCTCCAGCGCCTCTCGACGCCCTACGGGACGAAGATCGCGTTCAGAGAGTGGTACGGCGAGGTGGAGCTGTCTTCACCCGATCGTTGACCCGGAGCGGTGCGCCCCCGGAACCGTGCCAGGCGTGCAAACGTGTATTGTTTCCAACAATACACGTTTGCACGCCTGGCACCCGGCTCGGCTACTGCTTGACGAGCTCGACGCGCCGGTTCTTCGCGCGGCCGGCCTCCGCGTCGTTCGAGGCGACGGGCGAGAGCGGGCCGACGCCGTATCCCTTCAGGCGGGCGGGCGCCACTCCGTGACTCGCCGCGAGCGCGGCGGCGACCGCCTCGGCGCGGGCCTTCGAGAGAGCCATGTTCGCGTCGACCGCGCCGACGGAGTCCGTGTGGCCGACGACCCAGAGCTTCAAGGACGAGTCGGCCGCGAGGAGCTTCGCGACCTCCTGGAGCGCCGGCGTCGACTCGGGCTTCACGACGGACTTCCCCGTGTCGAAGTAGATCCCCTCGACGGCGACGTGGCCGCTCGTCTTCAGGCCGTCGCGGTACGAGGCGGCGTCGGCGACGACGTGCTGGACCATCTCCTGCTTCTCGACGATCCGGAGCCAGATCTTGCCGTTGCCCCGCTCCGCCTCGGCCCAGACCTCCCTGCCGTCGACGACGACAGAGCCGTTGACCCACCAGGTCGAGGCGGATTCGGCGACCGTCCCGCCGATCTTCTTCAGGGCGTTCCCGTAGTTTCGGACGACCGCCTCGCCGGTCTGGTCGTCCTTCCGGTCGTCGACCGCGTACGTGATGAAGGTGTACTTCCCCTCGACCGTGCGCGTCTTGCCCTTCTGCAGCTTGAACGGCCAGGAGGCGAACTCCTTCGCCTCGCAGGCGGCGATGTAGTAGTTCGGCATGCGGGTCGGGAAGAGGGGGTGGTCCTTGCACCCGGGCTTGTCGGGCTTGACGGCGAAGGCGATCGCCGGGCTCAGGAGAGCCACGAGGACGACGGAACGCATTCTCATCTCGGTCTCCTCCAGCAGGACGGGTGGGGTGTGGCGAGAGGTCTTCATTCTACGGCGCTTGACAAGAATGACTACATGCCGATATAGTTATCTCCATGTGCCATCCCGTTCGATGCCAGAAGTGCGGAAGACCGACGTGGGCCGGCTGCGGCCGCCACGTCGAGGAAGCCCTCGCGAACGTCCCGAAGGAGCAGCGGTGCAGCTGTCCCCCGGAGGCGTCTTTCCTCCGGCGATTCTTCAGCCAGACCGGAAAGTGACCCGGCGGACCTGATCGAAGCCTGGCCGCCGCCCGAGCGGTCCGCGATGAGCCAGGCCGTCGCGAGCCCGAGGCGGGCGACGCGACGGACCTGGGCCGGATCGAGAGCCCCGGGGACGTCCCCCGCCTCGTGGTAGGCAGGGAAGAAGTTCCCGAAAAACCGGACGAAGGGCACCCGCGCCCGGGCGAAGTCGCGGTCGTCGCTCCCCTCGAGGACGCCGACGACGTTTCGGCTCAGGCCGAGCCGCTCGGCCGAGGTCGCGCGCAGGGTCGCGAAGGCTCCCGTCAGGGCGCGGGGAGCCTCGTCGGGCTTCGGCGGCGCCCCGAGAAGCACCTCGAGGACGGCGGGAGAGCAGCGGACGACGAACGGCTCGGCGGACGGGCCCTCCGTGACGGAGCGGAAGGCGAATGTCGCAGGCTTCTCCCGCCCGGTCAGCCGCGCGGTCCACTCCTCGCCCTCGATTCCGAGGACCGTCACGGCCCCGAGGGCCTTCGCAATCTTCACTTTCTCGGCCCAGTGTTTCTCAGCGTCTCTCTCGGCGTACTTTTCGCGGAGCTCCTTGGTCCTCCACGCTTCCCCCGGCGGGAGCCCCTCGCGGACGGCGACGACCTTCCGCTTCACGTCCAGCCCGCGGTCGTCGTCGCGCGCGGGGGCCGCCTCGCGGATGCCGTAGCCCACGAAGACGACGGGCGCGGTGATGTTTCGAGCCGGCTGCGGCGGGACGACGACGTCGACGCCGGAAAGGAACAACCGACCCTGCACCGTCTCGCCTGCTCGCCGCTCCAGATCCACGCTCCCGCCCGCCTCGCGGATCTCGCGCATCGGCACCATCTGGAAGAACGTCCGGCCGGCGTCCGACGCGTCGGCTCCCGACAGCGGTGCGACACCGGCGAGAGCGAGCTGCGTGGCGGCGTACTCGAGCGCCGCGTCGAGACCGGGGCTGCCGAGACCGCGGCCCTCGACCGCGGGCGAGGCGATGAAGCGCACGTGAGCCCCGAGCGCCTCGGTGCGCAGCGCGTCGACGGCGGCCCTCAGGGGCGCGGACAGAGGATCCGCGGGACCGGGAAACACGAAATCCGCGGAAGGGCTCTTCGGCGCGGAGGGGGGGGCGGCCGCCTTCCCGGTCTGGGCGGCGGCCTGCGCCCCGAGAAGGACCGACACGAACGCCCCGGCAACGAGGAACGACTTCATGCGTGCTCTCTCTCTTCCGTCGCGCGAGGCCGCACCGGGCCTTTCAGCGGAGCCGCACGCTCCTGAGCGTGTACTTCTCGAGCCTCTCGGGAACGATCTCGACACCGATCCCCGCCCCGAGCGGCACCTCGATGAACCCATCCGTGTCAAGTACGACCGGCGGTTCGACGAGGTCTTCGTGGAAGTAGCGGCTCGTCTCGGACGTGTCTCCGGGCAGCGTGAAACCGTCGAGCGTCTGCAGGTGGATGTTCACGGCGCGCCCGATCCCGGTCTCGTCCATCCCTCCCGACCAGACCGGAACGCCGCACGAGGCCGCGTGCCGGAGGATCCGGAGCGACTCGAGGAGCCCGCCGACGCGCCCCTGCTTGAGGTTCAGGACCCGGCAGCCGCCGAGGGCGATGGCCGCCCTCGCGTCGGCGAAGTCGTGAATCGACTCGTCGAGGCAGAGCGGCGTCGCCAGCTCCTTCTGTAGGAGGGAATGCTCGTAGAAGTCGCTGTACGAGAGCGGCTGCTCGATCATCGTGAGGCCGAAGGCGTCGAGGCGCGCCAGGTGCGTGGCGTCCTCGAGGCGGTAGTCGCCGTTCGCGTCGACCATGAGCGGCACGGCGGGGAAGCGTTTCCTCACGGCCGCCACGTACTCGACGTCCTTTCCCTTCTTCACCTTCATCTTCACCCTGTGGTAGCCCTTCTCCACCGCGATCGCGACCTCCTTCACGAGGTCGGCCGGCGTCTCCTGGAGGCCGAGGCTGATGCCCGAGGGAATTCGCTTCCGCGGACCGCCGAGGAGCTCGTGGAGCGGGACCCCCTTCGCCTTCGCCGCGAGGTCGACGAGGGCGTTCTCGACGGTCGCCTTCGCCATCCGGTTCCCGCGAACGTGGGTGAATCTCTCGTCCAGCTCACCGAACGTCATCCGCGGCTCGACGAGCGGCAGGAGGAACTCCGTCACGATGTGGCGAACCGACGTCGTCGTCTCCGGCGCGTAGAACGGGTCCGGGTCGGCGACGCACTCGCCCCACCCCACGATCCCGCCTCCCTCCACGCGGAGGAGGTAGGTCTCCTTGCACGTCCAGGTCGCCGAGCTGATCGAGAACGGCGCGACGAACGGGAGGCGGACGAGGAGGAGGTCGATCCGCTCGATCGGCGGAATCCGCTCGTCCTCGAGCGGGAAGGGCGCGTACGGCTCCGCGGTCATCTCGAGGCCTCCACGACGCGGAGGACCGGGATCGTGCCGTCCCACGCCACCAGCGCCTTCAGCCGCGGGTACTGCCAGAGCCCGTACATTGCGGTCGGCTCGAGGAGGATCGCGGCCCGGAGCGCGCTCTCCCCTTCGAGCGGAAGCCAGAGGCTCCCGGCCGGGAGCTCCACCGGCTTCTCGCTCCCCCGCGTCACGATCGTCCGGCCGCCGTAGCGGCTATAGACGTCGTCGAACTCCTCCTCCACGCGAAGGAGCGTGCAGCGCTCGGCCGTCACCGTCCACGGCGCGGCGAGCGTCTCGAACGGGAGGCCGTGCCGGGTGAGCAGCGCGGCGATCTCGGGCGCCGCTTCCGGGACGACGGCGTAGCCGACCGGCGTCGGCACGGTCCGTTTCACCGCCACTTCGGTCATCAGGTTCGCCGTGGAGACCGTTCGGACCGTCCCGGTCGCCACCTCGACGACGGGGAACTCCGTGACCGTCCCGCCCGCGTTCACCCAGAGGGCGTCCGAAGGAAGAAAGGCCGGCAGGGGGAGCTTCCTCGCGCGCTCGACGAGCGCGAGGTCCCCGGCGCGGTGGCCGGCCCCCTCGACGAAGCGCCGGAAGAGGACGAGGTCGGCGTCGACGCGCTTTCCGAGGCCGGTCGAAGGGTCCTTCGCGTGGTGTCGAACGGCGGCCTCGATGATGAACGAGAGGCCGCCGTAGGCACCGATGCCGTTCAGCCCGCCGTCCGTGTCGGGAGCCGAGTGGCGCTGCTCGTCGTCGGGCGGAGCGCCTCCGACCCAGTAGCGGAGGAAGCGGTGCCCCGCCTTCGTCTCCGCCCCCGACGCCTCCTCGACCCAACGCTGCGCCGCCGCGACGCGCTCTCGGTCGAAGTGCGGGTTGTTCAGCCCGTCCATCGTGATGTCGGGCCACTTCTCCCAGCCCTTCTTCGTCCACTCCTCCGAGTCGCGCCCGAACTCGTGCGCGTCGACGGCGAGGTGCGGCTTCACCCTCCGCGCGACGCGGTGAAGCGCCTCCGTCTCGGGCTGGAAGAGGGTCACGTGGTCGCGGTTCAGGTCCGCCCCGGCCGAGTTCTTCCGCGTCCCCGCCTCCGCGCCATCGGGATTCATCATCGGCATCACCCAGAGGTCGACGTCCTTCGGAAGGAGCGCGGGTTCGCGCACGATGTCGCGGATGAGGTAGAGGAGAGCGTCCTTGCCCGAGACCTCGTCGCCGTGCTGCTGCGCGTAGAAGAGGATCCGGAACGGCGGGTTTCCTCCGTGGCTCGCGTGGACGAGGAAGACCGAGCGTCCCTGCGCCGTCTTCCCCTCGACGGAGACGGTGACCGGCCCCTTTCCGTCGACGCTCTCGAGGAACGCCGCCACGCCGTCGTAGGACGTCGATTTCGCGAGCGTCCGGTGGTCCTCGGGGAGGCTTCCAGGCGCGGCCGAGAGCGGGCCGGCGGCCAGGGCCGCCGCGACGAGGGCGGAAGAGAGGAGACCGCCTCGGGAAGTAGAGCTCATCGCCGAGCCCCTTTCAGAAGGGGCCCCAGTGCGTGAGCACCGGCGGTATGAGGAGGAGGAACGCCAGTGCCATCAGCGTCAGCACGAGCGGCAGGAACCAGCGCGCCCACTTCTCCCACGGGATCTTCGCCATGCCGAGGACGCCCATGGTCACCGCCGACGTCGGCAGGATCGGGTTGACGAGCTCGCAGAGCTGATAGGCGAAAACCATGGTCTGGCGCGTGAGGCCGACGAGATCGGCGAGAGGCGCCATGATCGGCATCGTCAGCGCCGCCTGGGCCGTCCCGGAGTGGATGAAGAAGTTGATGACGCACTGGACGAGGAACATCACCTGCGCGGCCACGATCCCGGGCAGGAGCGAGATGAGCCCCGACCCGTGGAAGAGGATCGTGTCGAGGACCTTCGCCTCCCTCGCGATGATGAGGAGCGCCCGGCCGCACGCGATGATCAGCGCGACGGTGACCATGTCCTTCGCTCCGGCGACGAACGCGGTGGCGATCGTGCTCGATCTCAGGCCGGCGACGACTCCCATCACGAGACCCATCGCGAGGAAGAGGGCGCCGATCTCCTCGATGAACCACTGCTTCTGGAGGATTCCCCACACGAGGACGCCCATCGACGAGATGAAGATCCCGAGGACGAGCGCGCGCCGCGCCGTCCACGGCTCGACGGCATTCACGTCTGCACCGGCCTTCTCTCTCTGACGGTCGAGCTCGAAGACGGGGCTCTTCTCCGGGTGCCGCTTGATGCGCGCGGCGTAGACCATCACCCAAGCGACCATCACCGCCGTCGTCACGAACCAGGCCAGGACCCTGTAGCCGAGGCCCGAGTAGAGCGGCAGGCCGACGAGGCCCTGCGCGATTCCGACCGTGAAGGGGTTGAAGAACGCGGCCCCGAAGCCCGCCGCCGCCCCGAGGAACGGGATCGCGGTCCCGACGATCGAGTCGTACCCGAGAGAGATCGCGAGCGGCACGGTGATGAGGACGAACGGGATGACCTCCTCGGCCATCCCGAAGACCGACCCCGCGAGGGAGAAGACCACCATCAGGACCGGTATGACGAGCTTCGTGAGGTGGGGGTGCGTGGCGAGCAGCGAGGTGATTCGCCGGATCGCGAACTCGATCGTCCCGGTGGCCTGGATGACGCTGAAAGCGCCGCCGATCAGGAGCAGGAACGCGATGATGAGCGCGCCGTCGAGGAACCCCTTGATCGGCGCGAGCATCAGCCACTGCGGCCCGAGCCACACTTTCTCGATCTGCTGGTAGGTGCCGGGGACCGTCACCTGCCGCCCCGCCCTTTCCACCGTCTGGTACGTCCCCGACGGGAGGAGCCACGCCAGGATGAGGACGAAGACGATGAGGCTTCCGACGATCACCAGTGTGTGGGGCATCCGGAAGGTGCGCCCGTTCTCTCTCGCGGCCTCGGCCATCGGTGGAGCTCCTCCTCGCGTTGTCTCGCGTCGGGGCTCTCTCCGACGGGCTCGTCCCGGCGCGCCGGCAGCCCGGAGAGGCCTTAGGGATCATAGAGGCTCGGACGCGCGGCTGGCGCGTCCGAGCCCGTTTTCGAGGCTGTTCTCCGGACCCGCCTTCCCGGCGTTCGGCCCGGACGTCAACCCCGAGGCTTTGCCGGATTCGCCTTCGGAGCGCTGCTCGACCGTCCCGGCGACGCCGGCGACGCCGGCGACGCCGGCGGCGCCGAACGCGGAGCCGTCGCGGACGGGCGCGACCCCTGTGTCTTCTGGCTGCTCCGCTGCCGGGCCGAGTAGTCCCGGTCGAGGTCGCGCGAGGGCGCGGGCCGCTGGCCCGCGGTTCCGGAGCTGGAGCCGCTCGAAGGCCTTCTCCATCCCGCCTTCTCCCGCGTCCGCCAATCGTCCTCGTCGCGGCGGTAGACGTTTCCGTTCCGGTCGGCGTAGACGTCGTTCGGTCTGCCCTTCGCCACCGGGGGCTGCCGCGGGACGTCCCGCGTCGGCAAGGACGGTCGCGCGCCCGTCGTCGTCGCGGGCGGCCTGGTCGCCGGCCTGGTGCCCGGCTGCGCCCGACCCGGTCCCGCCCCACCCGGCCGCGTGTCCGGCCCCGGATCGACCCGAGTCTCCCGACTCGGCACGCGCCTGTCGGGAGCGTTTCGCATCCGGTTCTGGGGCCGGTTGTAGATGTTGTTCGAGGGCCGGGGCGGGCGCCAGCCGCTGCCGGGACTGCCGCCGGGGCGGTATCCGGGCCGGTTGTTGATGTTCACGTTGATGTTGATGTTGTTGTGAACGTGTCCGGGCCGGTAGCCCGGTCCCCAGTACGGCGGGCGCCACCCGGCCGGCCCGTACCAGCCGCCGTGCCCGTGGTAGTAGCGCCCCCTGCCCCAATACGCGTGCCAGCCCGACCCGTAGCTGTAGAAGCCCGCCGTGTAGCCGAAACCGAACGACCAGCCGTACCAGGGGTTCCATCGGGCCTGGAAACCCCACGTTCCCGGCCAGCCGTAGTAGGCGCGGCGGTACCAGGGGCGGTAGTAGTAGCCGGTTCCGTACACGATCGTCGGTCCCCAGACGTAGGTCCCGCAGTACCCCGGCGTGTAGCCGGCGTAGACGACCGTCGGGGTCACGTCGTAGACGTAGACGTACTTCACCTGGTAGGCCGGACTGGCGGGCGGAATCCGATCCACGTCCGGCGGCCTCTCCGTCGACACCTCCCACGGGCCGTTCGGCGAGGCCGACACGTACCAGACCCCCTGGTCGCACGCGAAGTACTTCGCACCGGAGGAAAGAACCTGCGTGGATGCGTTCCGGGCGCGGCCGAGCGACGTCCCCTCGACCGGCTCGAACTCGGGATCGCCGTCGTACGAGACGTCGAGCTTCGCGTCGGCCCGGTTGATGGCCGTCGTCTGCGGGATCTCCGCGTCGAGGACGGCGTCCTCGGCAAGCTGCGTCCCGGCCACGAACGGCAGGATGTCGCCGATCGGCGAGCCCTCGGGGACCTTCGCGAACGACGCGGGGAGCTTGTCGGCCGCGACGAAGGTCCAGGGTCCCTGGAGCGACTTCGACGAGAACCAGCGCCCGGACAGGAGGACGAACGTCTGCTGGCTGTCGAGGTCCTTCAGGACGTTCGACTCGGTGTTCGAGATGTACAGCAGGTCCGTCAGGCCCGGGACGGGGACGTAGCTCGGCTCGCCGTCGAAGGAGAGGAGCTCGGCGGGCTCGGTCGAGACGACGACCTTCGGAGGCTTGCCGGGCTTCGGCTTCTCCGTGATCCCCTGCTCCCTCTCCTGCTCCTGCTGGGCCTTCTTCGCGGCCTCCGCGACTTTCGCCACCTCGGCCGGCGGCCTGGTGACGACGGTGTACGGGCCTATGGCGGCGGGGGCCTGGTACCAGACGTCGCCGTTGCCGAGGAAGAAGGCCTTCGCCTTCGAGTCCCAGAGGATCGCGAACGGAGTGTTGACGACCCTCTGGAGAGAGCTCCCCTCGATCGTCTCGAGCTTCGGCTCGCCGTCGATCAGGACGAGGACCGCGAGCTGCGTCTCGACGAGGATCTTCGGCGGCTCGGCGGCGAGCTGCTCGGACGTCTTCTGCTCGCGTTCGGCGGCGGCCAGGAGCGCCGTGAGGCTGTCGAGGGAGACGACGATCTCCCATTTTCCGACCTCCGATTCGACGATCGCCTTCAGGTCTTTCTCCTGCGACTCGGTGATCTCGGGGAATCGGACCCGGTCGATCGTGGCGGAAACGAGGGTCGCAGTTCGCGCGTCACGGTCGGTCCGCATCCGGGCGGTCGCCCAGAGGACCCCGAAGACCGGCTCGGCCTTCCCCTTCGGCGTCAGCGAGAACGCGCACCGGGCCTTCAGGAGGTCCCCCTTCATCGACTCGACCTGCGGCTCGTAGAGGATGATCGCCGCCTCGTCCGAGCGGATCTCCCGAGGCCAGCCGGGGTCGGCGGCGAGAGCCGTCCCTGCAGTCGAGGGCCCGATCAGGAAAAGGACGACCAACGGCAGGATGACGCGCAAACCGACCCTGGCGTCACGGCTCTTCGACATCGACGAAGCCCTCACTTCCCATGCGATCACGAGCCCACGCCGGACGAGGAGGCGCGGTGTCCCGGGAACACCCGGATCTTAGATCGCCCGCCCCATGGAAACCGGGGGCGTTCGTCGTCTCGGGGCCGGACCCGGCTCGGGCGGCCGGCTACCGGAGGGCGAACGCGGCACGGGTGAGAGATTCCCCCGGCTTCGGTTCGGTGGCTGCCGACGGGTCGACGAGGAAGACGCGCTCGGGCGCGACCTGCCCGGGTCCTAGGAGGTGCTGCTTCACCGCCGACGCCCGCGCGAGGGCGAGCTGCCTCAGGTCGTCGGGCGTGACCGCCAAGTTGATCAGAATGAGCTTCTCCATCTCGTCGGGCGGAATGTCCTTTACGAGCCCGAGGGCCGTCCTCGGCTTGGGGAACCGCTCCTTCTTGTAGGCTTTCTCGAGATACGCCGGCCACTCGTCCTTCGTGACGACGACCTCGTCGACCGAAGGCGCCGGCGTCCCCGCCTTCGCGAGCGCTTCGGCCTTTCGCGCCTTCACCTTTCGCTCGTAGAGGAGTCTCCGGAGCCCCTCCGCATCCTTCTCCGCGTCCACCCTCCCCTCGACCTCGAGCTTCAGGGCCGGGCGCTTACCGAGCGCCGTCGCGAGGGCATCGAGCCGCTTCGTCGCCTCGGCATCGAGGGTCGAGGCGCCTGGCGCGAAGCCGACGAACGAGAGTTCCGGGCTCCCGCCGCCGAGGGTCCCGAGAAGGGCGAAGGGCGAGAGAACCGCCTTCTTCAGGACGTTCCCTATGATCTTCCAGACGATCGGGCCGACCCGGAATTTCGGGTCGTCGATGGAGCCGGAGACCGGCACGTCGAGCCGGATGACGCCGTCCGGGTCCTTCAGGAGCGAGACCGCGAGCTTCACCGGCAGCTTCGTGGCCGTCGGACTCTCCACCTTCTCCCCGAACGTGAACTGGTCCACGAGGAGGGAGCTCCGAGCCTCGAGCCGCCTCTCGTTCAGCTTGTAGGCGACGTTCATCGTCAGCCGGCCCTTCTGGACGGAGTAGCCGGCGTACTTGACGAAGTAGGGCGTCATCGGGACGAGGTCGATGTCGCGGAAGGAGACCCTGATGTCGGCAAAGGAGGTGGCCGCGAAGGGATTGAAGGTCCCAGTGATCTCGAGCGGGGCAGAGCTCTCCAGGCTCCCGCGGAGCTCGACCTCGGCCCGCGAACCCGCCTCGGACGAGAGGCCCGAGATCCTCCCCCCGACGTCCTTCATCTCGGCCCGGTAGCCAGGTTTCACCAGGTGGTCCTCAACGTGGAGCCGTCCCCCGCTCAGCGTCACAGAGTCGATCCTCACGTACGGGGCGCCGTCCGGCGCCGCGGCCGGGGAGACCGGGGCAGCCGCGGCAGCCGGCGGCCCGGCCGGCTCCCCGCCCGCCTGTGCAGCCTCGGCCGTCGCGTCGTCCACAGGCAGCGGCTCCTCGAGCCCGAAGGCCTTCCGCAGGTTCAGCGTCCCGTCCTCGTAGAGCTCGACCCTCGCGAAGAAGTCGGAAAGCGACATCTTCTCGGCGACGAAGGAGGGTGGGGTGGACGTCGCCTTCATCCCGCCGAGCCGGAGCGAGTCCCACGCCAGGAAATCCTCGACGGTCGCGAGGTCGACGAGACGGAGCGCTCCGCAGGTCGCCTCGCCTTGCCAGCCGAAGGCCGTCGCTCCCTCCGGGCCCTCCCTCGCCGAGACCGTCCCCTTCGCCGAGATCGAACCCTGTTCGAGCGAGAGCCGGATCCTTTCCGGCGCGTAACCGGCGAAGGGGGAAAGCTCCACCCCGGTGGCCTCGGTCTTCAGCTCGGCAACGAGGGGCGAGAGGCCGACGGTTCCCGCCACGGAGACGCTCCCCTTCCCGTCGAGGACGAACCTTCCGCGGACCTTCCCCTTCTCTCCGCGCACCGTGGAGAGCCCCTCCGCCGAGAACCCGATCGGCGCGACGACGAGCGTCACCGGCCGGGGCGCCGCCTCGTCGACGAAGCGCACGGAGCCCTTCTCGAGGGAGACCGAGGCGAGACGTACCATCCACTCGCTGCCGCCCCCGCCGATCCCCGTCCCGGGCGTTCTTCCCGCTCCGCCCGCGGAACCGGAAGCCGCAGCAGGCTCTTCCTTCACGAGCTTCGCAAGGTCGATGCCGCCGTCCTTCACCCTCACGATCTTCAGGAACGCGCCGACCGCGCCGAGCGACGCCACGCCGGCCTCGCGCTTCTCGGGGTCGACGGTTCCACCCGTCATCGACGCGGACGGGATCCGGAGGAACTCGTCCTTCTCCCCGTTCTTCCGCGCGCGCAGCTCCTTCAGCGCGACCGAGAGGTCCGAGAGCGCCGCCTTCTCGCCCGCGACGGGCCAACGGAAATTCGCCGAGACGTCGAGCGTTCCGCCCTCGATGGCGAAGAGGAGAGCGTCCTCGTAGTACGGCGCGTATCGCTTCAGGGGGACGCCGGTCAGCGCGAGAGTCCCCTCGGAGGCCATCGGCCCGAGAGTGAAGCTCCCGGAGTGCTCGATCCTCTCCCCCGCGTCGGACGTTGCGGAGGCCTTCAGCGTCGCGGCCTTCCCCGGAGCGGTCGAGAGGCCGGCGACGGAGACGGAAATCTCCCCCACGACCGCCTCGAACGGGCGTCGCGTGCGCTCGTCACGGAAGTGAATCCGGCCGCCTGCCACGGACATCGCGGCGACCTCGACCCGCCATCGCGGCTCGTCTTTCGTCTCCGGCGGCGCGGCGGGGGCGTTCGGCGTCTTTCCGAAGAGCTTCTCGAGGACCGGGAACTCGCCCCTCCGGTCCCGGTGGACCCAGGCCTCCGGCCCTTCGACCGTCAGGCTCGTGAGGCGCACGTCCCGGCGGAGGAGGTCGGCCGACGCGATGACCGCCTCGGACCGCTCCAGACCGGCGAGCAACTTCGGGCCGGCCTCGGTGAGACGCACCTGCCGGAGCACGCCTCGCCCCGAGAGGATCACCGCCGGGTCCTTTCCGGTCGCCTGACGAAACGAGAGGACGAGCTTCGTGTCCAGCCGCCCTGAGGTGAGCCGGTTCGCCCACTCCACGGGGACGTATGCGAGGTAGAAGGGCAGGTCGATGTCCTTCAGGTCGATGTCGAGCGTCGTCTCGCGCGTGCCGGAGAAGGGCTTCGTCTTCCCCGTCAGCGCGAACGGCGCACCGTTCACCTTCGCGCCGAGGAAGGGTTCGGTGAAGACGTCCTGGTCCACGGGGAGGTTCGAGACGAACGGCACCCCGATCTTCAGCTCCGTCACCGCGTGCTTCGTTCCGGCGGGCCGGTCGTCAAAGAGGATGGCCCCGCGTTCGACCTGGATGTTCGCGACCGAGAACCGCGCGGGTTTCGAGTCCGGATTCTCCTTCGAGAGCTCCTCGATCAGGTCCGAGATGCTCAGCGTCGTCAGTCCCGTCCGGGCAATCGAGATCACGGGGCCCTCGAGAACGACCTCGCTCAGGACCGCGCCGCGGTGGAAGAGTGACGAGAGCTGTGCGTTCGCGTAGAGGCGGTCGAAGGTGACGAAGGCCCCCGGCCCCTCCTTCTCGCCGACCCTGAGCCCCTCGAGCGTGAGCGAGAGGGTGAACGGGTTCGCCTTCGCCCCTGTCAGCGTCACCGGCCGGTGGAGCTTCGCAGCGAGGGCCGGCGGTAGCTTCGAAAGGACGACGCGGGGAACGACGAGGAACCCGACCGCGGCATAGAGGAGGAGGACACCGGCGACGACGGCGAGGGTCCTGCGGGACGGGGCGCGGAGGGGACGACTTCCGAGCTTCACGGTCGTACCTTAGACCAGGGCTCGGAGGCGTTCGAGGGAAACGTCGCGTTGTCTCCTACGTTCCGCGGCTCTCCCCGGGGACCGCCCCCGCGCTCGGGGGCCGGACCGTCCGGCGGCGGCGGAACGCCACGATCGCGACCCCGGCGAGAGCCGCCTCCGTGAAGAATCAGGTCGTCGCGAAAACGGCGAAGCGCGTGTCGCCGAGAACGGCGACCGCGACGACCGTCGCGATTGCGCTGTTGCGCGTCACGAGCTCCACGGAGAGCGCGAAGCGTTCCCGGCGGTCGGCTCCGGCGGCCTTCGCGACGACCGCGCCCGCGGCCATGGCGAGGAGAATGCACGGTCGAGCACGACGCCATGGTCGGACGGCTCCTCGAAAAGCTGAAGGAGCTGGGGATCGAGAACGACACCATCGTCGTGTACTCGACCGACGACGGCGCCGAGGCCTTCACCTGGCCCGACGACGGCACGACGATGTTCCGCGGAGAGAAAGACACGAGCTGGGAAGGGCGCGACCGCGTCCCGGCCGTGATCCGCTGGCCCGGCGTCGTCAAGCCCGGCACGATCGTCGACGACATCGCCTCCCACGAAGACTGGCTCCCCACCCTCCTCGCGGCCGCGGGCGACACGACACGAAGGAAGACCTCCTGAAGGGGCGGAAGGTCGGCGACACGACCTTCAAGGTGCACCTGGACGCCTACGACCTCCTCCCCGCGCTCCAGGGCGCGGCCGAATGGCCCCGGCACGAGCTCCTCTACTGGACCGACGACGGGAGCGTCGCGGTGCTGCGCTACGACGCCTGGAAGGTCACGTTCCTCAAGCAGAACGCCCACGGCCTGCACGTTCGGACCCAGCCGTTCGAGGAGCTCAGGGCCCCCCTTCTCGGCAACCTGCGAATGGACCCGTTCGAGCGGGCCGAATACGAGGCGACGGGGTACGACCCGTGGTTCGTCGAGCACATGTTCGCCTTTGCCCCCGCCGGCACCTACGTCGGGCAGTGGCTCCAGAGCTTCGAGGAGCTCCCGCCGCGGCAGGAGCCGGCCAGCTTCAACCTCGACCGCGTGACGGAGGCGGTGACCAAGCCGCGGGCCAGCGGCCAGCGACGGAGAGCTGACCGAAAGGAATCCATTTCGCCGGGCCGCACCCGTCTCATTCGGGGGCGGCCCGGCTGCCTGGATCGCGATGACGGCCATCGAGGAGACACCCGAAAGGACGAAGGCAACCATGCGCAGCCTCTCCCCGACCCTCGCTCTCCTCGCGGGCCTCGCTGTTCCCTGCTCCGGCGCCGACCCGCTCCCCTCGTGGAACGACACCGCCTCGAGGAAGGCCGTCGTCGCCTTCGTCGAGCGCGTCACGAAGACCGGCTCCCCGGCGTTCGTCGCGCCCGCCGAACGGGTCGCCGTCTTCGACGACGACGGGACGCTCTGGTCCGAACAGCCGATGTACGTCCAGCTCGCGTTCGCGCTCGACCGCGTGAGGGCGCTTGCGCCGGAGCACCCCGAGTGGAAGACGACGGACCCGTTCGCGGCCGCCCTCGCGGGAGACATGAAGGGCGTCGCCGCCTCGGGCGAAAGGGCGCTCCTCGACCTCGTCGTGGCAACCCACACCGGGAAGACGACGGACGAGCTCGGCTCGACCGCCTCGAACTGGCTCGCAAAGGCCAGGCACCCGCGCTTCGGACGCCCGTACACCGAGATCGTCCATCAGCCGATGCTCGAGCTCCTCGCGTACCTGCGCGCGATCGGGCTCGAGACGTGCGTCGTTTCCGGCGGCGGCGTCGAGATGGTCCGGACCTTCTCGGAGAAGGTCTACGGCATCCCTCCCGAGCAGGTCGTCGGGTCGACGATCGCGACGGAGGACCGGGTGGCAGATGGCGTCTCCTCGATTGTCCGGCTGCCACGGATCGACTTCGTCGACGACAAGGCCGGGATGCCCGCCGGGATCCAGAAGCTCATCGGGCGCCGCCCCATCCTCGCCTTCGTTCACCGCCCGCCCCTGAGCCCGGATCCGCTCCTTCCGGCTCGAGCCGAACGATCGCAGTCCCGGAAACTGGCGGGCCCTCGGTATGCTCCGCGCGGGGACCGAGCCGGACCAGACCCTCGTCCGCACCAGCCTCAAGGCGCCCCGTGCGGGCGCCCTTGCGGGAATCGTCTTCTCGCTCCTCCTCATCGTCAGCCTCGCACTGGTCCGTTCGGCCGCGCCTGTGGACCCCTGGGATTCCGGGTCGTGGCTCCCCACCTGCGCGAAGACGGTCGCCCTCACCCTGGACATCCTGCCGTTCGCCGGCGTGGCAATGCTCTGGTTCATCGGTGTCCTGAGGGACCGGATCGGCGATCCTGGAGGACGAGCTCTTCGCCAGCGTCTTCCTGGGCAGCGCGCTCCTGTGCCTCGCCATGCTCTTCGCCAGCGCGGCGCCGGCGGGAGGCATTCTGACGACCGGGGGGACGATGCCCGGCGAGGTCGTCGAATCCGGCGTATTCCGGTTCGCCCGGACGACCTATTTCCAGCTCGTCGACGTCTACGCGATGAGAAGGGCGGACGTCTTCATGATCACGACCTGCACGCTCGCGATCCGGACCGGGATCTTCCCGCGCCCGACGGCTTTCCTCGGCTCCGCCCTCGCGCTCCCCCTCCTCCTCGGGAGCGGGCGGCTCCCCTGGGTCCCGATGGCCTTCCCGGCCTGGGCTCTTCTCGTCAGCGTTCAGATCCTCGCCGCGGACCTCCGGTCCGGCCCGGCGCGCCCATAAGGGACGCCAGCCCGCTCGGCGGGCAGCTAAACTAGCGGCCAGATGAATCACTCGCGCCGGTTTCTCCCCGCAGCTCTCGGCCTCTCCGTCGCCGCGTCCGTCCTCGTGGCAACCGCCGCCGCGGCCCAGATGCCCTTCGCCCCTTTCGGCGCCCGGCAGGTCGCCCTCGGCGGGGCGAGCGTCGGCCTCGGCGACGACCCGGCGAGCTTCGTCGACAACCCGGCCCTCCTCACTCCGACCGCCAAGGCGGGGGCCATGGCCTACGGGGAGCTGGCCACCGAGAGCGGCGGCTTCGTCGGGTTGCTGGAAGGTGTGACGGGATACGACCCGGTCGAGCTGGCGAGGCCCGGCAATCCCGACGCGGCCTCCGTCCGCTCGAATCTCCTGGCCCTCTCCGCTCCGGGCACGAGCGTCCTCGGCGACGGCCGGTCGGCGATCGCTTCTTCCATCGGAAGGTGGGGCATCTTCATCGGCTCGACCAAGTGGAGCGCGGCCGTCGCGAGACCCGACCTCGTCCATGTCGAGTCCGGAGCCGACCCGGCGACGAGCTTCGCCTCCAACGATTCCGTCGTCGCCTTCCGCGCCCTGACGGTCCAGGACTACGCGGTGTCGCGGGCGTTTCCCTTCTTCAACGGCCATCTCGTCATCGGCGTCACCGGCCGCTACAGCCGCGGGACGACCGGGATCAAGGAAGAGAGCGCCTTCACGACCGACATCGGGAAGCTCTCGACCTTCGTGAGGCGCGGGGCGACCGGCACCGAGCGGACCAAGTCCCGCTACTCGTACGACGTAGGCGCCGTGATCAACATCGGAGCCCTGCGGCTCGGAGGGGTGATGAAGGGGGTCAACCGGCCTCAGTACCCGTTCAACGACGACGCCGCTCCGGACGTCGATCGCGGGACGTCGGTCGTCGTGGGACGGCAGTCGCGGGTCGGGGCCTCCTTCAAGATCCAGAGCCTTCGGATGCGGATTGCGGCCGACCTCGACCTGACCAAGAACGACACGCTCGCGGCGGACCAGCTGAGCCGGAACGCCGGTGGCGGCGTCGAGTTCTTCCTCGGGGCCGTCGACCTTCGGGGCGGCGTCACGGTGAACCTCGAGGCGCCCGACAATCCCTACGTCTACACGTTCGGGCTCGGCCTCGGAAACGCCAAGGCAAAGCTGGATGTCGCGGCCATCTACCGCTCGAACGACGGTGCGTACGGCGGGGTCCTCACGACGCGCGTCGGTTTCTGACGGCCCGTCAGCGTCCCGGGACGACGCGCTCGACGGCGAGCGACCCGGCCAATCCCCACGAAGCCCCTCCTGCGGGCGGCGCGCCTGACTGGACCAGCCCCCCCTCGCGGGAGGAAGATACCCGATGGCCCGGTCCCGGCGGGACAGCGGCCAAGGGGGCTTTCCATGGTGTCTCTCACGACCGGTTCCGGGGCAGCGGTCCGCATCGACGACGGAGCCGCCTGGCGGGACCTCGCCGGCGCGGCGCACCCGGACGCCGCCGAGGTTCGTGAGCTGCTCGCCAAGGCCCTCGAGCTGAAGGGGCTTCGGGGCCAGGATCTCGCCGTCCTCGCCGGCATCCTCGATCCCGGCCTCCTCGGCGAGCTGTTCGACGCGGCCCGGCGGGTGAAGGAGACGATCTACGGGAAGCGGCTCGTGATCTTCGCGCCGCTCTACATCTCGAACCTCTGCGGGAACGAGTGCCTCTACTGCGCCTTTCGCGTCCGCAACAAGGAGCTCGAGCGTCGTGCGCTGACCCAGGAAGAGATCGCCCGCGAGGTGCGCTGGCTCGAGGAGCAGGGGCACAAACGGGTCCTCCTCGTCGCCGGCGAGGCGTACCCGAAGGACGGATTCGACTACGTCCTGAAGTCGATCGAGACGATCTACGCCACGTCGAGCGGGCCGGGAGAGATCCGCCGCGTCAACGTCAACGTCGCGCCGCTCAGCGCCGAAGAGCTCCTGCGCCTGAAGGACGCGAGGATCGGCACCTACCAGCTCTTCCAGGAGACGTACCACCGCGAGACCTACGGGAAGGTCCACGTCGCCGGGAGAAAGGCCGATTTCGACTGGCGGCTCACGGCGATGGACCGGGCGATGGAGGCGGGGATCGACGACGTCGGCATCGGCGCGCTTTTCGGTCTGTTCGACTGGCGCTTCGAGCTTCTCGCGCTCATGCAGCACGTCGAGCACCTCGAAAGGGCGTTCGGCGTCGGGCCGCACACGATCTCCGTCCCGCGCATCGAGCCAGCCACGGGCTCCGCCCTCGCCGCGCACCCCGCGCACCCCGTCTCCGACGCCGATTTCCAGAAGCTCGTGGCGATCCTGCGCCTCGCCGTCCCCTACACGGGGCTCATCCTCTCGACACGCGAGACGGCGGAAATGCGCCGGGCGACGTTCGCGCTCGGCATCTCGCAGATCTCCGCCGGAAGCCGGACGAACCCGGGCGGATACGACGACGGCCCGGACGAACGCCACGCCGGGCAGTTCTCCCTCGGCGACCACCGCCCGCTCGACGAGGTGATCCGCGACGTCGCCTCCCTCGGCTTCGTTCCGTCGTTCTGCACGGCCTGCTACCGCCTCGGGCGAACCGGGGCCGACTTCATGGACGTCGCGAGGCCCGGAGACATCAAGGAGCACTGCAATCCGAACGCCCTCGCGACGTTCCGGGAGTACCTCGACGATTACGGCTCGGAGCAGACGAGACGGGAGGGCGAGGCGTGCATCGCGCGAACGCTCACCGAGATGGAGCCACCGCTTCGGGCGAAGGCGGCCGAAATGGTCGATCTGGTCAAGAGCGGCCGCCGTGACGTCTACTGCTGAGGAGCGCGGAACATGAACACGGCCCCGCGCAGCCTCCGCACCCACATCGGCCTCTTCGGCCGGCGCAACGTCGGCAAGTCCAGCGTCCTGAACGCCCTCACCCGGCAGCAGGTCGCCATCGTCTCGGCGACCCCGGGGACGACGACCGACCCCGTCGAGAAGCCGATGGAGTTCCTCCCCCTCGGGCCGGTCCTCTTCGTCGACACCGCGGGAATCGACGACGAGGGGGCGCTCGGCGTGGAGAGGATCGCGAAGACGCGCAAGGCGCTCGAGCGGACCGACCTCGTCCTTCTCGTCGTCGAGGCGGGTTCGTGGGGCCCGTTCGAAGAGGAGCTCCTCGCCGAGATCCGCGCCCGCTCCCTCCCCGTCGTCGTCGTCCTCAACAAGGCCGACGCCGGTCCGGCCGACGCCCCCCTCGCGGCCCGTCTCGCCGGCCTCGGGATCCCCTCCGTCGAAACGGTCGCGACGTCGGGCGCCGGCATCCCCGCGCTGCGCCAGGCGCTCCTCGCCACGGCCCCGGCCGACCTTCTCGAAGGGCGGCGCATCGTCGGGGACCTCGTCTCCCCCGGCGACGTCGTCGTCCTCGTCACACCGATCGACGCGGAGGCTCCGAAGGGGCGGATCATCCTGCCGCAGGTCCAGGTGCTCAGAGACCTCCTGGATTCCGGGGCCATCTCCGTCGTCGTGAGGGAGCACGAGCTGCGGTCGGCCCTCGCCCGGCTCCGTGAGCCGCCGAAGCTCGTCGTCACCGACTCGCAGGCGTTCCGCCAGGTCGCCGACGAGACGCCGCCCGACGTCCTCCTGACGTCCTTTTCCATCCTCTTCGCCCGGTTCCAGGGCGACCTCGTCGAGATGGTCCGCGGAACCGCCGGTATCGACCGCCTGAAGGCCGGAGACCGCGTCCTCGTGGCCGAGGCGTGCACGCACCACCCCGTCGGCGAGGACATCGGCCGGGTGAAGATCCCCCGCTGGCTCCGCGCGCACGCCGGCATCCCGCTCGAGTTCGAGATGGTCCAGGGGCGCGACTTTCCCGAAGACCTCTCCCGCTTCGCCCTCGTCGTCCACTGCGGCAGCTGCATGGGGAACCGGCGCGAGATGCTCTCGCGCCTCCTCCGGGGGCGGCAGGCGGGCGTCCCCATGACCAACTACGGGCTGACGATCGCTCGTTCGCTCGGCATCCTCGAGCGGGCGCTCGGGCCTTTTCCCGTGGCCCTGGAGGCCCTCCGCGACTCCCGCGTGCCGGCCGAAGCTCCCGTGGAGGTGACGACGTGATCGATCGCGCCGGAATACTGGCCTGGCTCCGAGAGACCGACCCGAGCCGCCTCTCGCGGCTCTACCGCCGCGCGGACGCCCTGAGGCGCGACCGAGTGGGCGACGCGGTCCACCTGCGCGGCCTCGTCGAGATCTCCAACCACTGCCTGAGGCGTTGCGCCTACTGCGGCATCGCGGCCACGAACGACGAGAGACCCCGCTACCGGATGACGAAGGACGAGATCCTCTCCTGCGCGGAAACGGCGCAGCGGCTCGGCTACGGGTCCGTCGTGCTGCAGGCGGGCGAGGACTACGGCCTGACGCGCGGCTGGGTGGCCGACGTCGTCAGAGCCATGAGGGCCTCGACCGGCCTCGCCGTCACGCTCAGCCTGGGCGAAAGGCCCGACGAGGACCTCGCGGCGTGGCGAGAGGCGGGCGCCGACCGCTACCTTCTCCGCTTCGAGACGTCGGACCCCGTTCTCTACGAGGCGATCCACCCCTCGACGCCGGAACGGCGCTCCGATCGCTTCGCGATCCTCGGCCGCCTCGCGGCCCTGGGGTACGAGGTCGGCAGCGGCGTCCTCGTCGGGCTCCCGGGCCAGACCTTCGAAAGCCTCGCCTCGGACCTCCTCCTCTTCCGCGACATGGACCTCGACATGATCGGCGTCGGTCCGTACATCCCCCACCCGTCGACGCCCCTCGGGAAGGGCCTGTTCCCATTCGCTCCCGAAGGAGAGCAGGTCCCGGCCGACGAGGAGACGACGACGAAGGTCGTCGCCCTCGCGCGCCTCGTCCGCCCCGACGCCAATATCCCGAGCACGACGGCCCTCGCGACGCTCGACCCGTCGTGGGGACGGGAGCGCGGACTCCTCCGCGGGGCCAACGTCGTCATGCCGAACCTCACGCCCCCGGCCTACCGCGCGCTCTACGAGATCTACCCGGGCAAGGCGTGCGCTTCAGAGACCGTCGAAGAGCACGCGAGCTGCCTGCCGAACCGGATCCGGATGATCGGGCGGGTTCCGGGAACGGGTCCGGGCGCGCGAAGGAGCGAAGGGATGCCGGCGGTCCTGCAAGAGCTGCTGGCCTGACGCGGGCGGGACCGCGTCGGCCTCCAGGTGCCGAGTGCCGGCGGTGCTAGGCTGCCTCGGCCGATGAAGCTCCCGCGCAAGCCGTGGATGTCGTTCGTGGCGCCCGTCGAGCCCGAGCTGCTCCGGCGCCAGGAGACCGTCCTCATCGTCCTCAATCTCACGGTGCTCGCGGGGATCGCCGCGGTGTTCCTCGTCTTCGGCGGCGTGGGAATGGCGGGTCCGCCCGGGAAGGTCTTCTTCACCATCCTCATGGCGTGGTTCCTCGTCCAGGCGCTGGCGCTCGTCTGGCTGGTCGGCAGCGCGGGAGCGACCCGGGGCGTGCCCCTGGCCGCGTGGTCGAGCCTCTCGATCTGGGTCAACCTCGCCTTCGCCTTCGGCCTGGCGCTGTCCGGAGGGATGGAGGACACCCACACCGCCGTGCTCGTCGTCATCCCCGTGATTGCCGCCGCGTTCCGCTACGCGGGAGCCGGAATCGTGCTCGTCGTCGCGACTGCGGTCGCCATCACGTATTTCCAGCTCTGGATCTACGACCGGCACCTGAACAGCGTCGCGACCACCGAGTATTTCGAGGCGACGAACGCCGCCATGGTGTACGTCGTCGTGGCCATCGTGGTCTCCTCGCTGGTCCGTCACCTGCGCCGAGACGCGAAGCGGCTGCAGGCGTCTTTCCAGGAGCTGGAGACCGCGAAGGACAGGCTGGTCCAGGAGGAGAAGCTCGCGGCGGTCGGCCGGCTCGCCGGCGCCATCGCGCACGAAGTGCGCAACCCCGTCACCATGATCGTCAGCGCGCTGCGGCTCGCGACCGACGAGACCGTCGACGCATCGAAGCGGGGGGAATGGTTCGCGATCGCGAGCGACGAGGCACGCCGGCTCGAGACGCTGACCCAGGACTTCCTGACCTACGCGCGCCAGAAGGAGCCTGATCGGCAGCCGATCGCCCTCTCGACGGTCGTGGGGTACGTGGCGGGCCTCGCGCGGGCCCGCGCGTCGGCCACGGGTGTCCGTCTCTCCGTCGCGTGCCCTGTGGACGCGACCGTGCAGATCGACGCCTTCCAGATCCACGGCGCGGTCCTGAACCTCCTCGTCAACGCCTTCGACGCGACGCCCTCCGGCGGAGAGATCACGCTCGGAGCAGTTGCCGAACCTGGCGGCGGGGGGAAGGTGTGGGTGGAGAACCCTGGCCCGGCGATCCCGCCGGACGTCATCCCACGCCTGTTCGAGCCTTTCTTCACGACCCGGCCGCGAGGCACCGGCCTGGGGCTGGCCATCGCGCGGACGACGGCGCGCTCCCACGGCGGCGACGTCGAGCTGACGACGAACGAAGACGGGCACGTCCGGTTCACGCTGCGGATCGCTCCCGTGCCCGGGGCGGGGAGGTAGGAGATGGCACGTCTTCTCGTCGTCGACGACGAGGCGAACATGCGACGCGTCCTCGTCTCCATCCTCGCCGTCGACGGCCACGAGGTGGTCGAGGCGGAAGGGGTCCGGACCGCGCAGCGCGCGTTCGCGGGCTCGCCGTTCGACCTCGTCCTCACCGATCAGCGGATGGCCGACGGCGACGGGCTGACGCTCCTCTCTTCGTGCCGCGAGGTGGACTCCTCGGTACCCGTCGTCGTCATGACCGCCTTCGCAACCGTGGAGCTGGCCGTCGACGCGATGAAGCTCGGGGCCTTCGACTTCATCCCGAAGCCGTTCGTGCCGGAGGCGGTGCGGGCCGTCGTCCGGCGCGCCTGCGAGCGCACCGAGCTGCTGCGCGAGAACGAGCGGCTGCGCGGCCAGGTGCGCCGGCTCGCCCAGCCCACCGGGCTGCTCGGGGGGAGCCGCGCGATGCGGCTGATCCACGAGCTGATCGGCCGCGTCGCCCCGACCAATGCCACCGTGCTGATCCACGGGGAGACCGGGACCGGCAAGGAGCTCGTGGCCCGGGCGATCCACGAGGCGAGCCCGCGCTCGAGCCGGCCGTTCGTGGCCGTGAACTGCGCAGGATTCGCAGAGACGCTCCTCGAAAGCGAGCTGTTCGGCCACGAGCGCGGCGCGTTCACGGGCGCCGAACGGGCGCGCCAGGGTGTTTTCGAGGCGGCGCACCGTGGCTCGCTCTTCCTCGACGAGGCCGGAGAGATGCCACTGCCTTTGCAGGCCAAGCTCCTGCGCGTCCTGATGAACGGGGAGGTCGTGCGCGTCGGCGCGACGGCTCCTCGGCTCGTCGACGTGAGGATCATCGTGGCCACGAACCGGGACCTCCAGGCGATGGTGCGGAGCGGAACGTTCCGCGAGGACCTCTACTACCGGCTGGCCGTGGTCCCGATCGAGGTACCGACGCTGAGAGATCGGCGAGAGGACATCCCGGTCCTGGCCGACCACTTCCTCGCGCTCGCCGCTCGGGAGCTGAACGCCCCGGCCCGGTCCCTCTCCCCGGGGGCGCGGGCGCGGCTCGCGGAGTACGGATTCCCGGGAAACGTCCGGGAGCTCAGGAACCTCATCGAGCGCGCCTCGATCCTCGCTCGCGGGGCGGCGATAGAGGCCGACGACCTGCCGCTCGGAGGGGGCAGTCGAAACACTCCCGGAGACGGACCCGGAGCCTTCGTGGAGAGCCTTCCGGAAACGGTCGACCTGGACGCAACGATCACGCTCGTCGAACGGCACCTCGTCCTCAGGGCCCTTGCGTCCGCCCGGGGAGTGCAGGCCGAAGCGGCGCGCCGGCTCGGAATCTCGCGGAGCCTTCTCTCCTACAAGCTGAAGGCCCTGGGCCTTTCGGCCGACGCCGCTTCCGGCGACCCTGGCGTCAAGGATTCTTGACGTTCCCGCGGCGGTCCGTTCAGAAGTTTTGACGGAACGGATCGCGGCGGGTCGGCACGCCAGAGGCATCTTTCTGCATGTAAAGCCTTTTTGCGAGTTGGAGGACCTTGGCCCTCGGCTTGCGTTGGTGACCGCGTCTGCCGACTGAACCTGACGGCACACGGAGGAAAGGAAGAACATGAAAACCCGACTGGTCTCTCGTTCGATCCTGCTGCCCGGCCTCGCCCTCGTCGCCGTTCTGTCCATCTCCACCCTCCCCGTCGCCGCTGCCACCGCGGCCCCGGCGGCGGGCTCCACGCTCGACAACCTCCAGGCGGCATTCAATGGCGAGAGCAACGCCAGCGCCAAGTACCTCGCGTTCTCCCGGAAGGCCGCCGAAGAGGGCTACGGCCAGGTCTCGAGCCTGTTCAAGGCCGCGGCCCGCGCCGAGGAGATCCACGCCGCGAACCACGCCGTCGTGATCAAGAAGCTGGGCGGCGTGCCCAAGGCCGACGTGAAGGCGCCCGAGGTCAAGACCACGAAGGAGAACCTCCAGGCCGCGATCTCCGGAGAGAGCTACGAGCGCGACACGATGTACCCGGAGTTCCTCGCGAAGGCGCGCAAGGACGGCAACAAGGATGCTCTCGAGACCTTCAATTTCGCCAAGGCCGCTGAGACCGAGCACGCGAAGATGTACACGGACGCGCTGACCCGCCTCGACGCCCTCAAGGGCTCGAAGGCGACGACCTACTACGTCTGCACCGTCTGCGGCTACACCACGACGAACCTCGATTTCCTGAAGTGTGCGGTCTGCTTCAACCCGAAGGACAAGTACATCGCCATCATCTGACCGTTCTGGTCACCGCGCGCGGCCGCCCGTCTCCGGGCGGCCGCGCTGTTTCTCTACGGAGGCTCAGATGATCGAAACCCCGCCGCTGCCGTCCTGGGATGGCCTGCATCCCCTGATCGTGCACTTTCCCGTCGCGCTGCTCATGGTTGCGCCGCTCCTCGTCCTGCTCGCCCTCGTCCTGCGGGCCCATCGGCGCGGCCTCTTCCTCGCCGCACTGGTCCTGATGGCCCTGGGCACGGCGTCGACATGGGTCGCAGTCGAGACCGGCGAGGCGGCCGGGAAGCTCGCCGATCGGACTCCCGAGGTCAGCGCGGTGCTCGAGCATCACGAGGAGCTCGCGGAGAGCACACGCGCGATCTTCACCGTCCTGACGCTGGTCTTCGCCGGCATGGTCCTCGCCCCGGTCCTTCTCCGCCGCGAGCCGGGCGAGATCGTGACGGTCGCGCTCGCACTCCTGTTCCTCGCGGTCTACGGCGCGGGCACGCTGGTCCTCGCCAACACCGCGCACAACGGCGGCCGCCTGGTGCACGAGCTGGGCGTGCGAAGCCTCATGCCGGCCGCGCCCCTTCCTGCGGCGCACGTCGACGAGGACTGACCGTCGAGGCGGGAGTCGCCCGCAGCGCAGCTTTCGCCCGGCGGCGAGCCCGCCGGGCGCACATGCCCGGCCGCGCCGCTGCTACCATGCCTCCACCGGGAGGAGAGTCGTGATGAAGAGGACGGCCGGACGGCCCCGGGGCCACGTGGCGCTCGCCTGTTTTCTGGCCGCGGCGGGCCCGGCATTCGCGGACCTCGAGGACGAGGTGGAGCGGGCCTGGGCGGGATCCTGGGTCGTGGCGCAGGTGGAGATGTCCTCCGACTGCCTCGGGATCTACAACAACAACGAGGTCCGCGGCCGGCTGAGCTCGAGCAAGGGGAGCCGGCGGTTCGCGGAGGGCGAGCTCGCGCGCGTGGACAAGGTCAACGTGAAGTCCGACCGCGTCGACCTCTACCTCTCCGTCGCCGAGCCGGTCCTCGTCCCCCGCACGGACGGACCCTTCACCCTCTACGACGAGCGATCCTGCCGCGTCCAGCTCATGGTCGACGTGCCCCGCGAGGCGATCATGGGCCGTCGGATGGACGACGTCGACGCGCGCCTGCTCGAGGTCGTGGAGCGCCACGAGAGCGAGGCGGCTGCCCGCGGGTCCCGCGCCTGGAACCGGCGCGAGCGCGACCCGTATCCGCGCGACTACGAGGAGACCGTCGCGCGGCACGCGGCCTGGAAGGCCGAGGAGGTGAACCGGGCCCTCGCGGCGACGAGGCGGACCGCCCTCGACTCGGCGAACCAGGCGCTGGAGCGCGTGACCGACGACCCGCCCTACCTCGACGGTTTCGCCGCGGGGGTGGACGCCCAGCGCAGCCGTTCGACTCCTTCCTGCCCGGACCTCGCCGGCGCGCGCTTCGAAAGCGGCGAGCAGCGCCCCCCGACCGACCGGCGCGGCGGCTCCCCCGCCGAGCGCGCCTTCCAGAGGGGCTTCCGCGACGGTCAGCTCCTCGCGTGGGGCACGCGTGTCGCGCGAGCGGTGGAGGGGTGCTTCGTCGCCGTGCCCGGGCGGTAGAGCTGCCGGTCCTTCACGCACGAAGGCCCCCGGTCGACCGGGGGCCTCCTCGTTTCCGTCCGGGGTCGCGACCGCGGCTACGCGATCGTGACCTCCTTGCAGAGGTAGACGTCCTGGATGGTGTTCAGGAGCTTCGCCCCCTCGGCCATCGGGCGCTGGAAGGCCTTGCGGCCGGAGATGAGGCCCATGCCGCCGGCGCGCTTGTTGATGACGGCCGTCTTCACCGCCTCGGCGAAGTCGTTCTCGCCAGAGGCGCCGCCCGAGTTGATGAGGCCCGCACGGCCCATGTAGCAATTGGCCACCTGGTAGCGGGTCAGGTCGATCGGGTGGTCCGTCGTCAGCACCTCGTAGACCCGCTTGTCGGTCTTGCCGTAGGGGTTCTCCTTCGAGGCGAGGACGTTGTAGCCGCCGTTATTCTCAGGGAGCTTCTGCTTGATGATGTCCGCCTCGATCGTCACGCCGAGGTGGTTCGCCTGCCCCGTCAGGTCGGCGGAGACGTGGTAGTCCTTGTCCTTCTTGAACGCGTTGTTCCTCAGGTAGCACCAGAGGACGGTCGCCAGCCCCATCTCGTGGGCGGCGTGGAACGCCTGGGACACCTCGATGATCTGCCGCCCGGAGGCGTCCGACCCGAAGTAGATCGTCGCGCCGACGGCGACACAGCCCATGTCGCGGGCCTGCTTGACCTGCGCGAACAGGATCTGGTCGAACTTGTTCGGGTAGGTCAGGAACTCGTTGTGGTTGATCTTGAGGAGGAACGGGATCTTGTGGGCGTACTTGCGCGCGACGGAACCGAGGACGCCGAGCGTCGAGGCGACGGCGTTACAGCCTCCCTCGACCGCGAGCTTCACGATCCCCTCGGGGTCGAAGCAGACCGGGTTCTTCGCGAAGCTGGCGCCGGCCGAGTGCTCGATCCCCTGGTCGACGGGAAGGATCGAGAGGTAGCCGGTTCCGGCGAGACGGCCGTGGTCGACGAGCTGCTGCAGGCTCCGCAGGACGGGGATCGACCGGTCGGACGCGGCCCAGATCCGGTCGACGACGTCCGGCCCCGGGAGGTGCAGCGTCGCCTTCGGAATGCCGGTGCAGGTGTGCTCGAGGAGGGACTTCGCCTCAGCGCCGAGTGCCTTGGCGATGGTTTCGATCGTGCTCATGTGCTGGACTCCTCGCTCGATCTCGCGATGACCCGCTGATCGTATCTCCGCGTCGCCCGGAGGGACAGCCCTGGCTCCGGGCCGTCCCTCCGGGTGTCCCCGACACCCGTGCCAGGCGTGCATTCGTGTATTGTTAGTAACAATACACGAATGCACGCCTGGCACGGGAGGGTCGTGCACGGGGACGGCAGGATCGCCCGGTGACCGCGCCATTCGTACCGCCGGGCGACGACCCTTCCGACCGGATCCGCACCCTGTTCCTCTCGAGCTTCTCAGTGATGGACCTCGCCGAGCCGCTCGTCTCGTTCGACGAGGAGGCGACCGCTCCCGCGATTCGGACGTTCCTTGAGGAACGCGGCTTCGGCCTCGTTGGCGTCCGCCGGGAAGGCCTCGTCGCGGCGTTCGCCTTCGCCTCGGACCTCGGCGCTGGCCGCCTCGGTGATCACGCCCGCGAGTTCGGCCCCGATGACCTCGTCCCCGCAACGGCCTCCCTCCCCGACGCGATCGCCTCTCTCGACGCGAACGGCCGCTGCTTCGTCTCGATCCTGGGGCGCCCGGGTGGAATCATTACGTTTCGCGAGCTCGACAAGCCCCCCGTGCGGATGTGGCTCTTCGGGATGATCACGATGCTCGAGACGTACCTCAGCCGGTCGATCCGCGAGACGTGGCCGGAGGGGAGCTGGGCCGCGCTCCTGTCTCCCGGGCGGAGGTCGAAGGCCGAGCAGCTACTCGAAGAGCGGAGGCGGCGGGGCCATCCCGGCGACCTTCTCGACTGTCTCCGGCGCGCAGACAAGGCGGGGCTCCTCACGAAGCGCCCCGAGTTCCTCGCGCGGACGCGGTTCTCCTCCAAACGCGAGGCGGACGAAGCGTTCCAGCGGATCCAGGCGCTGCGCAACGGCCTCGTGCACGCCCAGCCGAGCTTCGTTTCCACGGACTGGAAGCTCGTCGTCCAGCTCGCGAGGTCGGTCGACACCCTGGCTCTCATCGCGTAGGGAGCGCTCCCGCACCACCACCCCTTCTTGGTCCCAGCCGGCTCGGTCACGAGCTCGGGACCGGCCCGAGGCGCGTCGGGCGATAATGGAAGACTGGCAGGCGATGACCCGTTCGCTCGCGACCCGGGAACCCGAAATGAACCTCGACACGTTCCGAATCCAGTTCTTCGCCAGCGCCCCGAGGTACGAGTGGCTCGAGATTCTCGGCCGCGGGGGGATGGGCGTCGTCTTCAAGGCGAGGGACCTGGTCCTGGACGAGGTCGTCGCCATCAAGATCCTCTACGGCCACGTCGCGGACGACGACGGCGCGATCGTGGCCCGCTTCAAGCGCGAGATCAGCCTCAACCGGAAGGTGAAGCACCCGAACGTCGCCCGCATGTACGACTTCGGCACCAGCGGCGGGCACCCGTTCATCACGATGGAGTTCGTCCCGGGGAAGGACCTCCAGACGCTCGTCCTCGAGGCCGGCCGGATCGCCCCGGCCCGGGCGCTTCCGATCCTCCGGCAGATCTGCCTGGGAACGCAGGCGGCCCACGAGCAGGGCATCGTCCACCGGGATCTCAAGAGCCAGAACATCATCGTGGGCGAGGGCGACCGGGTGTCGATCCTCGACTTCGGCCTCGCGCGCGGCCTCGTCGCCGAGAAGCTCACGCTCGACGCCGTCGTCCTCGGGACGCCGCACTACATCTCTCCCGAGCAGGCGATGGGAGAGCCGGCCGACGCCCGGAGCGACATCTACTCGCTCGGGATCATCGCCTTCGAGATGCTCGCGGGAGAGCTCCCCTTCACGGCCGACTCGGCGCTCGGCATCGCCATGAAGCAGATCTCGGAGCCGGTGCCGATGACCCTCTCCCTCTACCCCGACGTCTCTCCAGGGCTCCGCAACGCCGTCCACCGCGCGATCGAGAAGCGGCGCGAGGACCGCTTCCAGAGCGCCTCCGAGCTCGAGGCCGCTTTCGCACGCGCCGAGGACGAGCCGACCGCCGCGTCGAAGGGCGCCGGCGGCGATGCGATGAGCCGCGCGATCGACGACGTCCTCGCGGGCCTCGACGAGGCCGCACGGTTGCGCCGGGCCGCGACCGGCAACGTCGACACGAGGACCCCGCTCGTCCAGCATCGCCCCCAGGTCGAACCTCCCTTCACGCCCCCGCTGTCCGCCCCGGCCCAAGCGCCGCAGCCTGCCGTTCCCGCGACACACCCCTCACCCTTCGCGCCCCCGACGGTCCCGACGAACCGCGTCACGCGGCCCCAGCCATCAGCTCCCCCGCCCCCCCTCGCGCCCGCCCCGCCCCGCCCGACCGGCCGCCCCACGGTGTTCATCGTGCTGGCCGACGGGGCGGACCGCATCTCGATGGGGAAGGCGCTGGGCGACTCCGGCTGCAACGCCGTCGAGGCCCGCAGCGGCGAGGAGGTCCTCGACCTCCTGATGTCCCGTCTTCCCGACGCGGTCGTCATGGACGTCGCGCTGCCCAAAGCCGACGGATTCGAGGTGGCGCGGATCCTGAAGGCGACCCCCATTTTCGCGCGGGTGCCGGTTCTCCTCCTCGGCACGCGCGTCGACCGATCGCAGGAGCACTTCGCCCGGCAGGTCGGGGCCAGCGACATCCTGGCGCGTCCGATCTCCGAGCGGGAGATCGTCGAGCGGACGTGGCGGCTCCTCGGTCCGCTCGGCTTCTACCGCGACGAGGCCCAGTCTTCCCGGATCGCGAGACCGGGCCCCCGGCGGACCTGACCGCCGGTCTCTCCTCCACGTCGTCTTAACGCCGGAAGGCTAGGATCGCCGGATCGCCATGACGACGTACGCGCCCGCCCCCGGCCGCTCCCGCCTCGAGGGCCTCCTCAGGCGGGGGACGGTGCCGCTCCTTCTCTCGCTCGCCGGAGGCCTTGTCGCAGGCTTCGCCCTCAATCAGGTCCTGAACCGGGCGATCGCCGGAAGGACCGAGGCGAGCGCCTTCGCGCTGCTCGCCCGGGTCGGTCCCGAGCTCGAGACGGTCCTCGGGTCGGGCCAGAGCGCGAAAGAGGCGATCAACCGGCTCGGACGCCAGCTCTCGCTTCGTGCCACGCTGATCGGTGCGGACGGAAGAGTCCTCGGCGACAGCAGCGTCGACCCCGACCGCGTCGACGCGCTCGACAACCATGCGAGCCGGCCGGAGGTCTTCGACGCCCGCCGGAGAGGCTCCGGAGTGAGGACCCGATACTCCTCGACCGTCGGAGAGCGGCTGGTCTACGCCGCCGTGCGGCTGCGGGGCGGCGAGGTCCTTCGCCTCGCGCTACCCGAGAAGGACCTCGCCCGCTGGGAAGCCCCCTTCCGCGCGCAGACGCTCGGCCTGTCCGTCCTCGCATCCCTGCTCGTGGCGGCGCTTCTCATCCTCGCGCGCTCCCGCCACGCGGCCGAGCTGGGCCTCGTCCGCCAGGCCCTGGGAAGCGTCGAACGGCTCGAGAGACCCGCCGATCCGGGCCGCGTTTCCGAGGAGGCGGCGATCCTCTTCTCCGCCCTCGGCGACCTCGCGGACGACGCCTCCGAGAGGGAAGCGGGCGCACGGCGAGCCGCAGCCGTCTCCCGGGTCATCTTCGACGAGGTCCCGGCCGGCCTCCTCGTGGTCGATCCGGCGCTCTCCCTCCTCGGCGCCAACCCCGAGGCGATTCGCCTTCTCGGAGCCAGTCCCGCCGCGATCCGTACCGGAGACCACATCCTCGAGCTCGTCCGAGAGAAGGCTGTGGCCGATCTCTTCGGGGAGGCCCTGGAGAAGGGCCGGGCCACGGCGGTGCTGAACCTCTCCCCGGAGAGAGGCGGCCGCAGCCTGGAAGCCGTCGCCGTACGGGTGACACCGAACGCCCGAACGGCCCAGGCGGCGGCCGTCGCGATCCTCCGCGAGACGCCGGCCCGCTAGTTTGCCCGCTCGATTCCGGGGTGCGGCAGAGGCGGCCGGATGAACTCCGGTGCAGAATCCACCTGAATGGGCAGCGGATCGGTGCTCGGAGGCCGGCATTCGTCGTCGGGTTGGCGCATTCCGCGCCCACCTCGGCGCGAGTCCCCAGTGATTCCGGTGAGCGAGCGGGACCTGGAAGAGGTCTGGCGCCTGCGGTTCCGTGATCCGCTGTTGGAGGCCGCCGTCCGCGAGGAGCAGCGGAACGCGAGCGCCCGGATCCTGCGCCCCGCCGTCGCCGTCGCCCTCGTGACGGTCCTCGCCTTCGGCTTCCTCGACCCGATCGCCTTCCCCGAGACGTGGCCTCTCGTCCTCGCGATTCGCGTCTGCGGTCTCGGGCTCCCGATCGCCGTGCTCCTCCTCCTCACCTACGTTCCCCGATTCGCCGCCTGGACCTGGCCGGTTCTCGAGGTCGGGGGTGTGGCCGCCGGCTGGGCCATCGCCGCGATGATCGCCATCGGACAGCTCCACGAGCCGGGGACGAGCCTCTACTTCGTCTGCCTCAGCTTCCCGATGGCCTCGTCGGCCATCGGCCTTCTCCCGTCCGGCTTCGCGGCGAGCGTCGTGCGCGCCGGCCTCATCGTCCTTTCCTTTCCCTTCGTCGCCCTCGTGAGGAAGCTTCCCGGATTCGGCCCGCCGCTCCCGGCCGACGTCGTCGTCATCTCGGTCGGGACGCTCATCCTGCTCTGGTTCTTCTTCACCGTCGCCGGCTACCTCCGCGAGGCCTACCAGAGGCGGACGTTCGTCTCGATGCGCCTCCTCGAGGCGGCCAACGAGAAGGTCCGGTCCGTCGCCTCCGAGCTGAAGCGCCTGAACGAGGAGAAGAGCACCTTCCTCGGCATCGCCGCCCACGACCTGAGGAACCCGCTCGGTATCGTTCTCGGCTACGCGGAGATGCTGCGCGACGAGGAGCTCTCGAGAAAGGAGACCGCCGTAATGGCGGGCAAGGTCGTCACCGCCGCCGAGCGGGTCCGCGACCTCGTCGCGGGACTCATCGAGGCGACCGCGGCCGAGGCCGGGAGGGTCTCCCTCGAGAAACACCCCTGCGATCTCCTCGGCATCGCACGCAGGGTCGTCGAGACGCAGGCCGCCTCGGCCGAACGGAAGGAGATCGGGATCCGGGTCGACGGCACGGCCGTCGTCGTGACGGGAGACCCGGGAGCGATCCAGCAGGTCGTCGAGAACGTCGTCTCGAACGCGATCAAGTTCTCGCCCTGGGGATCGACGGTCGTGGTGACGATTCGCTCCGAAGGCGGGGCGGGCGTCGTCGAGGTCGAGGACGAGGGCCCCGGCGTGAACGAGGCGGACCGGGCGCGCCTCTTCGCGAAGTTCGTCCGGCTCTCCGCGAAGCCGACCGGGGGCGAGTCGTCGACCGGCCTCGGCCTTTCCATCGTCAAGACCCTGACCGAGGCCATGGGCGGCGACGTCTCGCTCGAAAGCCCTCCGGGCCGGGGCGCCCGCTTCCGGGTTCGCCTTCCCGTCTAGGTCCCCTCCGTCCCCCGTCCCGCCCGCGGCTGTTCTATCCTTCCGGCACGTGAGTTCCCGCGCCGCAAACTGTCCCTCGTGCGGAGGAGAGGTCCTTTTCCGCGCCGGCTCTTCCGTCGTCACCGTCTGCCCGCAGTGCCGGTCCGCGGTGTCGAGGAGGGGAGCGAGGCTCGAGTCGCTCGGGACCGTCGCCGAGCTCGTGCCGACATCCTCCCCGTTCCGGATCGGCACGACTGCGAAGCCAAAGGCGCAGGGCCTCAAGCCGTTTCGCATCGTCGGCCGGTTGCAGCTCTCGACCGGCGAGGGGACGTGGGACGAGTGGCACGTCTCGTTCGAGGACGGCCGCTACGCATGGCTCGCCGAGACCCAGGGGACATTCTGGGTGATGCGGCCTCTTCCGGCCCCTTCGAATCCCCCCGCTCCGGAGTTCACCCAGATCGCGCCGGGACAGCGGCTGAACTTCGGCGCGTATGGCCAGTTCACCGTGACCGACCGGCGGCAGGCGCTCTACGCCTCAGCCGAGGGCGACCTGCCCTTTGCCGCCGCCCCGGGCTCCGTCTTCATGTATGCCGACCTCTCGGGCACCGACGGGAGCCTCGCCACGCTCGACTACGGCGACGACCCCGGGGTCGACGACTTCTTCGTCGGCAGGCAGCTCCAGCTGGCCGAGCTGGGCGTCGAGGGGCTGGAAGGGTGGTCAGAGAGAAAGGTCGCAGCAAGGGCCTCGTCGCTCAACTGCCCCGCCTGCGGCGCGGGGCTCCAGCTGAAAGACCCGGCGAACACCGTCCGCGTTGCCTGCACCTACTGCGGCTCCGTCCTCGCGACACCCGAGGACGGTGCCTCGGCCGAGAAGTTCGAGGTTCTCGCCCGGCTCCAGAAGGTCCCGTTCAAGCCGCTTCTCCCACTCGGAGGGGAAGGGACTCTCCGGGGGCTGAACTACGCGATCCTCGGGGCGATTCTCAAGGCGTGCACGGTCGACGGCGTCCATTACTACTGGCGCGAGTACCTCCTCAAGGAGACGAAGTCCGAAGGCTACCACTGGCTCGTCGAATCGAACGGGCACTGGACGCTCGTGGCCGGAATCGCCGCGGGCGAGGTTTCGACGGCGCCGCGGCTCGCCGTCTGGCGCGGCACGCGCTATCGCCACTTCCAGTCGACGACGGCCCGGGTGGAGGCGGTCCTCGGGGAGTTCTACTGGGAAGTGAAGAAGGGGGAGTCGACAGGCGTCTCCGACTTCGTCGCGCCCCCGCGGATCCTCTCGGAGGAAAAGTACGAGAACGAGGTCACCTGGTCGGAGGGAAGCTGGGTCCCGAAGGAGGAGATCGAGCAGGCCTTCGCTCTGAAGTCTCGCCTGCCGGCGCCCGAAGGGGTCGCCTCGAACCAGCCGTGGCCCCACGCGGAGTCGTCCCGCGGCTTCATGCGGACGATGGGGCTTTTTGCCGGGATCGCCGTCTTCCTCTTCGTCTTCTTCAACATCAAGGCCGACCGCAAGGTCGTCTACCAGATGCGCCACGACGTCTCGCTGGTGGCCAACGACCCGACGATCTCCCTCGACGCGCTCTCCGAGGGGCTCACGGTCGTCACCGAGCCGTTCGAGATCCCGCACTCGGGGAACATCGAGGCCCGCATCGACGCGCCGACCGATAACAGCTGGGTCTACGTGAACGCCGTTCTCCTCGAGGAGGCGACGGGCCAGGCTTTCGGCTTCGGCCTGCAGTCCGACTACTACCACGGCGTCGACGGGGGCGAGCGCTGGAGCGAGGGCTCCCGGTCCCGTACCAACTACATCGGCCGCATCCCCGCCGGTCGCTACGTCCTCCGACTCGAGCCTGAGCTCGAGCGCGGGAAGGCTCCCCCCTACTACGACATCCGCCTCCGGAGCGGCGTTCCCCGGATGACACACCTCGTCCTCATCCTCCTCCTTCTGCTCCTCGGCCCGATCGCCCTCGGTCTCTCGAAGGCCCGCTTCGAGAGCCGGCGGTGGGCCGAGAGCGACTATGCCGGAGGTGCCGAGGGCGGGTCGGACGATGACGAATGAGGTCCCCATGCTGAAACGCGGATTCCAGGTCTTCGGCGCTCTCCTCCTGACGGCCTACGCCTGGGCCGGCTTTGCCGGGTGGGAGCTCCCGAGCAATTCCAAGAAGGGCGTCGTCGCCGCCGGGGCGCGCAGCGCGACCGGATTCAGGGCCTACAGCTTCTGGACGGGAGGTAAGTGATGAACTGGTGGCAGCTCCACGGGCAGCAGGTCTGGTCGGCCCTCGTCTTCTCCGCCATCGGGATCGGCGTCTTCGGCCTCTTCTTCCTGATCCTCCCGAGGATCCTCCCCTTCTCGCTGAAGAAGGAGATCGAGGAGGACCAGAACGTCGCGCTCGGCATCGTGATTGCCGCAGTGGTCCTCGGGATGGCCTTCATCATCGGACAGGCCATCGGCTCGTGACCCGGTGACGCCGAGCCCGGTCCGTCCGGGACCGGTCTACCTGACGGTCCTCGTCATCGCCACCTGCGGGCTCGTCTACGAGCTCGTCGCGGGAGCGCTCGCGAGCTACCTCCTCGGGGACACGGTCACACAGTTCTCCCTCGTCATCGGGATCTACCTGACGGCGATGGGGGCGGGAGCGTGGCTCTCGAAGTTCATCGAGCGGGGCGTCGCCCGGCGCTTCGTCGAGATCGAGATCGCGGTCGCCTTCCTCGGCGGCTTCTCGGCACCGATCCTCTCCTTCGCGTTCCTCTCGCCCCGCTGGTTCCACCCCGTCTTCTACGGCCTCGTCTTCGGGGTCGGCACGCTCGCCGGCGTCGAGATCCCGCTGATGCTTCGGCTCCTGCGACGGTCGGTGGCGTTCAAGGACCTCGTCGCGCAGGTCCTCACCTTCGACTATCTCGGGGCCCTGGCCGCCTCGCTCCTCTTCCCCCTCGTCTTCGTCCCGAACCTCGGCCTCTTCCGCACCTCCCTCCTCTTCGGCCTCCTGAACGTCGTCGTGGCGTTCACGTCGATCCGCCTCTTCCGCGACGAGATCGGTGCCGCCGGAGGGCTGGTCGCCAAGGCGGCCGTCGTCGCAGCGCTCCTTCTCGGCGGCTTCGCCGCGGCGGACCGCCTCTCGGAGATGGCCGAGGAGCAGCAGTACGCCGACGAGGTCCTCTTCGCGAAGTCGTCGCCCTACCAGCGGGTCGTCCTGACGAAGAACCGGGCGGGATTCCAGCTCTTCCTGAACGGTCATCTGCAGTTCTCCTCCGTCGACGAGTACCGCTACCACGAGGCGCTCGTCCACCCCGCGTTCGCCGTCGTCCCCGGCGCGAAACGCGTCGCCGTCTTCGGCGGCGGCGACGGCCTGGCGGTACGCGAGGTCCTGCGCCACCCCTCCGTCGAGTCGGTGACGCTCGTCGACCTCGACCCCATGGTCACCCGCCTCGCCCGCGAGAACCCCCTCTTCGTCGGGCTCAACGGCGGCTCGCTCCTCTCGCCGAAGGTCACGGTCGTCAACGACGACGCGATGCCCTGGCTCGAGAAGGGGACGGACCTCTTCGACCTCGTCTTCGTCGACTTCCCCGACCCGAACGGCTTCGCAGTCGGAAAGCTCTACACGAAGCGCTTCTACAGCCTCCTCAAGAGGCGCCTCTCGCCCGACGGCGCCTTCTCCGTCCAGTCGACGTCGCCGCTTTTCGCGCGCAAGTCGTTCTGGATCATCGAACGGACGATCGAGGCCTCGGGCTTCGCGACCCGCCCCTACCACGCCACCGTTCCGTCCTTCGGCGAATGGGGATTCGTCCTCGCGTCGCCCCGGCCTTTCAGCGCTCCGGCACGGCTGATACCCGGCCTCCGCTATCTCTCCGACGAGACGCTCCCCGCCCTGTTCTCCTTCGGTCCCGACATGGCCCGGCTGGAGGTGCCCGTGAACCGCCTCCACGACCAGGTCCTGGTCCGGACCTACGAGAGCGAGTGGCGGAAGTTCGAGTGACGTGAAGCCCTCCCGCCGCGAGGCGATCGCCGCGCTCGTCGGCCTTCCGGCCCTCTCCTCCTTCCTCGCGTCCTGCCGGGAGGCTCCGGAGCGTCCCCCGTTCGGCGGGGTGATCGCCGGGGCGGACGTTCTTCGCGGCCACAGGATCCGGACGGGCGAGCTCCTGACGCGACCCGTCGCTCGCCGCGAGAGCGTCGGGGTCGCGATTCTCGGCGCGGGAATCTCCGGCCTCTCCGCCGCCTGGACCCTCGCTCGCGCGGGCTTCACCGATTACCGCCTCTACGAGCTGGAGGACGGCCCGGGCGGCAACGCGCGTTCCGGAGAGAACGCCGTCTCGGCCTTCCCCTGGGGCGCGCACTACGTCCCGGTGCCGGTCTACGGGAACGCCGCCCTCGAGACGCTCCTCTCCGAGGTCGGCGCGCTGACGGGCCGCACTCCCGACGGCGAGCCCGAGTGGGCCGAGGAGATGCTCTGCGCCGAGCCCCAGGAGCGCCTCTTCTTCCGCGGGACCTGGTACGAGGGGCTCTACCCGCGCGCGGGCGCGTCCCGCGAGGACCGCGAGGAGCTCTCTCGCTTCGAGCGGGAAATGCTCCGCTTCGCTGCCCAGAGGGACGCGAAGGGGCGCCGCGCCTTCGCCATCCCCCGCCGCCGCTCTTCCGACGACGCCGAGTGGACCGCGCTCGACCGGATCTCGATGCGCGAGTGGCTGACGCGCAGCGGCTTCTCGGGCGCGCGCCTCTTCTGGTTCGCCGAGTACGCCACGCGCGACGACTTCGGCTCCGCGCTCGACGACACCTCCGCCTGGGCCGGCATCCACTACTTCGCCTCGCGCCTGCGCGGGGCTTCGCCGGACGGCCCCTTCGAGGAGCCCGCCGCGTTCCTGACCTGGCCCGAGGGGAACGGCCGCCTCGTGAAACACCTCGTGAAGAACGCCGCCGACCGGATCGTGACCGGCGCCGTCGTCTTCGACGTCGTCCCGAAGGCCACAGTCGCCACTCTCCGCTGGCTCGACGTCCCGCGGAACGAGGTCGTAGAGGTAACGGCGCGGCACGTCGTCTACGCGCTTCCCCGCTACACCGCCGCGAAGGTCCTCGCGCCGTGGCGCGAGAGTCCACCGTCGTTCCTGAGCTCCTTCGAGTACGCGCCGTGGCTCGTCGCCAACCTGACGCTCTCCGGGCGGCCCGCCGACCGCGGCTTCCCGCTCTGCTGGGACAACGTCCTCTACCACTCCCGCGGCCTCGGCTACGTCGTCGCGACGCACCAGGGGGACCGCGGCCACGGCCCGACCGTCCTGACCTACTACCTCGTCTTCGCCGGCGAGGAGCCGCGCAAGGCGCGCGAGAAGCTCCTCTCGGCGACGTGGTCCGAGCTGGCGCAAGCCGTCCTCGCCGACCTCTCGCGGGCCCACCCGGACCTTCCGTCCCTCGTCATGAACGTCGACGTCTTCCTCTGGGGGCACGCCATGGCGCGGCCGCACCCCGGCTTCGTCTGGCACCCCGACCGTGCCGCGCTCGAGAGGCCCGTCGGCCCCGTCCGCTTCGCCCACGCCGACGCCTCTGGCCTCCCCCTCTTCGAGGAGGCGCAGGACGCCGGCGTCCGCGCGGGCGAGGCGATCCTGGCTGAGGACGGGGAACGCTTCAGGTCGCTGCTAGCGTAGCGGGAGGGCGTAGCGGGAGGGCAACCAGGGTTGCGAACCGGGCGGCTCAGAGCGCCGCCGCCCAAACGCTCACGCCCATGGTACGGTTCTCTTGCGCCCGTTTCTTCGGAGGAAGGCCATGTCGACCGCAGCCAGGACGTCCTTCATCACCCCCGAGGAGTACCTCGCCCTCGAACGCGCCGCTGAAACGAAGAGCGAGTACTTTCGCGGCGAGATGTTCGCCCTCGCCGGTGCCGGCAGGCGCCACAATCTCCTCGTCGCCAGTCTGATCGAACGCGTCCGACCCGCCGCACGGCGCCGAGGCTGTCAGGTTTACCCGAGCGACATGCGAATCGGAATCCGCGCCATCGGGAACTACACGTATCCGGACATGGCGATCACGTGCGGCAAGGAGGAGTTCGAGGACGCCGTGGCCGACACGCTCCTCAACCCCGTCGTCCTCGTGGAGGTTCTCTCCGAGTCGACCGAGAAGTACGACCGGGGCGCGAAGTTCGAGCACGACCAGAAGCTGCCCTCTCTCCGCCTCTACGTCCTCGTGACGCAGGATCGGCCCCGCGTAGAGGTCTTCTCCCGAGAGGAAGCGGGCTTCTGGAAGTACGAAGCGTTCGAGGGCGACGAGGCCGTCCTGACCCTCGACCCGCCCGGAGCGACGTTCTCCCTCGGCGAACTCTACGAGGGAGTCCTGGAGGAGCCGGCCGGGGTCTGAGGCCAGGCCGGGCGTCCCTCAGTCGTCCAGCAGCGGCCCGGGAGTCGTCGCGGGCCGCGCGACGGCCGCCTCCCCCACGACCTGCTTGCCGAATGCGAGGTTGAAGACGGGGAGCGCCGTCAGCGTCGTGACGATCGCCATGAGGACCATGATGGAGAAGAGCGTCGGCGTGATGACGCCCCTCTCGAGCCCGATGTTGAGGATGATCAGCTCCATCAGGCCGCGGGCGTTCATGAGCGCACCGATCCCCACCGCCTCGCGGTGCGGCTCGCCGCTGAAGCGCGCCGCCGCATAGCAGGCGCCCCCCTTGCCGAGGGTCGCGGCGAGGACGACGAGGAGCGCGAGGCCCCAGAGAGCGAACGAGCTCACGAGGCCGATCCGGGTGTTCAGCCCCGAGTAGACGAAGAAGAGCGGCAGGAGGAGGTTCACCGTGAGCGGCTGGACCTGCCTCTCGATGCGCCGGGCGATCTCCCCCTGCGGCATCGCCGCGCCGAGGACGAACGCTCCGAAGACCGCGTAGATCCCTACCTTGTCGGTGTACCAGGCGGCCGCAGCCAGGAGCATGAGCGCGCCGGGAAGGGCCACGCTGTCGTAGGCCTCGCGCTTCTCGATCCACGCCCCGGCCCGCGCGAGGACGGGACGGAGGACGAAGAAGGCGAAGAGGCCGAAGGCGATGCCGCCGCCGATCGCCCAGACGGCGATCGCGGCGTGGCCGGAGAAGCTGGCGAGGACGACCGCGAGGATGCACCACGCCGCCGCGTCGTCCGCCGAGCCGGCCGCCAGCGCCAGGGTGCCCATCGAGGTCCCCGAGAGGCCTCGCTCGTAGATGATTCGCGCGAGCATCGGGAAGGCGGTGATCGACATCGCCGCGCCCATGAAGAGCGCCGCCTCGCCGATCGACACCTTCTCCGCAAAGAGGGCCGTGTCGCCGTGAAAGGCCCAGGCGATCGCCGCCCCGAGCGCGAAGGGGACCAGGATGCCCGCCCACGAGACGGTCACGGCGCTCTTTGCCCTCTTGCGCAGGAGCTCGACGTCGAAGTCGAGGCCGACGAGGAACATGTACAGGACGAGGCCGAGCTGCGCGACGACGTAGATGACCGGCATCGCCGCCTTCGGAAAGAGCGCCGCCTGGTCCTGGGGCGCGATCAGGCCGAGGAGCGAAGGGCCGATCAGGACTCCGGCGATCATCTCCCCCACGACCTGCGGCTGGCCGACGAACCGCGCCAGGTAGCCGACGAGGCGGCAGGCGAGGAGGATCGCCGCCAGCGCCAGGAAGAAGACGATCGACAGCTCGTGGTTCGACATTTGGCGCGCACTTTACCCGGAGTCGTGGGAAACCGGCGCCGCATCCGTCGCCTCCGCGGGCCGGCGGACGATCGCCGGACCTTTCGAGCGCCCGACTCCGGCGTGGCCCCGTTAGACTCCGTCCGCCCGTGCCGCCAGAAACCTCCCCGTGGCTCTTCTCGCGCCGTGCCGATCTCCTCCTGTTCGGCGGGCCGGCGTTCGTATCCGTTCTCCTCCTCGCGCTCGGCGCGCGGACGGGCGATCTCGACGGAGAGCTCCCCTTCGTTCTCTGGGTCCTCCTCGTCGTCGGCGTCGACGTCGCACACGTCTGGTCGACGGGCTGGCGCGTCTACGCCGACCCGGAGGAGTTTCGCCGGCGACCCGCTCTCTACCTCGCTGTTCCTGCGGCCGCGTATGCCGCGGGTGTCCTCCTCTACACCGCCGGCCCTCTCGTCTTCTGGCGGGTCCTCGCGTACCTCGCGACATTCCATTTCGTGAGGCAGCAGTACGGCTGGATCGCGCTCTACCGAAGGAAGAGCGGCGAGAACGACGAATCCGGCGCGTCCTGGGAGCGAAGACTCGACGTAGTGACCATCTACGGAGCGACAGTCGCCCCGCTCGTCTTCTGGCATGCCACGCTCCCGAAGCGATTCCACTGGCTCCTCGCCGGCGACTACGTGGCCGGGCTCCCGGCCTGGATCGGCCCCGCGGCCGTCGCCGCGTTCGGCGTCGTCCTCGCCCTCTGGCTCGCGAAAGAGATACGCCGCCTGGCCACGGGCCGCCCCGTCTGCTGGGGCAAGGTCCTCGTCGTCGTCACGACGGCCCTCGTCTGGCACGTCGGAATCGTCGTTCTCGACAGCGACTACGCCTTCGCCGTGACGAATATCCTCGTCCACGGCGTCCCCTACTTCGGCCTCGTCTTCCTCACGCAGCAGAAGGCAGCAAAGACCCCCGTCGGGGCGGGCCGTCCGCGGGTCCTCGCCGACCTCGGTGCCCGCCACGTCGCCCTCTTCTTGGCACCCCTCGTCGCCTTCGCCTTCCTCGAGGAGTGGGGCTGGGACCGCATCGTCTGGCACGAGAACGGAGCGATCTTCCCCGGCGCCGCGCTCGACCCGGGGCCGATCCTCCTCGCGCTCCTCGTCCCGCTCCTCGCCCTCCCCCAGGCAACCCACTACCTTCTCGACGCCTGGATCTGGCGGGGGTTCAAGCCGGACTCCCTGGAGTAGGGCATGGCCATTCAGGCCCCGCTTCGGTGGCGCCCGGGAGGCCTCGTGCATCGATGAGTCGAACGTTGTACGATTGGCTGGTCGATGGAGGCCCCCATGCCCGTGGTGACGGTTTCGCCGAAGTTCCAGGTCGTGATTCCTCTCGAGATTCGCGAGGCGATGAAGCTGAAGGCGGGGGAGAAGATCCAGGTGTTCCGGTTCCGGAATCGGCTGGAGCTGGTGCCCCAGAGGGGAATTGCGTCGATGCGCGGCTTCCTGAGAGGAATCGACACGACCGTCGTCAGGGAACCGGACCGGGTATGAACCTCGTCGATTCGTGCGGGTGGCTCGAGTTCCTCGCCGACGGACCGAATGCCGGCTTCTTCGCCCGGTCCCTCGCCGACACCCAGCACCTCCTCGTCCCGACGATCTGCCTCCTCGAGGTCTTCGAGAAAACGCTCCGGCAGCGAGGAGAAGAGGCGGCGCTCGACGTCGCGGCCCTCATGCAGCAGGGGACCGTGGTCGACCTCGACGCTGCGATCGCGCTCGATGCAGCCGACCTCGGTGTGGAGAGGACGCTCTCGCTCGCCGATGCGGTGATCCTCGCGACGGCCCGCGCTCACGGCGCAACGATCTGGACGCAGGACGCGCACTTCGAAGGGCTTCCCGGGGTCCGCTACCGGACCGCGAAGCCGTCGCGCGACTCCGGCGCGGGATGAGGCCGTGAGCCCCCTCGGCACACATCTCCTCCTCGACCTCGCGGGCGCCCCGTTCGCGACGCTCGACGACCCCGCCGTCGTGGAAGCCGCCCTCGTCGAGACCGTGGCCGCGATGGGCGCCCGGGTCCTGGGGGTCCATCTCCACCGCCTTTCGCCGCAGGGCCTCTCGGGAGTCGTCGTCATCTCCGAGTCGCACCTGACGATCCACACGTGGCCGGAGCGGGGCGAGGCCGCCGTCGATCTCTTCACCTGCGGCGATGCCGTGCAGGCCCATGCGGCCGTGACGGCGCTGATCGTGCGTTTCGGCGCGACGGTCTCTACGCTCCGGGAGATCTCCCGGGGCGCCGCCGGCTGACGGCGCCCCCCCTGGAAGCTCAGGACGACGCGACGACGAAGGTCCGGGGCCCCGCGAACGAGTCGTTCCCAGAGATGAGCTTGTCGTCCTTGGCGTCGTCCTCGATCCTGATGGTGCTGAGGTCGAGGCCTCCTCCGAGGCCGAAGGTCGCCCCTCACCGTCGCCTCTGTCGCCTCGGTCATCGCCTGGTCGTGGTGCGAGCCGGTCCAGGCCTTCGCTTCCCTCTCGTGGCAGCGCGCGCACTCCCTGCGGCCCACGAACCTCGTCTCGGCCGTCACGGCGCTCTTCGGCGCCGGCCCGCGGAACGCTTCCCGGGCGAGGGGAAGGGGGCAGGATGCGACGACGAGGCCCGCGGCGACGAGGGCGGCGAGTTTCCAGCGCGCGAGAGGGTCCGTCACGGGGTCAGCGCCTCTCCATCGGGATTCAGCCCCTCGTCACCTGGGAGGGGTCGAACGCCGACCTCCGGATCGGGGCCGAGACGTCGACCTTGACGATGCCGTTCTCGACGCGGACCGCGAAGAGGTCGAGCGGGCGAGGGGCGGGCGGGGCGAGGACCTCGCCTCGCAGGTCGAAGGCCGAGGCGTGGCAGGGGCACGCGAAGCGGCCCGAGACCTCGTCCCACGGGACGCTGCAGCCGAGGTGCGTGCACTGCCGGTGGAGGGCGCGGAAGCCCCCGTCGGCGAGCCTCACGAGGTGGAACTTCCCTCCCGGACAGGCCGTCACCGAGCCGGGTGCGAAAGCCTCCGTCGGCCCGGCGACGACGAGGCTCCCGGCGTCCTTCGGCGTGTCCTTTCGTGGCTCGAGGAACGAGGTGACGATCCACGCGGCCTCTCCGAGCGCCGCGAGTCCGAGCCCGAGCCACGCGAGCTTCAGGAACGACCGCCGAGCGGGCGGCGCCCCGGGAAGCGCAGGAGGCGTCACGCGTTCCACGGCCACACCAACCTCATTCCCGTCCCGCGGAACCAGATTCCCGTCGCGGTGAGGACGGCGAAGGCGACCGCTAGGAAGACGAAGAGCGCCTGCGTCGCCTCGAGGCGCGTCGCGCCGAAGCGCGAGCGCACGATCCGGAACGCCGCGGCGCACGCCGCGAGAAGGGCCGCCGTCGGGAGGACCCCGCGGATCAGGAGCGCGGCGCCGCCCGACGGATTCCCCGCAACGCCGAGGATCGCCGCGTCGGCGAGGACGAGGAGGGGCGTCGCCACGAGGGCCACGAGGGCCGCGAGGCGCGCCGACCGGCGGCCGGTCTCCGAGAGGAACCAGGCGCCGTGCGGCTCGTCCTTCGGAAACCCGAGGTACGGCAGCGCGACGAGCGCGACGGCGCCGAGCAGGGGGACGACGACGACCGCGAAGAGCGGGTGGAGGTGGACGAGGAGCTCCTGGAAACCGAGGAAGTACCAGGGCGCTTTCGCCGGGTTCAGCGAGAGACCCGGGTTGGCGGGAGGGCCGAGGGGGGCCCTCACGAGGGCCGAGAAGAGCGTGACCGCGGCGAGGAGGACGAGCGCCACGGCCGTCTCGCGCCACAGGAGGTGCGGGAGGAAGAGGACCTGCTCCGGCTTTCCCTTGTCGTCCCGGACGGCATCCGGCGGGACGACGACGACGCCCGCCTTCCGCACCCGCCAGAAGTGGAACCCCGCGCCCGCGAAGAGGAGAGCCGGGAGCCACTGGGTGTGGAGCGCGTGGTACGTCACGAGCGTCGCCGGGCCGATCTCCTCGCCCCCGCGCAGGAGACTCGCGAGAGCCGGCCCCGCCACCGGAACGTACGCCGCCATCCCGGTGACGATCGTGACCGCCCAGTAGGCGAGCTGGTCCCAGGGGAGAAGGTAGCCGGTAAAGGCCGAGGCCGCGATCGCCGCGAAGAGGACGAGGCCGACGATCCCGTTCAGCGCGCGCCCCCCGAGGAAGGCCCCCGTCAGGAAGACCCGGAGGAGGTGGAACGCCGCGATGAGGACGAGGAGGTTCGCGCTCCAGTGGTGGACGGCCCTCACGAAGGCCCCGAAGAGGACCTCTCCCTGGAGCCGCTCGATCGACGCGTAGGCGTCGCCCGGCGTCGGCGTCTGGCCGAGCATCAGGAGGGAGCCGGTGAGCGCGAGGACGCCGAGGAGGACGAGCGACATCCCGCCGAGGCCGAGCGTGTGGGTGAAGCGGATCGCCGCCCGGGGGACGCGCACGGGGCGAAGGTGAAGGACGAACGTCCCGACGACCGTCCGGGCCCTCTCTCCGTCCGTCGCCAGCGCGGCCAGGAGGCCTTCGAGACGGGCCCGAAGCCCCGCGGCGGGCTTCGCCACGGACTCTGGTTCGGGACGGCCCCAGCCCTCCCGCTCACGATAGCCGGTCGGGAGGCGTCCGGCGAGCCGGCGGCTTTCGCTCGCGAGGCGAGCCGGCTCACGGGGGCGATCGTGAGGATCCCCGGCGGCACCGTCTCGGGCGAAGCCCTCGTCCCCCTGGGCTCCATGGACTTCTCGAACGTCGTCCGAAGCCTCGAGGCGGCCGGGCCGCTCGTCGTCTTCAGCACGATCATCCGAGACAGCAACGTCGCGTTCTACCGGCAGCTGGCGGCGCCGGGACTCGCGCCCTCCCAGTACCCGGTGATCGCGATGAGCGTCGCCGAGACCGAGCTCCTCTCGATCGGAAAGCCGGCGCACGGCCACCTCGCGTTCTGGGGCTACTTCCAGGGCCTCGGGACCGAAGCCAACCGGAAGTTCATCGCCGCGGACCGCGCCCGCTTCGGACACGGGCGCTCGACGTCCGACCCGATCGCCACGGCTCACACCCAGGTCCACCCCTGGGCGGCGGCGGTCCGGAAGGCCGGGAGCTTCGAGCCGGCCGCCGTCGCCGGGGCCGCACCTGGGTGCCGGCTGGCGAGCCCCCTCGGGGACGTCTGCATCCGGCCCAACCACCACGTCACGAGGTCGGCCATGATCGGGCGGGTCGGGCACGGCGGTCATCTCGGGATCTGGTC
>CAVOJA010000051.1:0-8983 GCA_963696015.1 uncultured Holophagales bacterium
AGGTGCCGCCGCCTCCGCCCCTTGTCCCGATCCGATCCGGGCCCGGTGCGGACTAGAACTTCGCGACGATGGCCGCGATGACGGCCGTGTCGGTCTTCTCGAGAGTCGGTACGGCCGGCCTCGTCTTGTGGTCGAGGAGGTACGCGAGCTTCAGCTCGAGGACCTTCGAGATGGAGGTCGTGAAGCCGACGTCGAAGTGGTAGTAGGCGTCGCCGGTGTCGTTCGACTTCCAGAGGCCCGAAGCCTTCTGCGTGAAGGCGACGGTGGGTGAGATCTTCCAGGAGAACGCCTCGCCCGCGCGGTAGGCGCCGCTCGAGGTGGCGTCCTGCCCCTCGAGCCTCTCGAACGCGCCGCCGAAGCCGGCCGAGGCCTCGAGCGTGACGGCGTCCGTCTTGACGAGCTTGTAGCCGGCGCCGGCGTTCGGCGAGACGATGTAGTCGACCTGGGCGATGGCGTCGCTCAGGTAGGAGACTTCTCCGTAGACGAAGAATCGGTCCGTGAAGGAGTACTCGTCGCGGGCGAAGGCCGTGAGCTTGTCGGACGTCGTCTCCCCGTCCGCGTCGCTCCGGAGGTAGAGGCCGCCGAGCTTCAGGACGTTCTTCGTCTTCGGGTCGTACTTGAGGTCGAAGCCGACGTTGTAGCTGTTCGCATCGCTGTTGCCGGAGGTCATCGAGAGGCCGGCGCCGAAGCTGCCGTGCCAGCCCGGCTTCGCCTCGTCGGCGGCGGTCGCGCTGAGAGTGGCGGCGAGGAGGGCTGCGAGGGGGAGGATGAGCTGGAGCTGTTTCTTCAAGCCTGGAGTCCTTTCACTTCTTCTTCAGGAGGTCGCGGATCTCGGTGAGGAGCTTCTCCTCGTTCGACGGCTCGGGCGGGGCGGCCGGGGCCGCGGGTGCTTCACGCTTCAGGCGGTTGATCTGCTTGACGACCATGAAGATCGCGAACGCGATGATGAAGAACTCGAAGGTCGTGTTGATGAAGACGCCGTAGTTCAGCGTCGCGAGCCCCTTCGCCTTCGCGTCGGCGAGAGAGGCAACGGGGGTGCCGGAGAGGTTCAGGAACAGGTTCGTGAAGTCGACCTTTCCGAGAAGCAGGCCGATGGGCGGCATGATGACGTCCGAGACGAGGCTGCCCACGATCTTGCCGAACGCCCCGCCGATGACGACGCCGACGGCCATGTCGATCACGTTTCCTTTGATTGCGAATTTCTTGAATTCCTTGAGCATTGGTACTCCTGTTCTGCCTCGGGCTGCGGCGTTCCCGGGCGAGCCCCTCAAAATCTACGCGCGACCGGAGGCGTGTGAGCGGCGAGAGCCCGTGTAACTTAGCATTCTCGGAGCGTGCGGAAGACGCTGGGGGGGTAACGCATGGCAGAGTCCGTTCGAAACGTCGACCAGGGACGGCGCAGGCTCGTGACGATGCTCGCCGGGGCGGGCGCGGGAGCGGCCGTCTTCGGGCGGGCGCTGTCGGCGCTCGCCGCGGGCGGGGCGAAGGTGACGGCCGAGATGGTGAAGCAGGCGGAGTGGGTCTCGGGCGTGGCGTTCTCCGACGAGGAGCGGGCCCTCATGCTCGACGACCTGAACGAGACCGCCGAGGGGGTCGCGGCACTGCGCGAGGTTCTCCTCGACAACGCCGTCCCGCCCGCGTTCTCGTTCGCGCCGAACCCGGGCGCGCCGAAGCCGGAAACCGAAGCCCCTGCGCCCGCCCCCCGACGGGAACGTCCCGTCGCGAGGCCCTCCTCGGAGGAAGAGCTGGCCTTCGCCACGGTCCGCGACCTCGGGCGCCTCCTCCGGGCGAAGAAGGTCTCCTCGACCGAGCTGACGAAGCTCTACCTCGCGCGCCTCGCGAAGTACGACCCGGTCCTCTCGTGCGCCGTGACCGTGACCTCGGAGCTCGCGCTGGCGCAGGCGAAGCGGGCCGACGAGGAGCTCGCCGCGGGGAAGGACCGGGGCCCCCTGCACGGCATCCCGTGGGGTGCGAAGGACCTGATCGCAGTTCCCGGCACCAGGACGACCTGGGGCTCCGTGCCGTTCAAGGAGCAGACGAGACCGGAGACGGCCACGGTCTACCGCCGGCTCGAGGAGGCCGGCGCCGTCCTCGTCGCCAAGACCGCGGTCGGCGAGCTGGCGTGGGGCGACGTCTGGTTCGGCGGGACGACGAAGAACCCGTGGAAGCTCGACCAGGGCTCGAGCGGCTCCTCGGCGGGCTCGGCGTCGGCGACGGCGGCCGGCCTCGTCGGCTTCGCCATCGGTACGGAGACGCTCGGGAGCATCGTCTCTCCCTGCACGCGCTGCGGCGTCACGGGCCTGCGTCCGACGTTCGGCCGGGTCAGCCGGCACGGCGTGATGGCCCTCGCCTGGACGATGGACAAGGTCGGCCCGATCGCCCGCTCGGCGGAGGACTGCGCGCTCGTCTTCTCGGCGATCGCGGGGAAGGACGCCCTCGACGCGTGCTCCGCCGACGGACCCTTCACCTGGCCGCCGCGCCGGAGCCTCTCGGACCTGACGATCGGCTACGTCGAAGAGCTCTTCGAGGAGGAGCGCGGCGGGAGCGCGAAGACGGAGGAGGAGAAGGCGCGCGCCGCCGAGTGGCGGCAGATCGACCGGCGGAGCCTCGACGTCCTCCGGCAGCTGGGAGCCCGGCTCGTTCCGGTGAAGCTGCCGTCGAAGACCCCGGTCGGCCCGCTCTCGCTCATCCTGACGGCCGAGGCGGCGACCGCCTTCGACGCGCTCGTCCGGGACGGCCGCGTGAAGACCATGGTGCGCCAGACGGCGGACGCCTGGCCGAACGTCTTCCGCCAGGGGCGGCTCATTCCGGCCGTCGACTACCTCAGCGCCCAGCGAGCGCGGACCCTGCTGATGCGCGAGATGGACGAGTGTCTCTCGGGCGTCGACCTCTTCGTGGCGCCGACCTACGGCGGCAGCTCCCTCCTCCTGACGAATCTGACCGGGCACCCGTGCGTCGTCCTGCCGAACGGCTTTCGGATGACGGACGGAACGCCGACGAGCATCACCTTCACCGGGAAGCTCCGGGGTGAGAGCGACCTCCTCGCGGTGGCCGACCTGTTCCAGAGGGCGACCGACTTCCACACCCGCCGACCGAAGCTGTCGGAGGCGCCGGCGACGAAGGGGTGAGAATCGCCGGGATGTCCTTCCGGCGCCTCCTCGCGTACGTTGCCTTCGTGGCGCTGCTCTTCCGCGCCGGAGGCGCCCGGGCGCTCGACCCGTCCACGCCTCTCTCCCAGTACGGCCTCGACGCATGGCAGGACGGCCTTCCCCAGAACAGCATCCACTCGATTCTCCAGACCCGTGAGGGGTACCTCTGGTTCGGGACCTACGAGGGGCTCGTCCGTTTCAACGGAGTCTCCTTCGTCGTCTACGACACGCGGAACACGGCGGCCCTGAAGAGCAACAGCGCGTGGACGCTCTTCGAAGACCGGCTCGGGACACTCTGGGGCGGGACGCTGGGTGGAGGTGTCGTCCGCTCACGCGGAGGCGTCTTCACCCGCTACGGCGAGCGGGAGGGGCTCCCGTCGGAGTACGCGTGGGCTCTCTGCGAGGACACGGACGGCACCGTGTGGGCCGGCACCGACCGTGGGCTCGCCCGGTTCGACGGGACGACGTTCCGGGCCGTCCCGCTCCCGGGCTCTCCCGAGAGGCCCTCGATCCGGAGCCTCCTGGGCGACCCGGCGGGCGGCCTCTGGATCGGCACGGCGACGGAGGGGCTCCTGCGGTGGGACGGGAAGACGATCCGGAGGATTCATCCGAAGGAGGGCCCTCCTCCCGGCGCCGTCTATTCCCTGGCCCCCTCCCCGGGCGGGGTCGCGGCAGCGTTCTACGGTCTCGGCCTCGTGGAGGTCGAGGTGGACGGGACCGTTCGGATCCGTGGGAAGAAAGACGGCCTTCCGAGCGACCTCCCCTGGTCGCTCCACCGCGACCGGAACGGGGCGCTCTGGGTCGGGAGCGACGGGGCGGGGCTGGTCCGGATCTCGAAAGAGCGGATCGAGTCCTTCGGCGTCGCCGAGGGGCTCTCGAACGCCTTCGTCCGGTCGATTGGCGAGGATCGCGAGGGGAGCGTCTGGATCGGCACGAACGGCGGCCTGAACCGCTTCCGCGACCGCAAGGTCCTCGTCTACGGAGCGCGCGAGGGGCTCGGCGACGAGAGCGTTCGCTCCGTCGCGCGCACCACCGACGGGACGCTCTGGGCCGGGACCGACTCCGACGGCATCGCGGCGCTCCGCGACGGCCGGTTCGTCGTTCCGCCCGAAGCTGCGGACCTGCGCGGCGTCCCGATCCGCTCCGTCGTGGCGGCACCCGGGAACGTCCTCTGGATCGGGACGAACGGCGCCGGCCTCATCCGCCTCGCGGGCGGGAGGCTCACCCGGTACACGAAGAAGGACGGCCTTCCCTCCGACATCGTCTACGCGGTCGCGATCGACGCGAAGGGAGACGTCTGGGCCGGGACCTACGGAGCGGGCGTGGCGCGCTTCGACGGGCGCAGCTTCACCGTCATCGACCGCGCCCGCGGCCTCCCCCGTGACGTGATCCGCTGCCTTCTCCCGAGCCGGGACGGCGCGATGTGGATCGGCACCGACGCGGGGGGGCTCGTGAGGCTCGAGGACGGCGTCCTCTCCGTCCTCGACACGCGGCACGGCCTGGCGAGCGACGTCGTCTTCTCCCTCCACGAGGACGCCGAAGGGCTCCTTTGGATCGGTACGGCCGGCGGCCTGTCCCTCCTCCGGCGCGACGGCAGCCTGCGCTCCGTGGACCTGGCCGACGGCCTTTCCGACGAGAGGGTCTTCCAGATCCTCGAGGGGGACGGCGGCGGCCTCTGGATGAGCTCGAATAAGGGGATCTCCCGCGTTTCCCGGTCGGACGTCATCGAGAGGATGGCCGGGCGGCGAGGACCCTTCCCGGCGCTCTCCCTCGGGCGCGCCGACGGGCTCCCCGTGGCCCAGTGCAACGGAGCCTCGTCTCCCGCGGGCCTGCGCGATGCCGACGGGCGTCTCTGGTTCCCGACGCTGAAGGGCCTCGTCGGCGTCGATCCGGCCCGGCTCCGGTCGAATACGACGGCTCCCCCCGTCGTCATCCACCGTGTTCTCGCCGACGGTCGGCCGGTGGCGGGCGTCTCGCCGGTGACCCTGCCGCCCCGGACCGGGAAGATCGAGATCCACTACGACGGCCTCAGCTTCCAGGCTCCGGAGAAGGTCCGCTTCCGGTATCGGCTGGAAGGGTTCGAGGCGTCGTGGGTCGACGCGGGGACGCGCCGCTCGGCCTTCTACACGTCCCTCCCGCCGGGCGACTTCGTCTTCCGCGTCGTGGCCGCCAACAACGACGGCGTCTGGAACGAGACGGGGGCCCGCTTCGCCTTCCGTCTGAAGCCGGGTCTTCACCAGAGGCTCGGGTTCCGGGTCGGGGCCGTCGTCGTCCTCCTTCTCGCCGCCGGGACCGGCTACGCCCTCCGGATGCGCGGCGTACGGGCCCGGCACACGGAGCTGCAACGCCTCGTCGACGAGAGGACCCGGAGCCTCGTGGCGGAGATCCAGCGGGCCGAGGAGCTTCGGCGGCAGTCGGACGGGGCCCTGCGCGAGGCGGCCGAAGCGAACCGGGCCAAGAGCCGGTTTCTCGCGAACATGAGCCACGAGCTCCGGACGCCGCTGAACGCCATCCTCGGCTACGCAGAGCTCCTGGCGGACGAGCCGGAAGTCATGGCGAACCCGAGGGCGCTCGAGGACGTCGGGAAGATCCGCGGCGCGGGCGGCCACCTCCTCCAGCTCATCGGTGACCTCCTGGACCTCTCCAAGATCGAGGCGGGCCGGATGGAGATCGTCGCCGAGACGTTCGTGGTGGCGGAGGTCGTCGAGGAGACCGCGCGGACCGTGCGGCAGCTCGTGGAGGCCAACCGGAACCGTCTCGTCGTGATCGTCGCCCCGGACGCCGGCCGGATGACCTCCGACGCCTTCCGTCTCAAGCAGGTCCTCTTCAACCTCCTCTCGAACGCGGGGAAGTTCACCGAGGACGGGACGGTGGAGATGGAGGCCCGCAGAGAGCGGGGCCGCAGCGGGGACGTCCTCGTCTTCCGCGTGGCCGACACCGGGATCGGCATGACCGCCGAGCAGCTCGAGAAGGTCTTCACGCCGTTCGTCCAGGGAGACGCCTCGCTCACCCGCCGCTTCGGAGGAACGGGCCTCGGCCTCGCGCTCTCGCAGCACCTCGCCCGCGTGATGGGGGGCGGCATCTCGGTGACGAGTACCGAGGGGCAGGGGACGACGTTCTTCGTCGAGCTTCCTGCCGAGGCGCCCGCCCCGCGCCCATCGTGACCGAGGTCACGTTCGTGCCGGCGGTGTAAACGCCGGGGCGGCGCGGCGCGTCGGTAGGGGCAGCCCACCGAAAGCGGTGCCGGAAACGAACCGACCTCGCCGTACGAAACGGTAAGGGAAAAGGAGCTCGGGTATGAAGAACTTCCTCCGGACGTCCGTCGTCTCCCTGGCTGCGGCCCTCGCACTCGCGCTGGTCGCCGCCCCCGTCCTCGCCTTCGACCGCCCGGCCGCCGGCCAGGTCCCCGAAGCGCAGGCCCCCCACGGACCGCTCGCAGGCTACCTGCGCTGCCTTCACATCGTCGATCTGACCGACGTCCAGAAGGCCGACGTCAGGGCTCTCCTCGAGGCGGCCCGGCCGAAGCTGGAAGCCCTCCACGTGACGCTGAGGGCCGACCGCGAGGCGCTGCGCGCCGCCGTCACGGCCACATCCCCCGATCCGTGCGTGGTCGGGGCCGCCTTCCTGAAGGTCGAGGCGGACGTGAAGGCGATCGGCGAGGAGCTGAAGACGCTCCGGACCGCCATCGAGGCGCTCCTCACCGCGGAGCAGAAGGCGAAGCTCGAGGGCTGCCTGAGGGCCCCGAGGCCGAACGCTGCCGAGGACGAGGGCGAAGAGGGCTGAAACCTCTGCGGTAGGCTCGGGGGGATGGCCGAGGACCCCCCCAGCGACGACCGCTTCCATGGCTGGCGCCGCCCGGGCCCGAAGCCGCCCGGCGGCGCCAGGCCCGCGGAGGGAGAGACCCTCGACTTCCTCTGCGGGAGCTTCCGGATTTTCCAGGCCGCCCACGGCCACCGCTATTCCACCGACGACCTCCTCGTCGCCTGGTGGGGCGTCCTCTCGGCTCCGCGGGTGGACCGGCTCCTCGACCTCGGTTCCGGTATCGGCTCGGTCGCGATGGCCGCGGCGTGGAAGCTGCCCGGGGCGCACGTCGTCACGATCGAGGCGCAGCCGTTCTCCGCCGCTCTCGCGCGGCGCAGCGTCGCCTACAACGATCTCGCCGGGAGATTCCGGATCCTCGAAGGGGACTTCCGCGACCCGGCGGCGCTCGAGGGAGAGGCTCCGTTCGACCTCGTCCTCGGCGCGCCCCCCTACTTCGAGCCGGGGACGGCGACCGAGGCGCGTCACACGCAGGCCGTGCCGGCCCGGATCACGCTGCGAGGGGCGATCGATGCCTACGCCGCAGCGGCCCGTCGGAGTCTCGCCCCGGGCGGGCTCTTCGCGTTCGTCTGGCCGGCGGCGCGGGATGCGGACGCGGAAGAGGCGCTCGCGCACGAGCGCCTCTTCCTTCTGAAGCGCCGCGACGTCGTCTTCCGCGAGGGAGAGAGACCCCTCGTCGCCCTCTTCGCGGCCTCCCGCGCGGAGGACCTTCCGCCCGACCTGCCCCGGAGCGCCGAAGGGTTCCCGGCCGTCGAGCCGCCGCTCGTCGTGAGACGCCGGGACGGCCGTCACACGACGGAGTACGCCGCGGTGAGGCTCTCGATGGGCTTCCCGCCGGGCGATGTCGGAGTTCGCGGGAGAAGGCCGTGAGGACGCGCCTGACCTCGCGACTCGTCGAGCGGCTGAACGGTCTCATCTCGGACGCTCGGTACCACGTCACCTCCGAGTCGCTTCCCGTCGAGGGGAACGACTCCTCGCGCGGGATGGACGTCTACGTCGACGAGACCTGCCGTGAGCTCGCCAGCGTGGAGTACCTTTACCAAACGCGCGGGGCAAAGATCATCCCGCCGTCGGTTGCAGCGGTCTTCTGGAGGGGCGGGAGCCTCTCCCTGCCCGACCCGCCGAAAGTCGCCCCGTCCGAGAACCTCACCGGCCAGGGGGCGGCCGACCGGCGGCGAGGATGGGGACTCCTGCGTGCACGGAGAGACCGTCGCCCTGGGATGTGAGAACGTCCTCGTCAGTTGAGCGGGGTGGGCCCGGCGTGGGCGATCCGGCCGGGCGATACTCTCCGGGCATCGTGTGGTCGCACGCGCCCGTCGCCGTCCTCTCGTTCGTGACGACGCTCCACCTCGCAGCCGTGCTGCTGCTGTCTCACCGGCGTGCCGGCCCGGGGCGCCGGCTGCTCCTCCTCCCCTCGGTTTCCTTCGCCCTCCTCGTCTGGGTTCTGCCCGATCAGGCGTGGCTCCTCGCCGGCCTCGCGGCGCAGGTCACCTGGGTCGTCGCCTGCGAGAGACTCCTTCCGGCGGAAGCCCCGGAGAGCGCTCCCGCCTCCAGGCCGGCGGTGGCGTCCGCGGCCGGGGGGCCGGCAGGCGGAGGCACACCGAAGAAGCCAGCGGCCGCGGCGGGCTTCGTTCCCGTCAAGGTCCTCGCCGTCATCGACGAGACGCCGGAGATCCGGACGTTCCGGATGGAGAGACCCGAGGGCTTCGATTTCCGGCCGGGCCAGTTCCTGATGATCCGCGTCGCCGCGCAGGGCAAGGACGAGGTCCGGTGCTACTCGATCAGCTCCTCCCCGGAGGCGACGGGGTACCTCGAGATCTCGGTGCGGCGGCAGGGGCGGGCCTCCAACGCGCTTCACGAGACCATCCGTGCCGGGGGAGTCCTCCCGATCCGGGGACCGGGAGGCGATTTCGTCTATCCGGTGGAGCCGGACGTGCCCCTCGTCCTCCACGCCGGGGGCGTCGGCGTCACGCCGATGATCTCGATGCTCCGGCACGCGGCGAAGTCCGAGCCGG
>CAVOJA010000052.1:0-10052 GCA_963696015.1 uncultured Holophagales bacterium
GGATCTGCACAGATGCTCGAGCGCTTCCATCAGGACGTCCTCTCCCTCGAGCCGGAGGTGGTAGTGATCCTGGCCGGGACGAACGACGTCGCCTTGAACGCGGGGCCGATGACGCCGGAGATGACGCGGGACAACCTGATGTCGAGGACCGACCTTGCCCGGGGACACGGGATCCGCGTCGTCCTGGCGTCGGTGCTGCCTGCGCTCGACTTTCCGTGGCTGCCTGGACTCGAGCCGGCGCCCCGGATCGTCGCGCTGAACGCCCTGGTCAGGGATTCCGCCATCCGGGAGGGAATCGTCTCCCTCGACTACTACGCCGCGATGGTGGACGAGGAGGGTGGGCTGAAGGCCGATCTGAGCAATGACGGCGTCCATCCGAACCGGGCCGGCTACTCCGTCACGGCACCGCTGGCCGAGACGGCCGTGTGGCAGGCGCAGCAGCAGGGGCGCTGAGGAGGCCCGATCATTCCGGAGGGGGAGGCAGCGCGGCCCGCAGCGACAGCGACATTGTCGTGCCGGTTTCCGGAGCGCTCACGGCGTCAATCGCCCCCCCCATCTTCGTCATCATCTTCTTCGCGATGACGAGGCCGAGGCCGGTGCCCTTCGTCTTCGTCGTGTAGAAGGGCCGGAAGAGGTTGCCGAGGGTATCCGTCGTCATCCCCGGCCCGTCGTCCCCGACCCGGATCCCGGCCCAATCCCCTTCGGTGAAGACCCCGAGTCGAATACTCCCCCCCTTGGCCTCCATGGCCTCCATGGCCTCCGCCGCGTTCGCGACGAGGTTCAGGAGGACGTGCCGCAGCGCCCTCGGATCCGCCGCCGCGAAGACCGGGTCGTCTTGCGGCTCCGCCGCGACGGAAACGCCGCGGGCTGCGAAGTCGCGGGAGACGAAATCGACGAAATCGCGGACGAATCCCGCCAGGTCGAGGACGCGGAGCTGGACGTCCTCGTAGAGGCTGTAAGTCCTGAGGCTCGCGAGGAGCTCCTCGACGCGCCCCAGCTCGAGGAGAGACCTGTCGACAAAGTCCCGCACGGTCTCGGCGTCGAAACGGTCGAGGTTCTTCCGAAGGACCGAGAGCGCCATCTTGACCGAATTCACCGGGTTGCCGAGCTCGTGGCGAACCGCGGAGAAGACGAATCCGAGGCTGTTCATCGTCTCCACGGCCGCGGCGATCGACTCGAGCCGTTCTTCGCGTGACACGTCCCGAAAGACGACGACGACTCCGACGATCCGACCATCCTGCCGTTTCGGCGACGCCTCGTACCGAACGGGGAACCGGGTTCCGTCCTTGCGAAAGAAGACGTCGTCAGAGACAGATACCCGGATCCCCGTCTGCATGGAGGTGAGGATCGGGCACTCGGCAGCCGGATGGGACGTCCCATCGGGCCTCGTGTGGTGCCAGCATTGGTGGGAAGGCGCCCCGAGGAGCTCTCCGAGTTCCCACCCGAGGAGCGCCGCAGCCGCCTTGTTCACGAAGGTCATCCGACCGTCCGAATCGAGGCCGAGGATGCCGTCGGACGTCGCGTCGAGGATGAGCCGAAGGCGGTGCGAAATCTCCGCGAGGGCGACCGCGGACGTGCGCGCCTCGCTCACGTCCCGGATATTCACGAGGACCACATGCTCCTCCGCCCAGCTCACGAGCGAAGCAGAAACCTCGACCTTCACCGCCGACCCGTCCCGCCTCCGATAGGTCCGCTCGCCCACGAAAGACTCGCTCCCGAGGACAACGCCGGAGACGGTCTCCGCGATGCTCGAGGCGTCGTGAGCGATGAGGTCCTCCAGAGTCAGGGTACCGACCGTATCGCGGGCGTAGCCCGTGATCTCGAGGAACCGACGGTTCGCTTCGAGGATCCGGTGCGTCGCCGGATCGAACGTGAAGATCCCCTCGGACGACTGCTCCAGGAGCGCCCGATACCGTTCCTCGCTCGCCCGGAGCATCTCGTCCGCGTCGAACCGCTCCAGCATCGCCCCGAGAATCGCCACCGTGCCTTGGAGAGACTCCAGGAGAGGGAGGAATACGTCCACACCCCTTTGGCTCCCGAGCGTCAAGAGACCGGTGACGACACCTCCGCTCGGGATCGGATAGCTTCCGACGACCGGGACCGAAACCCGGGAGCAGGCCGGGAGGGAGGTGGAGGACCAGGTGCTCTCGGTCGCCCTCCAGCAGGTGCACTCGGACCTGTCGGCGCCGTTCGAGGAATGCCGGGCTCGGAGCCGCGTCGGCGAACCCGCCGAGACGCGACAGAGGATCGCCTCGTCCAGCCCCCCTTCGACGCAGATGGTCCGAAGGAGCTCTCCGAGATAGGCGGGCCCCTGCCTCACCCCGGCGAGACGGCTGCTGACGACCCGCTGGAAGTGAATGAGGGATCGGAACTCGTTCCGTTCCGTGACGTCTTCACAGACACCGACCCAAGACTGAACGTCTCCTGCCTCGTCTGCGACTCGGACCGCGGTGTCCTGGATGACACGCCAGACGCCATCGTACCGCCGGAGGCGGTACTCCCGGACGACCCTGGCTCCGCTCCGGGAGAGCCCTCGAAGGACCTCGCAGACCTGCTCGAAGTCCTCCGGATGGATGACCTCTCGCAGTCCGCTCTCGAGCAGCCTTTCGACGGAGACTCCGGTGTATTCGGCCCAGTAGGCGCTCAGAAAGCCGACCCGCCCTTCGGAGTCGCACTGCCAGGTCAGGACGGGCGCCTGGCTCGCGACGAGCCTCGCGACGACCGGGCTCTGCGGCAAAGTCAGGCCGTCCTTGCTCGATCTTGCAGTGCCATTGAGTCCCTCCCCCCGGAGCATCGATGGACACCCACCGATCTCGCCGGCTTTTCCTGGCCCCTCACCGGGCCACCGAACGTCATCCTATGTCGTTTCGCGCCGTGCGCGAGACACAAGCGCTCCCGGCCGTACAGCCCGAGGGCGCACGGCCGGGAGCCGGAACGAGAGAGACCAGCTCCTAGAGGCGGAAATCGTCGGCGATCTTCGTCGCCATCTGAGTCATCCGCATCTTCGCGAGGCCCAGGCTCGCATCACTCGTCAGGGCGACGACGACGTGGATGTGGGCTTTCCCGGGCTGCGACTTGAGCGGGTCGGTCCCCTCGTTGAGGCAACGCGCCAGGATGTGCGCTTTCTCGCCTTCGACGTGGACCTGCTGCCCGCGGCCGGCCCCCATCTCGAGGCACGCCTTCTGGGCGTTCATCAGGACGTTGTTGGCCAGGATCCCGATCTCCTTCGAGAAGCCGGTCCCGGGCGTGAAGAGGGCGAGCGTCTCGCCGGTGGGAGTGAAAACCCCCGCCCCCGCGAAACCTTCGACGGACGACATTTCCTTGAGAAGTTCGACTGCAGACATGATCTGTTCCTCCTTCAAGTCGATCGGGTTTTCTTCGGGCCCCATTTCCGGCGACCTCGAATCTGAAAGGCCGGCCTTCGCGGGCCGGCCAGCGCGTTCCTCGTCCATGACCCGAAAGCCCTCGAGCAGGAGCTGACCGAGGGAGCTCGTCACCTGGCGTTCCGCCGTCCGCACCGCCGGGAGGATCTCGATCGCTGCCCCCTCCCACGTCACGATCTCGGCGGCGGCTTCCTCGCCGCGTTTCTCGTCCGCCTCCGCGTCCCACGGCGCCCCGCCCACGACGTAGAGGAGGCCCGTGCGCGAGCCGCTGCGAACCCGTAGCGTGCACGACTTCCTCTCGATCTCGAGGACCTGGAGGAACGTCGAGAGCGGAATCCCGGTCACGTACCCCCGGGCCGCGTCGTCGAGACCCGCCGAGATCCGCTCCGAGAGGGTCCCGAAGTCTACCGGCTTCTCGACGAAACCCTCCAGGCCGAAGGAACGGAGCCGCTGCGCGATCTCCGGCGTCCCGAACGCCGTCATCACGATCACGGGGATGGTCGGGGCCTCCCGGCTCATCCAGGCCAGGAGCTCGAATCCGTCCATCTCCGGCATCTTCAGGTCCGTCACGACGAGGTCCACCGGCTCGTGCTGAATGGTGGTGACGGCCTCGAGACCGTTCGCGGCCGTCCGGACGACGAGGCCCCACTCGAGCGCGAGCAGACCTTCGGCGAGACTCTGCGTGAAGAGAGTCTCGTCGTCCACGATGAGGACGGTCCGTTGAGTGTTCGTGGCCATCGCTCCACTCCGTCGCAAGAGCGCTGCCAGAGCCGGGTATTGCGACGAGGTGCGGCGAAAGGCGCTGGATAGGGGCTTCCCGGCCGGGCCCCGGCTGCGCTGCAAGGAGAGGCCCCTCCAGAATGGGCGCTCGAAACGAGCGGCCCGCTCAGCCTGCGCGGCTCGTCCTTCGCTCCTCGGGAGTGAGTTTTCGTCGGAGCGTCGAGACGGAAACCCCGAGGAGCTGCGCCGCGCGGGTCAGGTTCCCGCCGCTCTCCGAGACGGCCAGCCGGATCGCTCGGGCTTCCGTCTCGGCGAGAGGAAGCACCGCCCTCCTCTCCGGCACCGCCTCCGCAGCCACGGCCGCTACCGCTGCGGTGGAGAGAAACGCCGTCGGACGAAGCGGCTCGCCCGCCCGGCGCACGAGCGCCGCGCGTTCGAGCACGTTTCGAAGCTCCCTGAGATTCCCCGGCCAGTCATACGCCTGAAGCCGCTTTACCTCTGCCGCGTCGAGGGGCGGGGCACCCACCGCCGCGCGTGTGCTCGAGAGGAAGTGCTGCGCCAGCTCCGGAAGGTCCCCTTTCCGCCGCCGGAGTGGCGGGACGTCGATCCGGAGGACGTCGAGCCGGTAGTACAGGTCCTCCCGGAGCCGGTGCTCGGCCACGGCCCGCCCGACGTCGACGTTCGTGGCCGCCATCAGCCGAAAGTCGACCCTGTGCGAGGTACGACCGCCGATCCGCCGGACCTGCCGGTCCTCCAGGACCGTCAGGAGCCTGCCTTGAAGCGCATGGGGCATATCGCCGATCTCGTCCAGGAGGAGAGTCCCTCCCTCCGCGATCTCGAAGAGCCCTTCCCGGGCGGCCGACGCCCCCGTGAATGCCCCCCTGTCGTGTCCGAAGAGCTCGGCTTCGATGAGGCTCTCCGGCAGTGCGGCACAGTTGACGGAGACGAACTCGCCGTGTCGTCTCGCGCTTCGATAGTGAATGGCGCGGGCCACGAGGGTCTTCCCCGTGCCGGTCTCTCCCGTCAGGAGGACGGGGACGTCGGAATCGGCCGCCAGGTCGACGAGCCGCGCGACCTCCGCGAGGCCGCCGGCTTCCCCGACGAGCGCGGCGTCCCGGGCCTCCAGCTCGCGACGACGCGTGTCGCGCCGTTCCACGCGTTCCAGGTCGTGGAGCCTGAGGCAGCGGGAGACGACCATCCGGACCTGCTCAAGCTCGCAGGGCTTCGAGACGTAGTCGACGGCCCCTGCGCGGACCGCCTCCAGCGCGTTCTCGAACGAGGGGTGCGCCGTGGCGAAGACGATCTTGACCTGGTCGTTCGTCTCGAGGATCGCCGGGCAGATGGCGGCACCCGGGCCGTCCGGGAGCCTCTGGTCGAGGAGGACCACGTCGACAGGGGTTTCCCGGCAGAGCCGGAGCGCCTCGGCGCATGTCGGCGCCAGGAGAACCTCGAGCTCGTCCGAGGAGAGCTCCTCCCGAAGGACGTCACCGAAGAGCGTGTCGTCGTCGACGACGAGAAGCCGGTGCGAGGATCGCGTCACCCGGGTCCCCTCGCCCGACGAAGCGTCACGATGGAGTCGCGTCCTTTCAGCTCGAGCCGCCCTTCCATCTGCGCGACGAGCCGGCGGACGACGAGAAGCCGGAGGTCCTCGTCGTCAGAGGACCGAACCGGCACCTTCTCGCGTCCTCCGCAAGACGAGATCCGGATCACCACCGTGTCTCGCCGGGGCTCCACGAGGACGAGGACGCGAGGGCTCCCTCCTGCTCTGGCGTTCAGCTCGGCGCGGCTCACAAGCGCGCAGAGCGCCACCTCGAGGGACACCGGGTCCGCCAGGACCTGCTCGGTCCCCTCCTTGACGTCTACGTCGAGGACCGTCCCCCGCTCGGCAAGGCCGAGGCCGCATTCGAGCGCCGCACTTTCCACGACCTCACCGATCAGCACCGGACGAAGGCGGGGCCTCGACGCGAATCCGTAGTCCCTGAGGGTGCCGAGGACGGTCTCGACGCCGGCGAGCGCTTCGAGCGCCCGGTTGACGTACCGCCTGACAGCATTCTCGTCGTGCCGGCCGAGCCCCTGACGGAGGACGTGGAGGGAGGTCTTCGCCGCGTTCACCGCGTTGCCGACGTCGTGACGGAGCACCGTGAAGACGCTGAGCAGGGCGTCGGACAGGTGAAGCGACTCGGCGAGGCTGCTCAGCCGTTCCTTTTCCGTGACGTCCCGGAAGAGCGCCCACAGCTCGCCGTGCGCCGGGTAGAGGGTGTACCCGACGACCCGCTCTCCCAGCATCAGGGCGCTGGACGACTCTCCCGGGCCAGCATCGGCGGAAGTTGCCTCGGCGACCAGGACCCGCGTGAAGGTCTCCAGCGCGTCTTTTCGCGAGGTGTCCGAAAGGGACTGGAGCATCCCGGCGCCTGCGGGGTTGAGGTAGACGACACGACCCGAGCTCTCGTCCAGCGCGATGATTCCGAGTCCCGCGGCGTCGATCGCCTTCGCGAGAAAGCCAACGTCGCGTGGCGTTGCCGTGATCGCACCCGTGTGGCCACTGTCGGGATCGACCGGGCGCTCTCGCGAGTCCATGCCTGGCATTCTCTCCATCGGGATGCTACAGCGGGGCTCAGAGGTCTTCGTCGCGGACCCCGAGGTTCGCGACGAGGGCCGCGAGCGCCGCGTGGACGCCCGGCCCCGCGGCGAGCAGGTTGCCGCGCTCCCGCCAGGCCCCGCCGCCGTCGAAGTCGGTGACGACGCCGCCCGCTTCGGAGACGAGGACGGCGCCCGCGGCCGAGTCCCACGGGGAAAGCCCCAGCTCGAAGAAGCCGTCGAAGATGCCGGCGGAGACGTAGGCGAGGTCGAGGGCGGCGCTCCCCGCGCGACGGATCGACTGCACCTCGAGGAAGATCGCCCTGAAGATCCGCAGATAGGTGTCGATCCGCGCCTGGATCCGGAAGGGGAAGCCGGTCGCGAGCGCTGCGCCTGCGAGGCCGGGTCGGCGCGTGCCGCGGACGCGAGCTCCGTTCCGGAACGCTCCGGCCCCTTTCTCCGCGACGAAGAGGTCCTTCTTGACCGGGTCCCAGACGACGCCGAGAACGAGCTCGCCGCCCCGGCCGCCGGCAGTCCGCCCGATGGAGACCGCCCAGTGCGGAAACCCGCGGACGAAGTTCGCGGTGCCGTCCAGCGGGTCGACGATCCATGCGGGAGCGTCCGCGTCCGAGCCGGCGACGCCGCCTTCCTCGCCAATGAAGAGGTCCGCGGGGAACGCGCCGAGGAGGAGCTCCTTGACGAGCGCCTCGCTCTCGCGGTCAGCCCGCGAGACGACGTCGTTCCGCCCCTTCTCCTCGACCTCCGACGGGTCGAGCGAGCCGAAGTAGCCGAGGAGCAGGTCTCCCGCCCGGTGGGCGGCCTCCACGGCGGCCTCGAGGGCGCGCGAGCCCTCCATCAGTGCCGGAAGACGATGCTGTCGAGGATCATCAGGAAGGCGCTCTGCTGCTGGGCCTCGGTCTTGTTGATGACGGCGAGGCACGCTCCCTTGGGGAACAGTCGGTGGAGCTCGTCGGCGTCGTGGCCCGAGACGATGACGATCCGCCTCTCGCTCACACCGCGCTCTTTCGCGAAGCGCGCCACGGAACGGCCGTCGAGGACCGGCATCTCGAGGTCGACCAGGAGGAGGTCGACGTCCGGCCCGAGGTGCGACAGCGCCTCCACCGGGTCCTGGTACGACTCGAAGGCGACCTTCTCACCGTACCGGTCCGCGAAGATCCCCCGCCACGAGGCGGCGTAGGCGGGCGAGTCGTCGACCAGAACGACCCGCTTGACCGGGGTCGGGGACACGGCGGACGCGTCGGAATCGACCATTGGCGAAGGTGCGGACGTAGGCAGCGCGAGGACCGGCGTCAGCCGGCCGCCTCGGCTGCGGGGGAAGCCCCGAACCGGTGGACCTCGAGGCCGCCGACGAAGGTCCGCTCGATGCGCCCGCGAAGGGTCTTTCCCGTCCAGGGGGAGCTCGCCGAGAGCGAGCGGAACGACGAGAACGTCGTCGAACGCGAGGTCGAGAAGAGGACGACGTCTGCGGGGACCCCTTCCGCGAGCGTGCCGTACGGAAGCCCGAAGAGACGAGCCGGGGCCGTGGACATGGCCTCGACGAGCCGGGAGAGCGAGAGGAGGCGCGGGAGAACGAGGCCGTCCAAAAGGACTGGAAACGCCGTCTCGAGGCCGGTGACTCCGAACGGCGCCGCCGCGAACTCCATCGCCTTCTCGTCGTGGTGGTGCGGGGCGTGGTCCGTCGCGACGCAGTCGATGGTGCCGTCGGCCAGGGCCGAGACGAGCGCCTGCCGATCCGCCTCGCCGCGGAGCGGCGGGTTCATCTTGAAGCGCGTGTCGTAGCCGGAGCGCGCGAGGTCTTCGTCCGTCAGCATGAGGTGGTGGGGCGTCACCTCGCAGCTCACGGGAACGTGCGCGGCGCGAGCGCGCCGGATCGCCGCGAGGCTGTCCCTCACCGAGACGTGCGCCACGTGGAGGCGCGCGCCCGTCAGGGCCGCGAGCTCGACGTCGCGAGCGACCATCGTCGACTCGGCGACCGCGGGCCAGCCGGGGAGGCCGAGACGCGTCGAGGCCCACCCCTCGTTCATCTGACCACCCGCCACGAGGTTCGGGTCCTCCTCGTGGACGACCACCGACAGGTCGAACATCGAGGCGTACTCCAGCGCCCGCCGCATCAGGTCGGCGTTGACGACCGGCTTGCCGTCGTCGGAGATCGCGACGATCCCCTCGGCCTTCATCAGCCCGATCTCGGCGAGCGCGACGCCCTTCTGCCCCTTCGAGACGGCGCCGATCGGGAGGACGCGCACGCGCGCCGTCTCGCGGATCCGCTTCTGGACGAACGACGCCGTCGGCGCGTCGTCGATCACGGGGTCGGTGTTCGGCATGCAGCAGACGGTCGTAAAGCCGCCCGCCGCCGCCGCCTCGGAGCCGGACGCGATCGTCTCCTTCCACTCGAGCCCGGGCTCGCGGAAGTGGACGTGGAGGTCGACGAAGCCGGGGGCGACGACGAGGCCGGAGGCGTCGACGGAGACGGCCCCTCGGGGAAGGGCGATCCGCTCGTCGACCTTCGCCACGACGCCGCCCTCGAGGAGGACGTCGAGCGGGGCGTCGAGGCCGCGCGACGGGTCGACGACCCGCCCGCCGGTGATCAGGACAGGGGCCTCATTCATCGCCGGTCGCTCCGATCAACAGATACAGCACGGCCATTCGCACCGCGACCCCCGCCTCGACCTGGTCGAGGATCACCGAGCCGGGTCCGTCGGCGACGGCGGAGTCGATCTCGACACCGCGGTTCATCGGGCCGGGGTGCATGACGATGGCGTCCTTGCGGGCGAGCTTCAGCCGCTGGGGCGTCAGGCCGAAGAACTCGTAGTACTCGCGGTCGGACGGGAAGCCGAGACCTCCGCCCCGCTCCTTCTGGACGCGCAGCATCATGACGACGTCGGCGCCGTCGATCGCCTCCTCGATCCGCGTCGCGACGCGGGCGCCGGTCCGCTCGATCTCCGGCGGCAGGAGGGTGCGGGGCCCTGCGAGAGTCACCTCGGCTCCCATCTTCGGAAGGAGCGCCAGGTTCGACCGGGCGACGCGGCTGAAGCGGACGTCACCGCAGATCGCCACGCGCAGCCCCTCGAGCCTTCCCTTCGCCTTGCGCATCGTGAAGGCGTCGAGAAGCGCCTGGGTCGGGTGGGCGTGCGTCCCGTCGCCGGCGTTGATGACCGCACACCTCAGGCGCCGGGCGAGGAAGTGGGGAGCGCCGGAGGCCTGGTGCCGGATGACGATGGCATCGGGGGCCATCGCCTCGAGGTTCCGGCAGGTGTCGAGAAGGGTCTCCCCCTTCGACGCCGACGAGGTGGCCGCAGCGAAGGAGATCGAGTCGGCCGTGAGGCGCCGTTCGGCGATCTCGAAGGAAAACCG
>CAVOJA010000053.1:0-7327 GCA_963696015.1 uncultured Holophagales bacterium
CTTCGCTTTTCACCTCGGGAACCTGGCCATCCACGCGATCGCGGTGCTGCTCCTGACGCTCCTCCTGCTGCAGCTGTTCGAGCGCCCCATCGCCCTCGTCGGAGCCACGCTTTTGGGGCTGCATCCGATGACCGTCCAGGCCGTCCAGAACATCACGGCCCGTTCAGACGTTCTCGCCGGGGCGTTCTTCCTCGGCACGCTCGTCCTCGTCGCTCGATGGACGCGGACAGGTCGGTGGCCCTGGCTCTTCGCGTCCGTCGTCCCGGCGGTCCTCGCGATGGGCTCCAAGGAGTCCGCCCTGCTCCTCCCCTTTGCTGCTGGCGCAGTCGTCACGGTTCTCGGTGGCGCCTGGCGGCGGTCGCTCCTGGCGTCTTCGGCGACCTGCATCGCCGTGGTGGCCGCCCTCCTGGTGAGGCTCTCCGTCCTGGAGCTGGTCCCCCATTCAAATCCCCTGGCCAGCCTCTCCTTGAGCCTGAAGCTCGCCGCTGTCTTCAAGGCCGTCGGCAGCTACGCACTCTCCCTCCTGGCAGGCCGTCCGATCGTCCGGCTTCCGCAGGTTCCCGAAGGGTTCCTCGACCCCGGCGTCCTTTCCGGCGGGGTCCTTCTCCTGCTCCTCGCCGGAGTCCTCGTGTCGACCCGCCTCCGCTCTCCCTCCGCGCTGGGTGTCGTGATCCTCGGGGCATCGCTCGCCCCGGCATTGGCGATCTGGCACATCCGGATCCCCATGTGGAAGGCGGAAATCCCGGTCGCAGAGCGCTGGCTCTACCTGCCGGCCGCAGGTGCCGCTTGCCTGGCAGCTTCCGCCCTTCGCCGCCTGCCGTCGCGATACGCCGTCGTGGCGGGTGCGTCCCTGGCGACGGCCTTCGGCCTGGCCACGACGCAGATGACTCCGGCCTACGCATCCGCGGAGGCGTACAGGAGCTGGGCGGCCGACTACGTGCTGTCGTCGCCTCCGCGTAACCCGCGCGAGGCTCACCTGTCGCACCTCACGCGGGCCCGCCGCTTCCGCGACGAGATGCGAAACGACGAGGCGCTTCAGGAGCTGCTCGCAGCCGACAGGATCGCCCCCTGGCTTCCGGAGCACCGCTGGCAGCTCGCCGACGTCCTGCTCGCTCTCGGCCGGCCGGAAGAGGCCGTCGCCGTTCTCGAGCGGTTGCTCTCACCCGAGTTCCGATTCGATCCCGCCGGCATCGCGCAGCGAATCGAAATGGGCAACGACTCCCTGGAACGCCTCCATGTCGACGATACGTTGCGGTTCCTGGCACGCGCTCGCGAGGCCGCCGGCGACGAGGCGGGAGCGCGCGACGCCCTCGCCAGAGCCGACGACATCGCCCGCCACTCGCGGCACCAGCCTGTCTCGACGACCCCTGTCCCGACGAGATCCTCCCCGGGCAGCGGAGCGCGGCCCGACTGAGCTCGATCTCTCGGTTTGGCCCTCAGCCCCGAAGCGCCGACCGTGCGGCGTCGAGGTGCCTGTCGATCGACTCCCGCCTTCGCGGGGCGTCGGAAGCGCTTCCGCTGCCGGAAAGGGCGCCCGAGAAGTCCGAGAGGAGCGCGCGCATTTCGGAGAGCGCGCCGCGGGCCTCCTCCATCGCCCTCTGCTCGGCGGTGGAGCCGCCCCCGCCGCACTTTCCCTCGGCCGCGGAGATCGCGGAAGACGCTCCGGCGGACGCCGAGGAGAATGCGGCCGGGTCGATCGGCGTCCGGAGGAGGACGTTTGCGGCGTCCTGCGTCTGCCGGCTCGCATCCTCGGCGGCCGCCAGGCACGCCTGACCTGCAGAGCCCGGGGCCGATCCGCTCGACGGAGCGGAGGCGCCCGGAGCCGTCGACGGCGTGTCGTCCTTCGTGATCTTCCCGCTCTTCCAGAGCCAGAGCGCCACGCCGGCGATGGCAACGAGCCAGAGGACCTGCCGGCCGTTCACGACGCCCTCTTCTTCGCCAGTTCGCTCTCCAGCAGTGCGCACCACCCGTCCATCCCGCCTCCCTTTCGAGCCGAGACCTCGAGGAACTGCGCTTCGGGGTTCAGCGTCGCGACCTGCTCCCTCACGGCCGCCACGTCGAAGTCGACGTAAGGCAGGAGGTCGACCTTCGTCAGGACCGTCACCTTCGCCTTCGAGAAGATGGCCGGGTACTTGAAGGGCTTGTCGTCCCCCTCAGCCGTCGAGAGGAGGACGATCTTGAAATCCTCCCCCAGGTCGTACGAGGTCGGGCAGATGAGGTTCCCGACGTTCTCGATGAAGAGGATGTCGAGGCCTCGAAGCTTCTCGCCTTCGCCCACGAGCGCAGCGTCGACCTGCCGGGCGTCGAGGTGGCACGCGCCGCCGGTGAGGATCTGCCGCGCGGGAATTCCCGCCTTCCTGAGGCGGTCGGCGTCGCGTTCCGTCGCGATGTCGCCGTCGAGGCCGCCCATCTTCAGCTTCCCCGAGAGCCGCGCCACCGTCGCCTCGAGGAGCGTCGTCTTCCCTGATCCGGGCGAGGAGATGAGGTTCACGACGAGTGTTCGCTGGCTGCGGAACGACTCCCGGAGCGAGGTGGCCGCCGCCTGGTTGGCCGCGAGGACCTTCTGCTTGACGTCGACTTCGGGCATCGGGGGCCTCCCGCCGCCCTGAGAGGGCGGGCAGCGCGAGGATAGCGCGGGAGGAGGAGCGAGACTCCTGGTCCACCACTTTCCTTGCGACCGTCACGAGGACCCTGCAAGGGGGCGCGAATGGCCCGGCCGTCTCGGTCGCCTCCACCTTCGACCCTCGCTGGCCGGCTTCAACGACGCCGTGACCGACGTCGCTACATGGCGAGAAACGCCTCCACCGCCTCGAGTGTCGGGATCACCGGGTCCGGCACGCGCACCCGCCGCGCCGCCGATGGCACGTCCTTCAGGCCCGTCCCCGTGACGACGAGGACGACGCGCTCGTTCCGCGCCACGAGTCCTTCCGACAGGGCGATCTCGAGCCCGGCGAGGCCGATCGCCGCGGCGGGTTCGGCGAAGACGGCCGTCGCGGCGGCGAGACGAGGGATCGCGTCGAGGATGGTCTCCTCGGAGACGAGGACACCGCAGCCGCCCGAGGCTCGAACGTCTTTCAGCGCCATCACGGCGTTGCGGGGCGCGGCGACGGTCAGGCTGTCGGCGACACTCCCTGCGTCGGGCTCGGGGGTAATCTCTGCCGCGCCGGAGCGCAGCGCGCGCGCAATGGCCCCGGAGCGCTCGGGCTGGACCGCCACCAGGCGCGGCACGCGCGGCAGCAGGCCACAGCGGACGAGGTCGGCGAATCCCTTGGCGATTCCGGCGATGATCACGCCGTCCCCCGTCGGCACGACGACGACGTCCGGCGCCTCCGGCGCGAGGTCTCGCGCGATCTCGAGCGCTGCCGTCTTCTTTCCCTCGATGGTGAACGGGTTCAGGGCGGTGTTCCGGTTGTACCAGCCGAAGCGCGCACAGGCATCGACGGAGAGCTCGAAGGCCTGGTCGTAGGTCCCCGCGACCGGGACGAGCGTCGCGCCGTAGCTCGCCATTTGGACCAGCTTGGCCGGTGGCGCCGTCGCGGGAACGAAGACGACGGTCCGGATGCCGGCCGCCGCTCCTGCCGCAGCGAGCGCCGTCGCGGCGTTTCCGGTCGAGGCCGCGGCAACGGTCTCGTAGCCGTACTCGATCGCCTTGGCAACGACGAGATGGGAGGCGCGGTCCTTGGTCGACCCGGAGGGATTGCGAGTGTCGTCCTTCAGGAAGAGAAGCGGCATCCCGAGCGCTTCTCGCAAGCGCGGCACCGCGAGAAGCGGAGTTCCGCCGGCGGCGAATGAGAAGAAGGACCTCGGCCCGCGGACCGGCAGGACGGCAGCGAGGCCCTCCGGCGAGGAGAGCGGTGAGTCCGGCCAGCGCCGCGGAAGGTCCCCGTCGGCGAGCACGACCCGGAAGACGCCGCGCGTGAATCCGCCCGTAACCTGGAGGCGCGCACAGGAGGGACAGACGTAGAGGGCGCGGTCCTCGCCATAGCGGGCTCCGCACTCGTTGCAGGCGAGGCTGAAATCGCTCACGGCCGGACATCGTAGCGCGCGCGGAGCACGCGCGTCGATCTCCCAGCCCTTGGCAGGCGTGACCTCTCTCTTCGCGCCGGGGCCGGCCCGGCCTTCGCGGGGGCGCCGATTCGGGTCGTCTACGAGCTCGCCCGCCTCCCGAGCCTCGACACGGCGAGAAGGGCCAGCCCGTAGAGCACGAAGGCCGCAAAGAGCGAGGCCGGGTGTCCCTGAGGAAGGTCCTGCACGAAGAGCTTGAGGGCCGTTCCGCAGAGGACACCCCAGGCCAGCCAGCCGGCTTCTTCCACGCCCGCCCGGACCCGAAGCGCCGCCAGAACCACAGCGGCCGCCGCCAGCACCGAAGTTCGCGCTGGGACCGCTGACCCGGGAGGGAGAACCGCCACGAGGGCCTCGACCGCCGCGGCCCCTGTCCCGGCAGCGGCGACCGCAAGGAGAGCCAGTGCAGCGAGGCGTGAACCGGCGCCCGCCGACTCCTCCCCCCGCCACCGCAGCGTCAGGAGCCAGGAGATCGCAGCGACGAGCACCAACGAAGCCGCCGCGGCGCCCATCCGGGCGGGAACCGCTCCGTCGGAACGCGAAAAGGCCGAGGCGGCGTCCTGGAGGAGCCCGGACGGGAAGCACGCCGCGGCGAGGTAGAGCGCGCCGTGCGCAACGAGGGAACGCCGGCCGAACCTCGCTCCGAGGAGAGCCGCGGCGAGCCCGAACAGGATCCACGCGAACGCGAGCGCAGGTCCGGAGGCGAGCAGCCCCCCGCCGGTCACCGCAAGGACGAGACCGAGCGACGAGAAGAAGAGGAAATTCCTGCCGCCGGCCGCTTCGCGCTCCACGAAACCGAATGCGGCAGCGTAGCCGAGCGCTGAGAGGGCGAGCGCCGCCACGCCGAGGGTACCCTCCCCCGTCCCGGCCGCATTCGAAAGGCGCACGGCCCCTCCGTACCCGGCGACGAGGACCGCGGTCGTCTGAAAGACCTCGAACACGTTCACGTCCCGGCGTCGGGCCAGTGTTCGCGCCGCGAAGCTCCCCGCGTAGACGACGAACAGAAGAAGGGCGACGAGCACGGAACGGCCGGACGAGAGCCCGGCGTAGGCCTCGGGCGGTCCGCCTGGCCGGCTGCCGAGGTAGACCAGCGTCAGGACCGCGAGGTCCGCTGCGAGCGCTGCCGGCCAGCGCAGTCCGTGCCACCGTCGGCCGTAGGTCGCCCAGAGGGTGGCCGCACCGAAGGCGATGAGCAGAAGGGAGAAGAGCTCTATTCGCGTCGTTGCGAGGAGGAGACCCCACGCGGTGCCGACGGCGCCCAGAGTCGCCGCCCACGCGACGCTCGCCAGGTCATGGCGCCACGCGACTGTGAAAGCCGCTGCCCCGATTCCGAAGAGGAGCGCCGCCGCCCCTGTGGGTGGCAACGCCTGCATGCGCACCGTCGTCTCCCACAGGAGCGGGAGCGCAACGGCGAGAGACAGGGATGCGTGAAGCGTGGCCCCCGCTCGCCGCCCGGATCGACCGCTCCACTCGGCCGCGAGGAGCCACGCGCCCGCGTAGGCCAGGCCGAACGCGACGCCGACGAGGTGCGGGACGGTTCCTGCCTCCGTCAACGCCCGGAAGAGGTAGGCCCCGCCAATGCCGAGGAACGCACGGCCCGCGAGGGCCATCGGCGCAGCGCCCGAGGTCTCGGGGGGCACCGCGGAGGAGGTTTCGGGCGCGGCTCCGTCCGCGTCCGACGCCCCCTTCTCTTCACGGACCCGCGGGGCGGGCGCCATCCCGCGTTCGCGTCCCGCCAGCCGCGCTTCCAACGCGACAACGTCCTTCGCAAGCGCCGCCACGCGCTCTTCCAGGAGGTCGACGCGATCTGTCATCGCTCTTCCGTCCCCGCTTCTCCCCTCTTCAGCCGTGCCGCGAAGCCGCCTCCGCCTCGTGCCAGGGCGGGAGCAGCTTCACGAGGACCGCCAGGAGGACGAACGGCAGGATCATCAGGAGAATGGCCGGCAACAACCCTTCTCTCGTGGCGAAGTCCATCTTGTAGGTGGTGTAGCCGAGGAAGCTCTTGGAGAAGAGCTGACCGCCGATGACGACGTTCCAGCGCATCGCGAAGATACCGATGAGCGACAGGCTCGCCGTGACGGCGTAGATACCCTTCCTCGCCTGCTCCGAGAGCTTGACGACCTGCGTCATCGCCAGGAGCACGATCGGAACGAGACCTCCGAGAATGATCTGCAGCACGATCTGCGAGACGAAGAGCTTCGTCTTCACCATGAAGTCGAGGCTCTTGAACGACTCGTCCGCCTCGTACATCCGGTGGAGGAGGTCGATCCCCTCCAGGGTGAAGTCGATGATGAATGCGTAGAAGAGGTACTTCGCGATCGTGTCGACGCAGCGCATGTCGATGGCGATCCCCTTCGCGACGCAGGTCGCCATGTACATCAGGAGCACGAGGGCGATGCCCGAGACGATCGCCGAGAAGAGGAAGACGATCGGCATCAGGGGCGTCGACCACCAGGGGTTCGCCTTGACCGACCCGAAGATGAACCCGACGTAGCCGTGCAGCAGGAAGGCCGACGGGATGCCGATGATGGTGAGGATGGTGCCCGACCTTGTCGTCGAGCCGGCGCGATTCCTCGCTCAGGTCGTCGCTCCAGAGGGCCATCGCGCGGTAGAGCTGGCGCTCGAGTCCCGTCGACTCCCGCGCCGTCTGCACGATGTCGTCCCGGTAGTCGAGCCAGATCTCGAGGACGAGGACGACCATCAGGTACCAGAGGTAGACGAAACCGAACATCGCCATCGCCGACGAGGTGTGCGGTGTCAGGTACATCTCGAAGCCGTCACCAACCGCATCCGCCTGATCCTCCCGCTTTGGATGAACGAAGGCATGGCGGAGTACCAGGCGCTGGATGGATGGGACACGAATTCGGATATGTTTCTGCGCGATGCGGCGACGAGCAACTACTTGCCGCCCATCCCGTACCTCAGCGGATATTTCGCCTATCGCGGCGGTCAGTCCGTCTGGTGGTACATCGCTGAAAAGTACGGGAAGAAGAAAGTGGGGGAAGTGCTCAACAGCGTCCGTGCCTCGCGCAGCCTGGATGAAGGACTCAAGAAATCCCTCGGTCTGACCCTGGAGGAACTCTCCGAGCGCTGGATGAAGGAGCAGAAAAAACTGTATTACCCGGATATCTCGGTTCGCGAGTCCCCGGCCGATTATGCCAAGAGGCTCACGGATCACAAGAAGTCGGGTGCGTTTTACAACACGAGTCCCGCGATCTCGCCATCGGGCGATCGCGTCGCCTTCATTTCCAATCGCGATGACTAC
>CAVOJA010000054.1:0-24075 GCA_963696015.1 uncultured Holophagales bacterium
CTCCTGACATAGCCCCCCCGGCAGGCTGTCGTGTTTTCAGGAGGTGTGAGGGTGGGGGGCGACGGCGAGCCGTAGGCGGAGGTCGGTACCGGGGAAGACGGAGTTCGTCTCGTTCAGCTCTTGGCAAAGCGCCTGGATCGCTGCCGAGCGGTGCGGGGAGCTTTGCGGAGCGATGGTGACGCTCAGAACCCCGTCGTCGACGGAGAGGTCAGCCGGGGAGGCCATCGCGGCATGGAGGAGGGTGCGCCCTTCCTGAAGGGATCGCGCGTAGTGCGGAGCCGCCAGACGGACGAGGTCGCTCTCGGCCTGGTAGGCAACCATCTTCAGGAGGTTCTGGAGCCTTCCCATCTCGGAGGCGAGCTTGATGACCGGCTTGCCCTTCGTCGTCTTGCCCACGGCGATGCGTTCCGGGGTCTTCGCCCGCCGCGCGACGAGATCCTCGACCTTCTTCATCGCCGCCCGGAGCGCCCGTCCGGTCCTACCGTTGGAGATCTTGAAGCCCCGCATCGTCGGCCGCCGGCCTTCTGGGTTGGACAGGGCCTTCTGGCCGTACTCGGCCTGGAGGGCCTTCACTTTCGCCTTCGCCTCGGCCAGCTTCTTCTCGACCTGGCGACGCTTCGGGTTCGGGACACTACGCTTGGGGTCGTCCGGCTCGTCCGCGTAGGTCACGAGGGCGTCCAGCGCGAACTCGTCGCGCATGTACTTGAAGAAGTTCTCCTGCCGCCACCGGTCGAACATCCGCACGGCGACCTCGAGCGTGGAGAGGTCCCGCCGGGACGTGAGGATCGGCGTCTGGTGGCCGTCCTCGCTACGCCGGGTCACCTGACGCAGGGACACCCGTGGGCTCTCTGCCCTTTCCGATCCGGACCTCCTGGTCGGCCAGGTGGTACTCGACACGATGACCGTCCCGAATGGACTCGTACCGCTGGAAGTGCCTGGATGCGACCTTGCGCCACTTGCCCTTGCGGTAGGTCAGGATGTCGACGTCCTGCTGGAGCAGGGACTGGAACAGCGCGAGGCTGTACCCGCCACGATCGAGCACGAGCGTCAGCCGGCGCTCTCCCAGGAGAGGTCGAAGCTCGGCCAGAAGCGCCGGCAGCATCTTGACCATCCCGGCATTGGCCTCTGCCGTCACCACGAACACCGGATCCCCCGCCGCGTCGTTAGCCCAGTCGTCCGTCGTCGCCGGTAGGGAGAGCCGCATTCGCGTCACGTGCGCCTTCGGCAGCGTCTTCTCGCCGTGGTAGACGCGCACGTGACCGTCGACGTACAGGACACCCAGAGCTTGCCCCTGTTGCTCCACCCGGCGCTTGGCCATCGCCTGGATCATCTCGGTCGCTCGGCCTCGGGTACTGAGCCGTCGCAGCTCGCGCCGGACCGTCTCGACCTCGGGAGCCCGGTCCAGACCCAGAATGCGTCCGAACTCGTGCGGACTGCGCTCTTTGAGCCCCTCTGGACGCTTGATGCGCAGCAGCGCCATCAGCAGCAACGTGACGAACGTCGTTCGAAGACCATAGAAGGCCGGATACAGGCGTCCGTACACCTGGCGCGCCACGTCGAGCACCCCGCTGGCCGCCAGGGCGGGCACGGCCAGCAGCACCCCCGCGCCGGCAACCCGCTCAGCGCTGCGGAACATCGGGACCGCGTCCTCGAGCAGTCCGACCTCGGCCATCATCCGATCCATGGCCCGATTTGCCGGGTCGGGATCGAACGACCACGAGAGCACCCGGGCGACCTCGCCGGCAGGCCCGTCGCCACCATCACTCCCCTTGGCCGGCGAGTCGGAGGCCTCGTCGCCGTCCTCGGCCTGCCCACCGCCGGTCCAGTCGGCGGCCCTTCCACAGGCATCCAGCACGGCGCTGAGCGCCGCAACGGCCGCCGATCCCTCTTCCGGCTCGGCAGCCATTTCCGCGGCCGCGTCCGTTGCGCTCTCTTCCTCGGCTTCGCAAGCCACCAGGTCGTCCAGCGTGAGCTCGGCCGCTGTCGTCTCTTCTCTGCTCGCCGCCGTCGAGTCCAATCCCAGCGCCACCTGGATCGTCGCGGCCGAAGCCCGCTTGCCGAGCCCTTCGGCTGCGAGGAGCTTGGCGACGCTCGGGGCCGAGATCCCCAGAACCCGCGCGATCTGCTTGTTGCTCAGAGACTTGCGATGCAATCCCGCAGCTCGCGCCTGAAGCCCTTGGGGCAGCCGCGACCGCCCCTTCTTCCACCCGCGCCCCTGGCCGAGTGCGCTCGGCCCGTCTTCTGCGTACCTTTGGAGGTTTCTCTGAACCGTCCGGGGCGTCACGCCGAACGCGCGAGCGATCTCCACCTGCGTGGCAAAGCCGGACTGCTCGATCAACACCATCGCGTACGCCGCGCCGAACTCGTCACCAACCTCGAATCCGAACACCGGAAGCCCACCGAGCACCACCAGGCGTTGCCCGTCCTGCGTGCGCAGGGTGCACCGCTCGCTGACCACGATCAGCCCTCGCGGGCCGCTCGCTATCAGGCCGAGAGCGGGGGGCAGGGGATCGGAAACAGGCATCGCCGGAGAGTCACATGTGTCCACTCGAAACACGACACTTATTCTTAATCGGCCGCCAGCCGCCGGAACAACAAAGCCCCTCTATTTCAGCCGTCTCGCGGACCCTATGTCCGGAGTTCTGGAATCCGGGGCATCACCGACCCTGTCCGCTTCGCCGAGCGCGTCCCGACCTTCTCCTTCACGCTCGAGGCGCACGCCCCGCGCGCGATCGCCGAGGAGCCCGGGCGGCGCGGCTTCCGCGTCTGGGACGGCAACCACTACGCCGTCGGAGTCACGGAGCGCCTGGGGCTCGAGGGGACGGGCGGGATGGTCCGCGTCGGTGCCGTCCACTACAACACGCCCGAGGAGATCCGCCGGCTCGGATCGACCCTCCGCGAGATCGCGCGCGGCTGAGGGTCCCGGCCTTCAGTCGTTCGTCTTCTTGAATCGCATCACGGCGAGGCCGACGATGACGATGGTGAAGCCGGTCAGCGCGGCGAGCGGCTCCCAGAGCTGCGCGAGGCTGGCGCCGCGCAGGACGATCCCTCGGATGATCTCGATGAAATAGCGCGCGGGAATCGCGTAGGTGATCACCTGGAAGAAGAGCGGCATGCCCGCGATGGGGAAGACGGAGCCGGAGAGGAAGACGAACGGGAGGAGGAAGAGGAAGGAGAGCTGCATCGCCTGCATCTGCGTCTTCGCGATCGTCGAGAGGAGCATCCCGAGCCCCAGGACGGCGGCGATGAAGATGAGGCCCGCGAGGTAGAGCTGGACGACGCTCCCGGCGATCGGGACGCGGAAGAGGAACCGCATCAGGACGACGATCAGCGTCAGCTGGAAGACCCCGATGAGGACGAACGGGAAGATCTTCCCCAGGATGATCTCGAAGCGGGTGACGGGCGTGACCTGGAGCTGCTCGAGCGTCCCCCGCTCGCGCTCCCTCACGATCGCCATCGCGGTGTACTGGATGAGCGTGAACGTGAGGATGATCGCGATGAGGCCCGGGATGATGAACGTCGCCGTCCTCAGGTCCGGGTTGTACCAGGGGCGGACGCGGAGATCGACGGGAGGCGCCTTCTGCTTCCAGCCGGCCTTCCTTGCGAGCGTCTGAACGGAGAGCTGGTTCGAGACGCCGCCCGCGATCGACATCGCCTGCGAGGCGGTGGTCGTGTCGGAGGCGTTGACGATGAGGAGCGCGCGGGCCGGGGTTCCGCGGTGACGGGCCTCGCCGTACTCGCGGTCGATGACGAGGGCGACCGAGGCGTGGCCCGCGTCGAGCTCCCGCCGGACCTCGGCGAGCGAGCCGACGTGGCCGACGACCTCGAAGTACTCGCTCGCGGTCATCTTCGCCACGAGCTCGCGGCTGTCGAAGGAGAGACACTCGTCGTAGACGACCGTCTTCAGGTGCTTGACGTCGTAGTTGATGGCGTAACCGAAGATCATCGTCTGCATGATCGGGACCATCACCATCATCCGGACGGAGATCGTGTCCCGGCGCAGCTGGAGGAACTCTTTGCGGGCCAGGGCGAGGAGCCTCTTCACGCGGCCACCTTCTCTTTCTTCTCGGCTCGGCTCCGGGCGAGCGACACGAAGACGTCCTCGAGCGAGGGCTCGGCTTCGCGTGGGGTCCCGAACGGGGCGAGGAGCGTCCGGGCCTCGGCCGTCCGCCCGGGTCGGCCGACGGCGCGCAGGCGCACCCCCATGAGGTAGGCGTCCTCGAGAGCGTCCTCGCGCCGAAGGCGCGCCAATGCTCCGAACGGGTCGGCGCCGGCAGGGACCTCGAGAAGACGGTCGTCCAGGGACGCCTTCAGATCGTGCGGGGCGCCATAGGCGATCAGGTTCCCTTCGAGAATGAAGGCGAGCGTGTCGCACTGCTCGGCCTCGTCCATGTAGTGGGTCGTCACGAGGACGGTCATGCCGCGCTCGGCGGCGAGCTCGTAGATCAGGTCCCAGAAAAGGCGCCGGCCCTTCGGGTCGACGCCGCCCGTCGGCTCGTCCAGGAAGAGGAGCTCCGGCTCGTGGAGGAGGGCAGCGGCGAGGGCGACGCGCTGGCGCATTCCCGTCGAGAGGGAGTCGGTGATCTCGGGGAGGACCTTCGTGAAGTGCAGGCGTGCCGCGAGGCTGTCGATCCGGTCCCTGAGCTGCGGGTTCCCGAGGCCGTAGACCGTACCGAAGAACTCCAGGTTCTCCCGGACGGAAAGGTCGAGGTAGAGGGAGAACTTCTGGCTCATGTAGCCGAGGCGGCTCTTCCACCTCTCGGTGTCCCGGCGAACGTCGAGGCCGCCGAACGCCGTCGCGGTCCCTTCGGTGGGGACGAGGAGGCCGGTGAGCATCCGGATGGTGGTCGACTTGCCCGAGCCGTTCGGGCCGAGGAAGCCGAAGACCTTCCCGCGGGGGATGTCGAAGCTGACGCCGTCGACGGCGACGAACGACCCGAACTTCCTCACGAGCCCCTCGGCCCGGAGGAAGACGTCCGGGGGGAGAGCGGGGCGGAGAGCCGGCGCCGCTTTCACGCGACCAGCTCGTCGCCTTCGGCCGCGAGGACGAAGGCGTCCTCGAGGGTGGGGTCGACCGGTCTCACCCCGTCGGGCGGGACGAGGCCCGCGAGCGCCGCGCGAACGGCGTCGATGATCCCGGGCCCGCAACCCTCCGCGCCCCGGACGTGGAGGCGGGTCCCGAAGAGAGAGATGTCGTCGACGGCCGCCAGCGTCGAGAGGCGCGCCCGCACGGCCACGCGGTCGGAGGAGAGGACTTCCAGGAGCGGCCGGGGATATCCGGCGAGGATCTCGTCGCGCGTGCCGGGGGCGAGGAGGCGCCCCTCGTCGAGGAACGCGAGGCGGGTCGCGTACTCGGCCTCGTCCATGTAGGGCGTCGAGACGAGGATCGTGAGCCCGCCGTGGTGCAGCTCGCTCAGGACCTGCCAGAACTCCCGGCGCGACACAGGGTCGACCCCGGTCGTCGGCTCATCGAGGAGGAGGAGATCGGGTCGGGTGAGGAGGGCGGAGACGAGCGAAAGCTTCTGCTTCATGCCGCCGGAGAGCGCTCCCGCGAGGCGGCGTCCGTACGGGCTCAGGCCGACGCGCTCGAGGAGCTTCGCGGAGCGGAGGCGGGCCTCGGGGGTGGGCACCGAGTAGAGCCGGGCTCGCAGGTCGAGGTTCTCGTCGACCGTGAGGTCCTCGTAGAGGGAGAAACGCTGCGGGACGAGGCCGAAGGTCGCCGAGGGGTCGCGGCGGACCGTCCCCTTCGTCGGGGTGATGACCCCGGCAACGAGGCGGAAGAACGTCGTCTTGCCGGCGCCGTCGGGGCCGATGAGGGCGAAGAGCTCGCCTCGCGCGACGTCGAGGTCGACGTCGCGGAGGGCGGAGTGCGATCCGAAGCTCTTCACGAGGCCGCGCGCTTCGATCACGGCGGCGCTCAGCGCAGCGACGCGGAGGGGACGGCGCGCGGCTTCGTCGACTCCGCGCCGGGCTCGGCCGCGCCTCCCGTGATCGTCACCTCCGCGGGCTGCCCGGGGACGAGGGGCTCGGCCCAGCCGGCGTCGAGGTCGATCTTCGCGGCATAGACGAGGTTCACGCGTTCCTCGCGAGTCTCGACGGGCTTCGGGGTGAACTCGGCGTCGGGAGAGATCTCCGTGACGTGGGCGGGGAAGAGCTTCCCGGGGAACGAGTCGACCGAGACCTGCGCGGGCATTCCCTGCTTCACGCGGCCGAGCTTCGTCTCGGGGACGAAGGCCCGGACGTAGAGCCGGCCCGCGAACGCCATCGTGAGTCCGGGCTGACCGGCCCCGAGGAGGAGGCCGGGCTCGGCCATCCGGTGGAGGATGACGCCGTCGGCCGGCGCGCGGATCTCGGCTTCGCGCGCGACGGTCTCGGACTGCTTCACGACGGTCTGCGCGCGCCTCACGTCGGAGCGCGCCTGTTCCGTCTGGTAGTGGCGGGAGCCCTCGCGGGCGAGCGCGAGCCGCTCCTCGCTCGCCTTCTGCATCGCCTGGGCGCGCAGGAGCTCGGTCCGGGCGCGGTCGAGGTCGCGGGGAATGCCGACCTTCTTCGCCATGAGCGACTCCTGCCGCGAGACCTCTTTCCTCGCGAAGTCGACGGCCGCCCGCCTGTCGGCGAGGTCCGCCTCGGCGGACGCGACTTCCTGGCTTCGGCTGCCGGCCTCGAGGTCCTCGAGGCGAGCCTCGGCCGAGCCGAGGGCGTCGCGGTCCCTCTCGACGGAGAAGGAGGTCTCGCCGAGGTCGAGCCGGACGAGGAGGTCTCCCGCTTTCACGCGGTCTCCCTCGCGGACCTTCACCTCGACGACGCGCCCCGCGACTTTCGGCGCGAGATCGACCGTGGGGGCCTCGATGCGGCCGTTGAGATGGACGGTCGTACCGTCATCGCCCTTTCGGCAGCCGGCGAGGAGAAGAGAGAAGATCGCGGCCGCAGCGAGGCGGCGGGACGGGCGGTTCATCGGGTTCCTCCATCCGGCCCGCGGGCCGGGTCGGTGTCCTCGATCTGGATCTGCCGTTCCGAGAGGAGCGTCCCGGAGGCGCGGGCCCACTCGACGCGCGCCTTCCTCAGGTCGGCCAGCGCAGCGGTCTCCGCGAGGTGCGCCTGCGTCAGGTCGTTCTGCCGGGTCAGGACGAAGAAGTTCGTCGTGAGGCCGGCGGCGAAACGCTCCTCCTCGGCCTGCAGCTGTGTTTCGGCAGCGGCCCTTCCGGCACGCGCCGCGACGAGCCGCTGGCCTGCCGTCTCGAGGGCGATCGCGGCGTTCCTCACTTCGACCTCGACGGCCTGCCGTGTTCTCAGGAGCGCGAGCTCGGCCTGGGTCCGGCTGGAGCGGGCGACCGCGGCGTCGGCCCGGGCGGCCCGGTTCCCGAGCGGGACGGTGAGTGCCAGACCGACGGACGCGTCGGGGAAATGGCCCTCGCGGATCGTCCCGTACGAGCGGCCGAGGCCCCCGTCCACGGCATCCGGGACGGAGTCGGCTCCGACGGGGAAGGGCGGGTTGAGTCCGGGGTTCTGCTCCCCCGCGAGCCCGCGGCGGGCGTAGGCGGCGACGAGGTCGAGCTGCGGACGCGTCCGGTCGCGGGCCGCCTCGTCCTCGACCTCGAAGCGGGCGAGGCGGGCGGCGGCCTCTGCGACCTCGGGACGGAGCGAAGTCGCCGAACCGAGGGCGGATTCGACGTCGGGGGCCGCTGGCACGGGGGGGGCCTGCTCGTCGGAGGGAACGAGGTGCGACGACCAGAGCGGGTCGGAGGGGTCGGCGAGGAGGAGCGATTTCAGGGCGTTCTCGGCGCGGGAGGCCGCCTCGCGCGAGGCGAAGAGGTCGCCCCGGCGTCGCTCCAGCTCTGCGACGGGCGAGGAGAGATCCGCCTCCGAGAGCGTTCCCGCTTCGACGCGCGCCTCGACATCGGTCTTCTGCCGCTCGGCGAGGATCACCGCCGAATGCCGGGCATCGACGTCGCGCCTCGCGGCGAGCAGAGACCAAAAGGCGCGCTCGACGGCGGCGACGGTTTCCGCGATCACCCGCGCGAGCGAGGCGGCCGAGCGGGTGATGTCGACGCGCGCGACGCGCAGGCTCTGCCGGGCGGGGTCGACGGAGAGGTTGCGCAGGAGCGGCTGGCGGAGCTCGAGCCCGATGGAGGTCGACCACGAGGGGGAGAGGATCGAGAAGACGTTCGTCGTCTCGTCGCGTGAGGCCGAGGTCGTCAGGGCGACGGTGCCGCCGGTCGGGAGAAGCTGCGAGATCCCGAGGTTGGCGACGTAGCCGGAGCTGTTGGGCGCGAGCTCTCCCGTCGGGGCCCCCGACAGGATGGAGTTGACCGGGTCGGTCCGGTCGCGCCAGCGGGCGTCGGCGCGCAGGGTCGGGTCGTACGCCCCTTCGGACCGCATCCCGCCCGAGGCGCTGATCGCTGCGTTCTCGCGCTCGACGCGGAGGTCGACGTTCTTCTCGAGGGCGCGGGCGCGGGCCTCGGCGAGGGTGAGGGGAACCTCGACCGGCGGAGCCGCGGAGAGAGCGAGAGTGGTCAGATGGAGCGAGACGAAGAAAAGGGCGTGGGTACGGACCCTCACGCGATGCCCCCTTCGATGGCGCCGGAGGGAATCCGGACGCGTTGGATTCGCGGATCCAGGGCGTCGGCGAAACGGTCGAGCAGGTCGGCGTCGAGGGCGCGGAGGGCCTCGCTCTCAACCGGCGTGAGCGGGTCGTTTTCCCCGGCGAGACGGGCGAGCGCTTCGTCCGGTGAGTTCCGGAAGTGCTGCCGGACCTCCTCGTCGGTGGCGAGCTTTCCGAGGATTCGTTCCACGGTCTTCTGGGACATCGGGACTTCCTTCCGGTTCGTGATCAAGCAATTCGGCTGCCGGACTGGAGACCTCGCCGCGGACGATGTCTAAGTATTTGCCATGCAAACAAATAGATGAATTCTCCACCACTCGAACGATCGTCGGAGAGCGCGAACAGTCTGCTCGAAATGGAGCAGGTCGCTTCGAGGAAGTCAGGTCGTCGTGTCTATTCCGAGACGTCGGAGCATTCCGTAGAGCTCACCTCTCGTGAGGCCGAGCGCCCGGGCCGCCCGGCTCTTGTTGAACCTCGCCTCCTCGAGCGCTCTCTCGATCGCGGCGCGCTCCACGTCCGCAAGTGAGGTGGCCTGGTCCCCCTGCCGAGAGCGCTTGGGGTTCGGCTGGAGCGACGCCCGGAGAGTGCTCTGGCTGCCTGGAGGGGAGTCGAGCGCCCCGTCCTCCCGCGCGCGCGTCGCGACCGTCCCGCTCGGCATCGCGAGGTGCTCGTGAGTCACGAGACCGCCGTCGCAGAGGATCGACGCCCGCTCGAGGACGTTTCGGAGCTCTCGGATGTTCCCCGGCCATGCGTAACGAAGGAGCGCTTCCCTCGCGTCGCGCGAGATCCCGGCTGCAGGACGGCCCAGCTCGGCGCCGATCTGTTCGAGGAAGACGCCGGCGAGAGGGAGGATGTCTTCCGGGCGTTCGCGGAGCGCCGGGATCCGGATCTCGAAGACGGCGAGCCTGTAGTAGAGATCCTCGCGGAACGTGCCGTGCGCCATCGCCGAACGCAGGTCGCGGTTCGTGGCGGCGACGACGCGGATGTCGGCCTCGAGGGTTTTCGTCCCACCCAGCCTCTGGAACTCGCGTTCCTGGAGGACGCGCAGGAGCTTGGCCTGGACGGACGGGCTCGTCTCGCCGATCTCGTCGAGGAAGAGGACGCCACCTTGTGCCAGGTCGATGCGTCCCGGCTTGGACGACTGGGCCCCAGTGAAGGCCCCCCTCTCGTAGCCGAAGACCTCGGACTCCAGCAGCGCGTCGGGCAGGGCGGCGCAGTTCAGCGCGACGAACGGGCCTCGGGCGCGACGCGACGAGGCGTGGAGGTATCGGGCGAGCACCTCTTTGCCGGTTCCGGATTCGCCCCCGAGCAGGACGGTCGTCTCGGTGGCGGCGACCTTCGTCGCCTGCGACAGGACCTCTTTCCACGGCTCGGACACGCCGACGATGCGCGCCGGGCGCCCTCGTGCCGTGAGCTCCGCGGCGAGCCCCTCGATGCGGCTTTCGAGCCGTCTTGCACGCTCCTGGGCCTCGGCGGCATTACGGGCCTCTTCGGCGAGACGGTGGTGCGACAGGGCGAGGTGGACGAAGTCGGCGATCCGCCGGGCGATGAGGACGTCTTTCTCCGAGTACGTGGCGGGGCGGAAGGAAGCGAAGTTCAGTCCTCCGACGATGACGCCGTCTTCCTCGAGAGGGATGCGCAGGACGGCGCGGAATCCGTATCTCAGGAAGGGATGGTTCAGGCGGCGCAGCTCGGCGCTTGCCGTGATGTCGTCGAGAAGCATGAAGTCGAAGTCCCGGCTCAGAAGGTCAGGGTCGGGGAGGGGAACGACCTCGGGCACGGCGATTCCCTCCGGGATCGCGGAATGGGCCCAGACACGGATGCCTTGCCTGTCCGGCGTGACGCGACCGAGGAGGAGGGCGTCGTGGGGAATGACCGGACGGGCGATCTCGGAGACCCGGTCGAAGACCTGCCGGATGTCGAGGACGTCCGTGAGCGTCGCGAGAAGTCCGTCGAGGGCCTTCAGCTTCCGCAGCTCCGCCACCTCGGTGTACAGGCGGGTGGCTTCGTCCTCGCCGGCAGAGAGGGACTCTTCGCGTACGCCGGTCACGAGCACGATTCTACGGATGCGCGCCGTGGTCCCGCTCGTATATCTATATCGGGTGCGACGGCAGACCGTCCTCATCGCCGCGGGGCTCGGGGTGTGCCTATGTTCGTGCGCCCGGCCCGTTCCCGAGAGGGAGCCGTACACGATCTCGGTTCCTTACGGCCTCGATTCCCTCGAACCGGGGGCGAGGAACCGGCTCAGTGACCTCTCGCTGCTTTCGAACGTCTTCGAACCGCTCGCCGCCACAGACGCCAATCTCTCGGCCCATCCCGCGCTCACCGTCGGATGGAGCACCCCGGATTCCCTGACGTGGGTCTTCGAGCTCCGTCCCGGCGTCCGTTTTCCCCACGGCCCGCCGCTCACCGCCGAGGATGTCGTCTGGACCTTGATTGGGCTGCAACGCGGGTCCCGGCTCGAGATGTCGCGTCACGTGTCGAGCTTCCGGAGCGTACGCGCGCTCGACGAGAAGACGTTGGAGATCGATACCGTCGTACTCGTCGGTATTCACCTCAACGAGCTCCGGTTCGCCCTCCATCGCGCGCCCGAGGAGGCCCTCGGCGACTTCCTCTCGAGCCGGAGCCAGTTCATCCAGTCGAGCGCGAGATCGAAGGAGGAAGCGCTGGGCCGCGAGCCGGACGCCCGGTTCCTGCGCAACGGCAGCGTCTCGGTGAAGGTCCTCCATTTCAACGTGGTCGGGACGGGTGCAAGTGACGTCACTTGTGGGCGGAACCCCTTTTTGGATGTTCGCGTGAGGCGATCCGTTTCGCTCGCCATCGACCGTCCGGAGCTCGTCCGGCGTCCGTCGGTTTCCGCCGTCCCGGCGAGCCAGCTCGTCCCCCCTCTACATTTTCGGGTACGACCTCTCGCAAAGGGCCGCGAGATCAGGCGGCGATCGACTCGATCGGACCGGGACGGCCGAGGTAGAACCCCTGACCGAGCGGGACCCCGAGGCGTCGCAGGGCCTCGAGCTCGTCAATGGACTCGATGCCCTCGGCGATGACCTGCGTGTCCATCTTCATCGCGAAGGAGAGGATCGCGCCCAGGAGGTCTTGCTTGATCCGGTTACGGTGGATGTCCTTCGTGAAGAGGTGGTCGAACTTGAGGAACTCCGGCCTTATGTCGGCGAGAGCGGAGAGGTTCGAGTACCCCGAGCCGAGATCGTCGACGGCGACGCGGAAGCCTTCCTTTCGCAGCTCGCCGAGGACGCTCGAGAAGAGCACCTGGTTCTCCGCGTAGGTCCGCTCGGTCACCTCGATGACGATCTGCCGCGGGTCGAGGTAGAGGTCGAGGACCTCTCTCACGAGACGCCCGTCGAGGAAGTCGGCGTCCTGAGCCGCCGCAGGTGACATGTTGAGGAAGATGAGCCGGCCCCACTCCGCCCTGGCCGCCTCCTCGAGCGACCGCCGGCGGCAGAGTCGCTCGAGGGGAATGACGAGCCCGGCCTTCTCGGCGAGCGAGAAGAGCCGCTCGGCGTCCTCGAGGCCGCTTCCGGCGGGGCCGCGAGAGAGCGCTTCCAGGCCGGTCACACGCTCCTCGACGAGGTCGTGGATCGGCTGGAAGAGCGACACGATGCGCCGTTCGGAGAGGATTCCCCGGAGGATCTCGGTCCCGCGCTCCTCCGCGTTCGCCGTCCGGCGGTACACCTCGGCGCGGGCCTCGGTCAGGCCGCGGTAGACGGCCCGCTCGACACGCACCTTGGGGTCGAAGAGGATCAGCGCCTGGCCGACGTGGGACGAGTACTGGTCCACCGAGGTGAGGCGCTCGGTGAGGAAGGAGGCGACGAAGCCGTCCATCCTGGCCGCGAGGCGGGAGAGCCATTCTTTCGGCGGGAGGTTCGAGCCGTTCCGTGCACTCGTCGGGACGAAGCAGAGGACCTCGTCGCTCCGGACGGCCGGGACGCAGAAGAGCCCTGACGCGAGGCTGCCCCGTTCCGCCTCTCCTCGGAGGCCGGAGACGAAGTCACGGATCAGGTCGTCGTAGAACTGCCAGCCCCAGGTCTCCTCGACCTGCCGCTCCGTCGCGAGAGCGAAGGTGAGAAGAGCGATGGAGCCGTGGTCCTCGAGCTGGCGGCGAACGTCGTCGACGACGGCCGGAAGGGTGGGGAGGCCCGTGGCGAGGTCGTGGAGACGAGCTCGATTCTGCAACCACTCCGCACGCATCGACGCGGAGTCGAACAGCTCTTCCGAGACCGGAGGCCGGACGCTCACGGCCCCCGCTCGAGGAAGCTCTGGACCTCACGGACGACCTCTGCGGGGGAGAATGGCTTGGCGATGTAGCCTTCCGCTCCCTCCTGGAGGCCGATCATCTTGTCGCGCCGCTCGGCGCGGGCGGAAAGCATGACGACCGGAATGTGCCTCGTCCGCTCGTCTCCCTTCAGCGTACGGAGGACCTGCCACCCGTCCATCTCGGGCATCATGACGTCGAGGAGGACGACGTCGGGCGGTTGTTCGTAGGCGATCGAGACAGCGGACTTTCCCGTCGAGGCACGCCTCACCTCGAACCCGCTCGTCTCGAATACGAGCTGGAGCAGGTCGAGGACGTCCTCCTCGTCGTCGACGATCAGGATTGTCCGATGCCTCTGGGACATGAGTCCCCTCCTCGCGCCTTGCCAGCCCCGGATGACGATGGGATCTTAGAGCAAAACGGAGCCCCCGCGGGGTGTCAGGCCTCCGGGCTGGCCGGGATCTCCCCGGATGGGAGGCGGCCACCGCGAGCGTGGAGCGCACGGAACGCAGCCTCGACCAGGCGACTCCGGTCGATCGGTTTGACCAGGTACTCGACGGCGCCGAGTCGCAGTCCCTCCAGGCGCTCGTCGACGACCGACGCGACGAGGATCGGGGTCCTGCGTGTCGCGTCGTCCTCACGGAGCTCCTGCAACAGGTCGAGGCCGTCACGGTCCGGCAGGCGGATGTCGAGAACGATGAGGAGGGGAGCCTTCTCCCGGGCGGCAGCCAGTCCCTCGGCGGCGGTCGTGGCCGTCCTCACGGTGAAACCGTGCTTGCCGAGCGTCTCGCAGAGGATGGCGAGGAAATCGGCGTCGTCGTCGATCGCGAGGACCTCGGCCGTCGGGCCCGCCGGCGTCACGAGATCGTGAAAGACGCCCGACGGCGTCTGGGTCTGGGCGACGGGGAGGGAGAAGCGGAAGACAGAGCCCGTACCGGGACGGCCCTCGACGACGATCTCCGCCCCGTGCGCGTCGAGGATCGACTTGACGATCGCGAGACCGAGGCCGATACCTCCGAATTTCCGGGTTGCGGACGCGTCGGTCTGGTAGAACTTGTCGAAGACCCGGCTGCGCTCCTCGGGCGGGATTCCGATTCCGGTGTCGGCGACCCAGACCTCGACGCGGCGTGCTTCTTCGACCAGCCGGGCCCCGATCTCCACTTCACCGCCGTCGGGCGTGAACTTCAGCGCGTTCGTGATCAGGTTCTCGAGCACCTGCGTGAGCCGGTCGCGGTCGCCGTCGACGGGTTTCAGGTCCCGGTCGACGACCGTCTTCAGGCTGACGCGGCGCTTTCGGGCGTCGGCCTCTATGCCGGCCACGATCTGTGCGAGGAGGCGGCCGATCTGGAACGGAGCCGGGCGAATCGGGACCCGTCCGAGCTCCATCCGCGAGAAGTCCAGGAGCATGTTGATGGTCTTCGTGAGTCGCTCGGAGTTCCGGAGACAGACCTCGAGCCCCTTCCGCTGGGCGTCGGTCGTCGGACCGAGCTGGCCCTCCTGGATGAACTCGACGTAGCCCCGGATCGCAGCGAGCGGCGTCCGGAGCTCGTGGGAGACGTTCGCGAGGAGGTCGGTCTTCATCCGGTCGAGCGTGGCGAGCTCACGGTTGGCCGTCTCGAGCCGCTCGACCTGCTGCTGAATCCTCTCGGCCATCCGGTTGAAAGCGTCGGCGAGAGACTCGATCTCGTCGCCCGTCCGAACCTGGGGAAGGGACTTCAGCTTCCCTTCGGAGAACGAACGGACGCTCTCGGTGAGCCCGAGGAGGGGCCGGGCGACCCGCCCCGCCATCCAGGACGCGAAGGCGGCGACCGTCGCGAGGGCGACGAGGACGAGGAGAAGGGTCGACGTCAGGTCCGCCTTGACGCGTTCCCAGACCTTGTCGTATTTGAAGATGTAGAGGACCGAGTAGGGGTGCCGGCCCCACTCCTCGAAGTAGGGAGCGCTCACGATGAAGACGGGGCCGACGCCGGAGAGCACGCGGCGCTCCGACCAGGGTTCCTGGAGACCGGCGACGGCGACGAGGTCCGCATCGGCGAGGCGCCTCCTCGGAATCTCCGGGAGGAGCATCAGGTCGGGGCTCTCCATCGAATCGAAGAGGACCTCGCCCGAGACCGAGAGGATGAACAGCCGGTAGAGGTCTTCGTTCAGCCCCATCTGGGTTCGGACGATGTCGCGGAACTTGTACGCCCCCGACCGGTAGTAGAGCCGCCAGTGGTTGCAGAGCTGGTCTTTCGTCGTCTTCGCGAATCCGAGGGCGTAGGTCTCGAGGATCTCCTTCTGGTCCCTCAGCCTGACGAAGAGGAGCGTGGCGGAGATGATGACGAGAAGGGCACCCATGAGCACCGAGAAAATGACCGCGAAACGCCGGCGAAGGGAGGTGCGGGTCGCCGTCACTTCAGCCTCACGTCGCGAAGGTCGAGCTGACCGTCGGCCCGCGTCTCCCACTCGACTCCGGAGGTGACGGCGTGGCGGTCGTAGATGACGACGAGAGGGATCCAGGGCAGGTCGTCGACGAGGCGCTTCATCGTTTGCTGGAGGAGGTCGCGCCGGTCGGCGGGATCGAGGGTCCTCCCGATCTCCTCCACGGCCGCGTCCATCTGCGCGGAGCCGTAGCCGCACGCGTGGCCCCGGGATCCACTCGAGTAGAAGTTCCCTTCGAAGAGCTCTCCCGCGTCGCCCGTGGCGCAGATCCAGCCCGAAAGGAAGAGATCGGCGTCGCAGGCCGTGGAACGGCGCTCGAACTCCTCGAGACCGACCTGTTCCTCGCGAACCGCGATGCCCGCGGCGCCGAAGGCCGCGATGAGCTCGCGGCTGAGCGGTCCTCCGTCGGCCTGGGTGAGGAACCGGAGCGGCGTCTCCTGCCGGAATCCGGCCTCCTCCAGCATCCGGCGTGCCGCTCCCGGGATGAACGCGGGGACCGAGAGGCCGGGGTTGAACCCGATGATGGCGGGCGGGACGAGCTGGCTGGCCGGAAAAGCTCCTTCGCCCGGGAGGACGGAGACGAGACTGGGATAGTCGATCGCAGCCCGGAGCGCCCGCCGGACGCGAACGTCGGAAAGGGGGTTCGCGGCTCCCCCGGAGACTCTCAGCGCGAGAAAGTGAACCGCGAGCCCCGGGCGTTCGACGAGCCGGAACTGCTCGTCGTCGCGGTGGGCAGCCCAGGTCGACCGGTCGGGGGAAAAGACGATCGCGGGAGAGCGACGAAGAGCCTCCGTCCACATGGCGTCGGCAGCCTGGACGACGTGGAACACGGCTCCCGTCGTGGCGGGACGGCCGCCCCAGTAGCCGTCATTCGCCTCGAGCCTCAGGGACTGGCCCTTTCGCCGCTCGGCGATCCGGTAGGGGCCCGTCCCCGAGGGGGCCTGGAAGAACGCCTCTTCCCCGAGGCGTTCGACGGTCGCCTTCGGCAGGATGTAGATGAACGAGAGGACCGAGAGAAGCCCTGCTGGCCGCTCGGAGCGCACGTCGATCGTGAACGGGTCGACGACCCGGACTTCGTTGATCGCTGAAACGTACCGATGGATGTCCCGGTCGGGCCGGGCCTCGAGCCGGGCGATGGAGAAGGCGACGTCCGCCGCCGAGAACGGCGAGCCGTCCTGGAACTTCACACCTTTCCGAAGCCGGAATCTCCAGACGCCACTTTCCTGAACCTCCCAGGACGTCGCGAGTCCTGCCGTGAACGCCATCTGCCGGTCGTATCGGACGAGCGGCTCGAAGACGTTCATTGCGATCGTGTCGGTCACGAACTCGAACTTCTCGTTCGGGTCGAGCGTCGGGACGTCGGACTCCCAAATGACGTGGAGCTCGGGGCCGCGGCTCTTCTCCCGGCACGCCGCGCTCGCGATCAGCAACGACAGGATTCCCCCGATCAGCGCCGGGCGCGGCCTCCACACCCGGGGGATGCTAACCCGTCCGGGACGTCGCGCAATCGAAGAGTGGCGGGAATCGGGCGGACGCTCGTGACGTTCTCCAGACGACACAGGAGGACTCGATCATGCCGAAGAAGCCGACCGCCGAAGACCTCCAGAACCTCCTTTCCCCGCGAGGCGAACCGTGCATCTCCGTGTTCCTGCCGCTCCCCAGGCACGGTCCCGACCTGGTGATGGCCCCGGTCCGGTTCCGCGCGCTGGTCCGTCAGGCCGAAGGCCTCCTCGGCGAGAAGTACGACGCCCGCCGCGTGAAGGAGCTCCTCGGGCCGCTCGCGGGGCTCGCTGAGGCTGCGGACGTCTTCGCTCCCGGACCTGAAGGGCTCGCCGCCTTCCGGGCCGAAGGACTCTTCGAGGTCTACCGGCTCTGGCCCGCTCCGCCCGAGAGAGCGGTCGTCGCCGACAGCTTCCACGTCAAGCCGATCCTGAAGTGCCTCCAGGCTCGGCACCGATATTTCGTTCTCTCGCTCGGCTCCCGTCACGTCGCCCTCTTCGAGGGGTCGGAGCGAGGCCTCGTCCCGCGCCTCGTGCCGGGCCTTCCGGTGCGGTTCGAGGGCGAAGCGGTGACGGAGGCAGGGGGGCGCGGAGGGCCGTCCCGGGGCGGACCCCGGTCTACGGCGTCCGCGTCCGGGAAGGCGCCGGCCGAGACCGACGGAGGCCGCAGGGAAGATCAGCTCCGGTTCTTCCGGGCCGTCGAAGCGGCGCTTCGCGACACGCTCGACGGCCGTGCGCCGCTCATCGTGGCGGGCGCCACGCCTCTTCTGCCCCTGTTCCGCGAGGCCTGCGGCCATCCGGGGCTCCACGCCGGATTCGTGGACGGCGCCGTGGACGACGTCGCGGCCGAACAACTCCACGAGAGGACGCTTCCCGAGGCCAGGAGAGCGCTGGACGCGCGCGACGACGTCCTCGTCTCCGAGTTCCGCGCCCTTCTCGACCGGGGGCTCGCCGGCGACATCCTGACCCGCGTCGCGGAGGCGGCCGTCGTCGGTCGAATTCGACGCCTTCTCATCGCCGACGGGAGGCCGCTCTTCGGCCGGGTGGACCGGACGACCGGCGAGGTGATCCTCCACGCCGGGCAGACGGGGCCGCAGGACGACGACGTCCTGGACGACCTCGCGGAGATCGTGCTGGCGCGGGGCGGGGACGTGGTCGTCCTCGATCCGCCGAAGATGCCGAACGAGGCTTCGGCGGTCGCGACGTTTCGCTGGTGAGGGAGGCGCCGCGGAAGGGCGAGACTGGCATGATGGGTGGGCGCCACGGCGCCGAGGAGGTGGGAAATGGAGCTTCTGGACGCGGGGAGGAGCGTTCTCGTCGTCATCGATCTGCAGGGGAAGCTGATGGACGTGATCCATCGCCCCCGGATGGTGGTCGAGTCGACGCTTCGACTGATGAGGCTCGCCGAGATGTTCGGTGTACCGGTGATTCTGACGGAGCAGTACCCGAAGGGGCTCGGCCCGACCCACCCGGACGTGATGGCGGGGTTCGAGGCGCTCACGACCCCGAAGCGATCCCTCGCCAAGACCTCCTTCGGCTGCTGCGGCGAGCCGGCGTTCCTGCGGGCCCTCGACGAGCTGCGCCCCCACCTCCGAACGGGGGCGCGACAGGTCGTCGTCGCCGGAATCGAGACCCACGTCTGCGTGATGCAGACGGTCCTCGAGCTGATCCACTGGGGAAACCAGGTGCACGTCTCGTGGGACGCGGTCAGCGGTCGCGGGGAGGAATACCGGCGGCACGCGCTCGACCGGATGGCGGGAGCGGGCGCGACGATCACGAACCACGAGTCGGTCGGCTTCGAGTGGGCGCGGGACAAGAACCACCCGCAGTTCAAGGCACTGTCGACCCTTTTGAAGGACGGCCAGCCGGCCGATTGAGGGACCGGGGGGCGGGCGTTCGCCCGCTCCCCGAGCCGGACAGTCCCTTCAGACCACCGTTGGCGTACGGTCAGGGTGGGGTTCGACCCCGACAGGAGTAACGGCCGCCTGGTCGACCTCGCCGGTGCGGATCCGGACGATCCTCTCGACAGGAAGGACGAAGATCTTTCCGTCTCCAACCTCTCCGGTCCGGGCCGCCGCGGCGATGGCCGAGATCGCCGGCTCGACGAAGTGGTTCGAGACACCGATCTCGAGCCGGACCTTCTCGGAAAGCTCCATCTTCACGGTCGTGCCGCGATAGGTCTCCACGCGTTCCGTCTCGCCCCCGTGCCCCTTCACACGCGAGATCGTCAGCCCCTGGACGTCTGCGCGAAAGAGGGCTTCCAGGACGTCGTTCACTTTCTCGGGTCGGATGACGGCCACGACGAGCTTCACGAACGCACCTCCGAAGGGAGGGCCGTCGTCGCCGGGACACGGGGTGAGACGGTCACGGGTTCGCTCAGGAGGAGGAGAGCTCCTTCACCCGAGGTGTAGGCCTCCTCTCCGTGCTGGCTGACGTCGAGGCCGAGCCCTTCGTCGCCCGGGTTTGCCCGAAGCGGAAGGAGCGCACCGATGGCCTTGAGCAGGCCGAACGTGACGCCACCGCTCCACGCGACGGAGGTCAGGCAGGCGACGAGCTGGACGAGAAGCTGCCGAGGATTGCCGAAGAGCAGACCGTCGGCGGGGGAACCCCAGGAGGCCTGGGCGAGAACGCCGGTGAGCAGCGCGCCCACGAGCCCGCCGAGGCCGTGGGCGGCGACGACGTCGAGGGAGTCGTCGAGGCGGGTCCGGGCGCGCCAGACGATCGCGAAATAGGACGGGAAGGCCGCGATCGCTCCGAGCGCGAGGGCAGAGGCGGGGGAAACGAGGCCGGCCGCCGGAGTGATCGCAACGAGGCCGACCACGATGCCGGTCGCCGCTCCGACCGCCGTCGCCTTCCTGTTTCGTGCGAGGTCGAGGAGCGTCCAGACGAGGAGCGTGCCGCATGGCGCGAGGAAGCTGTTGACGAAGGCCAGCGCCGCCGCCTTGTTCGCCGCGAGCGCGCTGCCGCCGTTGAACCCGAACCAGCCGAACCAGAGCAGCCCGGCCCCGAGGATCGTGAACGGGACGTTGTGGGGGAGCATCGCCTGCCGGGCGTAGTCCTTCCTCGGGCCGAGAACCATCGCCGCAACGAGCGCAGCGGCCCCCGCGTTGACGTGGACGACGGTTCCGCCGGCGAAGTCCAGGGCGCCCAGGGTCGCAAGGAAACCGCCGCCCCAAACCCAGTGGGCGACCGGTGCGTAAACGAGGAGCGACCAGAGTGTGATGAACGCGAGGTATGGCCCGAACCTCATCCGCTCCACGATCGCGCCCGAGATGAGTGCGGCCGTGACGATGGCGAAGGTCCCCTGGTAGGCCATGAAAAGGAGATGGGGAATGGTCCCTGCGGCGGGGCCCGGATCGAGACCCACGCCGGACAGCAACATCCAGGAAAGGCCGCCGACCGCCGGCGAGCCGGGAGCGAACGAAAGCGAGTAGCCGAGCAGCGCCCACGCGACGCCGACGAACCCGAGCGAGGACACGCTCATCATCATCGTGTTCAGCGCGTTCTTCGACCGGACGAGCCCGCCGTAGAAGAAGGCCAGGGCCGGGGTCATGAGGAGGACGAGGGCCGTCGAGAGGAGCATCCAGCCTGTGTCTGCGGCGTTCATCGGCTCTCTCCACCGGCGGGAGCGGGTCGGGGACGTCGGGTCATGCGGCCTCCGTTCCGTTCGCCCTCTGGGCGTGCCCTGGCTATGAGCAAGCGGCGTGCTCGACGGCGAAGCGGGGGAAGGGGGGGCGGAAGCGATTCCCGCCGAACGACTTATCGGCCGCGCGGGAGGACTCGGCGATTGGTCGTCATATTACGAAAATGTCGATCTATACCGAAAAGGAGACAAAAAAGTCGATATTCAGGGTCGGAATCGGTCGGGGTCGATCGCGTGGCGCTTCAGCCGGTACGACAGGATCCGTTCCGTCGTCTGGAGCAGCCGGGCCGCGCGGGCGCGGTTCCCGCGAGCGATCTTGACGGCATCGAGGAGGAGGTCTTTTTCGAACGTGCCGAGAGCCGCTTCCAGGGACGTCTGAGGAACCGTTCCGGAGACCTCTGCCGTCTGGAGAGTCGGTGGGAGGTGATGGGCGTGAATGACGCCTCCCTCGCAGACCAGGACGGCTCGCTCGATGCAGTTGGCCAGCTCACGGACGTTTCCCGGCCAGTGGTAGCTCATCAGGACGTCGATCGCGGTCGTGGCGATCCTCCTCACGTCCCTGCGGTGCTCCCGTGCCAGCTTTTCGACAAAGTGGTCGGCCAGGAGAGGGATGTCCGTCCGGCGTTCGCGCAGGGGCGGGACGAAGATCGAGAAGACGTCGAGCCGGTAGAACAGGTCTTCGCGGAAGATCCCCGCGCGCATCGCCGCCTCGAGGTCCTTGTTCGTCGCGGCGATGAGCCGGACGTCGACGCGGACCGGCTCCGTGCCGCCGACACGCTCGAACTCCCGCTCCTGAAGGACGCGCAGGAGCTTGACCTGGACGGCGGGAGGGATCTCGCCCACCTCGTCGAGAAAGAGCGTCCCGCCGTCCGCGAGCTCGAATCGGCCCGGACGGCGTCCCCGCGCGCCGGTGAAGGCGCCCGCCTCGTGCCCGAAGAGCTCGGACTCGACGAGGCTCTCCGGCAGCGCCGCACAGCTGACTCTCACGAATGGGCGAGCCGACCGCGTTGATCCGTAGTGGATCGCGTGGGCGACGAGCTCCTTTCCCGTTCCGGACTCACCGCGGAGCAGGACCGTCGCGCTGGAGGGGGCGGCCTGAGCGACGAGCTCGTACACCCGCCGCATGGGGGCGCTGTTCCCGACGAGGTTGCGCAGCTCGTAGCGCTCGCGGAGCTCTTCCTTCAGAAGCCGGTTCTCCGCCAGGAGCCGATGACGCTCGGCTTCCACTCGCCCGTGCGCGCGAAGGGTCTGCCCGAGCATCGCCGCGGTCACCTCGAGGACGGCGGCAACCTCTTCCCAGTCGCGGTGCGGGTCGCGCGGGAACGCCGCGCCCAGCACGCCGGCCATCTTCCTTTCGCCCGGAATCGGTACGCAGACGTACGCCACCTCGCGGCGGCGCTTGCGGGCGGCGGCGAGAAGTCCCGACCGATCGAGAAAGAGGGGCTCCTTCGACACGTCGGGGACCACCACCGGCCGCCCGCTGTCGAGGACCCTGCCGCTGATTCCCTCACCGGGGCGGAAGCGGGCGCGCCTCGCGGAGTCGCGTGCGAGCCCCGAGGCGGATTCGATCCGAAGCTCTCGCGAGTCCGGATCTGCGAGTGCCACGGTCGCCGCGAGCGTGCCGAGCTCGTCCTCGAGGAGCTCGACGACCCGGGCCACGGCCGAGGTCCGGTCGAGGGTTCGGGGAAGGGCTCTCGAGATTTCGAGGAGCGCGTGGAGGCTGGACGAGGGCGGCGTGGCCATTCCTGAAAGATACGACAAAAATGTTACAAGTGGTCGGATTACCGACAGTAGTGGCGTGTAGTCGTAGGTCGCCGGGTCTGGGTGGGAGGGCTGAAATGCCCGGTACGTCCTCTCCCGGGACGCGGAACGGGTAACCTCGGAACATGTGTGCGCTCAGAGCCTTCGAGCGGGACCCGTATCTCACCGAGCTGGCCGTTCGCGTCGTCGAGACCGGCGCCGAGGACGGTCGGCCCTGGGCCGTCCTCGACGACACCGTCCTTTACCCGGAGGGGGGCGGGCAACCCGCCGATCGCGGCCTCCTCGGCGGAGTACGGGTCCTCGACGTCCAGTCCGTCGGCGGCGCAGCCCGCCACTACCTCGCATTGCCGGTGCCCGACGGGCCGGCCCACCTCCATCTGGATTGGGAGCGGCGTTTCGACCACATGCAGCAGCACACGGCCCAGCATCTCCTGACGGCGGTCGCCGCAGACCGGCTCGGCTGGGAAACGACGGCATTTCACCTCGGCCCCGAAACGTGCGACATCGAGCTGGCGACGGCGTCGATCACGCCAGCGGACCTGGTTCGCCTCGAGGCGGACGTCGCATCGGAGATCAGGGCGGCTCGCCGGGTGACCCACCGTCGCGTCCGTCGCGAGGAGATGATGTTCCTCCCCGTCCGGACCCGTGGTCTTCCGGAAGGGCACGAGGGTGACGTGCGACTCGTCGAGATCGAAGGGATCGACCTCAACACCTGCGGCGGGACTCACCTCCGCGCGACGAGCGAGATCGAAGTGCTGAAACTCCTGGGTACCGAGCGGCTTCGCGGTGGCACGCGACTCTTCTTCGTGGCGGGCGGCCGCGTCCGTCGCCGGCTCGGCGCGCACGAAGAGCGGAATGGGCGGTTCCGTGTCCTTCTCGGCGCACCGGACGTCGGGCTTTCGGAGGCGTTGGAGATGAAGCTCGCGCAGCTTTCGAACGCACAGAGGGCCCTCCGCTCGGCGGAGGAAGAGCTCGCCGACGCAAGGGCCGAGACCCTCTCGGCGGCAGGGTCTCCGGTCGCGGATGCCCATTTCGAAGGGCGCGACCTCGCTTTCCTGCAGCGCGTCGGCAAGCGCTTCACCGCCCTTCCTGGGACGGGTGTCGCCTTCCTGACCGGCGCGAAGGACGGCGTCGAGGCGTTTCTTCTCGCCGCGGGCGGCGCGTCCGCGGTCGACGTGCGACTGCTCGGTACGGCTGTCGCCGAGGCGCTCGGCGGGCGGGGCGGCGGCTCGGGCAAGCTCTTCCAGGGCAAGGGGAGCCTCGCCTCGCGGGCCGAGGCGCTCGCCGTGCTTCGGGCGCGGCTCGGGGCCTGAGGCCCTGCCGGGACTCGGCCCGGAGGACCGGATCGGGGAAGGGGCGGGTCACGGTGAGGACGAAGACCGCGCCCGGGCGGCCTGCGCGAGCGTGGCGGCGACGAAGAAGACGACGACGAGCCCCCAGAGGACCGCCAGCTCGTGTCTCAGATGTGCGAGCGAGGCGCCCATCTGGTTCACTCGTAGGAGCGCCGGGATCGCGCACGTCGAGGGGATCGCCTGCGAGGCGAATCGGAGCCATGCGGGGAGCGCCTCCGGCGGCCAGGCGTCGCTCGCGACGAGGATCGCGGGGAGCGACGTGAAGAGGAGAGTCTGGATTGCCGCCTCGCGCCTCCGGAAGAGGACCGAGAGCGCCAGGCCGAAGAAGCCCGTCGACAGGACGAACGGCACGACGAGGGCCGCGGCGGCACGGGCGAGGAGAGGCCCGTCGCCGAGCGCGTCGAGGTCGGCCGCACGCCGCAGGCCGATACCGATGAGGAGCGTCTGCTGGAGGATGAGGATCAGGACTCCCGGGACGACGTAGCTGGCATACCCCTCGGCCGCTTGAAGAGCGGGAGCAATATGGC
>CAVOJA010000055.1:0-18075 GCA_963696015.1 uncultured Holophagales bacterium
TGCCCCCGCGAGGGCCCGCTGGTCCAGTCCCGAGAAGTCGAGTAGATTCCCGCACGCGAAACCGGAAGGGATCGATGACGAACCGCGCTGTACACGATAGTCCCTTGCTCGGCCCGGAGCCGTCTCGCATCGCGGACCTCCTCGGTCAGGGAAGGGTCCGCGAGGCGGTCGACGCCGCCAGGGACTTGGCGAAGAAGTCGCCAGGCGCCGCGTCCGACGACCTTCTCGTCCGCGCATACACGGCACGCATCGGACAGCTCCGGGCCGAAGGCCTCGATCGCGACGCCCGCTCCCTCTGCGATCTCGTAGAGCGGCGCGTCCCGGCAGCACGCGAGCAGATGGCGGCCCTCCGGGAGGAGGGCGATCTGGTGGCGGACGGCTTTCGCGGACTCCTCGCCGCGCTCGACGCAGCCGAGGAGGACGAGCGCAAGCGGTTCGTCGCCCTGCTCGCCCGCAAGCTCACCGACCCGGGCACCCTGGCGGCCTCGCCCGCCCTCGCCGCCGGCCATCCGCTGAAGGCCGAGGCCGAGGCCGTGCGCGACGTCTTCGCAGCCGTCACGCGCGGTCCGCTGCCGGACGGCGCGATGGCCGCGCTCGACGTCGTCTCCCGCTCCTCGCCCCTGGCCCCCTGGAAGCTCCTGATCCGCGCCATCGACGCGCTCAGCCGGAACGACAGCGAGTCCGTCCGCCGAAACGTGGCCGCCCTTCCTCCCGAGAGCGCGGTGGCCCCTCTCGGACCGCTCCTCCTCCGCCTTTCGGGAAGCACCGACGCCGCACCTGCGCTGCCTGCGCCCATCGCGGCTCTCGGGGAACGGCTGACCGGCGGCCGCGCGACGCTGAGAGCGAGCCTCGAAGAGCTCGAGAACGCCCTGACGAAGGAGGACGAGGTCCGGGCCACCCGAGCCGCCGAGCGAATCCTCTCCGCGATCCCTCCCTCGGCAACGGGAACACGGACCCGGTTCCTGCTGACGCTCGTCTCGCGATGGATCCAGGCCGGCCTCTCGCCTGAGGCGCTCTCCCGGGATCTGATCCGCGGCCGGTCGAAGCCGGAGAGCCTCCGGCACGTGGCGCTGGCGCTGGAGCATTTCGACCGGCGGGCGGCCGTCGAGGCATGGGAGGGCTTCCTCGAGGCACGCCAGTACCTGCAGCCGACGGCCTCGGGCGCGGAAATCGCGGCGATTCGCCGCCACATGGCTGCCCTGGTTCCGCCGGACGAAGACGAATTTCTCGACGCACTTCTCGCTTTCGACGACGACGGTGATTTCGACGACGACCTCGATTACCACTGTCCCGACTGCCTCCGGGAGGCGAGCCTCAGGAGGAAGTCCCGGAGAGTCTTCGACCGCGGCGCGCTCCTCGAGAAGGCGGTCGCCGCGGACGGCTCGCAGAAGAGCTTCCGGGCTCTCTTGTCGCACCAGGTCGCCCAGGAGAGCAAGACGGCCGTAGGGACGGCAACCCGCTGGCTCGAGGCCTGGCCCGGCGATTCCGAGCCGCTCGTCTTCCTCGTGGAAGAGGCGGAGAGCCGCCGGGACTGGAAGACCGCGCTCGCGCTCCTGGAGCGGGCCGACGCGGAGAAGCACCTCTCCCCCCAGCTTCGTGGAAGGCGCTTCTTCGCCCTCGTGGGGCAGGTGGAGGACCGGATCCGGAAAGGTCAGGTCGCCGCGGCCCTGTCCGGTCTGAAGCTCGCCGAAAAGGAGCCGCAGGCCACGGACGGCGAGCTCGGCCCCTACCTGACCGCGCTCGAATGGGCGCTGACCCAGGCCGGCAGGAAGCCCGACCCCGCCGCCACGACGGCGGTGGCAGCGCGGCTCGAAGCGGAGGTGAAGAACCCCGCCTTCTCCTGGATTCTCGAGGCCTCCGCCGCGGCCTTCCTCAAGAGAGAGCCCGGCATCGCGGCCAGGGCTTTCTCACCTGTGCAGGCTCTCGCCGCCCTCGTCCGGGCGCAGCGTCTCCTGCCGCGCCTCTCCCGTCGACTCAGGGTCTCAGACGACATCGTCCAGGCTGCCGGGAGGCACCTCTCGAACGCGACTCCCGAAGAGCTCCTGACCGTTTGCGCCGGTCCGGCGGCGGACGCCTGGTCCGAGTTGGCTTACGCCGCCTCGACGCTCGGCCTCGCCCTCGACGGGCCTCTCCTTGCCCGGTTCCTGGTGGCGCGAGCCCGCGCCCTCACCGCGAGGGGCGATGTCGACGCGGTCGTCCGGACGGTCCAGCTCCTTCGCGCCGCCCAGGCGCTCGCCGGGACGACCCGCGACTCAGAGGCGCTTCAGAGCGTGAGCGTCGCCCTGAAGCTGCTGCGCAGGAAACCGATGGCGCGCCTGGCCCTCGACTCGCTCGGCCACTGGGGCGAAGACCTCCCGGACGCTTCGGCGATTCAGGAGATCCTCGCCGCCGAGCGCCTTCTCCCGGGCTACTTCGACTCGCCTCCCCGCCCCGCGAAGGCGAAGGAGCGAAGACCTCCGCGGCCGCCGGCCCGGAGGCGGCCGAAGAGCCCGTGGAGCAACCTCCCCTTGGACTTTGGAGACGACCGATGAGCCCATTCGAGCTGCTCGGAGTCGACGACACCGCCAGCGACGCCGAGATCCGGACCGCCTACCAGAAAGCGACCCTCGCCCACCCTCCCGATCGGGACCCGGTCGCTTTCCAGAAGATCCGCGAAGCGTACGACGCGATTCGTGACGAGGACGCTCGCCTCGAGCGGCGTCTCTTCGGCCCGCCCCTGTTCAAGAGATTCCTCGACCTTCTCGACGAGGTGGGTGAAGAGAAGCGATACCTCGGTCCGAGACCCTGGATCGCCACTTTGAAGGAGCTGGGGCGTTGAGCGATACGACCGAAGGGAACGGATGGCCGCCCGAGGTCAAGCAGCGCCTCCTCGAGAGAGTCGCAGCCTGGATCGACGAGGTCGAAGAGACCGAGCCTTTGCCCGAAGGCCTTTCTGAAGAGGCGCTCGCCGCCGCACCCACCGCGGTACCCGTCGAGCCCGACCTCCTGACGCTCCACTCTCAGCTGGCGGCCCTGACGCAGGAGACGCGCCTCCTCGGCCGCGCCACGAGCCGCCTCACGACGGAGTCGAAAGAGGCGATCGAGCAGCTGGAGAGCCGCACCACTGGCGGAGCGACCGTCGAGGCCCTTTCTCGCGCGCGGCGGGAGGCCCGGATGGAACAGGCCTCGGAGCTTCTCGACGTGAGGGATCGCCTCGTCCGCGGCCTCGACCAGGCCCGTTCCCGCCTCGCAGCGATCTCCTCCTGGCGACGACGCCTCCTCGGGGGCGCCGATCTCCTCGAGGCGCTCGTCCGCGGCAACGAGCTCACACTCGAGCGGCTCGATGACCTCCTGCGCCGCCTGTCGCTCCAGGAGGTCCCGTCCGAAGGGCGCCCCTTCGATCCCGCCACGATGAGGGCCGTGGAGCGCGCCGTCCGCGACGGCGTGGCTCCCGGGACGGTCCTCGACGTCTTCCGTTCCGGCTGGCTCTCGGGAGAGACCGTCGTCCGGTTCGCGGAAGTACGGGTCGCCGCCAGCGCTCCATCCCCGATCGCAGGAAAGAGGTGAAACGTGGCGGACGTCGTCGTCGGCATCGATCTCGGCACCACGAACTCGGAAGTCGCCGCGTTCCTCGACGGAAAGGTCCAGGTCCTGCCGGTCGACGGGGATCCGATCCTCCCCTCCGTCGTCGGGATGGCGCCCGATGGGACGCTTCTCGTCGGCGCGCCCGCGCGCAACCAGCTCGCTCTCTATCCCGAGCGGACCGTCCGCTCGATCAAGCGGCTCATGGGGAGCGCCCAGACCGTCTCGATGGGAGAGACCCTCTTCACGCCTCCCGAGGTCTCGGCGCTCATCTTGAAGGAGCTGAAAGGACGGGCCGAGGCCTCGCTCGGAACGCCCGTCCGGAAAGCGGTCGTCACGGTTCCGGCCTTCTTCTCCGACGCGCAGAGGCAGGCGACGCGCGACGCGGGCGCCATCGCGGGCTTCGAGGTGCTCCGGATCCTGAACGAGCCGACGGCGGCCGCGCTGGCGTACGGCGAGGACGGGCACGAGCCGAAAACGGTCCTCGTCTACGACCTCGGCGGCGGGACGTTCGACGTGTCGGTGGTCCACGCCGCGGGCGACCTGACCGAAGTGCTGGCGAGCCACGGTGACACCCACCTCGGCGGCGACGACTTCGACCAGCTCCTCCTCGAGCACCTTCACGGCAAGCTCATCTCGGGGGGCGGCCCCGACCTGCACGCCGACCGGCGGGCGATGAGCCGGCTGCTCCAGGGAGCGGAAGAGGCCAAGAAGCGGTTGAGCTCCGAGCCCTGGGCCCGGGTCCGCGAAGAGCACCTCGCCGAAGCCCGCGGAGTCCCCGTCCACCTCGACGTCGAGGTCTCGCGCGAGGGCTACGAGAGGCTCATCGAGCACCTCCTCGAGAGGACGATCCACAGCGTTCACAAGGCGCTCTCCGACGCGGGCAAGCGCCCGGCCGAGCTCGACGCCATCCTCCTCGTGGGCGGCGCCACCCGCACGCCGCTCGTCTCCGAGCTCCTCGAGCAGGCGACGGGGATTCGTCCCCGGCAGGACCTCCACCCCGACCTCTGCGTCGCCCTCGGCGCCGGAGTCCTCGCGAGCCGCCTCGCGGGGCACCAGATCGAGAAAGTCCTCGTCGACGTCACCCCCTACTCGTTCGGCCCGTCCCACCTCGGGTACCACGACGGCCACCTCACGCCGTTCTGCTACCGACCGATCATCCGGCGGAACACGCCGCTGCCGGTCGGCAGGACGGAGAGCTACTTCACCGTCGACGAAGCGCAGAAGGCGGTCCGCCTCGACATCTTCCAGGGCGACGACCCGAATGCCCTCCACAACATCCCGATCGGGAGCTTCGCGGTCGAAGGGCTCTCCAACGTTCCGGCCGGGAACGAGATTCTCGTCCGGATGGACCTCGACCTCGACGGCGTTCTCCGCGTGACGGCGGTCGAGAAGCGGACCGGCCTCTCGAAGGCGATCACCATCGAGAAGGCGACGACCGCCCTCTCGCCCCAGGAGATCGAGAAGGCCCGCGAGAGGATGCGGGAGCTCGCCGCGGACGAAGAGAACCTCTACAGCGGGGAAGAGGACGACGGAGAGGGCCTCGACGACGACGAGAACGACGAGACGCACGACGGTCCGCAGGGCGCAGAACCCTCGCCGGCCCAGGCGCTCCTCGAGCGCAGCAGCGCCCTGCAGCCACGGATGAGCTCCGAGGACCGAGAAGAGGCGATCTCGCTCCACGAGAGGATCGAGGAGGCCCTGGCGACGGGGGACACGCACCTCCTCTCGAGCCTCTCGCAGCAGCTCGAAGACCTCCTCTTCTTCGTCGAGGAGAAGTGACGGATCTCCGCTGTCCCACCTGCCGCGCGCCGTGGCGCGCCGTCGTCACGTGCGCCCGCTGCGGTACGGACCTCCTGCCGCTCATGCGCCTCGTGGCCCGCGCGCACGCGCTCCGCGAAGCGGCCCGTCGGGCGCTGCTCGACCCCGGGCGTGCCTCCGGGGCGTTGACAGCGGCGCGCGAAGCGAATCGCCTCCAGAAGACCCCCCGGAGTATCGCGCTCCTCGCCCTCACGCTCGTCGCCGCGGACGAACGCGAGGAGGCGCTCGAGGTGATCGCTTCCAGCGAATCGGGACCGAAGCGCCTCGATGGCTGACCCCTACCTGCCGATGACGAGATGGTGTCGGCGGGGTCCCGCGCTTTCTTTCGCCCCCCTGTCGTAGTTCCGGGCCTCTCGCGCAGCTTAGGAGGAAGACCGCCTCTTCGACGAGGCGCGTCGCCCCGGGCCAGCCGCGAGGCCCACCGAGCTCCTTTCGGACCCTGCCACCGAAGGCCGCGAAGCGTTGGCGTTCTTTCTCAATGACGATTCTCAAACCGCTGATTTCGAAAGCTTTATGAGCGCATGCCGGACGCCCTCCCGACCCGGAGCCCTGAGACTCCGCCTTCCGCGGAGCATTGAGAGTGATCTCGGAGATCCAGGGACAACGGATCACGATATTCGCGGGAGGCTGCGGATTCGGCGGGAGTGAGCGCCCACCTCCCCGGGTCGCGGTACGAGATCGACGGCGAAGTGTCCCGTCCCTTGCTCACTCCTCTGGGTCAGGGATAACGAATGGCAAGCTCGTTATCCCCGGCGAAATCAGCTCTTTCCCGGCCTCGGCTCGACGCCAATGTCCTTGGCGTCAGTCATTTACAGGCTGCGGAAAAGAGCCGCTCCCTTCGATGATCGACCGCAACTCGTTTTGACGGCCGCCACAGATCAGGGCGTCGGCTTCGGATCCCGAAGCCGCTGGTAGAACCACCAGTGGTGGCCGCCCGGGTCTTCACACTCGTAGCCCCGATCGCTCCAGTGCTCCTCGCCGTAGTCCACGGTCGTCAGCTTCGCGTGGACCTTCGCGCCGGCCGCCACGGCACGAACGTAGTGGGCCTCCACGTCGTCGACGTAGACCATGAGGCTCTGCGAGTTGATGCCGCCGACCTGGCTCGGGCTGCGCCGGTACGGGTACTTCTCTTCGCGACCCGCGACGTCCCCCACCATGACGAGGCCGCCGCCGTAGACGAGCTCGGAGTGCTCGATACGTCCGCCCTCACCCACGACCTTGATTTGTACCTCGAAACCGAAGGCGTCGCAGATGAAGTCGATCGCGTTCGCGGCGTCCTCGTAGTAGAGCGCCTGAGATATGCGTGGCCAGCCCGGTGGTGTGGGTTTCATGGTCCGCCTCCTCTTCTACTCGACGTACTTGTATCCCGTTCCGGTGTCGAAGACGACGACCCGGTCGCCGCGGTCGAGCTCTCCCGTCGCGAGGAGCTTCTCCACGGCGATCCAGGCGGCCCCGCCCTCGGGTGCGGCGAAGAGCCCTTCCCTCGAAGCCGTCTCGAGGGCGCCCCGGCGCATCTCGTCGTCCGTCACAGTCACCGCCTCGCCCTTCGAGACGCGGAGGATCTTCAGGATCAGGGTATCCGCGTAGCCCTGCGGAACGCGCAAGCCGCTGGCATACGCATGCGCGTCGGGGAAACGGACAGGGACCGGCTCGCCCGCCTCGAACGCCCGCGGGATCGGCGCGCACCCCTCGGCCTGGACGGCAACCATCCGCGGTCGCGAGGAGCCCGCCCAGCCGCGGCGCTCCATCTCGTCCCACGCCTTCCACATCCCGATGAGGCCCGTGCCGCCGCCGGTGGGATAGACGACGACGTCGGAAAGCTTCCAGCCGAGCTGCTCGGCGATCTCGTATCCCATCGTCTTCTTCCCCTCGACGCCGTACGGCTCCTTCGACGTCGAGGCGTCGAACCACCCCTCGGCGTCCTTCCTCTGCGCCACGATCCGTCCGCAGTCGTCGATGAGGCCGTCGACGAGCGTCATGTGGGCGCCGTACGCCTCGCACTCGATCCGGAAGACCTTCGGCGTGTCGCGCGGCATGAAGACGTGGCCGGCGAGCCCGGCCTTCGCCGCGTAGGCGGCCGCGGCGCCCGCGGCGTTTCCCGCGGTCGGCAGCGCGCCGGCCCGTCCCCCGAGCACCCTCGCCATCGTGACCGCCGCGCCCAGTCAGCGCGCCTTGGACGACCCCGTCGGGTTCGACGCCTCCTCCTTGATCCAGACGTCGGGCATCCCGAAGCGAGCCCCGAGCTGCGGCGCGTGAAGGAGGGGCGCCCCCCCTCTCCCAGCGTGACGATCTCGTCCGCGCTCCTCGCCGGCATCAGCTCGTGCCACAGCCAGATCGTCCGGTCCCTCCCGGCGACATCGTGCCGGGAGAAAGACGGCAGGTCGTATCCGGCGAAGAGGGATCCGCCGCAGCCGGCCGCGGTGCAGACGTCGAGCTGTCGCGTCGGCTCGAACGTCGTCTCGCACATCGTGCAGGAGAGGTGCGTCGGGAACGAGTAGCGCAGGGTGGGACGCTAGCACCGTCCCCTTCTCCGGGTGGCCGCGCCTCTGCCCTTGATAATGCGGTTGCGCGATGGCTCGTGCCTGCTGGGTCCGACCGTGAACCTGATTCTCCTGTTTCCCGAGGACTTCGCCTCCGAAGACACCGTGCGGCTCACAGGCCGTCGTGCCCGGCACGTCTGCGAGATCCACCGCGCCCGGGTCGGCGACAGCCTCACCGTGGGCCAGCTCAACGGCCGGATCGGGAAGGGGACGGTGCTCTTCGTCGAGCCGGACGAGGTGCGTCTCTCGGTCCGCTTGTCGGAGGACCCGCCCCCCCCGACCGGGCTCGACCTTCTCCTCGCCATGCCCCGACCCAAGGTGCTGCGCCGCGTCCTCCAGTCTGCCGCATCGCTGGGGGCACGCCGCATCGTCCTGCTGGCCGCCCGAAGGGCGGAGAAGAGCTACTTCGACACTCCCTTCCTCGAGCCCGGAGAGGTCGAGAGGAACCTCGTCCTCGGTCTGGAGCAGGCGTGTGACACGGTCTTGCCCGAGGTGGTGGTGCGCAGGCGCTTCCGCGCCTTCGTCGAGGACGAGCTCGAGCTCTTCTGGCCAGCCGTGAGCTGCCCTCGGTTGCTGGCCCACCCTGCCGCCACGCGTAGCCCGGCGGACTGCCTCGTCGGCAGACCCGGGTCCCCGGCCGTGCTCGCGATCGGTCCCGAAGGCGGGTGGATTCCCTTCGAGCTCGAGCTCCTCGAGGCACACGGCTTCCGCGCCTTCGGCCTGGGCCCGAGGATCCTCCGGGTGGAGACTGTGGTTCCCTTCGCCTTCGGGCAGGTCCAGCTCTTGCGGACGCGGGCCGCCGGAGGGGGATTCGATGCCCGTGGGCTCGCGCCGGGACCTTTTCCCGCCGGGAGCGTACGGACATAGCCGGGTGTCGTCCGCCCCCGGTCACCCGTCCGATCCATCGCCCGCGCCCCACTCGGCGGTCCGTCAGGTCCTTTCGCCGTGCTCAGATCCCCGAGGACGGACCCGACCCCCTCAATGCCGATGAAGCAGGAGAGCTCGTGATGACGTCGACGAAGCAGGCTCGATTCGGAACCTGGGGAACGGCATGGGCGCTGATTGCGCTCCTCGCAACCGCCGTTACGGGCACGGCTCACGCGGAGAAGGCTCTCTGGCTGCGAGCCGCGGCGATTTCCCCGGACGGTCGAACCGTGGCGTTCAGCGACCGCGGCGACCTCTGGAGCGTGCCGGCGGGGCCGCGTCCCCGCTCACCGTCCACGCCGCCTACGACACCGCTCCTGTCTGGTCGCCGGACGGCCGCCAGATCGCCTTCGCCTCGGACCGCTACGGCAACTTCGACGTCTTTGTCATGCCGGCGGCCGGCGGCGAGGCCCGACGTCTGACCTTCCATTCCGCCGACGACACGCCGACGAGCTTCACTCCGGACGGCAAGGGAGTCCTCTTCGGCTCCGCCCGGCTCGACAGCGCCACGAACGTGCAGTTCCCCACGAGCGCCCAGCCCGAGCTCTACCGCGTCGACCTCGCCGGCGGCATGCCGGTGCAGGTGCTCAGCACGCCCGCGCCATACGCCGTCTGGGACCAGGCCGGCGAGCGACTCGCCTACTCCGACCAGAAGGGCTACGAGATGGAGTGGCGCAAGCACGACAACTCCTCCTTCGCCCGCGACGTCTGGGTCTGGGACCGCGCCACCAACACCCACCGCCGCCTCACCGCCACCGGTGTCGACGAACGCCAGCCGGTGTGGGCACCCGGCGAGCGAGCGCTCTACTACCTGTCCGAAAAGAGCGGCAGCTTCAACGTCTGGCGGCTCGACCTCGAAAACCCCCGAGACCCCGTGCAGATCACGACCCACTCCGTCCACCCGGTGCGCTTCCTCAGCATCTCGGCCGCCGGAGACCTCTGCGACGCGTTCGACGGCGAGATCTGGACCCGCCCGGCCGGAGCCACGCAGAGCCGAAAGCTCGAGGTCACCGCCGCCGCCGACAGGGGCGACCTCGCGGTGGCGCCCCTCACCGTCTCGGGCGAGGTCAACGAGCTCGACCTCTCGCCGAACGGCAAGGAGATCGCCTTCGTCGCCCGCGGCGAAGTCTTCGTCGCGTCGGTCGAGCACGGCACGACACGCCGCATCACCGATTCCCCGGGCCAGGAGCGCTCGGTGAGCTTCTCTCCGGACGGCAAGAGCCTCCTCTACGCCGGGGAGCGCGACGGGAGCTGGAACATCTACCGCACCGACCGCACGGACCCGGAGGAGCCGGCCTTCTTCAACGCGACCGGCCTGAAGGAGACCGCGGTCCTGGCCACGGCGGCCGAGGAGTTTCAGCCCAGGTTCTCCCCGGACGGCAAGGAGGTCGCCTACCTCGAGGAGCGCACGACGCTCAAGGTGCTGAACGTCGCGAGCGGAAAGAGCCGCACCGTCCTGCCCGGCGAGATGAACTACTCCTACGCCGATGGCGACCAGTGGTACGAGTGGTCGCCCGACGGAAGGACGATCGCCGTCCAGTTTCTCAGCCCCACCCGCTGGTCGAGCGAGGTCGGCCTGATGCCGGCCGCCGGCGGTGCCTCCGTGACGAACCTGACGCGAAGCGGATACGAGGACGAACGTCCGCAATGGGCGCGCAAGGGCGAGGTCCTCCTCTGGGCGACGGACCGTCACGGCGCGCGCCAGCAGGCCGGCTGGCCGCGCGAGCAGGACGTCTTCGCAGCCTTCCTCACGCGCAAGGCGTGGGATCGCTTCCGGCTCGACGAGGGCAGCTACGCGCAGCTCGCCGACAAGGAGAAGGAGGCGGACAAGGCAAAGGAAAAGGAGAAGGGCAAGGACAAGGACAAGGACGGCGACAAGGCCCCGGCCGAGAAGCCGCCGGCGAGGCTCCCCGACCCGGTGACTCTCGAGCTCGACGCGATCGAGGACAGGACGGTGCGTTTCTCGATGCACTCGGCCGACCTCGCCGACGCCGACCTCACGCCCGACGGCGAGACCCTCGTCTACCTCGCGCGTTTCGAGAAGGGCTACGACCTCTGGAAGTACCTGCGCGCAAGAAGGAGATCAAGCTGCTCGCCAAGCTCGACGCCGAGCGCTCCGCCGCCTTCCACCTCGACGCCGAGGGGAAGAAGGCCGTCGTGCTCGCCGACGACAAGATGGTCACGGTCGACCTCGAGTCGGGCAAGACGACCCCGGTCAAGCTCTCCGCGAAGCTCGAGCTGCGCGCAGCCGCCGAACGGGAGGCGCTCTTCGAGCACGCCTGGCGCCAGACGCAGAAGAAGTTCTACGTCGAGAACCTGCACGGCGTCGACCGGCCCGCGATGAAGGCTGCCTATGGCCGCTTCCTCCCCCACGTCGACGACAACCGCGACTTCGCCGAGCTGATCTCGGAGATGCAGGGAGAGCTGAACGCCTCCCACACGGGCGGGCGCTACCGCCCGACGCGGCCCGACGCCGACTCGACCGCCGCGCTCGGCTTCTTCCCGGATCCCGCCTGGACCGGCGAGGGCGTGCGCGTCCTCGAGGTGATCGAAAAATCGCCCCTGCAGCAGGCCGGGACGAGGGTGCGCGCCGGAGTGGTGATCGCCGCCATCGACGGCATGCCGATCGCGCCGGGCGCCAACTGGTATCCGCTCCTGAACCGCAAGGCCGGCAGGCGGGTGCGGCTCTCCCTGCTCGACCCGGCGAGCCAAAAGCGCTGGGAGGAGAGCGTCAAGCCGATCTCCTGGCAGGACCAGGCGCCCCTCCTCTACGCGCACTGGGTCCGCTCGCGCCGTGCCGAGGTGGAGCGACTCTCGGGCGGCCGTCTCGGCTACGCCCACATCCGCGGAATGAACGACGGGGCCTACCGCGAGATCTTCGAGGAGATCTTCGGCCGCGCGGTGGACAAGGAAGCGATCGTCCTCGACACCAGATTTAACGGCGGCGGAAACCTGGTCGAGCCGCTGACCGTCTTCCTGTCGGGGCAGGCCCTACTACCGCGCCGTGCCGCGAGGAAGGCAGATCGGCGTCGAGCCCGGGATGCGCTGGACGAAGCCTTCGATCGTGGTGATGAACGAGGGCAACGACTCCGACGCCCACTGCTTCCCGACCGCCTACAAGGCGCTGAAGCTGGGCGACACGGTCGGCATGCAGGTGCCGGGAACCTGCACTTCCGTCTGGTGGGAGCGCCTGCAGGACAAGACCCTGACCTTCGGCATCCCCGAGGTCGGTTACCTCGACCCCGCCGGGGACCTGACCGAGAACAAGCACCTCGCCCCCGACTACGAGATCGACAACGACCCGTCGCTGGAGGCCGCCGGCAGGGACCAGCAGCTCGAGAAGGCGGTCTCCGTGCTGCTCGAAAGGCTCGGAAAGCGCTGAGGCCGGGAGAGGCCGGATTCAACGGGAAACGGGGCCGGCTCGCCCGGCCCCGTTTCCATTTCCGCTCTCGGGGGTCATGTTCAGCCGGGCCAGCGGAACTCCATCGGCACCTCGACGAGCGGCCCGAGGCTCTGGGTAACGGGGCAGGCGCGCGCCGTCGCCTCGAGGAGAGCGCGGTCCCCGGCTGACACCGAGAGGCCTGCCGGGAAGGTGACCGTCGTCCGGAGGGTGCCGATCCGGCGTCGCGGGTCTGCAACCATCTCCTTGACGACGTGGACGGTCGTCCCGGCGAGCTCGATCCCGTGGCGCTGGGCGACCAGAGCCATCGTCGTGACGAGACAGGCGCCGAGGGATGTCGCGCAGAGGTCGGTGGGAGAGAACGCCTCGCCCTTGCCACCGTTGTCGACGGGGGCGTCGGTCACGAGCTTCGTTCCGGAGGGGCGATGGGTCGCCTCGCAATGGAGGTCGCCCGTGTAGACGATGTCGACGTCGACGGCCATACCCCGGACGCTACGCGAGACGAGCCCGCCCGTCGAGGGCACTCCTCCTTCCACGGCGAGCGGGTGTAACGTTGACGGCCGCAACCGACAGAACGTCGAAAGGAGGATCCGTCATGGTGACGTACGTCCTGATGACGAAGCTCACCCCCGCGGCACTTCAAGGGGCGTCGGGCCGCCGGGCCACTGGCCACGACTGGAAAAAGAAGGTCGAGGCGGTCTGCCCCGGCCTTCGCTGGATCGCCCACTACGCTCTGCTCGGCCCGTACGACTTCATGGACGTCTACGAGGCGCCGGACGTCGAGACGGCATTCCGCGTGTCGCTCCTCTCGCGGGAGTACGGAGCGCTCACGGCCGAGAGCTGGCCCGCGGTCGCCTACCCGGAATTCCTCGGCATCGCCGACGCGGTCGAAGGCAAGCCGGACTGACGACCGGCAAGGACCTCTTCAGCCCTGAGAGAACGGCGGAGCCCCGCCTCCAACGGGCTCCTCCCGAAGGCGGAACCAGCGCAGCCCGCGCGGGATGATCCCCAGAAGGCTGACCGCGAGCGCCAGGCCCGCGAGGACGAGGAAGTCGGCGAGGTTGCGGCCGAGGAAGAACAGGACCAGCCCGAGGATCGCCGAAGCCTCGGCGATGACGAGGGAGAGAAGGGTCCGCCGGAGGAAGACGTCGAACGGGAGAGCCGTCGCGGGGTCGGTGCCGACGCGAGGCGCGATGGAGAGAGCGACGAGCGCCAGGGCGAACGCAGCGCCGTAAAAACCGTATCGCAGGCCCGCCGGTGCGGGCCCGACGGGAGCCTCCCCTGACGACGCGAGAACGAAAACGACGACGGCGTAGAGGGGAATCGCAGCGGTGAGACCCGCGACGAGAACGAGCCAGCGGGCCTTCTCGGGGAGGGGGGTCGGTCGAGGCATTCTCGCGCTCCGCACATACGATACTCCGCGCTCGCCCGGTCCCCTCGACAGCCAGGTCCGAAAACCGCCAGACGGAAGCGTCCCGGGTGGGATATCACTCCCGGCGTGGAGATCGACCACGAGTCCTGCCTCGCCGCCTTCCTCGGCAGGGACCGCCGGTTCGCCGGACGTTTCTACGCGGGCGTGACCTCGACCGGCATCTACTGCCGTCCCGGCTGCCCGGCCCCCCTGCCGAAACCTCGAAACCTCCGCTTCTTTCGTTGCGCGGCCGCTGCCGAAGAAGCGGGTTTCCGCGCCTGCCTCCGCTGCCGACCCGAGACCGCGCCGGGGACCCCGGCCTGGACCGGCACGTCCGCCACCGTCGCGCGCGCCCTCCGCCAGATCGAGGCGGGCCTCGCCGACGACGCCCCGCTCGACGTACTCGCGTCCCGCCTCGGCGTCGGGGAACGGCACCTTCGGCGGCTGTTCGGCGAGCACCTCGGCGCGTCCCCCGTGGTCATCGCGCGGACGAGGCGCCTCCATTTCGCCCGGAGGCTCCTCGACGACACGTCTCTCCGGATGTCCGACGTCGCGCTCGCGGCGGGCTACTCCAGCGTCCGGCGCTTCAACGAAGCGATGCGGGCCGCGTTCGGCGTCTCCCCGACCGAACTCCGGCGGTCGGCGACGACCGCGACGGACCGGGGGGACATCGTCCTGCGACTTCCGTTTCGCCCGCCGTTCGACGACGCATCCCTCCTCGCGTTCCTCGCGGCCCGCGCCGTTCCAGGCGTCGAGGAGGTTTCGGACGGCGTCTACAGGCGGACCGCGGAGCTCGGCGGATCGGCCGGCATCGTCGAGGCGAGGATCGACGTGGACCGGGGAGTCCTCTCCCTCCACCTCCAGGGCCTCGGTCCGGCCTCGGCGCTCGAGGCGACCCGTCGCGCGGGGCGCCTGTTCGACCTCGACGCCGACCCGGTGATGATCGCCGCCCGCCTCGCGACCGACCCGCTCCTCGTCCCGCTCGTCGCGCGGCGCCCCGGCCTGCGCGTGCCGGGGGCCTGGGACCCGTTCGAGACCGCCGTCCGAACGGTCCTGGGACAGCAGGTCTCGGTGAAGGCGGCGCGGACGCTGGCCGCTCGACTCGCCTCGAAGTTCGGGCGCTCCCTCCCCGCGGGAGAGGCGCGCGGAGGGCTCGCACTTCTCTTTCCCCGCGCCGAGGAGCTGGCGGAAGCGGACGTCGCTTCGATCGGCCTGACCTCCCGGCGCGCAGAGACGCTCCGGCACCTGGCGCGCGAGGTGGCCCTGGGACGCATCGACCTCGGCCCGGCCGCCTCGCTCGACGAGGCCGAGACCTGCCTGGCCGGCGTCCCGGGCATCGGCCCCTGGACGGCACAGGTGATCGCACTCCGTGCGCTCGGAGAGCCCGACGCCCTTCCGGCGGGAGACCTCGGTCTCCGGAAAGCGCTCGCGAACGGGACCGTACTCCCAACGATTGCGGCCGTCGAGGCCCGTGCCCGCGCCTGGCGGCCCTGGCGCGCCTACGCCCTCATCCACCTCTGGACCGAGCTCGCAAGCCAGGAGCACTCATGAAGACGCCGCTCGAGACCGCCACCTTCGAAACCCCTGTCGGCCCGTTCTGGTTCGCCGCGAAAGGCGGTGCGCTCGTCGCCGCCGGTTTCGCCAACTCGGCCCCGCGCCTCCTCGCCCGCCTCGAAGCTCGCGTCGGGCCTCTCGCGCCTCACGAGGCGAGCGACCCCGCCGGCGCCGTCTCCGCGCTTCGACGCTTCCTGGGGGGCGAGCTCGGGGCGCTCGAATCGGTCCCGGTCGACGTCGCCGGGACGCCGTTCCAGAGGGACGTCTGGACGGCGCTTCGCGGAATCCCTGCCGGTTCGACGATCACCTACGCGGAGCTGGCCCGGCGCGTCGGGCGCCCGCGGGCCGTGCGGGCCGTCGGCGCCGCGAACGGCGCGAACCCCGTTTCGATCGTCGTGCCGTGCCATCGCGTCGTCGGCAAGGACGGCCTCCGCGGATACGCCGGGGGCATATCCCGGAAGGCATGGCTCCTCGCGCACGAGAAGGCCACGCCGCCGGCCTGACGGCCGGCTCCCCTACGCGGGCCTGCCCGGCGCGCGCCAGATCCGCCGGATCTGCGCATCGTGGTGCTTCGCGTGCTCCTCGAGGAAATCGAGCGTCCCTGCCGGGTCGAGCGCCCCGCAGATCGGGTGCCGGAAGAGAAGGGTCTTCCGGCGCTCCGCCGGCAGGGATCCGAGAATCTCCCGAAGGTCCTTGCGGACCTCTTCCCACCGGACCGATATCACCTCGAGCGGGAAGGTCTCTTTGGGAATGACCTGCGGCACGGGCGCTCGAAACCGGATCGGCGACCTCAGGATGAGAACGAGGAGGGCGAGCTTCGCCCGGTCGCGGAGAGAAACCGGTTGCGGCGCCGCCTGCAGCTTCTTTCGCGCGTAGCCGACGACTCCCTCCTCGACGAGGACGAGGTGCTGGACGACGTCGAGCGCACACCAGCCCTTCCCTTCCCGGCGAAAGGCGAGCCTCTCCCCGCTCTCGATGGTGAGAGAGCCCAGGAGGGCGTCCTTCCAGTCGTCCATGTCGTCGAGGCGCCGCTCGAGCTCCTGCTGCATGGCACGGAGTCTCCCACAGGGGCTCCGCGCCACACCCGTCAGTGCGCCGCCGGCGCCTGCTTCGGGCCTCCGGCCGCCTCGTCCGTGAAGAGCAGTAGCCCACCCTGGACGCGGCCCCTGAGCGAGACCGCGAGCGCCTCGCTCAAGTCCTGCACCGGGACGATCTCGAGACCGTCCCTCACGTCCTGCGGGAGGTCTTCGAGATCCGGGACGTTCTCCTTCGGCAGGACGACCGTCCGGATCCCCGCCCGGACGGCGCCGAGGAGCTTCTCCTTCACTCCGCCGATCGGCAGGACCCGCCCCGAAAGCGTCACCTCCCCCGTCATCGCGACGTCGCGGCGACAGGGGCGCTTCGAGAGCGCCGAGACGAGGGCCGAGGCCATCGCCACGCCGGCCGAGGGGCCGTCCTTCGGAATCGCCCCGGCGGGGACGTGGATGTGGAGGTCGCGCTCGAAGGCCGTGTCGTCGATGCCGAGGAGGGCGGCGTGCGAACGGGCGAAGGTCCACGCCGCGCGGGCCGACTCCTTCATCACGTCGCCGAGCTGGCCGGTCAGGAGGACCTCCCCCTTCCCGCGCATCAGCGCGGCCTCGATGAACATGATGTCGCCGCCGGCGGGCGTGTAGTACATGCCGGTGGCGACTCCGACCTGGTCCTCGTGGACGATCTTCTCGGGCTGGATCTTCTTCCGGCCGAGGATCGGCGCCACGTCGGGCGCGTCGACGAGCGCCTTCTCGATCTCGCCGGCCGCGATCTTCCGGGCGACCTTGCGCCCCAGCTTCCCGAGCTCCCGCTCGAGCTGGCGGACGCCCGCCTCGCGCGTGTAGGACGAGATGATCTCCGCGAGGGCCCCGTCGGCCACCTCGAGCTGGTCGGGGGTCAGTCCGTTCTCGGCGAGCTGCCTCGGGAGGAGGTAGTTCCGGCCGATCAGGGTCTTCTCGCGCTCCGTGTAGCCCGAGAATTGAGGGTGACGACGAGGTTCTTTCCCACCTGGGCGTCCTCGACGATCCACCCCGCGATGTAGCCCTCGGCCTGCAGGATCTCCGCGATGTGCGACTTCAGCTTCGAGAACGGGATCACCACGGAGTCGTGGTGGGCCGTGTTCGCGTTGCGGAGGCGCGTCAGGAAGTCTGCGATCGGGTCGGTCATGGTCATGGGGGCGGTGCCCCTCTCTGTCGGGGTATCGCGGGCAGCGGGCTGCCGCGACCTACCGACGTCGTCGGATGCTTACCAGCTGCTCTTGGTGACACCGGGGAGCTCGCCCCGGTGGGCCATCTCGCGCACGCAGATCCGGCACAGGCCGAACTTGCGGTAGACCGAACGCGGACGCCCGCACCGCTGGCAGCGCGTGTAGCCGCGCACGCCGAACTTCGGCGTGGCGTTCGCCTTGTTGACGAGGGCGGTCTTCGCCATGTCAGTTCTCCTTGAACGGGAAGCCGAGGAGCTTGAGGAAGGCCCGCGCCTCGTCGTCGGTGGTGGCCGTGGTCACGACCGTGATGTCCATGCCGCGGACCCGGTCGATCCTGTCCTGGTCGATCTCGTGGAACACGGACTGCTCGGTCAGGCCGAACGTGTAGTTGCCGTGCCCGTCGAACTGACGGTCGGACAGGCCGCGGAAGTCGCGGATGCGGGGCAACGCGACCGACAGCAGCCGGTCGAGGAACTCCCACACGCGATCGCCGCGCAGCGTCACGTGCGCCCCGATCGGCATGCCCTCGCGCAGCTTGAACTGGGCGATCGACTTGCGGGCCTTCGTCACGGTCGGCTTCTGGCCGGTGATCGCGGTGAGGTCCTTGACCGCACCCTCGATCAGCTTC
>CAVOJA010000056.1:0-17183 GCA_963696015.1 uncultured Holophagales bacterium
TAGGGCCCGTGAGCCCTTACGGCTCGAATTCAGGCTCGGGAAGGAAGAAGTCCGTGAGCCTGCGCATCACCGCCCGGCTCTCCTCGATGTGCAGGAACCGTGACGCCTCCGGGAGGAGCGCGATCTCGGCCCCCGGGATGCCGGCCGCGATCGCTTTCGCGCAGCGGATCCGGTCCTCCACGTCGCGCTCGCCCACGAGGACGAAGGTGCGTGCGGAAACGGCGCCGAGGCGGCCCGCGAGAGCGGCCCCGGCACGTGGAATGCGGTCGAGACGGCCGGGGCTCTGGGGGTAGCGCCGGAAGATGTCCTCGATCCGCTCGAAGACTCCTTCGCGCTCCCGGGCCGCGTCGAAGATCGCCGAGGAGAAGAGCTTCTCCTGGAGCGCCTTCGAAACGTCCACCTTCAGCGAGGCCCGGAGGTCCGCGGCCGTCGCTGCGGCCTCGGGGCTGAGGGAGAAACCCTCGAGCGAAGGCGCCAGGAGCGCGAGCGACCCGGTCCGGCCGGGATTCCTGAGGGCGAATTCGAGCGCGACCTCGGCTCCCTCGTCGTGTGTGACGAAGTGCGTTTTCTCGATCGAGAACCAGTCGAGGAGGGCGAGGATGTCGTCGGCTTCCTCGTTGAGAGGGACGGGGCCGTCCGTCGGCGGCGTCGTCCGGCCACAGCCGCGCCGGTCGAGCCGCGCCGCCCGGAACCCCGACGCCAGGCCGGTCGCCGGAGCTTCCATGATGTCGGCGCTCGCGAGGACACCGTGCAGGAGAACGACGAACTCTCCCTCGCCCCCGACCTCGTAGTAGAACCTCTGACCGCGGACTCCGGCGTACGGCATGGTCTTCCTCCCGGCGGAGGAATGATAAGCCGCGGAAGACACGGTTCAGGGGACGGCAGGGGAGGGAGCGGGCGCTCCGGGACGACGGCGCCGGTGGCGCTTCCTGCGCGCCGGACTTCCCGGAGTCGCCGGGGAATCGGCGACGCCGAATCCCGCCTCGGGGATCTCGAGTCCGAACGCCTCGCGAGTCCAGAAGTCGGCCGGGCCCTCCGGCGTGCCCACGGGCTCCTCCGGGGTCTCTTTCCCCGCCTCGGGGACCGGGAGCTCTTCGAAGACGACGGGCGCGATCGCGACGGGCCCGACCGCAACCGGTTCGACCGCGACGGGCACAGCCGCGACGGGCTCGGCGGCGGCCGGTAGAACCCCGACCGATTCGCCCGTGACCGGCACGAGGGCGACGGGCGGCGGCAGAGGCTCGGGGCGTCGGGGAGGCACGGAGCGCGGGGCCTGCGGCGGCCGCGCGACGTGTGGGGGCGGCGGAGGCGGCAGTCCCGAAGCTTCGTCCTCGTCTCGCGAGTCGGGGGCGCCGTGACGCGGTCCACCCGAGACCCGGACCGGCTCGCGAACAGGAGCGGGGCGTCGCTTGAAGAGCGCGTCTTCCGCGTGCTCCACCGGGATCTTCATCCCGATCAGCTTCTCGATCGAGGAGAGGGACTGAACGTAGTCCTCGCAGGCCAGGGAGATCGCCCGGCCGGACTGGCCCGCTCGCGCCGTCCGGCCGATCCGGTGGACGTAGTCCTCCGGGTCCATCGGCAGGTCGACGTTGATGACGTGCGTGACGCCGTCGATGTGAAGGCCCCGGGACGCCACGTCGGTCGCGACCAGGATCGGGAGCTTTCCCGACTTGAAGTCGGCGAGGATCTTCAGCCGCTTGGCCTGGGGAATGTCGCCCGAGATCGCTCCGCACCGGAACCCGTGCCGCTCGAGGCGGTCGACGAGCCGCTCGGCGAAGCGCTTCGTGTTGACGAAGAGCATCGTCCGCGTCGCCTCACCCTCCCGCTGGAGGATGCCGACGAGGAGGGAGAGCTTCTCCGAGCTCCCGACGTGGAAGAGGCTCTGGACGACGCGGTCGGCCGTCAGCCTCTCGGATGCGATCTCGACCCGCTCGGCCTCGTTCATGTGCTCCCAGGCGAGCTCCATGACGCGCCAGGAGAGGGTGGCCGAGAACATCATCGAGCGGCGGCGCCTGGGAGGCGGGCAGCGGCGGAGGATGCGGCGAAGGTCGGGCAGGAAGCCCAGGTCGAACAGGCGGTCGCACTCGTCGATGACGAGGCACTCCACCGAGCCGAAGGACGTCGCCCCCTGTCCCTCGTAGTCGAGGAGCCGGCCCGGGGTACCGATCAGGATGTCGCAGCCGTCCCGGAGCATGCTTCGCTGCCGCGCGTAGTCGAGGCCGCCGTAGACGGTCACGATGCGGGGCTTGACGAACTGCGACAGGAGGAGCGCGTCGTGCTCGATCTGGACCGCCAGCTCCCGTGTCGGGGCGACGATGAGAGCGCGGGGCGCCCCCGGCTTTCGCGTCGCGGGAGAAGGCGCCTCGATGAGCCGGGTCAGGATCGAGACGAGGTAGGCCGCCGTCTTTCCGGTCCCCGTCTGGGCCTGCGCGGCCACGTCCTTGCCAGCCAGGAGGAGCGGGAGCGTCCTGGCCTGCACGGGGGTTGCGCGAACGAATCCACAGGCGGCAATGCCGGCCCGGACCGCGTGTGGGAGGGGAAGGTCGGAGAAGAAAACGTCGCTGAGGTAGTCGCCGGTGCCCGGCGGAGAAGAGGACATCCGGAGGGATTGTAGCCCGGCGCGTCCGGGCGGGCGGGCCGGGGACCCCTTCACTTCCTCCGGTGAGCCGCCATCAGCGCCTCGGACGCTCCCTCCGATCGGGGGTTCCCGCGGCCTTCAGGGATGGCCGGGACCTGCACGTCTACAATCCGCTGCCATGAAGGCGTTTCCTCGCGCCCCCCTGGCGCTGCTGTTCGCGTTTTTCGCCCTCCCTGCTTCGGCCCAGGCGACCCGGCCCGCGCCCACCGCTCCCGTTCCCACCGCGCCCGCCGTGTCCGGAAACGCCGTCGTCGGCAAGGACCTGCAGGTGCCGCCCGGGGCGAGTCGGGTCCAGGCCCAGGACGTGCGCCTCTCCGCAGGAGCGCCGACGGATCCGTGGTACCTGGAACGGCTCGGCGTCGCGGCCGTCCAGAAGAACGAGCTCCAGAAGGCCCGGGAGTTCTTCGAGCAGTCGTGGAAGGCCGGCGAGCTCCCGACGGCGCCCTACAACATCGCGTGCATCGACGCCCGCGAGGGCAAGGTCGAGGCCGCATTCCGCCAGCTGGACCGCGCGATCGCGGCAGGGTTCGACGACGAGGCGATCCTCGCGAAGGACACCGATCTCGCCAGCCTCCGGGGACGGCCGGAGTTCGCGCGAATCGTCGAGGGAGTGAAGCGGAACCGGGTCGCCGGCGATGCGGCCGTCGTCGGCGAGGGAATGTTCATCATGCCGGGCGGCACCCCGCGGGGGATCCTCCTCCTCCTCCACGAGATCGACTCCGACCCGATGTCCATCGCGGGGCCCTTCGTGGCGGAAGCGAAAGCCCGGGGGCTCTTCCTCGTGGCGCCGCGAGGACCCGCGCGGTCGGGGAGCCGGCGCTTCGGATGGGGGGCACCCCGGCGCGCCCTCGACGCCGTCATGCTCTCCGTGAAAGAAGCGCGCTCCCGCGCCGGGAGCCAGACGCTCCCCGTCGTCGTCGTGGGGGCGGGTCGCGGTGGCAAGGTCGGCCTCGAGATCGCCGCGCGTAGCCCGGGCCTGTTTGCCGCCGTCGGCTCTGTCGGCGGCATCTTCGATCCGGGTTCGTCGCCCGCGGCCGTCGCGGGCCTCCGGGGCGTGCCCGTTTTCCTCGGGGTCTCGCAGAGCGCGCCTCCTGCGCTTCTCAAGGGGATGACGCAGGGGAGGGAGAGCATGGAGAAGCTCGGCGTGAAGCTGAAGTGGGCCGACTGGCCGGGGACGGGCGAAGGGCTTCCGACGAACGCGACCCTGGCGGCGAAGGACGTCCTCGACGCGCTCGTGCCGGCCGCCCGGGCGGTGCCGCCTCCCGCGAAGAAGAACCCGTAGCCCCGGGCGTCAGGAGCCCTGGCTGATGGCCTCGACGATCTTCAGCAGGTCGCCGTCGGGGTCGACCACCAGGGAGACGGCGGGAGCACCGCCGGGCGCGGCGAGCGTGAAGGTCTCCTCCGCCCTCGTCACCTCGACGACCGCCGTCGTCGCGACCGAGGTGGCGGAAAAGACCCGAAGGAGGAGCGGGAAGCGGTAGGTGCGGGCGTCTCCCGCCGTCGTGTCCGGGTGAACGACGGCGTGCCCCTGGGTCTGCCGGACCGTCACCTCCACCTTCCCGCCGGCGACGTTGCGCCAGGAGGCCCGGAGGACGGGCCGGTACGGCGTCTCGACCCACTGGTCGAAGAACTGCTTCAGGTCCCGGCCCGACAGCTCCTCGAAGACGGCGCGCAGGTCCGCACGCGTCGCGTTCCCGCGCTCGTGCCGCCGCCGGTACTCGCGAAGGCCGGCGAAGAACGTCTCGTCGCCGACGACCTTGCGGAGCATGTGAAGGACCCAACCGCCCTTGTCGTAGATGGCGCCGATGGAGCGGAAGGGGTCCTCGGCGGGAGCGACGACCGGAGGCCCGAGCTGGCCCGCATAGAGGCCGTCGTCGTAGCGGGTCGTGAGGAGCCGGCCGGGAGCCGCGCCCGAGCTCCGCTCGTAGTAGAGAACCTCGGCGTAGGTCGCGAACCCCTCGTTCAGCCAGATGTCGTCCCACGTCCGCATCGTCACCTCGTCCCCCCACCACATGTGGGAGAGCTCGTGGACGAGGAGGCTCGTCAGGTCGCGAGAGGCGTTCCCCAGGAGCGAGGCGCCGATGAGGGTGATCGTCGGGTGCTCCATTCCCCCGGAGAAGCTCCCCTCGACGATCCCGTATTTCGTGTCGAGGTAGGGGTATTCGCCGAAGAGAGACGCGAGGACCTCGAGGTGACCGACCATCGACGCCACCCGCGACCGGTTGATGGCCGCGTGCTCCGGGAGGACGTAGCCGACGACGGGCATCGTCCGCGTCCCGTCGAGCGAGCGGTACTCGGCCGAGATCGCCTCGAAGCGCGCGACGGCGATGGAGACGAGGTAGGTGGAGACCGGCTGGGGGAGCCGCCACGTCCACGTCACCTTTCCGGGCTCGGCAGCAGGCGCGGAGGCGCCGAGGCCGGCCGAGGCGGCGACGTAGCCGTCGGGAACGGTGACGGCGACCGTCGTCATCGCCTTGTCGGCCGGATCGTCGACGCACGGCCAGAAGGTCCTCGCGTCGAACGGCTCGGCGAGCGAGGAGACGGCCGGGCCGCTCGAAGGGGCCGTCCAGAACGAAAGCGCGCCCCCTGAAAGGGGCGTTCCGCCCCAGCGGACGACGAGCGTCGTCCGTTCCTCGGCGCCGAGGGGCGGGTCGAGCGGAATCCGGAGAACGTCGGCGCCGGTGGAGAACGACGTGAGGGGCGTCCCGTTCCGTGCGACGGAACGCACCGTCATCGCGTCGTCGAGGTCCAGCCGGACCTCGGAGAGCCCCCTGCGGAGCGAGGAGAGGCGGATGGTGGCCTGCCCCTCGACGGCGACGACGGCGGGGTTCAGGTCGAATGCGAGGTCGTAGGTGAGGACGTCGTAGCCCCTCTCGAGCCCCTCGAGAGAAAGCGGACCGCGACCGGTGGACGCGCGCGCGAGGAGCGACTCGAGGGCCTTCGCCCTCTTGACCCGGCCTTCCTGGTGCTCGGCCCTGGCCGGGAGAAGGCGGGCCTCGCGCTCCGGAAGGGCGCGGGCGGCGACGCCGGCCGCGCCGAGGAGGGCGGCGAGAAAGAGCGACTTCGGGATGGCGTGCCGCATCGAACCTCCGAGGTCAGAGTGAGCGCGCGAGTCCCTCGGCGCGGGCGATCCGCTCACCGAGACCGACTCCGTCGAGCCAGGAGCCCGTGACGACGAGGCACGGGCGCTCGCACCCGGCGTTGATCTCCGCCAGGTCCTGCGCGAGGAGGTCGAGCGTGGCGTGATGGCCTACGGGGAGCCGCGGGAGAGCCACGGGCCACTTCAGGACCCGGCCGTGGACGCGCGGCCCGATCGCGGGATGGAGCCTGCGCACCTCGGCCTCGGCCAGCTTGAGGAGGTCGCCCTCGGTCAGGTCGGGGAGCGACGGGTCGAGAGCGCCGCCGAAGAACGAGGTCGTCAGGGCGACGCCCTCGGGGACTCGATCGGGGAAGAGCGAGGATAGATAGAGGACACCGAGGGACCGGAACCCCTCGCCACGCGGGACCAGGACGCCGAAACCGTGCGGGGCGTCCGTCGGGCGCTCGGGCCGGAAGGCCTGGAGGACGACGGCGAGGCGCGAGTAGGCCATCGCCGAGACGCGTGAGGCCGAGCGTGGGAGGCGTGTCTCGAGCAGCGACGCGAACGCCGTGGCGTCGAGCGTCGACACGAGAGTGTCGGCGGGGTAGACGGTGCCGTCGGCGATCTGGACCTTCCAGACGCCGCCGTCGTCGTCGCCGTCGAACGGCCCCTCGATTGCGAGGATCTCGGCGTTGAGCTCGACGCGGACTCCGGCCCGCTGGCTTCTCGCGACGAGCCGTTCCGTGAGCGACGCGAGGCCGCTCCGGAAGCTGACGGTCCGCGGGCGAAATCGGGGGCCGGGTGGAATCGGCGCCTTCAGGAGGCCCCGGAGGACGCTTCCTGCGCGCGCCTCGGCGCCCCACAGCTCGGGGAAGGCGCTTCTCGTCGAGAGGGTCTTCGGGTCGTCCGCCCGGACACCCGAGACGAGCGGTTCCGCGGCGTAACGGGCGAGGCCGGGTCCGAAGCGGCGGGAGAAGAAATCGTGGACCGATTCGTCCGCGAGGTCTGCGGGGCGTGGAGCGACGAACGGCTCCCCCAGCGCTCGGAACCTGGCCCCGAACGGAATCGCCGTCGTGAGGAGTCCCGCCGGGCCCGGGATGACCTTCCGTGCCCGACCCCCCCGGACGATCCAGCGCGGGGCCCTCGGATCGGCGACGAGGACCGCGTCCGTGAGATCGAGGCTGGAGATGAGGCGCTCGGCGGCGGCCGTCGTCCGGAGCGTGTGGGGGCCTGCCTCGAGAACGAGCCCTTCCTCGTGAAGCGTCCGGATGCTCCCGCCGGGCTGCGGGCCCTCCTCGAGGACGAGGATGTCGTCCCCGGGCGCCGGATTCTGGTTCCTGAGGAAGGCGAGGGCGAGGCCCGTCATCCCGCCGCCGAGGATGACGATTCGCCTCAACGAGCTCCTTCCGGGAGGAGCGCCTTCCTGCTGATGTCGGCGAGCGCCTCGATGAAGGCGGGGTGATCGTTGAGCCCGTCCACGGCGGCGTACGTCGGGATTCCGAGCGCGCGGGCCTCGTCGGCGAAGAGCATCCGGATCTCGTAGAGCGTCTCGACGTGGTCGGAGACGAACGCGACGGGGCAGACGAGAATCTGCTTCGCCCCTTCGCGCGCGAGGCCGGCGAGGACCTGGTTCGTCGAGGGGCCGAGCCAGGCGATCGGGCCGAGCTTCGACTGGTAGCCGAGTCGCGAGCGAAAGCGCCGGCCGAGCCGCTCGTCGATCAGCGCGCACGTCGCCTCGATCTGCTTCGGGTAGGGGTCTTTCTTCCTCTCGATCGTCGAGACGGGAAGCGAGTGCGCCGAGTAGAGGAGAACGGTCGCCGCGGGGTCGGGATCGGGCAGGAGGGCCGCTGCCGCCTCGATGCGCGCGACGTGGGCGTCGAGAAACCGGGGCTCGGAATACCAGGCGTCCGGGGCGTTCACCCGCGCGGGGCTCCATCCCATCTTCTCGAGCGACTCGTCGACCCGGGCGAACGAGCCCTTCGTCGTCGTGACGGAGTATTGCGGGTACAGAGGCAGGACGAAGAGGCGCGTCACCCCGGCGGCACGCAGCCCGGGAAGGACATCCTCCACCAGCGGGTCGCTGCACGTCATGGCCGAGCGGACGACGGGGGGCTCCCCGGGCCAGGACGGTGCGAGGGCGGCTTCCAGGAGCATCGCCGACTTCTCCGTCCAGCAACGGATCGGTGACCAGCCGATCTTCTCGTAGGTCTTCGCCGATTCCGAGGCGCGCGTCGTCGCGATGGTCCAGGCGACCGCCCTGCGCAGCGGCGCGAACGGAATGGAGATGATCTCCGGGTCCGCGAAGAGGCGGCAGAGGAAGCCCTTCAGCTCCTCCCGCTTCGTCGGCCCGCCGAGCTGGACGAGGAGGATGCCGGTCTTCTCGGAAGCCATCAGAGCGTCCGGGAGAAGATCTTCGGCTGGTCGGAGGGACGCTTCAGGAGGTACGGGTCGAAGAGCATCGCCACGTTCCGGATGAAGATCCGGCCGAGCGCCGTGACGCGCACTTCGTCCGTCTGGGGCTCGACGAGCCCGTCCTCGACGAACGAGGGGAGCGCCGCGACCGCGGGGGCGAACGTCTCGTCGAAGGAGGCGAGGCCGAACTGCTTCTCCACCTCGCGTTTCTTGATGACGCAGTGGCAGAGGAGGTTCGTGATGACCGTCCTGTGGAGCTCGTCCTCGGGGGAGAGGCGGTGTCCCTTGATCGTCGACAAGCGCCCTTCGACGCACGCGGCGTGGTACGCGGCGTAGTCCTTCGTGTTCTGGACGTAGACGTCGTCGATCTGGGCGATGGCCGAGACGCCGAGGGCGTAGAGGTCGACCCCGGCGTGCGTCGTGTAGCCTTGGAAGTTGCGCCAGAGGGTGCGGTCCTCCTGGGCGCGGGCGATCTCGTCGTGCGGGAGGGCGAAGTGGTCCATCCCGATGTAGAGATACCCCGCCTCCGAGAAACGCTCGATGCCCGAGACGAAGATCGCGAACTTCTCCGTCCCCTCCGGGAGGTGTGCGGCGAGGACCCGCTGTGGCTTCTTCAGCCACGGGACGTGGGCGTAGGAGTACATCGCGATCCGGTCGGGGCGGAGCGTCAGGACCTGGTCCACGCTCTGAGAGAAGCCCTCGAGCCTCTGGCCCGGGAGGCCGTAGATCAGGTCGAGGTTCAGCGACTCGTAGCCGAGTTCCCGGGCAGCGTCGACGAGCGCCTTCGTCATCTCGAAGGGCTGGACGCGGTTGACGAGCTCCTGGACTTCCGGGTCGAAGTCCTGCACTCCCATCGAGACCCGGTTCCAGCCGTGGCGGCGGAGGACGGCGAGGTGCTCGGGCGTCGTGACTCGAGGGTCGACCTCGACGGAGATCTCGGCCCCCGGTGCCGGGCGGAAGGCGTCGAGGAGGTGCCCGGCGAGGTCGTCGGCCTGCTTCGGCGTCAGGTACGTGGGCGTTCCGCCCCCCCAGTGGAGCTGGACGACGGGCCGTGAGCGGTCGACGCGGGCGGCGAGGAGGTCGATCTCGCGATGGAGGTCGGCGAGGTATCCCTCGACCTCCCCCCGATCCTCTCCCTTGCGGTCGGGCTTCGGGACGACCTTCATGAAGCAGCCGCAGAACCAGCACTGCTCGTCGCAGAACGGGAGGTGGACGTAGAGCGAGATCGGCCGCTTCGAAGTGTTCGCCCGCTCACAGGCGGCCTCGAAGTCGGCGGGGCCGATCGCTTCGGTCCACTCCGGCGCGGTGGGGTAGGAGGTGTAACGGGGACCCTGGACGTTGTACTTTTCCAGGAGCTCCGTCGTCATCGGCAACGTTTCGCCACGGAGGCGGATCGGGATGGGCGGCACGGCGCGGAGATTACACGGGCAGACGCTCCGGGGGGATCTCCTCCGGGCTCGATGCCTGCGGCCGGTCGGAGCATCTAGAATGCTCGGACGGCAACCGGAATGCCGGGAAAGGCGTGGAACGATGTCGTCGGACGAGAACCGCCCGCCCTTCTCGTGGGCAAGCCTTCCGAGACCGGTACCCGGTGAGGTCGAGGAAACCCGTGCCCGGGTACTGGCGCTGTGTGACCCGGAGCTTCTTGGAACGGCGTTCCAGCCGGTTTTCCGGGCGAGGACGGGAGAGCTCGAAGGGTGCGAGGCCCTCCTCCGGCTGCCGCCCGGCTCCGGCTTCCCGGGCCCGTACGAGGCGTTCACGGCCGCCCTCCGGGTGGGGCTCGCCTCCGAGCTGGAGGTCGCCTCGACGGCCCGCGTCATGAGGGATGCCGAGCCGTTCGCAGGAGAGCACCTCATCTTCCTGAACGTCCTGGCACCCTTCCTGACAGATCCCAGGCTCGGCGCCCATTGGCTCGTGGAGAGGGTCGTGGCGCACGGACGCCAGCCCTCGCAGGTCATCCTCGAGCTGCCCGAGATCAGCAGGATCTCGAACTTCCAGGAATTCTCCCGGGCCCTGGATCCGTTCCGGCTCGCGGGCTTCCGGATCGCCATCGACGATTTCGGAGCGGGATACACGAATCTCCGGATGATCACCGACATCTCGCCGGACTTCGTCAAGCTGGACCGCGTTTTCATCGAAGGGATCTTCGCCAACGCGCGCAAGCGGATCCTCGTCGAGTCGGTCGTCTCCCTCTGCCACCGGATCAACTGCAGCGTGGTTGCGGAGGGGATCGAGACGACTGAGGACCTCGAGACCTGTCTGTCTGCGGGGGTCGATTCCCTCCAGGGGTTCCTCCTGGCGCGTCCGGGGCCCGCCGAACAGGCCTTTTTCGTGGAAGACGTCGTCGTCGACGCGGCACGCTCGGCCCGCTCGCACGGGGAGATCGGCGCGGCCACGTCGCAGGGGCCGTCGATGCCGGCCGAGGCTCCGCTCTCCGCGGCGAACGCCTGCTTCCGGGACGACCCCGATCTCGATGTCCTCCCCGTCCTCCTCTCCGGCCGTTGCGTCGGCGTTCTCGGTCGGGCACGGGCGGCGTCCTTCCCGTTCCTGTCGGGAGCGTCGGAGGCGAGCCCCGTCTCGGCGGCGATCGCCGACACCCCCTGGGAACAGGTTGACGAGACGACGCCGCTGGAGCAGGTCGCCGCGCTGATCGCGAGGCGGCCGCGACCAAGCCGATTCGACCCGATCGTGGTGACAGGGCCGGGGAAAGCCTATAGGGGCCTCCTCCGGTTCGACGACCTGCTCGCCCTGTTCTCGCGCCTCCACGTCGAGAACGGACTCGAGGCGCACCCCCTCACGGACCTTCCTGGAAGAGGCAGGCTGGAGGCCGAGGCGGCGCGCCGCCTCAGCCGCCGGACGCCGTTCGGCTTCGCTCGGCTGAACGTGCGGAGGTTCCGGGCGTTCAACGACAGGTACGGGTTTCTTCGTGGCGACAAGCTGCTCGCCCACGTGGCGGCGGTCCTCCGGACGCTCTCGTACGAAGAGCCCGGCTCCTTCCTGGCGCATTACGGCGCGGACGACTTCGGCATCCTGATGGCTCCCGAACGGGTTCCCGACGTCCTGCAGCGCGCCATTCAGGGAATCCGGTCGACCGTCGGCAATTTCTACGACCCGGACGACCTCGCGGCAGGGGGAATCGTGGGGCGGGATGCCCGGGGAGGTCCCAGCGTCGTCGCGCTGGCCGCTCTCGTCGGGGGGGCGGCCGTCTGGAACGGAGCGGGTGCGCCGCCGCTCCACGACGTCGTCCGAGCGGCCGAGACGGCTCTGCGCGCGGCCCGGCACCAGAGCGACGCGGAGGAGCCCGTCGTTCGAGAGGTGGGACCGCAGGCCGAGCCTGCTTCGGCGCCGCCGAGGTCGGAAGCGCCTCCTCGAACGCAGCCGAGCCTTCCGAAGCCTCTCCGCTGAGCCCGGGGGAAAGGGGGTCAGCTCTCCCGGGCGGCCTCCACGAACGCGGCGACGTTCTCCGGCGGGGTCGGGGGAAGGATGCCGTGGCCCAGGTTCACGATGTGGCCGACGGGGCCAGCCGCCACCTTCGCCGCCCGAACGGCGACCCTCACGTCGTCGGGAGTGCCGAGCAGGACGCCCGGGTCGACGTTTCCTTGAAGGGCTTTGCCGCGGGCCCGCGCGCGGGCCTCGTCGAGCGGGAGCTTCCAGTCGACCGAGATGACGTCGGAAGCCATCTGCGCGCAGGAGTCGATCAGGTGCGCCGAGCCCGAGGCGAAGTGGATGACGGGGACCTCTCCACGTTTCGGGAGGCGCGAGAGGAGGCGCTCGGTCGCAGGGCGGGCGAAGCGGTCGTGGTCGGCGCGGGAGAGCTCGCCGGCCCACGAGTCGAAGACCTGGACGACGTCGGCGCCCGCTTCGATCTGTGCGGCCAGGTAGTCGCCGACGGAGTCTGCGAGCTTCGAGAGGAGGGACTCGAGCGTCTTCGGCTCGCGCCACATCATCGTCTTCGTGTTCTGGAACGACTTGCTCCCGCCCCCTTCGATGGCGTAGGTCGCGAGCGTCCAGGGGGCGCCGCAGAAGCCGATGACGGCCGCTCGCCCCGCGACCTCCTTCTTCAGCTCGCCGAGGATCGCCGGAACGAAGCCGGTCCCGACCGTCGGGTCGAAGCCGCGAAGCGCATCGACCTGCTCCTTCGTCCGGATCGGCGTCGGGAGCTTCGGGCCCCCTTCGTCGAGCTTCACCTCGATTCCCATCGGCGGGAGCGGAATGAGGATGTCGGAGAAGAGGATGACCCCGTCCATCCCGAAGCGCCGGAAAGGCTGCATCGAGACCTCGACGGCCGACGGGACGTCGGCGCAGAGGTCGAGGAATGCGAGGCGTTTACGTACCTCGCGGTACTCCGGAAGATAGCGGCCGGCCTGGCGCATGAGCCAGACGGGCGGCCGGTCCACGGGGCGGCCGAAGGCGGCGTCGACGAAGCGTTGGCGGGAAGGGCCGGGATCGGACATGCCGCGGGAGGTTAGCATCGGCCCTTCATGGCGACACTGATTCCCCCGAACGCCGCCCCCTTCACTCCCGCCGAGGTCGCCCGAGCCACGGGCGGCACGCTCGTGCGAGACGGCAGGCCCTTCGTCGGGGTCTCGACCGACACCCGGACGATCACGCCGGGAGCCCTCTACGTCGCCCTCCGGGGAGAGAGCTTCGACGGCCATCGCTTCCTGCCCCAGGCTGCCGCCGCCGGGGCCGGGGGCGTCCTCATCTCCACGGCTGGCGACCTCCCGTCCTCGGGCGCCGTCGTCCGGGTCGCCGACAGCCGCGCCGCCCTCGGGGCTCTCGGCCGCTTCCACCGCGATCGCTGGGCGGCCATCGGCCACCGGCGCGTCGTGACCGTCGGCGGTTCGGCGGGGAAGACGACGACGACGAGGGCCATCGCCGCGCTCCTCGATGTCCTCCGTCCCGGCGAGGTTCACGCGACGCCGGGGAACCTGAACAGCGACATCGGTCTGCCGATGACGCTCCTTCTCCTCGACGAGCACCACCAACTCGCCGCCGTCGAAATCGGGACGAGCCACCGGGGCGAGATCTCGAAGCTGGCGGCCATCGCCCGGCCCGACGTCGGCGTCCTGACGCTCATCGCCCCCGAGCACACGGAAGGGATCGGAGCCCTCGCGGACGTGGCCGACGAGGAGGGCGACCTCTTCGCCGCGCTCCCGCCCGGAGGGTGGGCGATCGGGAATGGCGACGACCCGTGCGTGGCGGCGCAGATCGAACGATCCCCTTCGACACGCCGCATCCTCTACGGCTTCGGAGAGAGCTGCTCGCTTCGGGCCCTCTCGCGAGAGCCGCGGGAACTCTCCGGGAGCCTCGTCCGCGTCGTCTTCGACGGCGGCGAGCCGCAGCAGTACGAGGTTCCGCTTCCCGGCGAAGCGGGAACGCTGGCCGCGCTGGCCGCGCTCGCCGCCGCTCACGCCCTCCTCGACCTGGTCGCCCCTCCCGATGCGCTCCGCGAGGCTCTCCTGCGAGTCGTGTCCATTCGCGACGGCCGGTTCGCCGTGGAGACCCTCGCGGACGGGACCGTTCTCCTCGACGACACCTACAACTCGAACACCGGCTCGGCGAGGTCGTCGCTGAAGACCGCCCGCGAGATGGCCGACTCGCTCGGCCGGCGGCTCGTCGTCGTCCTCGGCGAGATGCGCGAGCTGGGAGCCCTCGCCGCTCAGGAGCACGACGAGGTGGGGCGGGCTGCGGTCGCTGCGGCCCCGGCCCTTCTCGTCGCCGTGAACGGCGAGGCGGAGCGCTTCGCAGCGGCCGCTGCCGCGGCCGGCATTCCGGCGTCGTTCCATCCTTCCGGCGAGGAGGCGGTGGCCTTCGTCCTCGGGGCCGTCTGCCCCGGCGACGTCGTCCTCGTTAAGGCGTCGCGCGGCGTGCGCCTCGAGACGGTCGCCTCCGCGCTCCGATCGGCCCGATAGACTCGGAACCGGAGGTCGCACGATGGGAACGCCGCTCGTCGGAATCGTCATGGGGAGCGCCTCGGACTACGAGACGCTCGCAAAGGCGGAAGGAATCCTCTTCGAGCTCGACGTCCCGTACGAGATCTCGGTCGTCAGTGCGCACCGGATGCCCGAGGAGATGTACGACTACGCGAGGTCGGCGGCCGCGAGGGGCCTGAAGGTCATCATCGCCGGGGCGGGCGGTGCCGCCCACCTGCCCGGCATGGTCTCGGCGCTCACGACTCTGCCCGTCCTCGGCGTGCCGGTCCGGAGCAGCGCCCTCTCCGGCCTCGACAGTCTCCTCTCCATCGTCCAGATGCCCGCGGGCGTCCCGACGGCGACCTTCGCCATCGGTCCTGCGGGGGCGACGAACGCGGGACTGTTCGCCGTGAAGATCCTCGCGCTCTCCGACCCCGTCCTCGCGACGAAGCTCGCCGCGAGCCGCGAGGCGCTCCGGGAAAAGGCCCGCGAAGGGAACGAGGAGGTCCAGCGGGTCCGCCTCCAGAGGACCGAGTGACGACGGTCGGCATCCTCGGCGGCGGTCAGCTCGGCGCGATGCTGGCCCCCGCACTCCAGGATCTCGGGGCCGACGTCCACGTCTACGACCCCGATCCGAACGCCCCCGCCCTTCGCCGGGCGGCTCGCGCCGCGAGCGGCTCCTGGCGTGACGTGCCGCGGCTCCAGGAGTTCTTCGACGCCTGCGACGTCGTCACGTACGAGTTCGAGAACGTGGAGACGGAGGGGCTCGCGCAGCTCTCCGGCCTCGACAAGCTCCTTCCGTCGCTCCAGGTCCTCCGGACGACGCAGAACCGTGCGCTCGAGAAGGAGTTCCTCCGGGACCACGGTCTCCCGCACGTCGACTTCGTCGACGGCCGGACAGCGGAGGAGCTCCCGGCCGCCGCGCGTGGCTTCGGATATCCCGCGATCCTGAAGACGGCCCGCGGCGGATACGACGGGAAGGGGCAGTGGAAGCTCTCCTCGTCCGCCGATCTCGAGGTCCTTTTCTCGACCCCCGCCCGCGCGGTCCTCGACGCCTCCGGCTGGGTCCTCGAGGAGCCGATCGACATCGTCGTCGAGACGAGCGCCATCGTCGCCCGGGAGAGGAGCGGCGACGAGGTCGTCTTCCCGCTCTTCGAGAACGAGCACCGGGACCACGTCCTCGACGTGACCCTCGTCCCGGCCCGGCTTCCGGACGATCTGGCGGCCGAGGCGAAGGCGGTGGCGCTGGCGGCCGCCCGCGCCCTCGGCGTGACCGGGCTCCTGACGACAGAGCTCTTCGTCGGCCGATCCTCCCGCTCACGCCCCGGGGAGGTCCGAATCTTCACCAACGAGTTCGCGCCGCGCCCTCACAATTCCGGGCACGTCACCCGCAAGGCTTGTACGTTCAGTCAGTTCGAGGCTCTGGCGAGAATCCTTCTCGGCATACCCCTCGTCCCGCCCCGGCTCGTCTCGGCGGGCGCCTTCTGCATGGCGAACCTCCTCGGAGAGGTCTGGGAGGCGCAGGGCGCTCTCTCGAGCCTCGACCTTTCGGCCTGGGAAGGAACCCCCGACCTCCTCGAGGTGGTTCTCTACGGCAAATCGGGGGTCGCGACGAAGCGAAAGATGGGACACCTGACCGTTCGGGGAGCAGGGGCCGAGGATGCGATCTCCTCTGCGCGTGCGCTCCGCGAGGCGATCTCCCGGACGGGACGCCGGTCCGTATAATCAGCGGTTCGGATGTTCGGCACAGGCCTCGCCAACGCCCTCTTCGGTCTCATCGCCCTCCTCTGCTACGCGGGAGCGACGGTCCTCTACGTCGTGTGGCTTCGCCACCCGAACGTCTCCGCGGGGAGGATGGCGACGGTCCTCGCCGGCCTCGGGGCCACCTTCAACTTCGGGTTTCTCTACGTCCGTTCCGTCGCGCTGAAGACGGTTCCCTACGGCGATCTCCTCGGCTCGATGGCCCTTTTCGGCCTCTTCCTGGCGGCCATGAGCCTCATCCTCGAGGCCCGGCACCACGACCGGTCCCTCGGGCCGTTCCTCATGCCGGTCTCGCTCTTCTTTCTCCTCCTCTCCTTCGTCGTCCCGGGAGGCGGGGCGGTGCGCCCGGAGCTCCGCGGCTCGGTCTTCGCGTTCCACGTCACGCTGAACATGCTGAGCTACTCGGCCTTCGCCGTGGCGTGCGCCCTCTCGCTCCTGTACCTCGTCCTTGGACGGCGGCTGAGGAGCAAGAGGCACATCCTGAACGGTCCCGTTTCGCGGTTCCCCTCCCTGAGCTACCTCGAGAGGGCCGCGCGCACCTCCATCGGCGTGGGCGTCGTCTCGATGGCGGCCGGCCTGACGATGGGTTTCCTCTGGGCGTACCGCGTCTGGCACGAGCAGCATCCCGAGTGGCTCCTGGACGTGAAGATCTGGGGCGCGGGCGGGACCTTCGCCTTCTACCTCTGGATTTTCGTGAGGGCCCACCGCGGCGCCTCCCCCGTGACGACGGCCCGGCTCGCCGTCGCCGGCTTCATCCTCGTCCTCCTCTCCTACACCGCCGTCAACCTCTTCTTCTCGAAGGTCCACTCGTTCTTCTGATGCCTCCCGAGATCGTCTTCGTCGGCTGGAATCACCAGGGGTCGGACCTCGACCTCAGGGCCCGGCTCGCCTTCACGCCGGAGACGGCGCGAGAGGCGCTGGAGGGGCTCTTCCGCGAGCGGATCCTGACCGAAGGGGCCGTCGTCTCCACGTGCAACCGGGCCGAGATCTACGGCGTCAGCGAGGTGCCCGACAGCTTCGAGGCCCTCGCGGGCTTCTTCTCGCGCTTCCACTCCGTCGACGGCGCCGTCCTGCGCGAGAAGGCGCTCTCCGGACGTGGCGAGGCGACGGTGCGGCACCTCTTCCGGGTCGCCTCGGGCCTCGACTCGATGGTCCTCGGCGAGGCGCAGATCCTCGGGCAGATCCGCGAGGCCCACCGCCGCGCCGCCGAGGCGGGAACGGCGCGCGCCGTCACGGGGCGACTCTTCCAGTCGGCGCTCGAATGCGGCAAGAGGGTCCGCACGGAGACGTCGCTCGGTGCGCGCCCCGTCTCCGTCCCCGGCATCGCACTCGGCCTCGTCGGGCGCATCTTCGAGTCGAATACAGAGTGCAAGGTCCT
>CAVOJA010000057.1:0-9646 GCA_963696015.1 uncultured Holophagales bacterium
GACGGCGGGCTTGGCCGCGAAGATCCGGAGCGCCGTCTCGGGGTGCGGTCCGCCGTAGATTTTCCGCTGGAGCGCGAGCGCCTCCTGGAAGTGTCGGGCCGGTCGACGAGGTTCTGCGCGTGGAGGGCGATGGCCTTCTGGTAATCGCTCGTCGATTCGATGAGGATGTTCGCGAGCCGCTCGCGTCCTACTGGCTGGGGCGATCGGAGATCCTCGCGTTGAGAGTCGGCACTGAGAAGTAGGGGAGAGGGCGGAAGGACGCACCTTTGTCGTCGTCCCGACGAGAGGGGCATCCTCCCGCGCGTGTCAGCCTCCGGCAGGACCTACACGGCGTCTCCGCTCTTGCGCGAGCCGAGAAGCAGGACCGCGACGGCCAGGACCAGCGGTACCACGCCGATCGCCAGGAAGATGCTGTCGGCGACGACGCGCGCCCACTCGAGCATGTGGAACGTCCCGCTCATCAGGTAGGTGAGCCGCCGGGCGTGCCAGTAGCCGTTCTGCAGGACGTCCCAGAGCTGGAGCACTCCCGCCGGGAAGAGGTCGACGGCCATCATCAACGCGAGCCCCCCGTTGAGGCCCCAGAAGCCCACCCGGATGAGCCGTTCCGCGCGCGGCCAGACGTCGTCGCGCGCGAGCGAGCGCATGCAGAAGACGAGCACGGCCAGGGCCAGCATCCCGAAGACGCCGAAGAGCGCCGCGTGGCCGTGGTTGGAAGTGAGGGTCGTGCCGACCTCGAAATAGGAGACGATCGGCAGGTTGATGAGGAAGCCGAAGACTCCGGCGCCGACGAAGTTCCAGAAGCCGACCGCCATCAGGAAGTAGATCGTCCAGCGGTGGCGGTCGGCGAAGGTCGTCTGGCAGTCCTCGCATCGCCTTTCGCGGAGGCGGACGAAATCCCAGGCGTCGAGGGTGAGGAGCGTGAGCGGGACGACCTCCAGCGCCGAGAAGCACGCGGCGAGGCCCATGTTGAGCGTCCCCTGGCCCGTGAAGTACCAGTGGTGCCCGATCCCGACGATCCCGCCGGAGAGGTAGAGGATGGCGTCGAGGTAGATGACGCGCGTGGCCGTGCGCGTCGTGACCAGCCCCAGCACGACGAAGATCACGGCGACGAGGACGGTCGCGAAGAGCTCGAAGAAGCCCTCCACCCATAGGTGGATGATCCAGAAGCGCCAGTTGTCGATGACGGCGAAGTTGGTCCGGGGTCCGAAGAAGAGGGCGGGCAGGTAGAAGAGGGGAATCGCGGCCGCGGCGTAGAGGAAGAGCGAGGCCAGCTCGGAGCGCTGGCGGTCGCGGATCGCCGGCTTCAGGGCCCGGTACATGAGGACGAGCCAGCCCACGAGGCCGACCGCCAGCAGGAGCTGCCAGAAGCGCCCGAGATCCAGGTACTCCGACCCCTGGTGACCGAACCAGAACCAGAGCTTACCGAGCTTGTCGTTGATGCCCAGCCACTCGCCGCCGAGGCTCCCGAAGACGACGACGGCGAGGGCCACGAGCAGCGCGAGAACGCCCGCCCGCTGCCCGCGGGGCTCGGCGCCTCCCACGATCGGCGCGAGAAAGAGGCCGCCCGCCACCCACGAGGTGGCGATCCAGAAGATGGCGAGCTGGAGGTGGAACGTCCGCAGGAGGTTGTAGGGGAGGTATCGCGCCAGGTCGATCCCGTAGAACGCGCCGGACTCCACGCGGTAATGCGCGAGGGCGCCCCCCGCCAGCGTCTGGAGGAGGAACAGCAGGGCGACGACGCCGAAGTAGAGGCCGACCACCTTCTGGCTCGGGGTCAGGGTCCAGCGGGCGACCGCGCTGTCGTGGGCATGTCCGGCATTAGACGAGCCGTGCCAGCCGAGGAAGTCGAACCGGCCGAACGCGAACAGTACGGCGCCGAGCCCGACGAGGAGGGTGACGAGGCTGAGAGCGCTCCAGAGGTAGGTGGACGCGCTCGGCCGGTTGCCCACGGCCGGTTCGTAGGGCCAGTTGTTCGTGTAGGAGTAGTCCTTCCCGGGCCGGTTCGCGACCGTGGCCCACGCCGCCCACGCGAAGTAGGAGTTGAGGTCCGCGAGGTCGCGCGGGTCGCGGATGTACTGCGCGGGCAGGCCCGGTGCGGGTTCGTCTCCCGAGAAGTACTCGGCCCACTCCGCCCTCTGAATCTCCCAGGCGGCCGCCTCGGCCGGCGAGAAGCGCAGCGTGCCGGTGCCGGGGTCGTAGCGGTTCTCCTTGAGAAGGCGGTGGACTCCGCCGTCCAGGCTCGCGGCCGCGTCCGGATCCAGCTGCGCGTAGGGCAGGCCGTGGCGTTCCCCGGCGAGCGTGTCGCGCGCGATCTCGGCCAGCCGGTGCAGGTATTCGGCGCTGTAGTCCGGGCCGAGGTACGCTCCGTGGCCCCAGAGCGAGCCGTGCTCCATGAGGCCGTACCTGAGGAAGACCTCCTGCCCGTGCTCGACGTTCTCCCGCGTGAAGAGCGTCGCCCCGGCGGAGTCCGTGACTCGCTCCGGGATGGGCGGAGCGTTCGTGTAGGTCAGGACGGTCACGACGGTGAGCAGACCGAAGCCGAGCACCATCACGAGGATGACGGCGTGGCGCCACCAGGATGAGAGCGGCTTCTCGGAAGGGTCGCTCGACATGGCTGACTCCTCTTCTACGGGTGCCGGACAGTACGAAAGGTCCCCTCGAGGATAACGGGGCCGCCGCACGCGAGCGTGAGGCCGGCGACCGGGCGGTTGTACTCGGTGAGCGGCCCCGGTGGGTCCTTCTCGAATCCGGCGCGATAGAGCTCCGCCCTCAGCTCCGCCTCGGTCAGGAAGCACTGGGGCTCACCCGCGACGCCCAGCATCCGGCGCACGAGCACGAGCGACCCGCGGTGCTCGCGCTCGTCCCCCTCGATCGTCACCTCGAGCATCTCCGGACTGACCTGGGTGACATCAACGGTCACAGGATGGCGCACCCCTCCGAGAACGCGCCTGTACTGCCCATCCGGCGTGAGCAGATCGACGACGTTCGTCGACGAGCGCCGTAGCACGCTCACCGTGAGATCGAGTCGGTAGGGAGCCACGACGGGACACTCATACCGCGAGCGCGAGACGGTGGGGCGTGCGTCTACCGGCATACGCGGAGACTTCGTTCAGGACGCGGAGTTCTGGGGCATCCGCCAGCGCCTGGTACCTGCACGCCCTCCATACTGCGTCATGACGCGCGACGGAGTCCACGCCCCTCTTCGCAGTTCGCAACGCCTGAGGAGTCTGGGCCTGATCGAGGCCCATGCCCCGTTGATCAAGGGCCTTCAGGGACGCGTGCCGCGGCGCCTTCGGCGCTCGCCCTCGGCGCGCGGCTCCGGCACGGGGTAGGAGACGTTCGCCTGGGCGTCCACGACCGCGAACGGCGTCAGCGACGCCGGCGCGCTCTTCGTTCGGGTTAAGAGATGGATTACGGGCATGCCGTGCGCGAGCACGTGGTCGGTGACGATGCGCCGGTGGCAGCGCCACCAGACGGCTTCGGCGCACATGATGGCGCACGTCTGCCTCGAAGCCATGTCGAGCAGCGCGTGCAGGCCGTCCCGGAACGGCGGGGTGCGGGCGTAGTCGGCGTAGTTGCGGAACGGCCGTCGTACCCACCCGGCGTTGGTGCCTTCTTCCGCAAGCGCGACGTTCGCGCGAAGGCCCCCGAGCGCGGGAAGATGGACGTAATCGAGGCCCGCGCCGGCCAGCGTCTCCGGCAGCACCTCGATGCCAAACTGCGGGTTGGTTCGCGACCTCGGGATGCTGCGGATATCGACGACGCGGGTCACCGACGCTGCGCGAAGAACGTCGATGAGCTCGCTCGCCGAACGGGTCGAATGCCCGATCGTGTACAGCGTCCGCCGGTCTGCTTCGGCCGGCGTCCCGGGTGCCGCCGGTCCGTGCGTCACACGGCGCTCGTCCGGTGCGGCGCCCGGCTGCCAGCGCGTGAGCGTGTCGACGTCCTCGTCGTGGATGCACCGGCCGTCGCGATTGCGCAGCACCGATTCGAGGAGGATCCGGAGGCTCACGGGCAGGCGTGAAATGCGGGCGATCCCGCCCTTTTCGAGCAAGGGAAGCGGGTAGTAGGTCAGGGATGGCCCGGAAGGGAGACTCAACTGCTGGCGCACGTCGATCATGGCTCTTCCAGGAATCCTTCGCCGAGCCTGGCGTCGGGCTCGTGCTGTCCCTCGGAGACGATACTCTCTCGGAAACGCTGCCCCCCACGTTCGGTGCGCCCGGCTGCGCGGAGACGACGCCACGGCGGCGCTTTCGGCGCGGGCTTCCCGGAGCTACGGGCTCGTCGCGGGGAGAGACCGGACGCGGTACATCGAGGCGATGGAGAGCTTCACGTCGCGAGGTGGAGCGCTTTCGGAGCAGATCCGCGACCGGAGACGAAGCGAAGAGCCTATGAATGAGTGCGCATCGTCTCGGGTGTCCAGCCCTCCGGAAATCTCCACCTGGGGAACTACTCTGGCGCCATCCGGCAGTTCGTCGCCCTGCAGGATCACTCCGAGGGCGAGTGCTCCTTCTTCGTCGCCGATCTGCACGCGATGACGACCATCCACGACGGGAAGGCGCTGCGTTCTCTCACGCTGCGGGTCGCCACGGACTACCTCGCGCTCGGCCTCGACCCGGACCGCGCGGTCATCTATCGCCAGTCGGACGTGCCACAGGTCACGGAGCTCGCCTGGATGCTATCGACGGTCACGCCCATGGGGCTGCTGCAGCGCGGCCACGCCTACAAGGACAAGATCGCTCGGGGGATCACGCCGACGCACGGCCTGTTCGCGTATCCAGTTCTGATGGCGGCCGATGTCCTGATCGTCCGGGCGGACCGGGTTCCGGTGGGCCAGGATCAGAAGCAGCACATCGAGATGACCCGTGACATCGCCGCGGCTTTCAACAACACGCACGGAGAGGAGATCCTGCGGCTTCCCGAGGCGGTGATCCTGCCGAAGGCCTCGGTGGTGCCGGGGATCGACGGCCGGAAGATGTCGAAGTCCTATGGCAACGCCATAGAGCTGTTCGCCCCCGAGAGCGAGATCCGGAGGTCGGTGATGTCGATCGTCACCGATTCGGCGCCGCGGAGCCGCTCGAAGAAGCTCTCGCCACCATTCTCGTAGCCGGCGAGGGCGAGTTCGGCGTCACTCATCTCGGGATCCACGCCGACAGTCCGGGCGAGTTGGACCCGATCGTGCAAGAAGCCGTCGAGCAGCAGCCAGCGGACACCATGTCGAGCGACGGCAGGCGATTCCCGAGATGTCCCGACTCTCCACATGAGTCGGGCCTTCCCGTTCGCCAGCTGGGACCTGAGTTCGTGCGGCGTTATCGCCGGCCGCCCCGCGATGTCGGTAGCGATCGTGTGATGATGCGCGGCACCTTCGCCAACATCCGGCTGAAGAACCTCATGCTTGCGGGCACAGAGGGCGGCGTCACCGCCCACGTCCCGTCGGGCGAGCAGATGTCGATCTACGACGCCGCGATGAAGTACCAGGCCGAGGGGACGCCGCTCGTCGTCGTCGCCGGCGCCGAGTACGGCACCGGCTCCTCGCGCGATTGGGCGGCCAAGTGGACGATGCTCCTCGGCGTGAAGGCGGTCATCGCCAAGTCCTTCGAGCGGATCCACCGCTCGAATCTCGCCGGCATGGGGGTCCTCCCGCTCCAGTTCGCCGCGGGCGAGGACGCGCAGACGCTCGGCCTCACGGGCAAGGAGACCTTCGACGTCGGCGACGTCGCAGACGGGCTCACTCCGCACAAGAAAATCACCGTCACCGCGACGGCCGCGGACGGCACGAAGAAGACCTTTACCGCCACCCTCCGTCTCGACACCCCGAACGAGGTCGACTACTACCGCCACGGCGGCATCCTGCAGTTCGTGCTGCGGCAGATGACGGCGTAGGACGGCCCGTTCCTCGACGGATTCGCAGGAGGGCCGCGGGAGCGATCCCGCGGCCCTTCTTCATCGGACGACCGCGAAGCCGAACCGCAGGGACTCCGTCTTTCGGTCGTACGAGAGGACGCTTTCCCCGTAGCCGTTGAAGTACTGCGCCATGACGAAGACCGACATATCGAGGAAACCGACGTGTACCGGGTAAGTCATATCGAGCTGGACGGAGCGGTGATCGAGGTCTTTTCCCGCCATCGCCGTCAATTTGAGATTCAGGCCGTTCGCCTTTCCGAACGTGGCGCGGAGCCTGCCGTAGCCACGGTATTCGGCGATGTCGTCCGCGTCGTCGAGGTAGGTCCAGACTTCCGGGGAGAGAATGAGGCGCCAGCCGTCCACCGGGCCGACGAAGAACCCGACGCGCAGGTAGGCGGTGTTCACGCTGCGGGAATCGGCGCCGTCCTTCCCGTTCGACTCGTGCTTGAAACCGGCTTGAAGTCCGTTGAACGACACGCCGCTCTGCTTCCTGGGCGGGATCTTGATCCACTCCCAAAAGAGCTCCGGCATGTAGCTCGTGTCGTAGAACGGGCTGGAGGCGGAATCGACGTCCCAGAGGGAGCGTTCGGTGTAGCCGAGCTGCAGGCTGCCCCGTGTCGTCGTCGAGGTCCTGGCGCCAAGGTCCGCGACCCTGTACTTGAAGCTGAACTGGAATTTCGCCGCCTCCGGCCCCGTTCCGTAGACGAAGTAGATCGGCTCGTGGGCCTGCAACCGACCCGCTAACGTGCGGCCGAGAACCGTCGCATCCGCGTCGGACGTCTCGCCGGCAACCCGCGCAGGGGGCCTCTCGAGATTCGCGGGTATGGGGACCCCGTTTCCTCCCGCAGGCCCGACGGCCACCGCCGCGACCTCGATCGCGGCCCGCAGTGTGGATGTCGAGTCCGGCAACGTGACCTCGATCACCCCGGGACCGGCCACGGCGTTCGGCAGACTCAGCCGATAGGATCGCGCGATGAAGCCGCCCGGAGCCACCGTCGAATGCGACGGTGAATCCGCACACAGCTCGAGCGGCCAGGATGCGCCGCCGATGACCAGGGAAGCGGGTATCACGGCAGGAACCGTGAAGCTGCGCTCGGTGGTCCCCGCGTTGAAGGCGACGAGCTCCAGCTCGACCGAGGTACCGGCCATCGCGGCGCCTGGGGCGACGGAGAGGACGGTCGTCAGCTCCTGCGCACGAACGACCCTGGCCGTGATCAGGAGGCTCAGCGCCAGGAGCAGGAGCCTCTGAGTCCGGATTCGCGCTCCTGGATCCGCCTTGCTCATCCGACATTCACCACGACTGTCAGGGCTCGCGCGAACTGGTGTCGAACGTCGGCGACGAACCTGTCCCGGGGAAGCCCCCGCCACCTTCCCCCCCGAGTTCCCCGACTTCGCCAGGTCGCTCCAGCCCTTCTCGACCTCGGCGTCTCCCGGCCACCCGATCGCCCCTCGCACTCGTTCCGGGAATCAATCGGGGCGCCGCTGTCGCGCTCTATCGGGAGCCTCCCTTGGCGCCGATCCGCAGCGGCCCGGTATGACGCGCCATGGCCCCTTCCGGACCTCCCACTCCTCGGCCGTCGCGTACGGGCCGCACCGCAGCCCACGTCGAGGACGCTCAGCCCCGGCCAGCGGGCGAGTTCGCCCCGGACGTAGTCCAGGAGAATCTCGTTGGCGGCGGCCGTCGAGAAGCCCCGGACGACCCCGGCGTCCTCCAAGCGGCCGGCCACGGTCAGTGGGCTCCCACCGCGGACGCTCGACGAGCCCCCGCGCGGGCATTCAGGCTGACGACCCGAGGGAACAGGACGTTGTTCTCCAGGTGGACGTGCTCGTGCAGCTCGCGCTCGAAGCGCTCGAGGCCTTCGTAAAGCGCCCGGTAGGTCGTGCATCCGTCGTCGGGAACAACGAACCCGCGGCTCAGCGTGCGGAGGCGGGCAAGCGCGACGCCGACCCGCTCGTGCTCCACTTCGAGGGCGTGGAGGGCGGGCTGGACGTCCTCGCCGATCGGAGAGGTGGGGTCGGCCAGCCGCCTCACGGCCGGGAAGACCTGCTCCTCTTCCACCGCGAGGTGGGGCTCCAACTCTGACCGCAGCTCCCGGTAAACGGCTGCGAGGTCGTTCAGCTCGGCGTGCCGCTCACCGTGGACCTCGGCCACCTTGTCGGCCATCCGCCCGAGACGGGGAAGGTCCTCCCGCAGCGCCAGGTGGTAGCGCGAGACGATGTGATCGAGCAGGGCCCCGAGCGGGGCGTCGGTGAAGACGCGATCTTCCGGTACCTCACGTGCGGCGGCGGCCGCGATTTCGGCCGCCACGGCTTCCACCTCGGCGCCGTGCTCGCGGCAGGCCTCGCCGAGCGGGCGGTGCCCTCCGCAGCAGAAGTCGATCCCGTGACGCTCGAAGACCTCGATGCTGCGGGGGTGGTGAGCCGCGATGTCGGCGACCAGTGTGTCGGGCGTGATCTCCATCGTCTCTCCTTCGTCCGCCTCTCAGTGCCCGTGCTTGGCCGCGGGCGCCCCGGCGTGGGCGGAGGCCGACGTGGTGGCGTTCAGGTGCAGGCGCTCGACGTAGTGCGTGAGCTCCACGTACGCCTCCACGAACTCGCGGCCGGCGGCCACGCTCGCATCGGCCAGCTTCTTCGTGGCAGCCGCGCGCGCAAACCGCTCGCGGATTCCCTCCTCGACGTGGTTCGTGATGGCCTTCACCAGCTTGTCGGCATTGCCGCTGCCGAGAGCCTGGTCGGCCAGGGCGATGGCCGGCTCGACGGGCGTCCCGGCGGGCAGGATGCCGGTGTAGGGCGCGCCTTCTCCGGCCCGGTGGATCCTCACGAGGTTCTCGAAGAAGAACTGGTCCGCGAGCGCCTGGGCGTCGGGGCCCTTCTGGCGCACCGCGAGCGCCCGCGCGAAAGCTGCCCTGATCTCGGGTTCGGCTTCGGGCTTGACCCACTTGAGGACGGGGGTGATATCCCTCTTCTCGAGCGCGACCTTCGCGGTGGCGACGACGGGACCGTCGGCCGTGTCGCAGTGGGCGAGAACCGGACGGGCCGCCAGGATCGCTCCCAGGACGGCGGTGACGACGAGGGACGTTTTCAGGATTCTCATCTCAGCTATCTCCTTTGCTTTCTTATTCGAGCCACCCTCTCGGGGTGGCGTCTTCGACAAGATTGGGTTCGTACCTCTGTCTGTCCGTGCAGCCGCTGAATCAGGACGCTCCTTCCGCCCATTTCAGTCGGACACCTGCCAGCTGCACGCCGAGAACCGCCTGGACGTGACCGGACTCCGCCTGGGTCAATGCCGCCTCGGCGTCGAGCAGGTCCGTGATGGTGCTGGCTCCCGCTTCGTACCGGGCCCTGACGAATCGGAGCGTCTCGGTCGCCTCGTCCTCGAGCACCTCGGTCTGGACCACCGCCTGCCTGGCCTCGAGGAGCCTCACATGGGCCGTCCAGACCTCCTGGTCGATCCGGGCATGGAGTTGCGCGAGCTCGGCTTCTTTCAGAGCCGCCTCGCTCGCGGCCTTCCGCGTCTTGTATTTCGACGCGAAGCCGGTGAAGACCGGAATCTGGACGGCCAGCCCGGCCGACCAGTCCTTGTCGGCCGGCACGAAGCTGTCGTCGCGCCAGCCAAAGGCCCCGTCCGCTCTCACCCGAGGCCCGAAGCCGGCCTTTGCAGCGGTGATCCCCTTCTTCGCGGCTGCGACCGTCAGCTGAAGCGCTTGCACCAGCAATACGAACGGAACCAGGTACGCCAACA
>CAVOJA010000058.1:0-10990 GCA_963696015.1 uncultured Holophagales bacterium
CAGGAGCCCTATCTGGATGGAGCGGCACGTCGTCGGGACGACCCAGATCGACCTCGGCCTCTCGACCGTCGGACGCTTCGTCGTTGCCGGCCGGGCCGTCCTCTTCTACGCATCGAAGCTCGTCTGGCCCACCGACCTCACGTTCATCTACCCCAGGTGGAAGATCGACGCCGAACCGGGCTGGCAGCTCATCGCGCCGCTCAGCGTCGCAGTCGCCGTCATCACGCTCGGCGTTTTCAGGAACCGCATCGGCCGGGCTCCACTGGCCGCGCTTCTCCTCTTTGTCGTCACCCTCGCCCCGGCGCTCGGTTTCATCGACGTCTTCCCGATGCGCTACTCGTTCGTGGCCGACCACTTCCAGTACCTCGCCATGCTCGGCCCGCTCGCGCTCGCCGGTGCCCTCGTCGCCCGCGCTATGCAGGACGGACCGCTGCGACGAATGCCGGTGCCCCTTCGGCGGACCGCGCTCGGTGCCGTCGCGCTCGTCCTGGGGACCCTGACGTTTCGGCAGGCCCGCGTCTACGCCGACGCTCAGACGATGTGGACCGACATTCTGAAGAAGAACCCGTCCGCCTGGCTCGCTCACAACAACCTCGGCGACATCCTCCTCCGCCAGGGCCGGGCGGCCGACGCGAGGGCGCACTTCGAGGAGGCGCTCCGGCTGAACCCGGAGTTCGTGGAGGCCATGGTGAGCCTCGGGTTCGCCCGGGCGGAAGCCGGTGATCTGGACGAGGCCATCCGCCTCTACCGGCGAGCGCTCGAGATCCACCCGACGAACGGCCTCTGTCTCACGAACCTCGAAGCCGCGCTCATCCATCAGGGAAAGCGCGACGAGGCGAAGATCGCCTTCCGGAAGGCGGTCGATGCAAGACCCAACCGCGCCGAGTACCACCGCAACTACGCCATGGCACTCGGCCTCTCAGGCGAGCTGGAGGCGTCGATTCCCGTCTACCAGGAAGCCGTGAGGCGGGCCCCGGAGAACGTGCTCTTTCGCGTGGAGCTTGCGCGAATTCTCGTCCGCGCCGGGCGACTCCCGGAGGCCCGCACCGAGTACCTGGTCGCCCGCGCGACGGCCATCGACACGCGGGAGTTCGCCGCGATCGGCACGATCGACCGAGAGTCGGCGCGCCTAGGCCGATGAAGCCGGGTCGCCGCGTGTACGTCCAGTCCGCAGCGGCACTCGTGGATCACTTCCACCCGGCGGGCCGAGGGATCCTGTCCGCTGCGGCGGCTATTTGCCCCTGAATTCCGCGGGGCGTTTCTCGAGGAACGCCGCCACCCCTTCCTTCATGTCGTCCGTCGCGACGCAGAGGCCGAACAGGGCCGCTTCGTGCAGCTCGGCATCGTCGAACGGCAGCTTGAGGCCGTGGTGCACCGCCTCGAGGGCGTAGCGGACGGCGAGCGGCGCCTTGCCGAGGATCTTCGTCGCGATCGCGCGGCAGGTCGGCAGGAGCTCCGCCGGCTCGACGACCCGATTCACGAGGCCGATTCGGAGGGCTTCGTCAGCCGAAATCGGGTCTCCCGTCAGGATCAGCTCGAGCGCGCGCCCCTTGCCGACGAGGCGCGGAAGGCGCTGGGTTCCGCCGTATCCGGGGATGAGGCCGAGAGCGACCTCGGGCTGGCCGAAGCGGGCCGTCTTCGAGGCGACGCGCATCGAGCAGGCCATCGCGAGCTCGCAGCCACCTCCGAGGGCGAAGCCGTTCACCGCGGCGATGGAGGGCTTCCCCATCGACTCGAGGAGGTCGAGGACCGATTGGCCCTTTCGCGCGAAGTCGCGCGCGGCGACGGGGGTCAGCGCCGGGAAGCCGGAGATGTCGGCGCCAGCGACGAAGGCCTTCTCCCCGGCTCCCGTGAGGATCAGTGCCCCCACCTCGGGATTCGCTTTCGCCTCGTGGAAGACCCGGCGCAGCTCCTCGACGACCTCGGAGTTCAGGGCGTTCAGCTTCTCCGGGCGGTTCAGGGTGACCGTCAGGATCCGATCGGACAGCTCGGTCAGGACGACGGACACGACCGGTCCCCTACTTGAACGGGTTGTCGTCGGCGCTGGGGCCGTAGAGGCCCGGCACCGGGACGTCGAGGAGACGCAGGTAGACGGTGAGCTGGCCACGATGGTGGTAGGAGTGGTTGAGGAGGATGGTCCTCACGAGGGCGATCCTCGGCATCGAGAAGATGGTCTGCCCCTTGTTCGAGAACGTCCACTCGCCCATCGCCTTCGCGTCGTCGAGCTGCGCCATCGCGCCCTTCGCCGCCTTCACTGCGTTCTCGAAGGCGGCGAGGATGTTCTCCGGAGTGTCCAGGGGCGGCCTGTCCATTCCGGCCGCGAGGTCGAAGCCGTCGAGGAGGAGCGTGCCGCCGATCCAGGCAGGAATCGTCGCGACGTGTCCCGCGAGCTGTCCGAGCGACATCGACTTCTCGTGAGGCTTCCAGGCCAGCTTGTCGGCCGGAAGGCGCTCGAGGCACTTCCTCGTACCGGAGCACTCGCGGTCGAACTCGAGAAGAAGGGGGTCGATCATTCTCATGGTCTGTCTCCTGGGTTTTCGGCTTTCCGGGGGAGACATCGAGTCTAGCAGCGGCTCGTGATGCTCTCCTATGCGGCTGGACCGTGACGCGCCCTCGCCCGCGGCGGGCGGACCCGGGATCCGGACTACTTCGGCGGGGCGGGGAGTGCCGCCGAAGCCGCCGCGCTGAGCTCCGCCAGTTCGTCGGCGACCGCCGAGATCTTCTGGCGATAGGGTCCCAGGACCCTCAGGTTCGCCCGGATCGCCTCTGGCTCCTTTTCCCCCGCCTCGCGCCGGACGCGGACAGCCTCGGCTTCGAAGCTCGCGATCTGTTCGTCGAGGAGCTGCCTCGAGGCCTCGTCCGGCGCGGACGGCCGGCGGCTTCGAAGGGACGCCAGGGTCTTCTCGAGAAGGGCGAGGACGTCCGCGTTCAGCTTCGCCGTCGACGCCGCCGCCTCCGCCTCGAGAATCCGCTCGCGCACCCAGAGGTATTCCTCGGGTGGCACGGCGAGCAGTCTGGCGGCACGCATTTCCGAGGCTCGCGCCTGAGTGGCCCTGGAGATCCCTTCCTCCCCCTCCAGGGGCGCCCGTCCCCCGGGCGAGGAATAGGAGCGGACCGTCGCCTCCCTCACCTTCAGGAACGCTTCGATCTGGGCGACGGTCAGGATGGCGTCGGCCGGGGGGCGATAGGCCTCCCTCTCGGTCGGGGCCGGTGGCCTCGATTCCCGTTCCGCGCTCCTCCCGGAGGGGCTCTTCCGGCAAGCGGCGGCACCGAGGGCGAGCGCCACGACGAGAGGGAAGGAGACGAACGAAGCCCTCACGACTGAGGAATATACGCGCCCCCGTGGTACCCTCGTCGGACGGGCATGCTCGCGAAGGTCGGCAAGTACGAGATCATCGAGAAGATCGGCGTCGGTGGCTTCGGGACGGTCTACAGGGGACGTGACCCGTACATCAAGCGCACCGTCGCGATCAAGACGTGCCAGAGCGACGAGGACGAGCTCCGGAAGCGATTCTTCCGCGAAGCCGAGTTCGCCGGCAACCTCCACCATCGCAACATCACGACGATCTACGACTTCGGCCTGACCGACGAGGGGCTCCCCTACATCGTGCAGGAGTTCCTCACCGGAGAGGACCTGGACCGGAAGATCAAGCGGAAGGACGACCTGCCGCTCGCCTGGCGCGTCCGGGTCCTGGCCGACATTTCCGACGGGCTCCACTACGCGCACACCTGCGGAATCGTCCATCGCGACGTCAAGCCGTCGAACATCCGGATTCTCGAGGACGGCACGGTGAAGATCATGGACTTCGGCATCGCCAAGTCGATGGTCACCGAATCGACCCTGACCCAGACGGGAATCACGCTCGGCACGGCGTCGTACCTGGCGCCGGAACAGATCCGGGGAGAGCCTGTCGACGCGCGCACGGACATCTTCTCGCTCGGGGTCCTCGCATACGAGCTCTTCACCTACACGCGCCCCTTCGCGGGAGACCACATCTCGACGGTCCTCTACAAGATCATGAACGAGAACCCTCCGTCGCCGGCCGCGGTCGTGCCGGGATTGCCGCCGGGGCTCGTAGCCGTGATCGAGAAGACCCTGGAGAAAGACCGCAGCAACCGGTTCTCCTCGTGCGCCGAGCTGAAGGCGAGCCTCATGGCGGTCCTCGAGGTCCTCTCGGGGCCGGTCGGAGCGCCGCCACGCTCGGCCACGGGAGACGAACCTCTTTCGCCGGGGCCTCGAACGTTCGGGAGCGCCCGCCTGGACGAGCGCCTCCTCGTCGCGCAGAAGGGACCGTCCGCGGCGGCCGACCTGCCGCTCCGGCCGGAATCCCCGTCGTCGGCCAGCCCGGTTCCCCTCGCGCCGCGCCCTGAGGAGACCGGCAGCGCGCTCAAGGTCTTTCTCGGCGCACTCGCGATCCTCGTCGTCGTCGGAGGGGGTCTCGGCTGGCTTTTTCTCGGTCGCGACGCGAGGAAGGCGGATCCAGCGGGTGGAGCTGCCGAGCCCGCCGCGACGCCCGCCCCGTCTGCGACACCGATTCCGGAATCGACCGTCCCGGCGACGCTGCCCGCTCCGACCGCCCTTCCGACATCTGGTCCAAAGGCCGTACCGACCGCGGCCGCGACCGGCACGGCCGTCATTTCCTCGAACGCCTACGCTCAGCTCTCGATCGACGGCGTGCCTCGAGGAAGCGTCCTGAAGGCGAAGAGCTTCACCCTCTCGCCCGGCCGGCACGTCGCTTCCTTCGAGAGCGGCGGGTACGGTCCGATCAAGGTCCCGTTCGACATGACGGCCGGAGGGAGAATCCCGGTCCGCGCGGACTTCCCCCCGCTCGGGCAGCTCTGGATCTCCGTCAATCCCGACGCCTTCGGCGCGGAGATCCTCGTGGACGGTGTCGTGGTCGGGCGGGCCGGGAGTACACCTCTCAAGAAGACGGTCGCCGAGGGGACCCGGCGCGTCCAGGCGCGCCTCCAGGGGTTCGAGCCGGAGGAGCAGTCGATCGAAGTCTACGAGCAGGACAAGGCGACCGTGGTCTTCAACCTGAGGCGGAAGTAGGCCCCCGCCGTAGAATCCCCGGGTGACCCGCGCCCGACTCCTCCTCGTCACACTCGCGCTACTCCTCTGCCCCTCGTTGCAGGCGCAGCCGGCCTCCGAGTCCCTCGAGAGAGACGCACGTGCCGCCTCGAGATCCGGCAAGTTCCTCGAGGCCGCCGTGAAGTTCGAGCAGGCCGCCACAGCCTCGTCCGACGCCCGTCGCCGGGGACGGCTCAGGATGCAGGCCGCCTACGCCACGCTGAATGGCGGGAACGCGAAGGCGGCCAGGGAAACCCTGCACGCGGCCTTCGCTGACGACCCGTCGCTCGAGATCGTCGAGCAGCTCTACACGCCCGAGTTCCGAAATCTCTGGAACGACGTGAAAGCCGAAGTGGCAAAGGCGATTCCGCCACCGCTTCCCGACCTTGCAGAGCTGAAGCGGGCCTGCGAGGAGAAGCTCGAGGACGGGCGGTTCGCAGAGGTCGTCTACGACCTCGGGAACTATCCGCAGGACAAGCTCGACCGCGACGCCTGGGCGCTCCTCGCCCAGGCGTACGAAAAGGCCGGCCGGTCCGACCAGGCGGCCCTCGCGCGCCGGCGCGCCCTCGGCGAGCCGGTGCCGATCGTTCCCCTTCCGGCCCCCGCTCCCGTCACGGCGACCCTGCCGGGCGCGGGCGCCACGCCGACCGACATCCTCTCGTTCGGCCGCGAGGCGCTCAACCGCGGCGACGCGGCGACCGCCCAGGCCGCCGCGAACCGCGTCGTCGAGGTCGAACCCTCCTCCAGCGAGGGGTACCGGCTTCTCGGAGACTCGTACTCCGCGCGAAGCGAGAAGGCGCTGGCCGACGCGATGTGGCGGCAATCGCTACGGCTGAACGAGCGGAACGAAGGGACTCTCCTCGCCCTCGCCGACCTCTCTCTCGACACGAGGGAATTCGACGAGGCGCTCGACTTCCTGAAGAGGGCCATCGACGTGAACCCCAGGAACGCCGAGCGGCTGACGACGCTCGGCCGAAAGGCCCGGACCGAGGGCGACCTCAAGACGGCTCGCCGGGTCTTCGCCGTCGCAGCCCAGGCCCTGCCGAAGGACGTCGCCGTCCTCGCCGAGTACGGGGCCATCCTCGTCCAGTCGGGAGATGTCGACGCCGCCCTCGATCCGCTCATGAGGGCGGCGGCGGAGGCGCCCGATCGCGCGCCGGTCCGCGCGAGTCTGGCGGCGGCCCTCCGGAAGAAGGGCTCGCTGAAGGAGGCGGAGCGGGAGTACCGCGAGGCGCTCCGGACGGACCCCTCCTGGAACCCGGCCCTGAAGGGACTCGGCGCGCTCCTCCTGTCCACCGGACGCCCGGCAGAAGCGATCGAGCCGTTCCGGACGGCCCTGGGTGCGCAGCCGTCGGATGTCGACTCCCTCCTCGGCCTCGCCCGGGCACAGCGCCTCTCCGGCGACGTCGAGGGCGCGGCCAGCACCCTGAAGGATTTCGTGTCCGGGTCCGACGCCTCGGTCCTCAACGAAGCGGGCGCCGTGGCCTACTCGCAGAAGAGCTGGGCCGAAGCGGCCGCCTTCTTCGAGAAGGCCCTCGCGGCCGATCCGGCCCTCGTCCAGGCGGCCGCGAACCGCGACCGGGCGGCTGCAGCGGCGAAGCTCGTCGCCTCCCTGGCTTCTCAGGCCGAAGCTCCCTCCACCCTCGTGAGTCCTCTGAAGCGCTGACCGGCCCCGACATCCCTGCGGAGGACCTCGTCAGGCCGGTGGCCGCCCCTCGTCGGTCAGCCCCTCGAGAAGGCTCGCGAGGAGAAACGCGGTCGCGCCCCAGATGACGTGCCCTTTCACGTGGTAGACGGGGGTCGGGATCGACCGCCCCTTCCACGAGATCCCCCGTTCCTCGACGAGCGTCGGCCCCAGCAGGACCCGGATCGGCATCTCGATCACCGAATCCACCTCGCCCGGGTTCTTCCGGATCTCGAACGGGTACGGAATCGCTCCGACGAACGGACGGATCCGAAAACCGGTGAAGGTCACGACCTCGGGAAGCTCGCCGAGCTTCAGGATCGCGCTTTGAGGGACGCCGATCTCCTCCTCGGTCTCACGGATCGCCGTGTCCCAGAGCGAAGCGTCGTCGAGGGCCTCCATCCCGCCCGGGAAGGAGATCTGTCCCTTGTGCTTCTCCACCGCCTCACTTCGCTTCGTGAACAGTGTCCAGAGCTCGCGCTCCCTCACGTAGAGCGGGACCAGGACGGCCGCGGGCCGGGCGTTCGGAGTTCCCTCGGCGATCTCCTTCACGACGTCGGGAACGACCCATTCCCTCTCGAGGCGGTGGCGGATCTCGAGAATCCAGGGCGGGGCCGCCGTCACACCTCGTCCTCCAACGCCAGCGAGTCGGAGCTCTTCCTCTCGCGGGCGTGCTTCTCGCCTTTCTTCACCGCCATCTGGAGCCACGCCTCGACGAAGCCGTCGAGGTCTCCGTCGAGGACACGATCGACGTCGCCGACCTCGAAGCCGGTCCGGTGGTCCTTCGCCATCCGGTAGGGCGCGAGGACGTACGAGCGGATCTGCGAGCCGAAGCCGATCTCCATCTTCACGCCGGCCCGCTTGTCCTCCACGGCCTGCCGTTCCTCCACCGCCCTCTTGTAGAGGCGCGAGCGGAGGACCTTCATCGCCGAGTCCTTGTTCTTGTGCTGCGACCGCTCGTTCTGGCACGAGACGACGAGGCCCGTCGGAAGGTGCGTCAGCCGGACCGCCGAGTCGGTCTTGTTGACGTGCTGGCCTCCCTTGCCGCCCGCGCGGAACGTGTCGATTCGCAGGTCCTTGTCGAGGATCTCGATCTCGATCGTGTCGTCCACCTCGGGGGTGATGTAGACCGAAGCGAAGGAGGTGTGCCGGCGCGCGGCAGCGTCGAACGGCGAGATTCGGACGAGCCGGTGGACGCCGTGCTCGGCCTTCATGTGACCGTAGGCGTACTCCCCCTCGAACCGCAGGGTTGCACTCTTGATCCCCGCATCGTCGGCGTAGGAGACCTCGAGGACATCGGTCTTCCACCCCTTCAGCTCGCCGTAGCGAACGTACATCCGCATCAGCATCTCGGCCCAGTCCTGGGCTTCGGTGCCTCCGGTGCCGGCGTTGATCTCGAGGAGGGCCGGGAGCTCGTCTTCCGGCTCGGTCAGCTTGAAGCGGAGCTCCCGCTCCCGAGACCACTTCGCGATCGAGGCCATGGCCGCGTCGGCGTCCCGCTCCACCGCCTCGCCCTCGCGCAGGAACTCGGCGAAGACCTCGAGCTCTTCCCGCTTCTGCCGGAACGCCCTGTCGTCGCTCAGTACGACGTCGGCCTTCTTGAGCTTCTTCAGCGTCTCCTGAGCGACCGGCGCGTCGTTCCAGAAATCGGGAGCGCCGGCGCGCGCCTCCAGCTCGGCCTTTTCCTTCTCCGCTCGGCGGACGTCAAAGGTACCCCCGAAGCGCCTCGACCTGGGTGGCCAGCGCCATCAGCTTCTCGATCCGTTCCTCGTTCATGAATGGGGTCCCTTCTGGTCAGACGTCGGGGCGCGCTCGGCCAGCCGACGCCCGCGCTCGGAGGATAGCGACGAGGAGGGCCGCGGCGCAAACGAACGGAACTGCGTCGCCCAGCCGCCCCGCGAGCGTCCGGAAGCCCCGGGGAGGGACCCGCAGCCGACCCGCGATTCCGGCCCGCGCCCCGGGTCCGAGGCGCACCAGGGTCCGGCCCCTCCCGTCGACCCAGCCGCTGATGCCGGTCACCGCGGCACGGAGCATCGGGCGCCCCGTCTCCACGGCGCGAAAGACGGCCGCCTGCCAGTGCTGCTCCTGCGCGCCGCCGTCGCCGTACCAGGCGTCGTTCGTGAGCGTGTAGAGGGCGTCCGCGCCCGCCGCCACCTGGGCGCGCGAGATCCAGGGATAGACGACCTCGTAGCAGATCGCCCCGCCGAGGCGGACGCCGGAAAGCTCCAGCGGGATGGCCCTCGTTCCCGGCGTGAAGGCGCCGGGAGCCGCCTGGCTCACCTGGTTCACCCAGCCGAAGAGGGACCGGAGCGGAACGTATTCTCCGAACGGAACCAGGCGGAGCTTGTGGTACGGCTCCCCCACGACACCATTCCCGTCGACCAGAAGCGCCGAGTTGTAGTACGGGGCGTTCTCGTCCGTGGGACGGTCGGACCAGACGGTGTTGAAGAGAAGAGCGGTCTTCTCCTCGCGGCAGAGGCTCGTGATCTCGTCTCGAAACCCATCGGACCAGGGCCAGGCCAGAAGGGTCGCGCTCTCGGGCCAGAGGACGAGGTCGGACGGAGCCTTCCTGAGAAGGCCGCGAGTCAGCTCCATCACGTCGAAGTGGATCCGTTCCGCCGTGCCCGGCGCGTACCGCACGTCCTGTTCGATGTTCGGCTGGACGATCAGGACACGCAGCCCGGCTCCAGGGGACAACCCCTCGGGACGAGACAGCCTCGCGGCGCCCGCGACGAGCGAGACTGCGACGACACCGGCAGCCACGGCGACACCGGTCGTCCGCGCCCGGCCCTCTCCTCGCACGGCCTCGGCAAGCCCCGCGTTCACCAGGACGACCAGGAGCGACGTGAGCGCGGCCCCACCGAAGGCCGCCGTCTGCGTCAGGAGGGGCCACGGGGCGAGCGGATACGAGACGAGCGCCCAGGGGAATCCCGAGAACGCATAGGTCCGGAGGAGCTCCTGCACGACCCACGCGGCCGGAAACACCAGGAGGCGCGCCGCCGTCGATCGAGGGGCCGCGATTGCGACGAGGGCCGTCATCGCGGCCATCGGCAGGCTCGGAACGAGGGCGGCGAGGACGAGAGCAATCCCCGCGAGCGGGACCGGGAGTCCGCCGAACCGGTGGATGACGTGGTAGATCCAGGGAAACGTCGTCAGCCAGAACGCGAGGCCGAAGGTCCCGCCGAGAAGGGCGGCCGGCCAGGGCCGGGCTCCGTCGAGCGCGAGGAGGAGCGGCACGAGGGCGACCGGCAGGAGAACGGCCAGGGATGCGTTCGGAAAGCAGAGCCCGAGAAGGACGCCCGAGAGGAGTGCCGCCACCGCCCGGGCACGCGCGGACTCGGGGACGACGCCCATCGGGTCAGGTCCGGCGCCGGATCGACTCGGCGAGCGCTTCCTCCGCGCGGTAGCTCGACCTCACGAAGGGCCCCGCGAAGACGTACGAGAAGCCGAGGGCCTCGCCAGCTCTCCGGAGCGACTCGAACCTCTCGGGCGTCGCATACGAGACGACCGGGAGGTTCCAGGCGGCGGGGCGCAGGTACTGGCCCACCGTGACGACGTCCACTCCCGCTGCCCGGAGGGCGCGAAAGACCTCGAGAACTTCGGTGTCCTCCTCGCCGAGGCCGAGCATCAGCCCGGACTTCGTCACCGTCTCCGGGTGGCGCGCCTTCACGCGCGCCAGGAGCTCCACCGAGCGCCTGAAGGCCGCTTTGGGCCTCACCGTCGGGTAGAGGCGCGGGACCGTCTCGACGTTGTGGTTGAAGACGTCCGGACACGCATCGGCCACGAGGTCGATCGCCGCCTCGTCCCCCTGGAAGTCGGGCGTGAGGACCTCGACGGCCCGCCGCGGCTGGAGAGCCTTCACCGCCTCGACGACGCGGACCCAGTGAGCCGCGCCGCCGTCCGGAAGATCGTCGCGGTCCACGGAGGTGAGGACCACGTGCTCGAGTCCCATCTCGGCCACGGCGCGCACGACGTTGGCGGGCTCCTCGGGGTCGAGCGCCCCCGGCCGCCCGGACTTCACGTTGCAGAAGCCGCAGGCCCGCGTGCAGACGTCGCCGCAGACGAGGAACGTCGCGGTCTTCTTCTCGAAGCACTCGCTCCGGTTCGGGCAGCGCGCTTCCTCGCAGACCGTGTGGAGTCCGCGCGTCCGCATCAGCTTCTTCAGCTCGTGGAGGCCCGAGAGCCGCACCTTTCGCTCCCGGATCCACGGAGGAAGCGCGGGCTCGCCACGAACC
>CAVOJA010000059.1:0-70141 GCA_963696015.1 uncultured Holophagales bacterium
CCCCGTGCCGACGACCTCCTGCAGGAGACCTTCTTCCACGTCCACCGTGCGCGTCAGACGTACGACCCGAGCCGCTCCGCGAAGGCGTGGGTCTACGCGATCGCGCACAACGTCTTCCTCATGTCGTGCCGCTCCGAGAAGCGACGCGGCCGTCACGAGGAGCTCGCGCAGGATGAGCTGCCCGACGTCCCGGTACCGGCGGAGGCCGAGGCGTTCGCCACGAAGGACGCCGTGAGGAAGGCGCTCGGCCGGCTCTCCGTCGACAGGAGGGAGGCGGTGATCCTCCACCACGTCCAGGGACTCTCCTTCCAGGAGGTCGGCACGGTCCTCGGCATCACCACGATGGCCGCGAAGCTCCGGTCGCACCGTGCGATGCGCGAGCTGCGGCAGATCCTGACGGACGGAGCGACGCCGTGAGCGGATCGGCCCCGCTTCCGCCCGATCTGCGCCGGCTCGTCCGAAGCGATCTGCGTCCCGTGCGCCCGCTGGCCCCGCCGGCCCGCCGTGCGCTCGTCCTTCTCGTCTGGGCTCCCGTCGCCGTGGCGTTCGTCCTCGCGATCGCCCCGGCCCGGCCCGATGCCGCGGAGCTCGGGTGGCTCCTGAGCTGGGGCGTCGTCCTCGCCGAGCTCGTCGCGGGAGCCGGGCTCGTCTCGCTCGCCCTCGGTGAGGCCGTGCCCGGCCGCGGAGCAGGCCGCCAGACCGGGCTGATCGCGCTCGCTGGCGCGGTGGCGCTCTACGTCCTCCTCGCGGTCCTCGTGCGCGGCGCGAGCGCGGGCGTGCCGGTCCCGAATCCGCTGATGACGCACGAACCGGCCTGTCTCACGCTCTCCGGGCTCATCGGCCTGACGGCCCTCGCCGTCGTCGCCGTCCTGGTCTTCAGGTCTACTCCGCTCCGGGCTTCCTTCGCCGGGCTCTTCAGCGGGGCAGGGACGGGCCTCATGGCGACGGGCGTCTACCACCTCGACTGCCCTGTCACCCACCTCGCGCACGTCCTCGTCTGGCACGCCGGGGCCATCGTCCTGCTGGCTCTCCTCGGCGCCGGCCTCGGGCTCGCTCTGGAGTCCCTCGAACGGAGAAGGATGGAGGCGAGGCTCGCGGCGCGCCGCGTCTGACGCACGAACGGCCGGGACACGAAGAAGCCCGCCGGACGAACCAGGGCCGGAGCCCAGGGATCGTCGCGGCGGGCAATGAAACCGCCGGGGACAGCCGCGGGCTAGAGCAGCCCCTTCCCCTCCGCGATCGACTCGGAACAGAGCTTGATGGAGTTGGCGAGCATCACCTTCTCCTCGTCGGTCAGGTCGACCTCGAGGATCTTCTCCACGCCACCCGCGCCGAGCAGGACCGGTACACCGAGGTAGATGTCGCTCGCGCCGTACTCCCCTTCGAGGTAGGCCGAGCACGGGACGACCCTCTTCTCGTCCTTCAGGATCGCCTGGACCATCTCGACCGCCGCCGCCGCCGGCGAGAAGTAGGCCGAGAAGCCGAGGAGCTTCACGATCTCGCCGCCCGCCCCGCGCGTCCGCTTGACGATGGCGTCGATCTTCTCCTTCGACATCAGCTTCTCGATCGGGATGCCGCCGACGGAAGCGTACCGAACGAGCGGAACCATCTCGTCTCCGTGGCCGCCGAGGACGAAGGCCTGGACGTCCTTGACCGAGACGCCGAGCTCCATCGCGATGAAGCAGCGCAGGCGCGCGGCGTCGAGGATTCCCGCCATGCCGACGACGCGGTTCTTCGGCCAGCCCGTCACCTTCTTCGCGACCCACGTCATCGTGTCGAGCGGATTGGCGACGACGACGAGGAACGCGTTCGGGGAGTACTTCATCACCTGCTCGGAGACCGGCTTGACGATGCCGATGTTCTTCCGGAGGAGGTCCTCGCGGCTCTCGCCCGGCTTGCGCGGCATCCCCGAGGTGACGACGACGACGTCCGATCCGGCCGTCTCCTCGAATCCGGACGTCCCCGTGATCGTGATGTCGGAGTCGTCGATCGGCCGGAGCTCCATCAGGTCGAGCGCCTTACCGGCGGCGAGGTTCGGGACGATGTCGACGAGGACGATGTCTCCGAGGGACTTCTTGGCGAGGATGTGGGCGGTCGTCTCGCCCACGCGGCCGGCGCCGACGACGGTGATCTTCTTGCGCATGGTGTCCGTCTCCTCAGCCCCGCTTCTCGAACGGGACGAACGCGCGGTCGCGGTGCCCCAGGTAGACCTGGCGCGGCCGGGCGATCTTCTGGTCCTTGTCCTGGATCATCTCGTTCCACTGCGCGAGCCATCCCGCCATCCGCCCGATGGCGAAGAGGACCGGGAACATGTCGACGGGGAACCTCATCGCCTGGTAGATCAGGCCCGAGTAGAAGTCGACGTTCGGGTAGAGCTTGCGCTTGATGAAGTAGTCGTCCTCGAGGGCGATCCGCTCGAGCTCGAGCGCGATGTCCAGGAGAGGGTTCCGCCCGGTGACCCCGAAGACCTGGTCGGCCATCTGCTTGAGGATCTTGGCGCGCGGGTCGTAGTTCTTGTAGACGCGGTGGCCGAACCCCATCAGCTTCACGTCGCCGCCGCTCTCCTTGACGTCCTTGACGAAGGCAGGGACGTGGTCCTTCGAGCCGATCTCCTTGAGCATCCGCAGGACCGCCTCGTTGGCGCCGCCGTGGAGCGGCCCGTAGAGCGCCGAGATGGCGGCGGACGCCGCGCAGTACGGGTCGACCTCGGAGGAGCCGACGGCGCGCATGGCCGACGTGGAGCAGTTCTGCTCGTGGTCGGCGTGCAGGATGAAGAGGACGTCGAGGGCCTTCTCCAGGATCGGATTCGGCGTGTACTTCGGCTCGGCCGTCCGGTACATCATCTGGAGGAAGTTGCCGGCGAACGAGAGGTCGTTGTCGGGATAGTTGAACGGGAAGCCGATGGAGTGGCGGTAGGCGAAGGCCGCCAGGGTCGGCGTCTTGGCGATGAGGCGGACGATCTGCATCCGCCGGACCTCCGGGTCGTGAACGTGCTTGGCCTCCGGATAGAAGGTCGAGAGCGCCGCCACGGAGGAAGCCAGCATCGCCATCGGGTGGGCGTCGTAGCGGAAGCCCTGCAGGACGTTGGTGATGTTCTCGTGGACCATGGTGTGGACGGTGATCTCGTCCACCCATTCCTTGTGCTGGGCCGTCGTCGGGAGCTCGCCGTTCAGGATGAGCCACGCCGTCTCGAGGAACGACGTCTTCTCGGCCAGGTCCGCGATCGGGTAGCCGCGGTACTCGAGGATCCCCTTGTCGCCGTCGATGAACGTGATGGTCGACTTGCACGACGCGGTGTTCATGTACGCCGGGTCGTACGTCATGATTCCGAAGTCTTCGGGCCCGGTCTTGATCTTCCGGAGGTCGGGCGCCTTGATCGTCCCGTTCTCGATCGGCACCTCGTACGACTTTCCGTTCCGATTGTCGGTGATGGTCAGGGTCTCCCGCTTCTCGGCGGCCGGATCGGTCTTCGCGGCCGGCATCGTGGCAAATTCGAGGGTCATCTGAAGCTCCTTTCGTCGTCTCGGGGGTTCCGCGGCGGGGCGCGATCGCCTCGGGGCTTCACCCGTCTGGAAGATCGGGCGTCGTCTCTGGAAGCGCCGGGGGCCTCCCGTGCGCTGAATCGTCCTCCACGACAAGAGTCGTTCCGGATTCCATCATCGTTCCCGTTTCCGGAACCACGTTCCATCCTATCGCGAACTCGCGATGCGAAGATTTCGTCGTTCGCAGAAAGCCGGGGGCCCTCGCCCGTGCCGGGCGAGACCGGCGTCAGGTGCCGGAGGGGTTCGAGATCTTCCTCTGCATCGCCGCCAGGTAGGCGTCGAGCTCCTGCTCGCTCTTGAAGATCGAAACGCCGGGGAGCGCACCGATGATCTCGAAGACCTTCTGGATCTGCGGCTGGAGGTTCTTCATCGCGAAGGAGCCGTTGCTCGCCTTCAGCTCCTTACGCGCCTTCAGCAGCACCCGGATGCCCGCGCTCGAGACGAGCTTCAGGTCGGCGAGATCGAAGACGAGGTGGTGGACCGAGTCGAGCAGAGGTGAGAGGGCCTCCTCGAGCTGAGGCGCCGTGTTGCCGTCGAGGGTCCCCGCGAGGACCATGGTCGCGGTCCACCGGCTGCCTTCCGATCTCTGGATGTCGATGCTCAGAGCCATCTGCGTTCTCCTCTGAAGCGTCGCCGGCATCGTACACGGACCCTCGCGGGTCAGGCAGGGGTGATCCGCCGGACGAGGACGAGCCGGTTCTCGCCGCTCCGGCGTTCGTGCGCCACGGTGTCGACGAGGGCTCGGACGAGGTGGAGACCGAGACCGCCCGGTGTCGCAGCCTCGAGCGAACGGACGATCGGGGCCGCCGCCGACGGGTCGAAGGCCGGACCCCGGTCACGCACGGTCACCCGCAGCCGGGAGGCGAGCTCGAAGCTCGCCTCGACGAGCACCACCCCGCGAGGACGCCCCCTGTAGGCGTGCTCGACCACGTTGTCGAGAGCCTCCTGAAGCGCGAGGGCGAGATCGTGAACGATCGGACCGGGTACGCCCTCGTCAGAATGGAAAGCGGTGAAGTCCTCCCGGACCCGGGCCGCCTCGGCGAAATCCGCCCGAAACCACGCCTGAAATCCGCCGGACTCGCCGGCTTCCCAGGGCTCGTACCGGAGGGCCAGCGGGGCATCCGCGACGAACAGGACGTCGCCCGGCTCGAGATCCACCGCCGGGTCACCGCGGCGGACGAGCTTCGACTCGCCCCTCCCGTTACGCACCGCCGGCACGATGCCGCCCACGCCGGCCACCGCCTCGACCGCCGCGGTCGGAAGGTCGACCGACGCCACCCCCAAGAGGCGCCCCTCCGGGCCTGACGGCGCGAGCTCGAGGAGCAGCGTCTCTTCCGACGGGCGCGAGACCTCGAGGCGGAAGACCTGTCGTGGAAGGCCCGGCCCGGGATGGTCGGCCATCACGAAGCCGGTTCCAGCGAGGGGGAGCTCCTCGGACATTCGTGCATGGTAGCCCCCGGGCGCGGCAGGCGCCCCGACGGCGACCCGAGCGGGCCGAGTCGCTCCGACGACGGGCTTGACGCAGCCCCGCCGCCCGTCTACGTGGCCTGGTCCTCCACCGCGGCCAGCAGGCCGCCGAAAGGCCGCCTCCATGGAAGAGCTCTCCGAGTGCCGCATTCTGATCGTCGACGACGTCCGGTCCAACGTGCAGCTCCTCGCCGAGGCGCTGAAAGGGGACGACAGGATCAGCGTCGCACTCGACGGGGAGTCCGCTCTGAAGGCGGTCGCCGCGAGCCAGCCCGACATCGTCCTCCTCGACATCGTCATGCCGGGCGTCGACGGCTACGAGGTGCTCAGGCGGTTGCGGGCCGAGCCTGGGACACGCGACCTCCCTGTCATGTTTCACTCCTCGCTGGAGGACGTGGCCGACAAGGCCAGGGGCTTCGAGCTCAGGGCGAACGACGACCTGACGAAGCCGTTCGAGGTCCTCGAGGTGAAAGCGCGCGTGAGGTCGCTCCTGAAGGCGAAGGCCTACTCCGACGCCGTGAAGGCCGCGCTGGAGCGGGACTTCTCGATCGCCCGTGAGATCCAGCTCGGGCGGCTCCCCTCCGAGCTCTCGACCTGCGCCGAAGGGACCAGCCTCGACCTCCACGCCATCCTCGAGCCAGCCCAGCACGTCGGGGGCGACCTCTACCTGGCTCTCCGGACGGCTCCCGACCGACTCTTCCTCGCCGTCGGCGACGTCTCGGGCAAGGGGATCCCGGCGTCGCTCTTCATGGCGGTCACGATGACGCTGCTCCGGTCTCTCGCCCGCGAGCACTCGAAGCCCGAAACCGTCCTCTTGCGCCTGAACCAGGAGCTGGAAGCCGACAACCGCGGTCAGCTCTTCGTCACTCTCATCTGCGCGGTCTTCGACCTCGCTTCCGGCCAGGTCCACATCGCGAACGCCGGGCACCCTTCGCCCGTCCTCCTCTCGGCGGACGGCACCGCGAGCACGCCTTTCGGCTCGACGGGGCACATCGCGGGCCTCTTCCCCGGAGCGGCCTACACGAGCCACTCGGCCGACTTCGCGCCGGGAGCCGCCCTCGTCTTCCATTCCGACGGCGTCTCGGAGGCGATGGATCCGGAAGAGAACGAGCTCGGCGAGGAGAGGCTCGTCGCGGGCCTTCTGGCCCGGCCGCGCTCGAACGCGAAGGAGACCGCGGAAGGCGTCCTCGCCGAGGTGAAGCGGCACGCCGCGACCGCCCCGCAGTACGACGACACGACGATCGTCGTGGTTCGCAGGCGGAGCGCCTAGTCCCTGCTCGGGCCCGCCCGGTCCCCGAGTCGGGTTCGGGCCGAGCCGGCGCTGGCGTGTGCTACCGTCGATCCGTAAGCTCGAGAAGCTTGCCCGAGTACTGACGCCATGCGGCTCGCCACCGTTCTCACGGACCTCGACGGGACCCTCCTCGATCACGGGGGCATCCTGCGGCCGGAGGCGCGCGGGGCGATCGACGAGCTGAGACGGCGCGGGATTCCCGTCATCCCTCTTACGAGCAAGACCGAGGTCGAGCTTCGAGAGCTCCTCGTCGAGCTCGACCTCGGATCGATCGGGGGGTTCGAGAACGGGGCCGGCATCGTCGGGCCGGCGGGCGTCGTCGTATCGGAGAGGGTCCTGGGCATCGAGACGCTCCATGCGCACCTCGAAGAGCTGTCGGTCCTCACGGGGCTGCCCCTGAGGCCGGTCTCCGCATTTTCGGCGACCGAGCTCCGGCGCATCACGGGGCTCCCCCGGACCCGGATCTCCGCCATGCTCGCTCGCCGCTTCGGCCTTCCGTTCCTCGCGCCGGAGGGCACCCACGACGAGCTCGTCCGCGCGGCCGCCCGGCTTCCGGGCGTCCGGCTGACACGTGGCGGCCTCTTCTGGCACCTTTCAGGGGACCACGGCAAGGAGGACGCGCTCGGACTCCTCCTCCGGACGGGTCTCGTGGAGCGCCCCCTCGCAGGCTTCGGCGACGCGCTCAATGACGCCGGATTCCTTGCGCAGTGCGACGTGGCGGTCCTCGTCCCCGGCCCGACGGGAACCGTCGATCCCGCTCTCGCCGCGGCCGTGCCGGCAGGCCGTTTCGCTCCCTCTCCGGCCGGCCGCGGCTGGACCGTCGCCGTGAGCGCCCTGCTTCGGGAGGAATCCCGGTGACTGGCCGTCTCCCTCCCCTTTCCCGCGCCGTGGGCGACGAGATCGGAAGGATCGGAGCGGTCGACGTCCTCGTGGGGATTCCGTCGTTCAACAACGAACGGACGATCGGGCACGTCGTCAGGGCCGTCGTGGCGGGCCTGGCCCGTCATTTCCCGGACGCGAAGGCGGTCCTCGTCAACTCCGACGGCGGTTCGACCGACCGCACGCGGGAGATCGTCGAGCGGACCGAGGTCGGGAACCTCGCAGAGATCCTCGTCGACGCGGTCCCGTCGGGCTCGACGGCGAGGATCGTCACGCCGTACCAGGGGATTCCGGGAAAGGGGAGCGCGTTCCGGACGATCTTCCGCATCGCCGCCGAGCTCCGGGCAAAGGCCTGCTGCGTCCTCGACAGCGACCTTCGAAGCATCACGCCGGAGTGGATCGAGCTCCTCCTCGAGCCCGTTGTGAGGCACGGGTACGAGTTCGTGGCGCCGCTCTACGCCCGGCATCGCTACGACGGCACGATCACGAACACGATCGTCTATCCGTTGACGCGCGCTCTCTACGGGAGGCGGATCCGGCAGCCGATCGGCGGCGACTTCGGGTTCTCGGGCGACCTCGCGGCGCGCTTCCTCGAGTTCGAGGACTGGGAGGGGTCCGTCGCGCAGTTCGGGATCGACATCTTCATGACGACGACGGCCCTCGCCGAGGGGCGCAGGGTGGCGCAGTCGTTCCTCGGCGCGAAGATCCACGACCCGAAGGACCCCGGTTCCGACCTCTCGCCGATGATGGTCCAGGTCGTCTCGACGCTCTTCTCGCTCATGGAGCGCCACGAGATGTCCTGGCGGGGCATCTCGGGCTCGGAACCGGTGCCGGTCTTCGGATTCCCCTACGCGGTGGGGCTCGAGCCGGTGCCGGTGAAGCTCGACCGGCTCCTGGCGCAGTACCGCCAGGCGGCGCACGACCTGCCGCCGATCTGGGAGTCGTTCCTCTCTCCCCCTTCGCTCGCGGCGATTCGCGATGCAGCTCACGCGCCCGCGGTCGACCTGGGAAACGAGGCGTGGGTGCGGATCATCGCCGAGTCCGCGGCCGGTTTTCACCGGAAGGCGCTCCCGGCCTCCACGCTCATCCGTTCGCTCGTACCGCTCTACCTCGGGAAGGTGGCGACCTTCGTCGCCGAGACGGAAGCGGGCTCGGCCGAAGAGGCCGAAGCCCGCCTGGAGGAGCTCGCCCTCGCCTACGAGCGCGGGAAGAGCATGCTCGAGACCCTGTGGGGCACGGCCCCCTGATGGAGACGACGATGGGAAGAAACCTCGGCCAGCAGATCGCCCTCGCCTTCGAACGCCTCCTCGACGCCTTCGTATCGGTCGTCCCGGCAGTGCTCGTCCTCCTCGCCGCGCTGCTCGTCGGGGTCCTGACGGGGCTTCTCCTGAGGACGATCCTGAGGCTCGCGATCCGGCTCCTCCGGAAGGTCCACGGCGAGGGGCTGTCCTCCTCGCGGCAGCTCCTCCGGGCCGCGGGGTTGCGGGCAGACCCCGAGCTCGTCGCGGGGACGGTCTCCTTCTGGACGGCGGTCGTCGTGGCGCTCGCCGTCGGCGTCAACGCTCTCGAGCCGGGCGCCCTCCGCAACGTCCTCTCCGAGGCGGTCGGTTTCCTGCCGCGCCTCCTCGGCGCCGTGCTCCTCGCCCTCATCGGCCTCGGCATCGGAGCGCTCGTGAGGCGCAGCGTCCTCCTCAGCGCGGTGAACGCCGGCCTCCCCTGGGCCCGGGCGGGCGCGCGCGCCGCCTACTTCCTGGTCGTCGCGTCGTTCGCGGCGGCGGCGCTCGACCACCTCGGCGTCGGACGCTCGATTCTCGTCGCGGCCTTCTCCATCGGTGGCGGCGCGCTCGCCCTCACGCTCGCCCTTGCCTTCGGCCTCGGCGCGAGAGACCTGGCGCGCAGCTGGCTCGAGAAGAAGCTGCGCGCCGAAGAGGAGGACTCGGGAATCCGGCACGTCTGACCCGGCCCCAGCCCTCCCGGGATCCCCTCTCGGCGACGACAGCGGCGAGGAGGAGGTCCGTCAGGACCCTCCGAGAGTCCAGGCTTCGACTGGCCCCTTGCCCTTCACCGCCACGAAGCCTCGCGGCTCGAACGGGTAGCGGCCCGAGAGCTTCTCGTAGACGGCCCGCGTGACCTGGATCGCCCCGGGGACGCCGTACGACTCCATGCGGCTCGCGAGGTTGACCGTGTCGACCGCGACATCACGCCGAGGAAGAAGGCGGAGGCCGAGCTCGCGAGATACCGAGAGGGCCTCGAGGGGCTGGTCGCGTCGCGGACCGCCGAACTCGCAATCGAGAGGGACCGGGCCAAGGCAGCGGACCAGCTCGAGTCCGCCTTTCTCGCGACGATGTCCCACGAGCTCCGGACGTCGCTCAACTCGATCATCGGCTTCACGGGCGTCCTTCTGAAGGGCCTCTGCGGTCCCCTCAATGAGGACCAGTCGAAGCAGCTCGGAATGGTGAAGTCGAGCGCCCTCCACCTCCTCGCGCTCATCGACGACATCCTCGACCTCTCCGGGATCGAGGAAGCGGGCGGCGACCTCTTCGTCCGCAAGCCGGCCGCGCCCGACGAGCTTCCCGCCGCGGTCCGCAGGCTCCTCTGCGCCGGGGAGACCGGAAAGGGGAACGATCGCGAGGCGGATCCGGCCGCCGAGGTCGCTTCCCTCCGCCAGCACGACCGGGTGCAGGCGAAGAGGCTCGACGAGAGGCATCACGAGCTTCCGGAGAGCGAGGAAAGATACCGGAGCACCTTTCGGGGTTCCCCCGTTTCGATCCTCGTCGCCGAAAAGGACGGACGATTCTTCGACGTGAACCCGGCCGCCTGCCGCCTCTCAAGCGACGCCGCTGCGGAGCTCCTCGGCGCGAACGTTTCACTCCTCCTCGGCGAGGGCGGGCCCGACGAGCCTGGGCCTCGACGCGGAGAGCCGGCAGAACCTCGACGGCATCCGGCGGAACGCCCGACAGATGTCCGACCTCGTCGGCAGCGCATTGACGTTCAGCTCGAGGGAACCCCGCAGAACGATCGAGATCGGGTCGACGCGGGTTGGCTCCGAGACGGCCTGGCTCGTGAGCGACGACGGCATCGGGTTCGAGCCCGGGGAGGCAGCCAGGCTCTTCGGCGTTTTCGAACGTCTCCACCACGACCGAGCCTTCGAAGGGACGGGAATCGGCCTCGCCCTCGTCCGCCGGATCGTCGAGCGACACAGGGGGCGCGTTGGGGCGCGGGCGCCCCCGGCGCCGGCGCAACGTTCTGCTTCACGCTCGGAAGCCCCGGCGGCGGATACCGCCGGCTCGAGTCTCCAGCCTCTCCCGTCCTCACCCCTTCAGGAGCTTTTCGACGTCCTTCTCGAGGCTCTCCGGAGTGTCGTTCGGGGCAAACCTCGTGACGGATTCCCCGCTCGCGTCGACGAGGAACTTCGTGAAGTTCCACTTGATCGCTTCGGTCCCGAGGAGACCCGGGGCGACCTTCTTGAGGTGCTGGTAGAGGGGATGGGTGCCCGCGCCGTTGACCTCTACCTTCGCGAACATCGGGAAGGTGACGTCGTACTTCAACGAGCAGAAGCTCCTGATCTCCTCCTCGTCCCCTGGCTCCTGGTGCCCGAACTGGTCGCACGGGAAACCGAGGACCGCGAGACCCCTGTCCTTGTACTTGCGGTACAGCGCCTCGAGGCCCGTGTACTGGGGCGTGAAGCCGCACTTGCTCGCGACGTTCACGACGAGAAGCGTCTTCCCGGCGTACGCCGAGAGCTTCTGCGTCTTCCCGTCGATGGTCGTCACCTCGATGCCGTGGAGCGTGCTCATGTGATCTCTCCGTCAGACCACTCTACGACACGGCCTGCCGGACGGATCCCCGTGGAGAAGTGAACCGGGCTACGGCAGCGTCTTGTGCGTTCCGTCGCAGAGGGGCGGCTTGCCCGAGTGCTTGCACTGGCAGAGCCAGGCATCCCCGGACTGTTCCGCCTTCCACACCAGCGGCGCCATCCCAGTCCCCGCGTGCGCCCCGTTGCAGAAGGGCTGGCTTTTCGACAGGCCGCACCGGCACCAAGCGTAGGTCCTTCCGGCTTCGAGAGTGACCTTGCTCGGGTTCTTCGCGGCGATCGTCGGCTCCGACATGGCTCTTCCTCCCCCCTTCCCTCGGTTCGGGTCGTCAACCTATCATGGACTTGCAGGAGGTCAACCATGGAAACTCGCTCGCTCGGCCGCCAGGGCCTCGTCGTCTCCGCCCAGGGGCTCGGCTGCATGGGGATGTCGGAGTTCTACGCCGGGCTCGACGACGCGGAGTCGGTCGCGACGATCCACCGCGCGCTCGACCTCGGCATCACGTTCCTCGACACGGCCGACATGTACGGCCCCTGGAAGAACGAGGAGCTCGTGGGCCGCGCGATCCGGAAGCGACGCGGCGAGGTCGTCCTCGCGACGAAGTTCGGGAACATGCGCGACGAGAAGGGCGCCTTCCTCGGCGTCAATGGCCGGCCGGACTACGTCCGCGCCTGCTGCGAGGGATCTCTGAAGCGTCTCGGCGTCGGGACGATCGACCTCTACTACCAGCACCGCGTCGACATGACGGTCCCGATCGAGGAAACCGTGGGCGCGATGGCCGAGCTCGTCCGACAGGGGAAGGTCCGGTACCTCGGACTCTCGGAGGCCTCCCCCGCGACGCTCCGCCGCGCGCACGCCGTCCACCCGATCTCGGCGCTGCAGACCGAGTACTCCCTCTGGACGCGCGACCCCGAGGACGCCGTCCTCCCGGCCTGCCGCGAGCTGGGGGTGGGGTTCGTGCCATACAGCCCTCTCGGGCGCGGCTTCCTCACCGGCCGATTCCGCAGCTTCGAGGACCTCCCCGAGGGAGACTACCGGCGCGACTCCCCGCGCTTCCAGGGCGAGAACTTCGCGAAGAACCTCGACCTCGTGACGAAGGTCGAGGAGATCGCGAAGGAGAAGGGGTGCACCCCCGCGCAGCTCGCCCTCGCGTGGCTCCACTCGCAGGGAACCGACGTCGTCCCGATTCCTGGAACGAAGACCCGGGCGCGGCTCGAGGAGAACGCCGGAGCGCTTGGCGTCTCGCTCTCCGCGGGCGACCTCGCCCGCATCGCCACCGTGGCGCCGAAGGGGATCGCGGCGGGGCCGAGGTACCCGGAAATGGCGATGAAGGCGATCGACGCCTGAGGGCGGGCCTTCGACTTCAGGGAACGGGCGGCCGCGCCGACGATCCCGATGAACGTGTCTGCGCCCCCCTTGGGCCGCCTGGCGACCGAGAACGGCATCTGGACCCGGCGGACGGTCCGGTCCGTCCGGACGTCGCGCTTCTCCATCGAGCAGCGCTCGGTCTCCTCCGCGGCAAGCCCGCGGAGGGACTCGAGCTCGACGGCGAGGTCGTCGGGGTGCGTTATCTCCTGGAACGTCGTCGCGAGGAGCTCGGCCTCCGAGTAGCCGGGGATCTCTCGGAACCGCTCGTTGACCTGGAGGTACCGTTCCAAGGCGCCGCACTCGGCGATCCCGACGAGGACGGCCTCGAGCGGACTCCCGAGAAGCCCTCCCCTCGCGTTGATCTCCCCGATGGCGAGACGCGCCGCGTCGACGTGGGGTATCTCGCTCTCGGCCATCGTCCCCACGAGCGAATGCAGGAGGCCGACCTCGTAGGAACGCCTCACGAGCGGACCCTCCCCGGCTCCAGGTGAGAACGAGCCGGACCCGCCGAATGTCCCCCTCGCGGGATCTGGACGGGCTGGTTCGGCTCGGCTTCCGCCCCCGACCCCGGCGGCTCCCGCGAGGCCCCGCCATCCGCTCGTGAAACCAGGCCGTAGCTGAGAGCATCCCAGGAGCATGACGGCGATGCATCTCTCCCCCACGACCTCCGAATCTCCCCCGGCGTCGAGACTCCGGCGACTTTTCGTCTCCGCGGCCGTCGCCATCCTCGGAGCGGCCCTGAGTCTGGCCGCCTGCCGTCCAACGCAGACCCTCGCGGATTCCATGCCGGGCAAGGAAACGACCTCCAGAAAGGCGAAAACGATGGATACGGTACTTTCGAAATCCGGCTACGACGTCACTCCCCTGCCGAAGGACGAGGTCGCCCGCCTCGCGGCGAAGCTCGACCCGGAGGCGTACCGCGTCACCCAGAAAGCAGGTACGGAAGCTCCGTTCTGCGGAAATCTCCTCGACAACAAGAAGGACGGCATCTACACCTGCGTCGTCTGCGGGCTCCCCCTTTTCTCGAGCGAGCACAAATTCAGCTCCGGAACCGGCTGGCCGAGCTTCTTCCGCGAGGTCGACCCTGCGCATGTCTCGAGAACGACCGACGCGAGCCTCGGGATGGAGAGGGTCGAGATCAACTGCGCCCGCTGCGGCGCCCACCTCGGGCACGTCTTCGAAGACGGTCCGCGCCCGACGGGCGAGCGCCACTGCCTCAACTCCGCCTCGATGAAATTCCTCGAGAAGGGAGCGCCCGTCCCCCCCGAAAGCCAGCCTGTGAAGGTCGAGACGGCCTACTTCGCGGCCGGCTGCTTCTGGGGCGTCGAGCACTGGTTCAAGCGCGGCCCCGGCGTCCTCGACGCCGTGAGCGGGTACATGCAGGGGCGCACCGAGAATCCCACCTACGAGGACGTCTGCACCGGCACGACCGGCCACGCCGAATCGGTGAAGGTAACCTACGACGCGACCCGGATCACCTACCGGCGGCTCGTCGAGGCCTTCGTCGCGATGCACGACCCGACGCAGCTGAACCGGCAGGGACCCGACGTGGGCGACCAGTACCGGTCGGGCATCTGGACCGTGGACGAAGGGCAGAAGAAGGTGGCGGAGGAGGTCCTCGGCCAGCTGAAGGCGCGAAAGGACCACGGCGGAAAGCCGATCGTGACCATCGTCGAGCCGGCGAAGCCGTTCTGGCCCGCCGAGGAGTACCACCAGGAGTACCTCGCGAAGAACGGCGCCTCGTGTCACGTGAAGAACCCCTGGTGAGGAGGGTGTAGGCTGCCTCCTCCGCGGACGGTGAGGAGGTTTGCGTGAGCTACCTGGAAAGGCTGTTGATCCCGGACGAGGTGGTCCTCCACCGAGCCCACCGGAGCCTCTACCCGACGTTCGCGGGACCCGTCCTCGGAATCGTCGGCGCCCTTGCCGCGGCGGCAGCCTCGAGCCTCCTCGTCCCCGGAGCCATCCTCTTCGCGTGGATTCTGCCCGTCCTCACCCTCGTCTGGCTCGCCTGGCGGTACCTCTACTGGGTCAACAAGATCTACATGGTCACGAACCGTCGCGTCCTGAAGCTCGAGGGGCTCTTCGCGAAGATCCACCGTGACGCGTCGCTCGACAAGATCAACGACATGGACCTCGAGCAGGGGCTCCTCGGCCGGCTCCTCGGCTACGGGGACCTCGGCATCTCGACGGCGAACGAGGACGCCAGCGTCACGTACCACTTCCTGGACGACCCGGTGGAGTTCAAGCGGCAGGCGCTCATGAGCCGGGAGGCGGCGCGGCCTTCGGCGACACCGGGCGGCGCGGCCACGGACGCCGACCCGGTCGGCCAGCTCGAGCGCCTCGCCACGCTGCGCGAGAAAGGGGTCGTCACCGAGGAAGAGTTTCAGGCGGCAAAGGCGCAGCTTCTCGGCAAGGTGAGATAGCCACGGCGATTCCCGTCAGCGACGCCGCCGACCAGGGCGCACCCCTATACTCGATCTCGTGACCTTCCGGGATCGACTCCTGGCGACGATTCGCGCAGCGCGGCCGGTCCTCGCTCCCGCTGGAGCGCTGATCGTCGGCTCCGAGGTGCCGAACCTCCTCCAGCCGGACGCGGCGTCGACGCTCGTCGTTTCGCAGGACCTCGACGTCGGGGTCTTCGTCGATCGTCACGCCCGGCTGAAAGAGGGCCTCCTCGACCTGAGGGACTTCGTCCCGTCCGCGGACGAGCCCTCGGTGTGGCTTCCTCGCAGGCCGGGCCTTCTCGAGCTGAACTTCGTCGGCATCGACCCGCTGCAGGATCCCGCGGAGGCCTACGTCTTCGACGACGACCGGCTCCCGCTCCTGGTCTTCGGGGCCCTCTCCCTGCTGACTCCCGGACCCGGAATCGACCTCGACGGGGAGCACGTCCCGCTCCCCCGGCCCGCCGGAGCGCTGCTGGAGAAGGTCGTCACGGACCGCACCGGCGAGAAGGGAGAGCGGGACCTTCTCGTGGCGCTCGGGCTCCTGGGCATGATGAGCGCGGCGGACCTCGAGGAGGTCGTCTCGGGGTACCGAGGTCTGCGGCCCGAGCTTCGACACGCCGTTCGCTCGAACCTCACGATCCTCTCCCTCCTCGAAGCGCGAGAGGGGATGCCCGACCCTCGATTGCACCGGCGCGACGTCGCGGAGCTTCTGGCCCGCCTCGACGCGGCGGAGGCCGGCCGGTGACGACCGCCTCCCTGGAGCGCCGCCTGCGGCAGAGGCGCTCGCGTGTCCTCATCCGCGCCTACCACTTCAGGCAGCTGGGGCACGCCGACGGGGTCTGGTTCCGTCTTCGCCGAGCGCTGGCGGACGCCAGAGAGGTCTGGGCGATCTCCCCGCGGGATGCCCGCCAGCTCGCAGCCGAAGGCCATCCGGTGGAGCCCGTCGGCGAGGAGCTCGTCCCTCCGAAGCAGATCCTGAGCGTCCCCGCCGGCCGCGTCGCGCGGATCCCCTCCGCCAGACCGATCCCCCTCCGGCTTGGAACCGAGCTTCTTGCAGCCGAGTGCCTCGTCCTGGTGCCGTTCGGGCCGGCCGCCGGGGAGTCCGATTCCGTCGAACCAGACCCGAAAGAGGCAACCCCTCCATGACCGACGAGATCTTCAGAAAGCTCACGAGCCTCAGCTCCTGCGCGGGGTGAGCGTCGAAGCTGCCCCCCGGGCAGCTCGCGCAGGTCTTGCGCGCCCTCGGTGACGTCTTCGACCGGTCGGCCTATCCCGACGTCCTCGTCGGGCTTTCCGAGCCGGACGATGCCGCCGTGCTCGACCTGGGGGGCGGGCGCGCGCTGATCCTGACGACCGACTTCTTCACGCCCGTCGTCGACGAGCCGTACGACTTCGGGGCCATTGCCGCAGCGAACGCGATGAGCGACGTCTGGGCGATGGGGGGCGACCCGGTTCTCGCCCTGAATCTCGTCGCCTTCCCGCCGCAGCTCTCCGCCGCGACGCTGGCTGAGCTGCTGCGCGGAGGAGCGGAGGTCGTCCGTTCGGCGGGTGCGGTCATCGCGGGCGGGCACTCGATCCAGGACAAGGAGCCGAAGTACGGCCTCTGCGTCGTCGGTTTCGGTGAGACGTCGCGGCTGCTGAAGAAGGGGGGCGCCCGGCCCGGAGACGCGCTCTACCTGACGAAGCCGCTCGGGACGGGCACGGTCACGACCGCGCTGAAGCGCGGGATCGCGACGGAAGGCGAGGTCACCGCCGCCGTGGCATCGATGAAGCGCCTGAACCGTGGCGCCTCGCGGGCGGCCCTGGCCGCGAGTGCGACAGCTGCGACCGATGTGACGGGTTTCGGGCTCGTCGGTCACGCCCTCGAGATGGCCGAGGCCTCCCGCGTCCGTTTTCGCCTCGAGTGGGACGCCCTTCCCTGGCTGCCCGGTGCCCTCCGGCTCGCCGGGGACGGGGTCTTCCCCGGCGGCGCATTCGCCAACCTCGAGCACTTCGGAGCCCGTCTCGCACGCACGCGGTCGCTGACCGACGGAGAAGCGATGCTCCTCCTCGACCCGCAGACCTCGGGTGGCCTCCTCGTCGCCGTCCCCGCCGCGGGCGCGGCGGCGTTCACTGGGGCTCTCGGGAGGGATTCCGAGGAAGCCTGGCGCGTGGGCGAGGTCGTCGCGGGCGAGGGGATCGAGATCATCTGATCCGGGTCCCCTTCCCAGCCTCCTCCCCCGCGTTCCGAATCACATCGTTTCGTCACCGCACGAAACGTTGCAACGGTCCGCCCCTCCCACCACGATTCGTCCCAACAGCACGCCGGCGTTTCTCCCCACGACGCCGTGCAAGTCATTCCCCGTCATAGGGTTCGGAGCCTCCCCGCACATCGGTGACGACGGCACCCGACGAACCCGCCCAGCTGGCTCCGTTCTTGAAAGGGAGGCGCCGCGGCCCGATCGGGCCTTTGGGTGGCCATGGACGTGCCACCCCGGACGGAGCGGAATGAAGAAGATCCTCCTCGCCCTCGTCGGCCTCGCGGTCGTCGCGAGCCTCGTGGTCACGGCGGTCCGGCGGTCCGACGCCGGGCCGAAGCCCATCGAGGCGCTCCGCCAGACCTACAAGGTGAAGGGAAAGCCATCGGTCGACCACGCCCTCTTCGCCCAGCTGAAGGGCCCCTTCGCGAAGCCGCAGCTGGTGACGGCTGCCTGCATCTCCTGCCACAACGGGCGGCACACGGAGGTGATGGCCTCTTCCCACTGGAACTGGGAGCGGATCGAGTACGTCGAGGGGAAGGGGATCCGGGCCATCGGCAAGAAGAACGTCCTGAACAACTTCTGCATCGGCGTCGCGGGGAGCCAGCAGAGCTGCGACAAGTGCCACGCCGGCTACGGCTGGGCCGATGCGAGCTTCGACTTCAAGGACCCGCTGAACGTCGACTGCCTCGCCTGCCACGACAACGGCGGGACCTACGCAAAGAAGGTCGGCGGGGCCGGGATGCCCGCGGACGGACTCGACCTTGCGCTCGTGGCGCAGAAGGTCGGCCGCCCGCAGCGGGCGAACTGCGGCACGTGCCACGCCTTCGGGGGCGGCGGAAACAACGTGAAGCACGGCGACCTCGACATGGCGCAGTTCGACACGACGCGCGACGTCGACGTCCACATGGGAACCGACGGCGCCGACATGTCGTGCGTCGACTGCCACACGGCCGAGAAGCACCAGATGCTCGGCAAGGCTTACTCGCTCTCCTCCATGAACCGCAACCGCGTGGCCTGCGAGAGCTGCCACGGAGCGGTCCCCCACGAGGACGAGCTCCTGAACCAGCACGGCTACAAGGTCGCCTGCCAGACCTGCCACATCCCCGAGTACGCGAAGGTGAACGCGACGAAGATGAGGTGGGACTGGTCGACCGCCGGGAAGCTGAAGGACGGCAAGCCCTACGAGGAGGAAGACGGCCAGGGGAACCACGCGTACATGTCGATCAAGGGCACCTTCACCTGGGCGAAGAACGTCACGCCCGAGTACGTCTGGTTCAACGGCACCGCCTCGCACCACCTGCTCGGCGAGAAGTTCGACCCCGCGCGGCCGCTCGTCCTGAACACGCTGTACGGCGCGTACGACGAGCCCGAGGCGAAGATCGTCCCTGTCAAGGTCCACCGTGCGAAGCAGATCTACGACACGAAGAACCTCACTCTCATCCAGCCGAAGCTCTACTCGGCGGCGCCCGGGGACGGCGGCTTCTGGGGGGACTTCAACTGGAACGCGGCGGCCACCGCCGGGATGAAGGAGGTCGGCCTCCCCTACAGCGGCTCCTACGCCTTTGCCGAGACCGAGATGAACTGGCCGCTGAACCACATGGTCGCCCCCAAGGAGAAGTCCGTCTCGTGCGAGGAGTGCCACGCGCGGGAAGGGGGTCGGCTCGCGTCGGTGAAGGGCTTCTACCTGCCGGGTCGGGACCGGAGCAAGCTGCTGGACGGGCTCGGCACGCTCCTCCTCCTCGGGACGTTCGCAGGGGTCGTCGTCCATGGCGGGGCCCGCACCTGGTTCTGGCGCCGGCGCCAGGGAGGCAAGTGATGAACCGCGAGTACATCTACCCCGCGTTCGGCCGCTTCTGGCACTGGGCGCAGTCGTTCCTGATCCTCTTCCTCGCCGTCACAGGCTTCGAGATCCACGGCTCGCTCCGGTTCTTCGGCTACGAGCAGGCCGTACGCTTCCACAATGGCGCTGCGTGGTCCTTCCTCGTCCTGATCGCCTTCGCGATCTTCTGGCACTTCACGACCGACGAGTGGCGCCAGTACGTCCCGACGTGGGAGAACCTGAAGGCCCAGGCGGAGTACTACCTCTTCGGCATCTTCCAGGACGCGCCCCACCCGACGCAGAAGTCGAGACACAGGAAGCTCAACCCGCTCCAGAAGATCGTCTACGCCGGGCTGAAGCTCGTCATCCTCCCCCTGATCTGGATCTCGGGCCTCCTCTACATGTTCTACCGCTACCCGCAGAGATACGACGTCCTCGCGCTCGACGTGTCGGCCCTCCAGCCGATCGCTCTCGCCCACACTCTCGGGGCCTTCGCCCTTCTCTGCTTCCTCGTCGCGCACCTCTACCTGACGACGACCGGCCACACGCTGACGTCGAGCCTGAAGGCGATGGTGACCGGGTGGGAGGAGAACGGCGACGAGCCGCATGCGGCCGTCGAACCGGCCGCCGCTTCCGGGCAGAACGCCGTGGAGCAGGCCGCTGGGCAGGCCCGCTGAGAAAGACGCCATGAACGAACGACACATGAACCCCTACGTCGCCGGATTCCTCCTCGGCCTCGTCCTCCTCCTGACGATCTTCGTCACCGGCCGCGGCCTCGGTGCCAGCGGCGCGACGAAGAACGTCGTCGCCGCCGCCGTGGGCGCGGTGGCCCCGCAGCACGCCGCGGCGAACCCCTTCTACGCCAAGCTGCTCGGACCAGGGCACGAACCTCCGCTCAAGGGCTGGCTCGTCTTCGAGGTCCTCGGCGTCCTCCTCGGGGCGTTCGTCTCGGGCCTCACCGCCGACCGTCTGAGACTCGTCACGGAGCGCGGGCCCCGCGTCTCGGTGAAGGGAAGGCTCCTCTTCGCGGCCGTCGGGGGCGCCCTCTTCGGCATCGGAGCCCAGCTCGCCCGCGGCTGCACGAGCGGCGCGGCCCTGAGCGGCATGGCAGTCCTCTCCCTCGCCGGCTTCGTCACGATGCTCGCGATCTTCGGCACCGGGTTCCTCTTCGCGTGGTTCGCCCGCGGGCTCTGGCTCGGCGCGAAGGCGGGGAGGTGACGCGATGGGTCCGTTCGTCCCCGACCTGATCTCCGACCAGCTCGACCTCGTCGTCGCCCTCGCCGTCGGTTTCCTCTTCGGCTTCGTCCTCGAGCAGGCCGGCTTCTCCTCGTCGCGCCGTCTCGCCGGCATCTTCTACGGCTACGACCTCACGGTCCTCCGCGTCTTCTTCACCGGCGCCGTCACCGCCGCCATCGGGGTCCTCCTCCTCGGCGCGGCAGGGCTCCTCGACCTCGGCGCGATCTTCGTGAACCCGACCTGGATGAAGCCCGCGATCGTCGGCGGAGCGATCATGGGCGTCGGCTTCCTCCTCGGCGGCTTCTGCCCCGGTACGAGCGTCTGCGCCGTGGCGATCGGGAAGGTGGACGCGATGGCGTTCGTGGCCGGGAGCTTCCTCGGGATCTTCGGCTATGCCGAGCTCTTCCCGCGCTTCGCCGCATTCGTCGACTCGACGGCCCTCGGCCCCGTGAAAGTCACCGACTCCCTGGGCCTCTCCCCCGGGCTCTTCGTCCTCCTAATGACCGCCGCTGCCGTCCTCGCGTTCACGGTCGGCGGCATCGTCGAGCGGAGGGTCGCCCCCGAGACGGCCCCGTCGCGCCTCTTCCCCGTGAAGAAGCACGTCGTCGCCGGCGCCGTCCTGCTCGCGGTCGCAGCCCTCGGCGCCGTCCTCCCGGACCGGGACGCCCGGCTCGTCGCGAAGGTGACCGCTCAGGGGTACGTCCCCCACCACGCCGTCAAGCCGATGACGCCCGACGAGCTCGCGTTCCGGATCCTCGACCGCGACCCGCGGCTCCGCGTCGTCGATCTCCGTCCCGAGGCCGCGCGGAAGGCGCGGCCTCTCCCGGGGACGGTCGCCGTCCCGGCGGGCGAGGTGCTCGGCAAGGAGTGGCGGATCACTTTCTCGCCGCGCATGGTGAGGAAGGTCTTCGTGGCCGAGACGGAGGCCGAGGCGAAAACTGCCGCCTGCCTTCTCGTGGAAACGGGGTTCGAGAACGTGGCGTACCTCGAGGGGGGGTACGGATCGTTCGAGCGGACGGTCCTCTCCCCCGCGGCACCCGTGGGTGAGGGGCGCTTCGCCCCCGTCGTCGAGCGCTTCCGCGAGCAGGCGCGGGCCGGCCTCGCCGAGCGGATCCGGCTCGAGCGCGCGGCGGGAACGGCCGCACCGAAAAAGGTCAGAAAGGTACAGGGAGGCTGCTGAAGAGGTTGAAGGCTAACGCCCTTCAGGAGCTCGTCGTCGGGACGGTCGGCTCAGCCCTTTTCCACCGTTCCGGAAATCGCGGGCGGGTCGTACTCCACGTAGGGTCCGTCCGTTGAGCGGCTCCGATCGCGGTAGCAGCAGCGGCCCGTCCTCTCGTGGCCGGCGTAGTGCGCCTCGAAGGAGCGGCAGGCCTCGGGCCTCCGCAGCCATTTTCCGCCCGCGCTGACACAGTGCTCGAGGAGGACCGGGAACTCCCCCTCCGGGCGGATCTCGAGGATCGTCACCTCGGCCGGCTCGGCCTTCTCGTCGCCGAGACGCTCCAGGAGAGCGCAGAGCGTGTCGGACACGTAGCTCTCGGTCATCCCCTCGACGCCGGTCACCGTCACGCGGGCCTCGTACGTGTAGGGAAGGCCGCGGTCGTATTTCGACTTCGGCCCGAGGACGTCTCTGAGGATGCTCATCTGACGGCTCCCTTCCGACGGGGTGCAAAGCCGCGGGCCGAGGCGCTCAGCACACCAAGCCCTCACCGAAACACCCTTTTCAGAATACCTCTTCGAGGATAGAGCAGCGCGGGATCCTGCGAGGGTCTGTCGGATGCGTGAGAAGGAGAGCCGGCCCGGCCGTCAGCGGATGCCGATCCGAAGCTCCCGCATCCGCCGCCAAAGCTTCGTTCTGCTCATCCCCAGCTCCGCCGCCGCCTTCGAGCGGTTCCATAGGTTCCGCTCGAGGGCGGCCCGGATCGGTGCGTGTTCGGGGTCCGTCTGTGGCGACAAGGCCCCGGAGGCGGCGACGCGGTGCGTCTCCCGCCCGGGAGGATCGGCCGCAAGCATCCCCGCCGGCCGGCATTCCGGCGAACAGATCTCGGCCGGAAGGTCTTCGAGCTGCACGGTCTGCCCGCGCCCGAGGGCGACCGCGTACTCCAGCGCGTTCTCGAGCTCCCTCACGTTGCCCGGCCAGTCGTAGCGCTCGAGGGCGGCGAGCGTGTCGGGCGACAGCTGCACGGCACGCCCCGCGCGGCCTCCGATGCGGGCCAGGAGGTAGCGGGCGATGAGCTCCACGTCCTCGGACCTCTCCCTGAGCGGCGGCACGTGGATGGGGACGACGCGAAGGCGGTAGTAGAGATCCTCCCGAAAGCGGCCCTGGCGGATCGCCTCCTTCAGGTCGCGGTTCGTCGCGGCGACGATGCGCGCGTCGAGCGGCCGGGGCGTGCTCTCTCCGACGCGCTCGAAGAGCCGCTCCTGCAGGACGCGGAGGAGCTTGACCTGGACGGGAAGCGGGATGTCCCCTGCCTCGTCGAGGAAGAGAGTCCCTCCTTTCGCCAGGTCCAGCCGGCCCACGCGGTCTCGCACGGCCCCCGTGAAAGCGCCGCGGACGTGCCCGAAGAGCTCGCTCTCGAGGAGGTCGGCCGGCAGCGCCGCGCAGCTGACCGCGACGAACGGGCCCCCGCTCCTCGGCGAGTGGGCGTGGAGGGCCCGCGCGAGGACCTCCTTGCCGGTCCCGCTCTCACCGGTGATGAGGACGTTCGCGTCGCTGCCGTGGAGCGATTCGACGAGGTGGACGATCCGGAGCATCTGCGGGGATCGGGCGACGAGACCGTGGGAGACGAGGGCGCTCTGGAGAATCGTGTCGTCGTCCTCGGCGGGGCGGATCACGACGAGGTAGCACGCCCTCGGGTCGCAGGCGCTGACGACGCCTTCGGCGAGGGGTGTCGTCGTCACCGAGACGAGGCGGGCGGCGTCCCGACCGCAGCGCAGGACTCCCCGCCGCCCCTCTTCGCGCCGCCCGAGACGGAGCGACTCGCGAAGGGTCTCCTCGGGACCGAAGAGGCGCGGGCCGAAGAGCGACTCGACGGGCTGGCCGATCATCTCGGAGGAGGTACCGCTTCCCGCCATCCGGTCGAGGGAGTGGCTCGCGCGGATGATGACGAACGCCTCGTCGAGGACGACGAGGGCGCGCCCGAGCGATTCGAAGACCGCCTCGAGGTTCGACCAGTCGGGGGCTCTCTGCGAGGTCTCGTTCTCCATCCGGCTCTCCAGGGTCGGGAACCCGGCGCCGATTCTTCCGGGGGCTTAGCTCCGGGTCGGGAGCGCGGCGGCGGGAACGTGCTCGTGCGGACCGTGGTCGTGCTCGTCGTGCCCGTGGGCGTGCCGGCCGCAGGCGCCGCCGGGGCCGATCTCCTCCGCCTCGTTTCTCACGAACGCGTCGAGGCAACCGGCGACGGTGGGGGCCGTCGCGCGGTAGACGCGAATGCCTGCGCCCTGGAGCTTCATCAGCGCGCCGGCGCCGATGCCACCGACGACGATCGCGTCGATGTCGTGCCCGGCGAGGGCGTCGAGCGGGCGGCAGGCTCCGTGCTCGTGGACCGCGCGTGAGTTGGAAAGGGCGCTCGCCTGGCGCGTTTCGACGTCGACGAGCATGTAGATCGGGGCGGAGCCGAAGTGGCCCGAGACAGGGCTCTCGAGCCCGCGGTCGGCAGTGACGGGAACACAGATCTTCACGATGGTCTCCTTCTGACGGCGAGGGATACCCCGCGGCGCTTCCGCCTCGGCGGGGTGAACGTGACCACCCTCGAGCTTCAGGCAGCGGCCGCCGGAGAGCAGCTCGGCCACTTTCCGATGTGCCGAGTCGAGGATTCGGCCGAACGTCGTTCGCGAGATCCCCATCCGTCCCGCGGCCTCCTCCTGGTAAAGCCCTTCCAGGTCCGCCAGTCGGATCGCCTCGAACTCGTCGAGCGTCATGACGACCTCGGCCAGCAGCTGCGTGGGCACGCCTGCAGGCTTGAAGAGGACGGCGCCGGGTGCGCCGGAGACGAAACGGCAGGAGGAGGGGCGAGGCACGCGGGGAGTTTCGCACATATGTGCGAAATGTAAAGGAGGGCGCCGGCTGGGCTGCCGTGGGTGAGATCGCTTCCGGAGCGGCGGTCGAACGGACCGGATCGTCAGCCGTTCGCGAGCTTCGCGCCCATCCTCCCGAGCCCGTCGAGGACCCTCCCCACGTCGCTGTCCCTGGTCCGCGGGTTCATCACCGTCACCCGAAGGACTCTCCTGCCCCCGAGGAGCGTCGTCGTGATCCACCCTTCGCCCGAGCGATTGAACTCCTCCCGGAGCTTCAGGTTCAGGGCGTCGAGGCGTTCGCCGGTGATCGCGCCGTCGCCCGTGAAGCGGAAGCAGAGGATGTTCGACTCGGGTGCGTGGAGGGCCTCGAAGTCGGAGCGCCGAACGACGAGATCGTGGAGCGCTCGCGCCGTCGCGCAGAGGTGGTCGTAGATCGCGCCGAGCCCCTCGGTGCCGTAACGCAGAAGCGAGACCCAGACTTTCAGGACGTCCATTCGCCTCGAGCACTGGAAGCTCCTCGGCCCCTGGTCCCACGCGCGGGAGGCCTCGCGGACGTGGAAGAGGTAGGGGGCACGCTGCGAGAAGGCGGCATCGAGGTCCTGCTCGTCCCGGACGAGGACCATCCCCGCCGCGAGCGGCATGAGCATCATCTTGTGCGGGTCCCAGGCGATCGAACGGGCCCGCTCGAGGCCTCGCAGTCGCCCTCGGTGCGTCGCCGAGAAGAGGGCCGACGCTCCATGGGCGCCGTCGACGTGCAGCCAGAGGCCGCGCTCCTGGCAGAGTTTCCCGATCGACTCGAGGTCGTCGAACGAGCCCGTCGCCGTCGACCCTGCCGTCGCCACGACGGCCATTACGGCCGTTCCCCGCTCCGCCTGCCTGTCCAGCTCGGCCTCGAGAGCCGCCACGTCCATCCGAGTGTCGCGGGACGGGACGCTGACGGCGTTGTCGGTCCCGAGTCCCATCGCTCCCACGGCCCGCGTCACGGCGTAGTGCGCGTGCTCGCCGTGGACGACGACCGGAGGCACGGCACCGAACCCTCCGGTCCACGCGTTCGGCAGCGCCGCCGCCCGCGCTGCCAGGAGCGCAGTGAACGTCGCCTCCGTCCCGCCCGAGGTGAAGGTCCCGCCTGCGGCCGGGCCAAAACCCGCGAGGTCGCACATCCAGCGAAGGACACGCGCCTCGAGGATCGTACCGACCGGCGACATCTCCCACACGGCGACGGACTGGTTCAGGGCCGCGACGATCGGCTCGGTCCAGACGGCGGCCGGGAGAGGTGCCGAGACCTGGTGCCCCATGGCGCGCGGGTTCGTGAGGTGGTTCGAATCCGGGAGGACTTCGCTCTGGAGACGCGCCAGGACGCTCTCGAGCGACCGGCCCGCGGTGGGGAGCGGCTCGTCGAAGCGTGCGGCGAGCTCGTCCGGCCCGAGTGCGGTCGAGACCCGGGCGTCGTCGGCGCGCGTCGCCGCGTAGTGCCCGGCCGCGATCCGTACGAACGCCTCGGCCACGCCTTCTTCCGCATCGGCTTCGAGGTCCGCGAAGACGGTGTGAACGGGGTCGGTCATCGGCCGGCAAGGTAGCACGCGGGCCGTTCTCCGAGCAGGACGTCACGCTCCGACCGGCCTTTGCTTCGGAGCGGTCCGCAACCGAGAATCGCCGATGCGCCAAGGAGGTGAACGGTGAGGTCTCATCCCCGGTCGATCGTCCCGGCGTCCGCGCTCGCCCTCGTCCTGCTCTCCGTCGCCGTCGAGGCGCACGACGTGAGGGTCCGGCGACCGCTTCGCGTCCCGAACGTGCCGGGCTTCCTCACTCTCCAGTGCGATTTCCACACCCACACCGTCTTCTCAGACGGGAAGGTCTGGCCCGACATCCGCTCTGAGGAGGCCTGGCGCGAGGGCTACGACGCGATCGCCATCACCGACCACATCGAGTACCAGCCGCACCGCGAGGACCTGCCGACGAACCACGAGCGGTCGTGGGAGATCGCCGCGCCGCACGGGGAGACGCTCGGAGTGATCGTGATCCGCGGCTCCGAGGTCACGCGGAGAATGCCTCCGGGACACCTGAATGCGATCTTCCTGACGTCGGTCTGCCCGCTGGAGACGCCGGATTGGCGAGACGCGCTGCGGGTCGCCCGCGGGCAGGGGGCGTTCCTCTTCTGGAACCACCCCGGGTGGAGGGGACAGCAGAAGGACGGAGTTGCCCGCTGGTATCCGGAGCACACGGAGATCCTCGAGAACGGCCTCCTCGACGGAATCGAGGTCGTCAACGACCGGGAGTACTACCCCGAAGCCCATGCGTGGGCGCTCGAGAAGGGCCTTGCGATCCTCGCCAACTCCGACTGCCACGACCCGGTGAACCTCGCCTGGCACGTTTCCGAGGGAGACCACCGTCCGGTCACGCTCGTCTTTGCAAAGGATCGAACCGAGGCGGGGCTTCGCGAGGCGCTGTTCGCGCGGCGGACGGCCGCCTGGTCGGGACCGACGCTCGTCGGGCGCGAGGAGCTGCTGCGCCCGCTCGTCGAGGCCGCGCTGACGATCGAGAATCCCGGGCTCGCCGTCCCGGCCGGGAGCGAAGGGTACCTGCGGATCCGCAACGGCTCGGACCTGAGGCTGGAGCTGGCCGGCCCAGGCAAGGTGGACGACATCCCGATCCCGAAGAGCCTCACGATTGCGCCGAACGGCACGAGCCTCCTCGAAATCGAGGTTCCGAAGAAGGCCGCTACCGGCACGAGGCGCCTGCGGCTCGAGTGGAAGATCACGAACGTCAGGGTCACTCCCGACGAAGGACTCCCCTTTCCGATGGTCGTCGACGTCGAGGTCCTGCCGGCCGGCCCGTAGGCCGGCGGCGGAGACTCACTTCGGGGGCGGCGGCGGCGCGGCCTTCGGCACGTCGCCCGGGCGTGACTGAACGGCGCTCGGCGGCGCATAAGCATCCGTCACCCCAGGCGTCCCTTGCTGGACCCAGTTGCCGATCGCCGGGGCGCCGCCAGGTGCGGCCGCAGGCGCGGCAGCGGGAGCGGGCCCCCCACCCCCGATGGCGGCGCTGCCGGCATAAGGAGGAAGCTCGCCGGACAGCACGACCGCGCCGATCTCTTCCTTCTGGGCCCGGAACGCCTCGATCCCCACGAGGCGGGTGATCTTCTTCACGTCGGCTTCTTTCACGCTGATGAGATGCCCCTGTTTGAAGCCCTTGATGACGTAGACCCCACCCTTCTTCACAGGCTCTTCGAACGAGAGCATCCTGCCGGTGGGATTCATCTCGGTCTGCCAGACGACCTCCATGTTGAGGTCCGTGCTGCGACGGGTGATCGCCTTCACCTTCGATTTCGGAAGCCGGGAGATCGTCACCTCGGGGAGGCTGTGGAAGACGTAGACGTCTCCTTCCAGCACGGGCTCGTCCATGGCGAAGCCGGTCCCCGAGGGGAGAAGGTCGATCCGGTAGACGGTGATCGGAGTTGGGGGAACGAGAGTCGGCTGCGGCACGGGCTGCTGCCCCTGAAGACTCGCCGCGCCGAACAGCAGCCCCGCGACGAGGGCAAAGGACTTACGCATGGCTCAGTCTCCTTTTGCCAGACGAGCACCTCCTGTGAACGAAAATGAAAAAGGGAGAGAGGTGATTCCTCTCTCCCTCTTCCTTCCCGGCGGCGCGGATGACGCCGGGCTCACTTGTTCGGGCAGCTCGGCCCGGTCCCGTCTCCGGGTCCCCGGCCGGCGCCAGTCCCGGCACCGGTCCCATCGCACGAACCCGCACCGGCGCCCGGACCCCGCCCACGACCCTGACCGCGTCCGCCCCGGCCCTGCCCGGTGCAGGTGCCGGCGAGGCGCTTTCCGGTCTCGTCGTAAGCGCCCCGCTCGTGGGGGGCCGCGACGATGGACGCGATCTGCTCGGCCGGGAGGGACTGGGCCACGTAGGGGACACCGAGCGCCGTCAGGCGGGACGAGAAGGCCCGAAGGTGATTGCGCGAGCCCTTCGCGAGGTTCTGCATCACCGCATCGATGTCGCGGTTGTCGGAGGCGTCGATGGCTTTCCCGACGTCCGAGAGGTCGAGATCCTCGATGGTGGCGCCGACATTCAGCGCCTCGACGAGCGACACCCTGCCACGAGCGACGAGGTCGGTGTAGAGCGAGGCGAGACGGGTGTCCTTGAACTCCCCCGCCTCAGCCGAGGCCGGGTCCGCGAGGCCGTAGCGGTCGAGGAGGAGCTTGACGTCGTCCATGTGCCGCTGCTCGGCTCCGGCGATGTTCGCGAACGAGCGGTCTCCGTTCGCGGCGAACAGGGCCCGGTAGACGTCGCGGGCGAGCTTCTCTTCTTCGCGGAGGTAGAGAAGCTGGCCTGCTTCGGCAGAGCTGAGCGCCTCCGGCGGAAGCGACGCGACGTAGGTCGCGAGCGGGGAGACGGCAGGGGCCGCTTGCGTTCCACTGCCCGGGTTCCCCGTCCCGTTTCCGGGTCCTCTCCCCGGGCCGGACTGGGCGACGAGAGGAGCGGCGAGGAGGAGCAGGGCGGCAAAGGCGGTCTTCTTCATGTTCGGCTCCTTGGCGGTTTCTTCCGCGGCCCTCTCTCGACGACCGCTGCTCCTCCAGATCCAAGGCCGATGCCACTCCCCTCGACGCGGAGACCGTCGACGACAACCAACTGCCAGAGGAGGATTTAGAGACTCGCATCCGAACGCGTGCCGGCCCGGCCGGCTGCAAGCTCTGCAGCCGCGCTGCAGGCCGGATGCAGTCCGACGCCGCAGAAGAGAGTCAGCCGCTTCGGCGCTTGTCTGAAACTGCCGGGGTTTGCTCGACAGAAGTAGACCAGGCGGGTTTCGGTCTGCTCGAAGAATCGAGGTAGCCGGGGGCTGGACCTCCGAGACGTCAGGCTCGGGGGATGGGACGGCGAAAGAAGACCAGGACGAAGCGGTGCGTGGTTTGCCGCGAGGAGTATCGGCCGGACGTGTCGGTGGGCGCTGCGAAGAAGACGTGCTCCGTACGGTGCCGGAGGGCGCGACGTCGGCGGTCAGCGAAGGCCTGGCGCGAGGCGAATGCCGAGGCCTATCGCAAGCGGGAGCGGGAGCGGCAAAGGCGACATCGCGAGCGCTCGAAGGGTGTCTCCGTCGAAGGCGTGAGCGCTGCCGAGGCGTCGATGTCACGGACGGGGGGTTTTTCTGGAAGCGTCTGAGCTGACGAGACTTGTGGAGGAAATCGGGGACAAGGTGGAAGCCATGTCACGGACCTGGCTTGCTTGGAGAGTCCGCATTCTGAGCGGGGTTAGGGCCGGAAAGCGGGGACAAGAGGGGACAGGAATCAGCGAATGTCACGGACCGGGCTAGATCGCTGGAGCGGTTCAGGGAGCGGGCCGAGGTGCTCGAAACGGGGACAAGAAACGAGGGATGTCACGGACGGGTCTGGCGAAGGGAGAAGGGCGACCGTATCTTGTCGCGGCAAGAGCGAGGGACGCGATGGAACTGGAGCTGGGACAGCTGGACCTGCGGTACGGGAGTCTGTACGCGCGCGAAAAGCGCGAAGAGAGGCAGGCAGTGACGGTGGTCAGCGCGGAGGGCGCGGGGCCGGTGGTGGTCGTACGCGAGGGGGATCGGTGGGTGGTGGTGGAAGGCTTCGCGACGGTGCGGGCGCGCAACCGGCTCGAGCACGACACGGTGGAGGTGACGGTGTGGGAGACGGGGTCGGCCCAGGGGCTGGCACTGAGGGAGCGCCTGCGGCGGGGACGAAGGCCGAGCGCGGTGGAAGAGGGATGGCTGGTGACTCACCTGGGAAAGACGGAAGGGTGGAGCCCGGAGGAGATCGGACATTGGACAGGCCGGCCGCCGGGGTGGGTCAAGTCGCGGGAAGAGGTCGTGAGGCAGCTGCCCGAGACGGTACAAGAACGGGTGCGGCGGGGAGAGATCGACGGAGCCGTGGCATCGGGGCCGCTGCTGGCCCTCTCGCGGTCGAGCCGGAGAGCCAGCGAGCGGCTCGGGGACGCGATCGCGGGCAAGGGGCTGAGTCGGCAGCAGGTGAGCGACGTCGTGGAGGCCTGGCGTCGAGCCGACGCCGAGGGACGCGAGCGACTGCTGGCAAACCCGGTGCTCTACGTAAAAGCACGGCAGGCGCACCCCGGCCGACAGGAGCTGCGGCGGCGGGGTCGGGCGCTGCTGCCACGGCCAGGCGCTTGGAGACCGAGATGGCCGGGGTCGACGAGGCGAGTCGCCGCCGGGTGCGAGGGATCTTGAAGGAGACGCTCGGCGTTCTGGAACGAATGCTGGGCCCGGAAGGAGGAGAGAGTGCTTCATCGCGGACTTCGGGGTGGGCCTTCTGGAATGTCTTCACCCTCTTCTCGGCGAAACTCTCGCATCGCCGGTTGAGCGACAGGACGCAGTCCAGGACGTTCAGCGCCGGAGCGTCCCATGCGGCCGGAGACGGTGGAGGCGGATCCGGGAACCTCTCGAGGATGGCTCTGCACACGTCGTCTACGGCTGACACCGGTAGGCCCTCCCTTTGACATGATCGCTTCGGAACTCTGGTCGACCTCAGTCGCGAGGCCATTCGGGATTACGCTTCGGAAGTCCGTGCGCCAAAATCACTCTCGTCGGATCGGTAGGACGGATGATGTCTGTCTGTGTCGGCAGGGACACGGCCCGGTCGATTGCGACAGCTTCGCCCTTTTCCCCGATCGGGCTTTGGCACCCACGGCCGCGCGATGAAGGACTCGAGAGAAGGTGGCTGTCTCAAAGGCAATAACGCCGCCTGAAGGCTTCGAGAAACGACCTTGCTTGCCGGGGTATACGAGGAGCGAGAAGGTCATGCTCTTGCGGCGCGTTGCTTGTTCAGCGAGAGCATTCGAGCGAGCACCTCGTCGCGGATGTCGTCGGGCCAGCGGTAGCGCCAAGGCATCTTGCGCTGGCGGGCGCGGCCGGAGTCGTCGCCTTCGTCGTCCTCGTCTTCGTGGTCGAGAAGGAACTCGCAGGTGGGGCGAAGGTCGGTCCAGCCGTACGCGTCGAGGACGAGGAGGTTCGTGAGGACGCGGAGGACGACGCCGTCGGAGACGCGGGGGGCGTTCGCGACACGCTCGCCGGGGGTGGCGCGCGAGTGGCGGGGGCGCCCCTCGAGGAAGGGGTAGGCGTTCGGGAAGAAGAGGCGGCCGTGGCGCGGCGGGATGGAGAGGCCGCCGTGCGCGGCCCCGTCGTGGAGGAGGCGGAAGAGGATGAGGAGGCGGGGCCAGGCGCCGAAGCGCTGGTCCATGGTGTCGGGGTAGAGGGCCGCGTCGTCGCGAAGGCGGGCGAAGAGGCCGCCCACGGAGTAGTGCTCGACGTAGACGGGGTCGGTGGAGACCAGGCCGCGGTCTTCGGCGTAGAGGACGAAGACGAGGCGGAGGAGTGTGGCGAGGAGGCCGCCGTAGAGCTCGTCGCCGTTGCAGTCGTCTTCGCGGCCGTCGCGGCTGTCGCCGGAGGCGAGGACGTCTTTCAGGAGCGCGCGGCCGGCCGCCTCGTCGGCCGCCTGGAAGCCGCGGACGAGCTCGTGGAGGGCGTCGAGCACCTGGCCGGCGCGGCGGGTGGAGACGAGGTTCTGGTCCTTGCGGCTCTCGCGGAGGAGGGCCGGGAGTCGAGATGCCGTCCCTACTGTGAAGAGCCGCTCGGCCGCGAGGAGCATGAGGAGGGCCGAGCAGAGGGGGCGCCCGGCTACCTCGCAGAGGTCGGCGAAGGCGAAGTGGAGCCAGCCGGCCGACTCCCCTTTCCGCGCGGTGACGAGGCGGAGGGCGTCGCCGTTGACGAGGAGGCCGGCGGGAACGCCCGTCTCGCGGAGCAGGCGCTCGAGGCGCGCCTGGGGGCTCGCGTGCCAGCCGTCGGCGTGGTCGCTCTCGCGTCCCTCGCCGCGCCGGCCGGCGACGTCGAGGGGCGTGCCGGGCGGGACGACGGAGACGAGGAGGAAGAAGCGGTCGGCGGCGTCGGGGTCGGGGACGGCGAAGGTGGGGCGAAGCGTGTCGGGCTCGTTCGGGAGGGCGACGGAGAGCGACTCGGGAAGCGGCGGGCCGCCCGGCGCGCCGGCGAGGTCGGTCTCTTCCCAGCCGAGGAGGTCGCGGGCGAAGGCCGGGAAGTCGAGGAGCCGCGGCGGGTCGCCGGAGAGGAGGCCGCGGAGGGTCTCCTGCCGCGCGGAGACGTTGCGGTCGGGGACGCACCCGACCGCGACGAGCGCGGCCGGTGAGACGACGAGCCCGACCGGCTGGATGGAGCCGAGCCACTCCTGGTGGGCGCGGAGGGCGGGGTCGGAGGGCATCAGGAGACCTTCCCGGAGCCGATCAGGGCTACACCGGGCAGAGGACGCTCTGGGAGGTAGCATTGCCCGAGGAGGTGCGTCATCGGAAACCGGTTGAGCGCAGCGGAGATCGAGCTTGCCTTCGAAGCCCTCGACCGCGAGCTCGGACGACGGGGAGTCCGGGGAGAGGTGTTCGTCGTCGGCGGCGCCGTGCTCTGCCTTACGTTCCAGGCGCGCACCGCGACGAAAGACGTCGACGCCTGGTTCGCTCCCGCCGCCGAGATCCGGGAAGCGGCCGCGGCCGTGGCCGCGAGCTTGGACCTCCCCGAGGATTGGCTGAACGACGGCGCGAAGGCGTTCCTTCCCCAGTCTCCCGTTTTCGAGCGCTGGAAGTCGTGGGAGAACCTGGAGGTTTCGGTCGCCGAGGCACGAACGCTCCTCGCCATGAAGTGCGCCGCGGCCCGAACGGCTGAGGACACAGCCGACATCCGGTTCCTTGCCGGGGTACTCGGACTCCGGACGGCCGACGAGATCCTCAAGATCGTCCTCTCGTTCTATCCCGCCGAGCGCTTGCCCGTGAGGACACGTCTCCTCCTCGAGGAGGTCTTCGGTGAAGGCGATTGAGTGCCTCGCCCGGGCTCGCTCGGAGCCCGCGGCGTTCCAGCAGCCGGTGAACGAGTTCGTCGACGGATTCCGGCGCGCCAGTCCCGCGGAAAGGAGAGAGCTGATCGCGGACCCGATTGCCGACGAAGGCCCGTTCCAGGGGCTGGTGGCGGCGGTCGTGAGCGCCCTTTGCCGGGAGTCCGGGATCACGCCTCCCGAGTGGGTTGGGAGCGTCTGGAGCCCGGAGCCGTTCTTCGCGTTCCCGGCCCGGTCCTACGCGCTTCGGGTCAGGCTCCTCCTCGAGTCGCCGCCGCCGTTCCGATCGCGGAACGTCTTCGTTCCGGAGAACTACCTGAGCCGGGCGTGAGGCCATCGGGCAGGCCATCTCGCTCTCACGGGAGTGCCCGAAGGAGACTGAGCCGGTGGAGATAAGCCCCTTCGAAGAGGCGATGGTCACGGTGCTCATTCGCCACGAGAAGGCGCTCCGAGGACTCGTGAACCCTTCCTTCTCGGAGAAGGTCCATGTAGTAGAGGCGGCGCGGAGGCGGCTTCGCGACATCCAGAAGACCGCCGAGACGCTCATCGCTTCTGCGGACATCTCCCCCGTCGAGAACCCGGCCTCAGAGCCCACAAAGTAGCTCCTCATCCCGACACCGGCCAGAGGCAGGCGAGACCCACCGGCTCGAGGCGCGTGGCGCGGACCTCGAAGGAACGGCGGATGCGGTCGGGCCCGGTGGTCAGCTCCTTCTCCAGCTCGGCGAGGCGGCGTTCCTGGTGGCGGCGGTCGGCGGCGAGCTGGCGCTTCTCGTCGTCTCCGAAGCCGAGGTCGAGCTGCGGGTCGGCGTGTTTCGCGTGCTCGGCCTCGATGCGGGCCTTCTGCGCGAGGAGGACGGCGCGAAGGTCGTCGACCTCGCGCCGGCCGCGGTCGGCGAGGCGCTCCTTCACGCGGCGAAGGGTCTCGTCTCCCCTCTCGCGGAGGGCCGGGAGGAGGTCGTCGAGGTCGCGGGCGGAGGTGGCGAGAAGGCGCGCGCGGGTCGACTCGGGGACGGGCGTGCCGCTGCCGCCGAGGAGCGAGTCCTCGAGGAGGGCGAGGGCGCGCTCTTCGGCCGTCTCGGCGTAGCGGCGGAGAGGGCCCTTGCGGGCGTCGGGCTCGACCCAGCGGGCGGCGAGGGCGACGACCTCGTCGTGGAGGCGCGCGGCGCCATCGCCCCAGGCCGAGAGGCGCCCGAGAAGGACGACGCGGGGAACGGAGTCGCGCGTCTACGCGCAGCAGGCGCGGGAGAGGTCGTCGTGGACGAAGCCCCGCGAGAGGAAGCGACCGAGGAGGCGGCGCGCGATGCGGTGCTCGAGGTGGAGGTGGACGAACTCGTCGTCGAGGGTGCCGGGGTCGGCGAAGACGACGGGGCGCGGCGGGGACTCGCGGCGCCAGTCCCACGGCTTCTCGACCTTCTTGCGGCGGCGAAGGCTGTCGAGCGTGCCGGCCCAGGTGGGGTCGGCGCCGGTGCGCTGGTCGAGAGCCGGGCAGGCGTACGCCGGCCGCCCCTTCACGGTGGTGAGGGCGAGCGGCGGGGCCTTGCCCAGCTCGAGCGAGGAGGAGAGGGCGTCACGGAAGGCGTCTTCGTCGAAGCCGAGGGCGCGGCGGGAGGCCTCCATGAGGCAGCGAGCTCTTCGAGCTGGGCGGCGAGGGCTTCCTTGCGCGAGCGGGTCTCCTCCTGCTCGGCCTGCGCCTCGAGCTCCGCGATAGCGAGGCGCTCGCGCTCGTTGGGCGACTCGGCCTCGAGGCGGCGGGCGAGGAGGTCGGCGTCGGAGCGCCGGATGCCCCCTTCGAGGAGGGCGTCGAGGCGCTTTTCGAGGACGGTGGAGAGGCTTCCCAGCTCTTTCGTGATCGTCTCGGTCTTCTGGACGAGGGTCCGGAGGACCTTGTCCTCGGGGCGCTGGGCGAAGAAGAAGTAGTGACAGCGGACGACCTTCTCGCGCTGGAGCTGGCGGTCGATGCGTCCGTTCCTCTGCTCCATCCGGCCGGGGTTCCAGGGGACGTCGAAGTGGAAGAGGTCGGCGCAGTGGTTCTGGAGGTTGACGCCCTCGCGGGCCGAGTCGGTGGCGATGAGGATCCGGAGCGGGTGGTCGCCCGGCTCGGCGTTGAAGGCGGCCTTCAGCTCCTCGCGGGTGTCGTCGCCGAGGCCGCCGTGGAAGACCGCGATGCGGTCTTCGATGCGGACGTCGGTGCCTTCGGCGCGGTCGATCGCGGCGAGGGCAGAGCGGAGCTGGGTGGCGAGGTACCGCATGGTGTGGGTGAACTCGGTGAAGACGAGGAGGCGGCGGCGGTTCCAGGAGGGAGCCGCGGCTGCGCCGGCGCCACCGGGTCCCGGCTCGAGGAGGTTCTGGCGGATCCACTCGACGAGGAGCTTCACGCGCGGGCCGGGGACGTAGCGGGCGGCCTCGGCAACGGAGGCCATGTCGTCGAGGAGCGCGCGCTCGGCCGCCGTGAGGACGGTCGGCTCCGTGGATGGGAGCGAAACGCGCGTGGCGCGATCCACCTCCGCGTCGGTGGCGGCGGAAAGCTCCTCCTCGCTCAGCTCGGCGCGGTCGTCGGCGGCGGACGGGGGCGCGACGCGGAGGGTGAGCGAGGCGAGGGCGACGTCGTCGTCGCGGCGGGTCGCGGCTTCGGCCCTCTCGAGCGAGGCGCGGTGGACCTTCAGCGTCCGGGCAAAGGCCTCGACGGAGGAGAAAAGCCGCTTCTGCAGGTGCGTCGTGACGAGCTTGGCCTCGGCCTGGGCCATCTTGCGAGCGCCGCTGAGGCGCTCGGCGCGAAGCGTGGCATAGCGGTCGAGGAGCTCGGCGAGGCGAAGGTCCGGGGTATCGGGCGGGAGGCCGTCCACGTCCACCTGGACGACGTCGCGCCGCGGGAGGTCGCCGACGATCTCGCGCAAGTCGCTCTTCAGGCGGCGGACCATGACGGCGTCGCGGAGCTGCGGCCCCTTCACCGGGACTCCGCGGCAGAAGCGGAGCGGGTCGAGCAGCTCGAGGAGCGAGGAGAAGCTGTTGGAGTGGCCGTTGTGGGGCGTGGCCGAGAGGAAGAGGCGGTGCTCGAAGCGCCGGGCGACGTCGCGGACGGGCCTCGTCAGGGCCGAGTCGATGGCGTACTTCGCGCCCGAGGCGGGGGCCGCGTTGTGCGCCTCATCGAGGATGAGGAGCGAGCCGGGCTCGAACTCGCCCAGCCAGTCGCGGAGCGGGCCGAGGTAGGCCTCGTCGCGCAGGAGGGAGTGCGACAGGATGAAGCGCGAGTGGGTGGTGAAAGGGTTGACGCCGTAGCCTCTCTCGCGGCGGCGGGCGAGGACGAATTCGCGGTCGAAGACGGCGAACGTGAGGCCGAAGCGGCGGTCCAGCTCGTCGCGCCACTGGAGGACGACGGAGGCCGGGCAGGAGACGACGATCTTCTTCACCCGCTGCCGCATCAGCAGCTCGCGGACGATGAGGCCCGCCTCGATCGTCTTCCCAAGGCCGACGTCGTCGGCGATGAAGAGGCCGACGCGCGGCATGCGGAGCGCCTTGCGGAGCGGCTCGAGCTGGTACGCCTTCACCTGGATGCCGGTGCGGAAGGGAGCCTGCATGAGGCGCGGGTCGGCGGCAGTGACGCCGTTCCAGCGGAGGGTGTGGAGGTAGGCCGAGAAGAGCCTCGTCGGGTCGAAGCCGTTCTTCCCCACCGTCGTCCAGCCCGAGGCGCCCGAGACCGAAGCGTCGACCTCGCGCTCCCAGAGGACGGCCAGCTCCTCGCCCTGCGCGTCGTCGTCGAGGCAGGAGAGGCGGACGAGCGTCTGCTCGCCAGGGCGCGCGGGCGGGACGACTTCCTCGACGAGGAAGGAGCGCGCTCGCACGCGTACGAGCTGACCGGGTTCCGGAACATCCGCGTGCCCCGGGTTGAGGCTGACCGAAGAGCTCACCAGGCGTTTTCCCCCTCCGCAACGAGAGACCCGCTGAAGCAGCTCAGCTATAGGTTGGTGGAACGGCGCGGCCGAGTCATCCAATCCGGCGCCGAGGGACCGGCCGTTCGGTATCTAAGCTGCGCGAGGACGGTGAAATTCCAACAGCGAAGGGACGGTCTGCCGGAATTGACGCAGCTGCATCAGGTCGTAGCGAAGACGACTTCGTTCAGTCCCAGGGCCTCGCGGGGGCCGGCTCCCGGGGCGGCGGCGTCTCTCCGCGCCCTTCGATCGCTTTCACGACGTCGCCCTCCCGAACCTCGAGCGAAACACGCTCCGGGGAACCGGACGGTGGATACCGAAGGAGGAACCTGAAGATGCGCAGTGCGGCGCGGGGGTCGCCGCTCTTCGCTTCCCAGTCGGCCACGCTCGCGAGGAGCCCGCGGCCGGCGGCGACTTCGCGCCGCGCGTCGAGCGACGTCTCCTTTCGCAGCTCCTGGAGCCACGCGAGGTAGGCGCGCTCTTCGTCGCTCCCCGCGGTCGCGCCGCCGGCCAGGCCTTCCAGCGGCTCCGCCCCGCGCTCGATCTCGGCGAGGCGCTCGAGGCTCGTTGCGAGGTATTCGTCGACTCCTCGGCGCGCCCGCGCGACATCGTTCTCCTTCAGGGCGAGCGACACCTTGCTCCCGACGGCCCACGCCACGCGGCCGAAGCCCCCTCCACGCTCTCTGCGGACCGGGTAATCCTCGACCGGGAGCTTCAGGAGCCGCTCCCAGCGGTCGGCCGGCGGTTTCGGCGGACGGTACCGGAGGAGGCTCAGGAACCGGTCGATGCCGGCCCGCGCCTGCGCCGTCTCCCCGCGCGTCGCGTCGAGGCCGACGAGGATTCCGAGGGCGTCGAGCCTCGCTCCGAGGGGGACGATGGTCGCCGGAATCGTGAGGAGGGCGTGGCACTCACGGCGGGCGGCGTCGGGGGCGAACCGCTCGAGCGTCAGGATCGCGGAGACGCGAGCCGGCCAGCTCGTCGGCTCCGCGCGAATCAGGTCGGCGACGATCCCCTCATAGCCGGCCGGCGTCTTGCTGCCGAGGCGGAGACTGACCGAGCCCGCGAAGAAATGAGCGGCATCGCGGCAGAACGACTCGCGGGTCGCGAGGGCGTCCCTCTCGGGGCTCCAGCCGCTCGGTGTCGGGCACTCCGCGAAGAGGCGCGCGAGGGGTGCGGGGTCGCCCGCGAGGCGGTCGAGCATCGCGAGAAGCACCTCGTCCGATCGCAGCTCTTTGGACGGGACCAGCTCGATGAGCTCGCGCGTCATCGTGCGCGCCTCGGCGTGGTCTCCCGTGTAGAGCCGGTAGTTCCGGAGGGCGGCTCGATAGGCGATCGACTCCGGCCTGCCTTCGCCCCCTTCCTCGACGAGGAGGCCTGGAAGGAACTCGTGGAACGCGGCGCGCGGCCGCTCGAATGGGGGCGCCAGCTCGAGCACCCTCCTCATGATGCCGGGATGGACGGGCCCGCGCCCGAGGGCCTTCAGCGCGAGCGCGAGGCGCTCTTCCGCGGTCCCGGTGGTGGAGGACGCCTCGAAGGCGTTCGTGCACTCCCTCGCCCGGACGTCGGGGGCGAGAGCGCGTGCCTGGTCGATCTCCATCTCGCGCCGCCAGCGCGCCTTCCACTCCTGCGGCTCCGTCCGCTGCCGCTCTTCGCGGCGCTCGTTCATGGCGGCGGCGTTGCACGCCATGTCCTGCATCGTCCGGTACTGGCGGAGCCCGCCCGAAAGATGCCTCTCGACTCCCTCGAACTCCTCGCCGTGTACGAGCGCGCACACGACGCGCCGGAGCTCGGGGTCCTTCTTGAGTGCCTCCATCAGGTCCTTGCCGAAACCTCGCTCCGGGTCGGACCGGTCGACGTAGACCTGCCGCGGCGCATCGGGCGGGTACCAGATGCCCGTCTCCCGATCGAGCCCGGCGAGGGCGCGCGCGTCCGCCGTCGGCTGGCCCAGCGCGATAGGGGCGAACGCGATCAGGGCGAGTCCCGAAAGGCTACGGAGGATGAACGTGGTTGAGTCCTCCTCGTTCCGTCTCCTCGCCGGCGACGGCGTGGGCGGCGCTACCTCGCCAGGACGGTCCTCGGGTCCGCGGTCGTCGCGTCGATGACCGACGCGTACGCCGCGACCTGCCCGCCGGCGGTCGTGCAGCTGACGAGGAAGGTTCCGTTCAGGATGTTCGAGACACCGAAATCGGTCGCGATGTTCAGCTGCTTGAACCCGTACGGCTCGAGAGTGAAGCTTCGCGTCGCCGCCGTCGTCCCGTCCGGCCGGAGGAGCACCACGTTGACGGTCGCGGCCAGCCCCTTCGGGTTCGCGAGCATCAGGTTCGTCCTGAAGCTCGAATCCTGCCTCACTCCCGCGATCGGTTTCGCCGACGTCCCCACCAGGTCCGCCGTGCCGAGCGCCGGCACGCTCTGGCCGTAGGTCCCGCCGGCCGGCGACGCCGTCGACGTCTGACCCTGGACCGAGAGCGTGGCGACGTCCGACCGAACCAGGATCGGCCCCCAGTCCGCCTGCCGGCCGAGCTCGGTGAAGAGGACGTCCGGGAACGTCCTCGTCGCGAGCGAAGGGATCGTGTAGGTGCGCTCCGGGCCGTCGGCGCCGTCGGCGCCGTCGGCGCCGTGGCCGAGGAACTTGACGTTGACGCTCGCGGCCCCCGTCGACGGATTCATCAGGATGAGGTCGGTCGTCCAGAACGCGCCGGTCCCGGCCACGCGGGCGGACGAGGGAAGGACCCAGCTGCCCGCGGGCTCCGGTCCGCCGGTCGTCGCCGTCAGCGACACGTCGTCGAGGACGAAGCTCGTCGTCCTCGAGGCGTCGTTGAGGCTCTCGAAGTGGACCCGCACGGTCTGGCCGGCCCAGGCGGACACGTTGAAAGACCGCTGGACCTAGCTGAAATCGGGGGTCGCGTCCAGGTTCGAATAGGTCGCGAGGGTCGCGAGAGTACCGCCCGTCGGGCTCTTCAGCCTCAACGTGAGCGTGTCGTATTTCGTGAAGTCGGACGTCTCCAGCGTCGCAATCTGCAGCCAGAACGTCAGGGTCGCGGCGCTCGCCGCGGGAATCGCGACGGCCTGGCTGACCGTGTTCGAGACGTTGCCGACGGGCGCGAAGTTGGCGCACCACGAACCCGTCCGCGCGGTGGGCAGGTTCGTGTGGGTCGGGCCGTCGTTCCAGACCGGGTTCGCGCCACCGTTCGACGTCGTCCAGGACCACGAGCCGGAGGTACCCGAGAAGCCCGTCGCCGGGCCCGGCGCCTGCCCCGCCTCGAAGCCGCCGTTGACGATCAGCTCGGTCGCCGCGAGGGCCTCCATGCCCTGCCCAAGCGCGAGCGCGAGCGACATGAGCAGGGCGAAGGTGGCCGACCCAAGGGCACGGTTCATCGCTTCCTCCAGTCCGATCCGGATGACTCCCGTCCACGGTTCCAGCTACGATACGCTTGTGCTGTGCGAGCCACGGGATCGGACGATTCTACTCTTCGAGAGGTCCGAGACGCTCTGGTTCCCCCGCTCCGCGTCGCTCGTCACGACGGACGCGACACGCGATACTAGGAAGCTGAACGAACGGGCGACGGGATGGGTCCGGCTTCAGCCGAAGGCCGTGGCGTACGCGGACGTCCGCGTGGCGCCCGTCCTGGTTCCCGTCCGGCTCGACGTCCTCGAGGTGATGGCCGCTCCCGGCGGGCAGCTCACCGCGCAGATGATGGCCGCGGAAATCGTCGCGTGGCTCGAGGAGCACCCCGACGAGGACGCGGCCTACCGGCCGCTCCTGGGCGAGCTCGCCTACAGCGTCGGGACCGAGCTCGCGATGGCCGGCGACCACGCCGGAGCTGCCTGCTGGCTCGAGCGGAGCGCGATCGCGCGGCCGACGGACGTGCGCGCCCCCTTCCCTCGCCGCGGTGCGACAAATCGCCGATTCACCCGTCTGCGCCGCGTTCCCGCGGCACGAGGAGAGCCATGAGTCCACCGAAGCGTGTCCGTGGATCCCTGGCCGGGCTTCTGCTCTTCCCGAGCGTCGCGCGGGGCGAAGAGGCCGCCGAGCCGCCGGTCGTCGCGAAGCTCACGGAGAAGAAGTTCTCGAACGAGAAGTACGAGGCGGCGATCGTCGGGAAGGTCTCGTTCCGCGAGGGGAGGAAGCCTCTCGAGCCGAAGGAGCCGCTGAAGGTCACGCTCACGAGGACGGACGACGAGGGCGCGAGCGTGCCGGTCGACGTGAAGGACGGAGAAGGCTTCCTCCTCCAGGCGATGCCCGGCTCCTGGAAGCTCGTGGAGATCGAGCGCGCCAGCCGGATCTACGAGATCGGGCAGCCGTTCACCGTGAGAGACGGGAACGTCGTCTTCCTCGGCCTCGTCGACGTCGTCCTCGGAGACGAGGACCGCTCCGGCGACGAAAACGAGTCCGTCCCCGACACGGACGCGGCGACGCGCCTCTTCAACCGCAACCCGGAAGCCGGCCGGCTCATCGACTCCGACTGCCCGGAGTCCCTCTTCTCGGGCGACAACCTCTCTCTCTTCGCGCCGACGTACCCGATCCCGTCGGCGAGGTCGAAGGGGGTGAAGTCGCTCGGGACGTCGGCCGAGCACGGCGACCTCGCCACGGTGCGTGAGCTGCTCCGGGCCGGCGTCGGCCCGAACGCGCTCGACGAGGACGGCTGGACGCCGCTCCAGTCGGCGTTCCGCCACGGCCACCCCGAGATCAAGGGGGGCCCCTCCTCGGGAAGGGCGCGCGGGTGAACGAGCGGAACAAGAGCGGCTGGTCTCCCCTCCGCTTCGCCCTACGCAACGGCGCGACGCAGGCGGGCCGGAAGCTGATCGAGGCGGGCGCGGACCGTGAGAGACCGACGTCCGACGGATTCACGCCGCTCATGCTCGCCCTGAGGAACGACCAGGGGGAGAACGCGCGGCTCCTCCTCGTCGAGAAGGGCGTCGACCTCGACACGCGGAACCAGGACGGCTGGACGCCGCTGATGACGGCGCTGAGGTACGAGCAGGCCGAGCGCGCGCGCCTTCCGGTCAGCCGAGACCCCACTGCTTCAACCGGTAGTAGAGAGTCCGGACGGAGATCCCGAGGAGCCGGGCGGCCTCGTCTCTCCGGCCCCCCGTCCGGCGAAGCGCTGCGAGGAGCGCCTCCCGTTCGCGGTGCGACCGGTCGAGCGAAGGCGAGGACCCAGCCGGACCGGCGTGGTTGAGAGCGAGGTCCGTGGCCCGAATCGGCTCCCCCCCGCGGACGACGACCGCCCGCTCGAGGACGTTCCTCAGCTCGCGGACGTTGCCCGGCCAGGGGTGGGCCGCGAGGGTCTCGAGCGCCTCGCCGGTCAGCTCCGGGACGGGGAGCCGGTGACGCGCCGAGAGCCGATCGACGTAGTGGCGGGAGAGAAGCGGAACGTCCAGGGGCCGTTCCCGCAGGGGTGACAGGTTCACGACGACGACGGCGAGGCGGAAGTAGAGGTCCTGCCGAAACGCTCCCGCCTCGGAATCGACGGAGAGGTCCCTGTTCGTCGCGGCAACGAGCCGGACGTCGACCGGGAGATCACGCGCTCCTCCGAGCCGCCGGACGACCCGTTCCTCCAGGACGCGCAGGAGCTTGCCCTGGAGCCGGGCCGGTAGCTCTCCCACCTCGTCCAGGACGACCGTTCCCCCGTTCGCCTCCTCGAAGCGTCCCGGGCGGGCCTGCTCTGCGCCGGTAAACGCTCCCTTGTCCGCGCCGAAGAGCTCGCTCTCCGCGAGAGTCTCAGGCAACGCCGCCGCGTTCACGGCGACGAACGGCCCCTTCGCCCGAGGCGAGCGCGCGTGCAGCCGCCGGGCGATCAGCTCCTTGCCCGTCCCGGATTCGCCCGTGACGAGAACCGTGATGTCGCGGGCCGCGACCCGGTCGACGAGGTCGAGGAGCTCCTTCGTCGAAGGGTCCTGCGTGACGAAGTCGTTGCCCTCCTCTTCCCGCGGGAGAAGGCTCGCGACGACGTCGACGAGCGCGCCCGGGGACGGCAGCGGCTTCGTGATGTAGTCGGCCGCGCCGAGACGAACCGCGTCGACCGCCTCCGGGATCGAGCCGTGTGCCGTCAGGATGACGACGGGAGCCGGCGACGGCCGCGCCCGGACGCGCCTCACCAGCTCGAGACCGTCGACCTTCGGCATCTGCCGGTCGGTCAGGACGAGGTCGAAGGCTCCCCGGTCGAGGAAGGCGAGCGCTTCTGCCCCGTCGCGTGCCTCGGTCACGGCGTGGCCCGCCTCTTCGAGGATGTCCCTGAGAAGGGCACGGAAGCCCGCTTCGTCGTCGACGACCAGAATGTGCGCCACTTCAATCCTCCGACACGGGAAGTGAGAGAGACGCGACACAGCCGCCGCCCGGCCTTGGGGCGAGCGTCGCAGAGCCACCGTTGGCCACGGCGAGAGCCTTCACGATCGCGAGGCCGAGGCCGGTCCCGTCGGGGCGCGACGTGACGTAGGGCTCGAACGCGCTCGCGGGGTCGACGTCGAGGCCCGGTCCCCGGTCGGCGACGTCGAGAATGCCCTTTGCGCCAAGGACGTGAACGGCGACTTCGATCGTCCCTTCGGAGTCGAACGCCCGGGCATTCGCAAGGAGCTCCTCGAGGATCGTCTCGACGTGCTCTCGGTCTGCACGGACGGAGACTGCGCCTTCGGCGTGGACGGTGGCCCCTCCGCCCCGGGAAGCCACCTTTCGCGCGAGAGCCGCCAGGTCGAACGAGGTCGGCTGCGGAGCGGGGGGACGGGCGAAATCGAGGAGCCGCGAGAGGATCGTCTCCATCCGCACGCTCGCCGCCACGATCCTCTCGACGCGATCGCGCTCTTCCTCCGGAACCCGGGCCTCGAGGAGCTGGGCGGTCCCCTTCGCGACGGCGAGGGGGTTTCGAAGCCTGTGGGCGAGACCCGCCCCCGCCCGGGCAACCGTCGCGAGCCGCTGGCTTTCGGCCTCGGCCGCCTCGCGCCGCTGCCGCTCCGCCAGGCCGCGGGCCGCGACGAGGGCGAGACCGACGAAGGCGAGCGCGGCGCCCGCCCCGCCCACGAGGACGAGGCGGGAGAGCGCCGACTCGTTCCCGACGGCTGGCGTCGCACGCAGCCGCAGCCGGATGGACGGGGTTCCCCGGCCTCCCGGGCCTCGTCCACCCATGAAGCCCCCGCCCCGCCCCCCTTCGGAACCCGGGCCAGGCCCCGCGTTCGCCCCCGCGCCGAGCGCGGCCGGCCTCCAATCGCGCCCGAGTGCTGCCGGGACTTCGAAGGCGTCGGTCGTATCGGCTCCTGCGCTCGCGAGAACCCCCGCGGGGCCGACGATCGCCACACCCTCGACGGAGTGGGCCTGCTCCTCGAGGAACTCGTTCAGGACCGTCCCGGCGGCATCCGGCGTCGTTCCTCTCAGGAGCGATTCGAGGACGTGCGCCGCCCGCAGGAGGACTCCGTCGCGCACCGCAGCGTCGCGCTCGTGGAGGGAGCGCGACGCGAGGGCCGCCGTGGCGAGGAGGGCGACGCCGAAAAGTGCCGCGAGCGCGACGATCCCCCAGGCCGGGAGCTTCCAGGCTTTCATCCCCCGATCGTAAGGGACACAGGAAGGGACGGTGATGGGCGAGGGGCTTCGCGGGACAAGGGATGTTTATATAACCCTATGCCTATTTAGTGCTATACTATTCGGGAGCGGCTCTGCCGCCAGAGGACACTCGCGGAAAGGGGACCTGAACCGATGGCCAGCAACATGGAGATGACCTTTCCGGGAGGTGTCGCCGTCGAGGCCCACTTCGAGGGGACCACGATTCGGACCGACCAGCCGATCCGCCACGGAGGCGGGGGGACCGCGCCTGCGCCCTTCGAGCTCTTTCTCGCCTCGATCGGCACCTGCGCCGGCTTCTACGCGCTCCGGTTCTGCCAGGAGAGACAGATCCCCACCGAAGGGATGTCCGTCTCGATGGCCTGGGAGAGGAACCCCGCCACGAAGCTCATCTCCGACATCAGGATCCTGATCTCCCTCCCGCCCGGCTTTCCCGAGAAGTACCGGACCGCCGTCGTCCGCGCCGCCGACCAGTGCGCCGTCAAGAAGCACCTGCTGGAAGCGCCGACGATCGAGGTCGTCGCGGTCTGACTTACTCTCACTCACCGAGATCGGGGCGGACCCTTCTCGCCACCCGATTCAGCAGGAGCATGAGCATGAGATCTCCCAGCAAACGCCCCGCCGGCAGCCGATTCCTCCTCGCTCTCCTCGCGGCCGTCGTGTCGACCCCCCTTGCATCCATCGCCGCCCCTCCTGCGGGGGCGAAGCCGACGACGCCGAGCGCGCCGAAGCCGAGCCTCGTCTTCTTCATGAACCCGGCCGGCAGCCCGTGCCAGACCCAGGACGGCATCCTGAAGGACAGTCGGTCGCAGTGGGAGCCGCTCGCCTCCCTTCGCTACGTCCGAACCGACGTTCCGGCCGACCGCGAGGTGTTCTACCGGTACGGTGTCCGCTCCCTTCCGAACCTGATCCTCGTGGGTGCCGACGGCAAGGAGCTCCACCGCTACTCCCCCGGAATCCAGTCGGCGGAGACCATCCTCTCGGGCATCCGCGACAAGTCGAGCCGCTGAGGCGGAGTCACCGGAGTGGATTCGCTCGCCGGCTTCAGCCTGGCCAATGCCGCCTTCGCCGTCGGCGCGGGCCTCACCAGCATTGTCTCCCCGTGCGTTCTTCCGGTACTGCCGATCGTCATGGCGGGTCAACCGGGAGAGCACCGGCTCCGGCCGGTCTCGATCGTGGCCGGGCTGATGTCCACCTTCGTCCTCATGGGGGCCCTCTCGTCCCTCTTCGGCGCCGTGGTCGGGCCGCTCCTGGTGCGGCTGGAGAAGCCGGTCGCCGTCCTCATCGGCGTCATCGGCATCCTGGTCCTGGCCGACGTCGACCCGTTCAAGCGCTTGCAGGTCGGAATCTCCGCGGAACGCAGGAAGGGGCTCTGGTCGGGCGCGGTCCTGGGCGCGTCTCTCGGCCTCGTCTGGATCCCGTGCGTCGGCCCGTTCCTCAGCGCGGTCCTCGGCATGGTCGCGGCCAGAGCCCAGCTGGGCGAGGGGATGGCGCTCCTCGGGTTCTACAGCCTGGGCTTCGCGCTGCCCATGCTCGTCGCGGGCTACGCCTCCCAGGGCTTTCGGGAAAAAACCGTCTACCTGCGCTCCCGTCCCCTGCTGGTGAGGCTGGTGAGCGGCGGTCTGCTCGTCGGTCTCTCCGTCTGGATCCTCGCCCAGGGGCTTTACGGCTCTCCCTGGTGAGCCCTTCGCCTCGTACCCGGTCGGCGTCGAGGAGCTGTCCGGCTTCGGATCAGCCGGAGCTCCTCGAGTCGAGCTTCTCGGGCATGTGGTGCCAGGTCGCCGGCCTACTGACCGCCGGTCATCCCCCCGTCCATACCGGCGCCCATCCCGCCGCCCATGCCGCGGCCACCGTTCATCATGCTGCCCATGACGACGTAACCGTCGTTCGTCGTGTTGTCGTTCACGACGGCGTAGGCCATGACCATTCCGTCGCTTCCCTGGTCCATCCGCACGCGGATCTGAAGGCCGGCGTCACCCGTCGGGAACTTGGAGTGGACGTCCGCCAGGACGTCGTTGAACTGGTGTGACGAATAGCCCGCGAGCGTGAAGGGAAGACTCTTGGCTCCAGTGCCCGTCGGCGTCGACCCGTCGGCATCGACGATCTCGACGACGCCCTTCGCGCCCGTCGCGGCCGAGGCGACGACGTTCACGTTCACTCGGTTGCCGGGTTCCGGGAGGAGCCCGAGCATGTACATCGCGTATTCGTCCATGCCGTGCGAGATACCCGTGGGCAACGAGGACATCCCCATCCGGCTCGGCATCCCCATGAAGGCCAGGCCATAGGCTCCGGCGCCCGACTGGTTGTAGACACGCACGGTCGCCGACACCGGGAAGGTCGCTGTCACCCGAATCGCCCCAACACCAGCAGCCAGCCCGAAGTTCGCCTGCAGGACGTCCGGCAGGTAAGTGATCGGCTGCGAGATGTTGACCGTCGCCGTTGCTGCAGGAGTCGCCGACGCCGAGTCCGCCGCGTGAAACGAGAGCGTCGCCGTCCCGGTCCCGCTCGACTTGATCCACAAGTCCGTCACGAAGAAGGAGCTGAGCTTTCCAGCGCCGCGAACGCCAGCCGGGATGATCAGGTCCTCGGACCCGCTCGTCATACCGTCGCCGGGACCGCCGTTCGCTCCGCCGCCGCCCATCTGGGCCAGAGCGGGAAGGCTGACAAGGGCTCCGACGAGAGCGGCCGCGCCGAGTAACGACTTGAGGTACCTCATGGGGATCTCCTCGTTCTGGTTCGCCGGCGCCCTGGGGCGCCAGTGGTCCTCTATAGCGATACGGTCAACTAATGACTCGAGGAAGGTGTCGATTGAAGTGCACGGAATGCCATGTCCCGAGGTCGTCCTCGGGCGCGCCTTATCCTCAGGCAGGCGGTCAGCCCTTCTTCTCCAGATTCATGCCGCACTTCGGGCACTTCCCCGGCTTTGCTTGCTGCACTTCCGGATGCATCGGACACGTGTAGACCGCTTCAGCGTTTCCCATCTGCACCTCCATCGCCTCGAGGCCGGCTTTCCCCTTCGTCGCCTCCACGGCGACGCGCGCCCCGGGCTTCACATCGGCGAACGCCGCCGCGTCCTTCCCCTTCGTGTCCGCGGTCGCAACGGTCACCGCGACGACGACGGGCCTTCCGTCCGTGCCCTTGATCTCGATCCGGCCCTTCTCGGCCCGGGTGACGGTCCCCGTGATGTGGTCGTGGCCTTCGTGACCGATGACAGGCGCCGCTGTCAGTAGGGTCGAAGCCAGGGTGGCTATGGCGAGGGTTCGCTTCATCTCGGCTCTCTTTCGGTTCGGCATCTCGCCGTGCCCATCACGGCGCTGCCTCTCACCACCAGAAGCTACGTCCCCGACATTAGAGGGTCCTTAGAGCCCTGCCCGCCCCGGCATCGGCTGCGGCGGAAGGGGGAATGACGGCGGGGCGCCTCGGGCGGACACCCGCCGCCAGGAGCACTCACATCTTGTGCTTCATCTCTCCCGCAGCCGGCTCAGGAGCTTTGCCCGTCTTCATCATCGGGCACTCCATCGCACCCTTCGCGCCGTGCATCTCGCTGTGGCGCATCATGTGCGCCATCATCGCGGGTTGCATCTCCATCATCATGGAGCCGATGGCCTTGCGCTGAGCGACGAGCTCGTTGATGACGGCCGCCATGGGCTTCTCCATGGCGTCGACCTCTTTGGAGCCCTTGGCAGCGTTCATCTCCGCCACGAGCTTGTCCAGCGCGGCGTCCATTTCCCGGTGCTTGGCCTGCATCTCCTCCTTCCTGGCCATCATGGCCTCGCACTCCGCCTTCATGTCGGCGTGGTGTGTGGCTTTCGCAGCACCATCCCTGTGGTGGCCGGCCATGGGAGCCGCCTGGGGGGTCTTGGCGGCCGCGGGGGGCACGGGTGGCGGCGTCGTTTGAGCGCCTGCGGTCGCGGCCATCGCGATGGCGGCGGCGGCGACGAGGCTGGAGGCGGTCATTTTGAGGTGGCTCTTATTCATTGTCGTGTTTCCTCTTCCGCGGCCCTCTGGCACGCGGGTTCTCACCTGTTGGGGAAGCCGCGAGTGAACGGAAAAGCAGGAACAGCCCGGCATTGCCGGCCTGCCGCGGAGCTCGAGTCTCCTGCCGGGCGGACACGCAATCTCCCTGCCACCGGCGGTGGGCAGTCTCGAGCCCATTATCCTGGTTCAAGCGCCTCACCCCGCCTGTCGCACGGAAGGAATTACATTGGGGGTCGTGAACGTGGTGCCTTCCGGGACTCCCCGGAGAGCCGTGTCCGCGCCTTGGACGGCACCCTTCGAACCGCGAACGCCTGACGCGACGGGAGGCTCAGGCGGCCTGTCCGGCGACTCCGTGAAGACTACAGGGCGGCCCTCCGGAGCCTCAGGGCGTTGGCGATGACGGAGACCGAGCTCAGGCTCATGGCGGCGCTCGCGATGATTGGCGAGAGGAGAATGCCGAAGAAGGGATAGAGAACGCCCGCCGCGACCGGCACCCCGAGCGCGTTGTAGACGAACGCGAAGAAGAGGTTCTGCCGGATGTTCCGGATCGTGGCGCGGCTCAGGCGTCGTGCGCGGAGGAGTCCGGCGAGGTCGCTCCCGACGAGGGTGATCTCCGCGCTCTGGATCGCCACGTCGGTCCCCGTCCCCATCGCGATGCCGACGTCGGCCCCGGCCAGCGCGGGCGCGTCGTTGATACCGTCTCCCGCCATCGCGACGATCCGGCCCTCGCCCTTGAGGCGAGCCACGGTCTGCGCCTTCTGGTCGGGCTTCACCTCGGCCTCCACGCCGTCGAGCCCGAGCCGGTTCGCGACGGCCTCGGCGGTCGTCCGGCTGTCCCCGGTGAGCATGAGGATTCGGAGACCGTCCGCCTTCAGCTTCGAGACGGCGTCGGCCGCCGAAGGGCGGATCGGGTCCGCAACGCCGAGAAGGCCGGCCAGCCGGCCATTCACCGCGACGAAGACGGCCGTCTGGCCTTCCATCCGGAAGGCCTCCGCCTTCGCTTCGAGGGGCCCCGGATCGGCGCCCGCCGACCGGACGAACCCGAGGTTTCCCACGGAGACGGGACGGCCGTTCACGACGCCCCTGACGCCCTCCCCGGGCACGGTCGCGCTGTCCGACGCCTCGCCCGGCGTCACGCCGCGTTCCTGGGCGCCGGCCACGACGGCCGCGGCCAGGGGATGCTCGCTCCCCCTTTCGAGGCTCGAGGCGAGGAGGAGGACGTCCTTCTCGGAGAAACCCTCCGCAGGCTCGACCGAGACGAGGCGCGGCTTCCCTTCCGTCAGCGTGCCGGTCTTGTCCACGACGAGCGTGTCCACCTTCTCGAGGCGTTCGAGCGCGGCGGCGTCCTTGAAGAGGACTCCCGCCGTCGCGCCGCGGCCCATCGCGACCATGACGGACATGGGGGTCGCGAGACCGAGCGCGCACGGGCAGGCGATGATGAGGACGGCGACCGCGTTCACGAGCGCGTGGACGACGCGCGGCTCGGGCCCGAAGAGCGCCCAGGCCGCGAAGGTCGCGACCGCGACGAGGATGACCACCGGCACGAAGACGGCGGCGACCTTGTCCGCGAGGCGCTGGATCGGCGCCCGGCTCCGCTGGGCCTCGGACACCATCCGCACGATCTGCGCGAGGACGGTGTCGGCGCCCACCTTCAGGGCCTCCACGACGAGCGCGCCGTTTCCGTTCACGGTCGCGCCCGTGACGGTGTCGCCCGGCTTCTTGGCGACAGGGACGGGCTCTCCCGTGAGCATCGACTCGTCCACCGAGCTCGTTCCCTCGACGACGCGGCCGTCCACGGGCACGCGCTCGCCCGGCCGCACGCGGACGCGGTTCCCGACCTTCAGGTGCTCGATCGGCACGTCCTCGTCTGCGCGGCCGGCGATCACGAGGCGCGCCGTCTTCGGCGCGAGGCCGAGGAGAGCCCGGATCGCGCCGCCCGTGCGGCTGCGCGCGACGAGCTCCAGGACCTGTCCGAGGAGGACGAGGGTCGTGATGACCGCGGCCGCCTCGAAATAGACGTCGTGGGTCGCGACGTGGCCGGAAGCACCGCTCCGGAAGGCGAAGAGGGCCGGCAGGGTCCGGGCGAGGCTGTAGAGGTAGGCCGCGCCCGTGCCCAGCGCGATCAGCGTGAACATGTTGAGCTGGCGCGTGACGACGGACGTCCACCCGCGCCGAAAAAAGGGCCAGCCGCCCCAGAGGACGACGGGCGTCGCGAGGATGAGCTGAAGCGCCAGCTGGACGCGCGGCGAGAGGGCCCCGGTGAGGCCCGGCGCGAGCATCGAGCTCATCTCCAGGAGGAAGAGGGGCACCGTGAGCGCGGCCGATACGAGAAAGCGACGCTTCATATCGACGAGCTCGGGGTTCGGAGCCTCCTCCAATGAGATCGCCTTCGGCTCGAGCGCCATCCCGCAGATCGGGCACGAGCCGGGAGAAGGCCGCACGATCTCGGGGTGCATCGGGCACGTGTACTCGACATCGGCGACCGGCGAGGGCGCGGCGGGACCGGCAGGCGCCGTGACCGCCGGGACCGCCATCGGCTCGTGCGCTCCGTCCGATTTCCCGGCGAGGTACTTCCCGGGATCGCGGCGGAACTTCTCGAGGCAGCCCGCGCTGCAGAAGAAGACGTCTTTGCCCGCGTGGACGATCGAGTGCTTCGTCCTGGCCGGGTCGACGTCCATGCCGCAGACGGGGTCTTTCACGGTTCCGGTCGGTGGCGAAGAGGGCAGCGTCGGAAGGTTCATGTTTCACCTCACGCAGGAAGCGCGCCAGGTTCCGGGCCCGGTACGGCAGCGTCCGGGTCGGGCTTCGGAAGGCTCTGCTGCTTCCAGAGCATGTAGACGGCCGGGTAGACGAGGAGCTCGAGGGCGAACGACGTGACGAGCCCGCCGACCATCGGGGCGGCGATCCGTTTCATGACGTCCGACCCGGCGCCGACCGACCACATGATCGGGAGGAGGCCGAGGATCGCGGCGAAGACGGTCATGGCCTTCGGCCGGACCCGCTTGACCGCGCCGTGGATGATCGCCTCCACGAGCTCGAGCCTGTTCCTCATGAGCCCCTTCGCCTTCGCCTCGTCGTACGAGAGGTCGAGGAAGAGGAGCATGAAGATTCCCGTCTCCGCGTCGAGGCCCATGAGGGCGATGATCCCGACCCAGACGGCGATCGACATGTTGTAGCCGAGGAAGTAGAGGAACCAGACGGCCCCGATGATCGAGAACGGGACGGCGAGGAGGACGATGAACGTCTTCATCGCCGACTTCGTGTTCATGTACATGAGGAGCCAGACGAGGACGAGCGTGATCGGGATGACGACCTTCAGCCGCTCCCTGACTCGGATCATGTTCTCGAACTGGCCGCTCCAGACGAGCGTGTATCCGGAGGGGAGCGTGACTCGGTCGGCCACGGCCTTCCGCGCCTCCTCGACGAAGCCGCCGACATCCTCCTTGCCGGTATCGAAGTCGACGTAGACGTAGCCGGAGAGGAGCCCGTTCTCGTTCCGGATCATCGAGGGGCCCTGGACGAGACGAATGTCGGCGAGCTGGCCCATCGGGACCTGCGCTCCCGACATCGTCGGGACGAGGACCCGCTCGAGCCGGGTGAGGTCCTCGCGGAGCTCGCGGGGATAGCGGAGCGAGACGGTGGTGCGCTCCCGCCCCTTGATGACCGTCGTGATCGGCTCGCCGCCGATCGCCGTCATGATGACCATGTTCGCGTCGTCCACGGTGAGGCCGTAGCGGGCGAGCTGGTCGCGCTTCAGCTCGAAGTCGATGAAGTAGCCGCCGGCGACCCGTTCCGCGAAGGCCGAGCGGGTCGCCGGGACCGCCCGCACGGCCGTCTCGATCTCCTTGCCGATCCGCTCGATCTCGGCGAGGTCGGAGCCGAAGACCTTGATCCCGATCGGCGTGCGGATGCCGGTGGAGAGCATGTCGATGCGCGCCTTGATCGGCATCGTCCAGGCGTTCGTCGTTCCGGGGATCTTGAGCGCGCGGTCCATCTCGTCGACGAGCTCGTCGTGGGAGATCCGGTCACGCCAGACGTGCCGGAAGACCGACGCGAGCCAGCCCGGCGCCCATGCGGAATACCAGCGCTCACGCGACCGCCACCGATCTTCGGGCTTCAGGATGACGGTCGTCTCCATCATCGAGAACGGGGCGGGATCGGTCGCGCTGTCGGCGCGGCCCGCCTTGCCGAAGACCCGCTCGACCTCGGGGAACGACTTCAGGATCCGGTCCTGGACCTGGAGGAGCCTCTCCGCCTCCGTGACGGAGATGCCGGGCATCGTCGTCGGCATGTAGAGGATGCTCCCCTCGTAGAGGGGCGGCATGAACTCGGAGCCGAGCTTTATGAAGACCGGCACGGTCGCCACCATCGCGAGGAGGGCGGCGGCGATCGTCGTCTTCGGGTGCCTCAGCACCATCCGGCACGGGGGCTCGTAGATCCGGTGGAGGAAGCGGCTGACCGGGTGCTTCTCCTCGGCGTAGTACGTCCCGACCGTGACCTGGTTGACGACCCAGGCGAGCCACCTCGGCCGGAAGCGGAAGAAGTCCATCCGGGCGAAGAGCATCCTCAGAGCCGGGTCGAGCGTGATCGCGAGGAACGCCGCGATCGCCATCGCGAGGTTCTTCGAGAAGGCGAGCGGCTTGAAGAGGCGCCCCTCCTGGTCGACGAGCGTGAAGACGGGAAGGAACGCGACCGCGATGACGAGGAGGGAGAAAAAGACCGACGGGCCGACCTCCATGAGCGCCTCGAGGCGCACCTTGTGGAAGTCGCCCGGGCGCCCCCCGTCGTTCCAGAGCTGGAGCTTCTTGTACGCGTTCTCGACCTCGACGATCGCCCCGTCGACGAGGACGCCGATGGAGATCGCAATGCCCGCGAGCGACATGATGTTGATCGTCAGCCCCATCTGGCCGAACGGGATGAACGCGAGGACGACCGAGATGGGGATCGTGAGGATCGGGACGATGGCGCTCGGGACGTGCCAGAGGAAGATGAGGATGATGATCGAGACGATGACGATCTCCTCGATCAGCTTCGACTTCAGGTTGGAGACGGAACGCTCGATGAGGTCGGAGCGGTCGTAGGTCGTCACGACCTTCACGCCCTTCGGGAGCGACGGCTCGACGTCCGTCAGCTTCTGTTTGACCCTCTCGATGACGTTCAGGGCGTTCTCGCCGCTGCGCATGACGACGATGCCGCCGACGACGTCGCCCGTACCGTCGAGGTCGGCGACGCCGCGGCGGATCTCGGGTCCGAGCGACACGCGGCCGACGTCGCCGACCGTGAGCGGCGTGCCGCGCTCGTTCGTCTTGAGGACGATCTGCTCGATGTCCCTGATCGACTTCAGGTAGCCGCGCCCGCGCACCATGTACTCGCGGCCCGAGAACTCGATGACCCGCCCGCCGACCTCGTTGTTGCTCATTCGGATCGCCTCGGCGACGCGCGAGATCGGAACGCCGTACGCCGAGAGGACGGTCGGGTCGACCGTGACCTGGTACTGCTTCTGCGAGCCGCCGACCGTCGCGACCTCGGCGACGCCCGGGACGGACTGGACGGCGTACTTCAGGAACCAGTCCTGGTAGGTCCGGAGGTCGTCGGTGCTGTTCGTCCCCGAGTCGTCGACCAGGGCGTACTGGAAGACCCACCCGACGCTCGTCGCGTCGGAGCCGATCTCCGTCTTCACCCCCTGGGGCAGGCTCCCCTGGATCTTCGAGAGGTACTCGAGGACGCGGGAGCGGGCCCAGTAGAGGTCGGTGCCGTCCTCGAAGATGACGTAGACGTAGGAGAAGCCGAAGTCGGAGGAGCCGCGGATCGTCTTGACCTTCGGCGCCCCGAGCAGGGCCGTGACGATCGGGTAGGTGACCTGGTCCTCGATGATGTCGGGGCTCCGGTCCCACTTCGAGTAGATGATGACCTGCGTGTCGGACTGGTCCGGGATCGCGTCGAGAGGCGTCCGCTTCATGACCCAGACGGCGATCAGGACGGCGATGGCGTAGAGGGAGAGGACGAGGTACTTGTTCTCGGCGGAGAAGCGGATGATCCGTTTGATCACTCCGTCTTTTCCGTCTTCTCTGTCTTCTCTGCCTTCTCCGCTCTCCCCGGGGCTCGCGTGGCTCATCGCTCGCTCCTTCAGTGGACGTGGCCGGCGGGCGGCGGGGCGGAGGGGCCGCGGACGGGAGCCGGAGCGGGTCCGGCCATCGGCGTCGGGGCCGGCCCGAGCGCGGAGAGCGCGGACTTCAGGCGCGACTCCGAGTCGACGAGGAAATTCGCCCCGCGGGCAACGACGTCGCCTTGCGAAAGGCCCGCCGTCACCTCGGCGAAGCCGTCGGCCTGGTCGCCGACGGAGATCTCCCGCGGGACGAGCTGGCCTTCGCCCGGCGAGAGGAAGACGACCTTCCGCTCGCCGCTGTCGAGGACGACGTCGTCCGGGACGACGAGCGCCTGTCGGGGCGAACCTTCGATGAGGACCTGCGCGAACATCTCGGGCTTGAGCGTCTCGCCCGGGTTCGCGAACTCGAGGCGGACCTGGATCGTCCGCGTCGCGGGATCCACGGAGGGGTAGACGTACGTGACGCGCCCTTTCCAGGAGCGGCCGGGCCAGTACGAGAGGGTCATCGTCGCGCCCTGCCCCTCCTTCAGCCGGGGCAGCTCGTACTCGTAGACGTCCGCGAGGACCCAGACGGAGGAGAGGTCGACGATGTCGAACAGGGTGTCGGCGGCCATGACCTTCATGCCGTGGTACGCGGTCCGGCCCGTGACGAAGCCGGAGATCGGAGCGTAGATGTTGAGAGTCCGGGTCGGCTCGCCGCGCTTCTCGAGCGCGTCGATGTCGGCCTGGGTGATGTCCCAGAGGAGAAGGCGCTGGCGGGCCGCCTGCAGGAGGTCCTCGCCCCCCTTCGAGACGGAGCCGAAGCTCGAGGAGGCGAGCGACTTCGAGGCCGCGAGGGCGAGGAGGTACTCCTTCTGCGTGGCGTAGAGGTCCGGGCTGTAGACCTTCGCGAGGACCTCTCCCTTGCGGACGTACTTGCCGGTGAAATCGGCCGTCACCTCCTCGACGAACGCCTCGTACCGCGTGTGGACGTGGTGGACGCGCCGCTCGTCGTACGCGACGCGGCCGACCGTCCGGATCGACGTGGAGAACGGGGCGCGCTTCACCTCGACGGTCGTCAAGCCGAGCAGCTGCCTCTTCGTGGCGTCGATCGTGATCGGCGCGAGGCCGGCCGGGCCGCTCGCCGCGCCCGAGAGCTCGTCCTCGTAGACCGGGACGAAGTCCATCCCCATGGAGTCCTTCTTCGGGGCCTGCGACGTCTCGTTCGGGTCCATCGGGGAGCGGTAGAAGGCGATCCGCCGTTCGCCGGGCGCGGCCGGTGGGTGGACCTTGGAGGCGTCCTCGGCCTCCTCGATCGGGACGAGCTTCATGCCGCAGATCGGGCAGTCTCCGGGGCCGTCCTTCACGATCTCGGGGTGCATGGGACACTGGTATCTCTGCGCCTTCGCGGGGGCCGTCCCGGACTTCGCGCAGCCGGTGGCGAATGTGACGGCGCTCGCGGCGAGCGCGAGGCCGGCGACGAGGGCGAGAGTGAAAGCCAGCTTCTTCTTCATCTGCGTTCCTACATCTTCGAGGCGGAAGAGGAGGACGCGGAGGCGCCGGCCGTCGCTGCCGGCGGCATGCCTCCCGACGAGCGCTCGAGGGAAAGCTCGTCGAGGTCGGCGCGAACGCGGACGAGGCCGGCGAGACGGCCGATGGCCGAACGACGGTCCACGAAATACGTCCCGAGCGCCTCGAGGACCGTGACGAATGGGACGGTTCCGGTGCGGTAGCTCGCGAGGGCCGCGTCGACGGAGAGCCGGTCCTGGACGAGGACGCCCTCGGCGTCGAGGCGCGCCTCCTGAACGAGCTGGTTGAGGCGGATGAGACGTTCCTGGGTCACGGCGACGATTCGGCGCCGGAGCGATTCCTGCGTCGCGACCGCGGCGGATGCGAGGCTCTCCGCTTCAACGATGAGCGGACGCTGCTTCGTCCCGGCCCAGAGCGGGATCGACACGCCGACTCCCGCGGACCACATGAGCGGCAGGCCTCCACGGTTCATGTACGAGGCGGAGGCGACGAAGTCGGGCTTGAGGTTCTTTCGGGCGAGATCGGCAGAGAGCTCGGATCGATCCTTCGTGAGAGCGATCTCCTTCAGCTCCGGGGTCTCGTCGAGCGCCCGCGCGATCGTCTCCGCGCTCGAGGGGACGGGCTCGACCCGCCCGGGCGTAAGACGCTCTTCGGTGGGAACAGGCGCATCGGCCGGGCGGAACAGGAGCTGGCGCATCTCGCTCAGTGCCGTCTGCTCGGCGGCTTCCTCCCGGCGGCGTTGCTGCAGGAGACGCGTTCGCTCGCTCTGGGCTCGAAGGACGTCCTGCTGGCTCGCGAGGCCGGCGGCGTATCGCGCGCGAGTGACCTCCTCGATCTGCCTCCAGGTGTCGGCCTGCTCGTCGACGAGCCGCAGGCCTTCCCGTGCTTCGAGGAGGTCGGCGTAGGCGCGGCGCACCGATGCAGCGACCGCGAGGGCTGTGCGCTGCGGCACGGTCGCGGCCCGCTCGGCGTCCTTACGCGCGACATCCCTGGCGAGGCGCTGCTTCCCCGGGAAGGGAATCTCCTGCTGCGCCATGAGCTGGAGGCGCGTCATCTCCATGGTCCCCAACGACGGAGAGACGCCGTCGTTCTCGTAGCTCACCGAGACCATCGGGTCCGGCAGAGCCCCGGCAGGCTGAATTCGCGCCTCGACCGCGGCCGCCGTGGCTCTTGCAGACCGAATCTCGCGGTTTGCCCCGAGAGCCTCCTCGACGAGACGCTCCACCTCGGTGCGGTCCATTGGCGGCGGGGGCTCCGCCCCCTGGACGGAGCCTGCGAAGACGGACAGGAGGACACAGAGAGCGCCCCCACCCCGGGACCATGGGACGGACATCACTTCACCTCGTGCTCGGGTCGTCGGATACCGCACGAGACGAGGGTATCCCCCGGAAATTAGAAACGGATTAGTACCGTGCATTCATGAGAACCTCCCTTCGGTCGAGGAAGCCGAATGAGAGTGCTCGTCGTCGAAGATGACCCGAAGCTCCTGGCGAGCATCCGCCAAGGGCTGAAAGAGCTCGGGTTCGCCGTGGATGGCGCCGCGGACGGCCGGACGGGGCTCGAGCTCGCGCTCGGGGGCGACTACGACGCCCTCGTGCTGGACGTGATGCTCCCCGGCATGAGCGGCCTCGACCTCCTGCGCGAGCTGCGTTCCCGCCGCTCGGCAACGCCCGTCCTCATCCTCAGCGCGCGGTCCTCCGTCGAAGACCGCATCCGGGGGCTGGACCTCGGCGCGGACGACTACCTGCCGAAGCCCTTCAGCTTCCAGGAGCTCCTTGCCCGGCTCCGGGCGATCACGAGACGGCCCGCGGTCGAGCCCGCCACCACGCTCACGGCCGGCGACCTGGAGCTCGATCTGGTTCGTCGCGAGGTCCGCCGTGCCGGCCGCCCGATCGAGCTCACCTCGAAGGAGCTCGCACTCCTCGAGTACCTCGTGAAGCGAAAGGGCGTCGTCCTGACCCGCGCCATGATTCTCGACCACGTCTGGGACCTCGACTACGACGGCGGCTCGAACCTCGTCGAGGTCTACATCAACTACCTTCGCCGGAAGGTCGACCAGGGCGCCGACGTGAAGCTCATCCAGACGGTGCGCGGCTCCGGGTACGTCCTGAAGGAACCGAAGTGAGAGTGCTTCCGAGGACGTTCCGCGGCCGGCTGACCGTGGGCTACTCGATCGTTCTCACCCTCATCCTGGCCTGCTTCGGGGTCAGTCTCTACCTCATCGTCCGCGCCCAGCTCCTCCGCCACCACGACGAGGAGCTCACGGGGACGGCCGACGCGATCCAGGCCGTCATCGGGCAGCACGAGGACTGCGAGCACCTGACGCCGTCGCAGGTGGCGCAGCTGAACCGCCATTCGAGGCTCGTCCTGTTCCACTCCGTCGGCGGCGACCCGGCCGTCTTCTACCGTTCGCCTGATCTGGAGTCCTTGCAGGCCGCGCGGGAGCTCGCCGCGCGGCCGCAGTTCCTCGAGGAACGCTCGGCCTTCCGCACCTACGTCGAGAAGGGTGGCCTCCTGCGTGTCTACACCCGGCCCTACCGGTCCCATGCCGGCCGCCAGGGCGTGATCCGGGTCATGGAGCGAATCGGAGACGTCGAGCGCCCTCTCGCGAACCTCCGGCTCGCCCTGCTGCTCCTCGCGCCGATCGCCGTCGCGGGGTCCGCAGCCGTCAGCTTCTGGCTCGCCGGTCGCGCGCTCGCCCCGGTCGTCGAGGTGACGGAGCTCGCGCGGGAAATCGAGTCGACCCAGCTGAGCCGCAGGCTTCCAACCCGACCCGTCCCTGACGAGATCGGCCGCCTCGTCGACACGTTCAACCAGATGATCGGCCGCCTCGAGACGTCGTTCGAGGCGATGAAACGGTTCACCGCGGACGCCTCGCACGAGCTACGGAGCCCGCTCGCGAACATGCAGAGCACCCTCGAGGTCACGCTGAGCCAGGTGAGGGAGCCCGAGGACTACCGCGCGGCGCTGGCCAGCCTGAACGAGGAAGTCGTCCGTCTTCGACACATCGTGGCAGACCTCCTCCTCCTGGCGCAGGCAGACAGCGGCCGGCTCCCCTTCCAGCTCGAGCCGACCCGGCTCGACGTCCTGGCCGGCGAAACGGTCGAGTCCTTTGCGGAGCGCGCCGAAACCCTCGGCGTCCGTCTCGCGATGAGCCCTTCGCCCGAGGTCGTCATCCGGGGGGACGAGCGCTGGCTTCGCCAGCTCGTCTTGAACCTCGTCGACAACGCGATCCGGTTCTCAGGGTCCGAGGACGGCGCCGAGAGAGTCGCGGAGGTCCGCGTCGCCGTCGCTGTGGGTCCCGACGTGGCCCTCCTCACCGTAGAGGACACAGGCCCGGGAATTCCCGAAGCTCAGCTCGATCGCGTCTTCGAGAGGTTCGTCCGCGTCGACGCTGCCCGGCGACGCCACGCCGACGGCGGCGCCGGCCTCGGGCTCGCGATCTGCGCCTGGATCGTTCAGGAGCACCACGGCTCGATTCGAGCCCTGCGCCGCCCCGAGGGCGGCACCCGCATGGTCACGACCTTCCCTCTTCGGCCGCTGGGCGCCGCGTAGGACCGGCTTCGCGACGGCGGTCGTCACCGCCCGAGCGGGCTGCACCCGGCCGGCGTCGGTGCGTGCCTCCTCGCCCGGAGTTCGCCTTGGTGGGAGCGCCTTATGAAACACGATGTTTCACGAATGGCCTCTATGGCCCTGAAACAAGGCGTTTCAGTTGAAACGATTCGTCGCAAAGAGTATGTCGCGATTCGGCGAGTCACGCCAGATCATGGCCCGAAAGCCCTCTCGTAGAGCGTTCCTGGGCCGTTTTCTGCCCGGCTTCCCCGTCCTGCCGCACTGCGGCATCGTTGGCCCGATTCTTGATCTACGTCCGCGGGATCCGATCCCACCGGGGAGAGGTGAAGATGGCGACCAACCGGCGCGAGTTCATTCAGATCGGAGGGGCGGGCCTCGGGGCCGCGGCCCTCGGCTCGGGGCTGACGACGAAGTGGTGGGGCCTCGACCCCGACGTCGTCCACGACCCGGGCACCGACGGCGACCAGGTGATCCCGACGTTCTGCGAGCTCTGCTTCTGGAAATGCGGAGTCCTCGCCCACGTGAAGGACGGCAAGGTCACCAAGCTCGTCGGAAACCCCGAGCACCCGCTCTCCCGCGGAAAGCTCTGCCCGCGCGGAACGGGCGGCACCGGCCTCCTCTACGACCCCGACCGGCTGAAGAAGCCGCTCCTCCGAAAGACCGGAGCGCGTGGCAAGCAGGATTTCGAGGAGGTCTCCTGGGATGAGGCCCTCGATTTCACCGCCGAGAAGCTCCTGAAGATCAAGAAGACGTGCGGCCCCGACAAGGTCGCCCTCTTCTCCCACGGCTTCGGCGGGTCGTTCTTCAAGCACCTCCTCTTCGCCTACGGCTCGGGAAACGTCACGGCACCCTCCTACGGCCAGTGCCGCGGCCCGCGCGAGGTCGGCTTCAACCTGACGTATGGCGCCTCGCTCGGCTCGCCCGAGGTCCTCGACATCGCCCACTCGCGGTGCCTGACGCTCATCGGCTCGCACCTCGGCGAGAACATGCACAACACGCAGGTCCAGGACTTCGCGCAGATGATCGCGAAAGGGGGCGAGCTCGTCGTCGTCGACCCGCGCTTCTCGACGGCCGCGGGCAAGGCGCGCTACTGGCTGCCCATCAGGCCCGGAACCGATCTGGCCCTCCTCCTGGCCTGGATCCACGTCCTCCTGGGCGAGGGGCTCTACGACCGCGACTACGTCGAGAAGAACGCCACCGGCCTCGAGGAGCTTCGCGCTCACGTCGCCGACAAGACCCCCGAGTGGGCGTTCACCGAAACGACGATCCCGGCCTCGACGATCGTCGAGACGGCCCGTTTCATCGCAGGGGCTCGTCCCGCTTCGCTGATCCACCCCGGTCGCCACGTCACCTGGTACGGAGACGACGTGCAGCGCTCGCGCGCCATCGCCATCCTGAACGCTCTCCTCGGCTCGTGGGGCCGCCGCGGCGGGATCTTCGTCCCGACGCAGCTGAGCGTCCCGAAGTACCCGGTTCCGGACTACACCGAAGAGGCGAAGACCGCTCAGGATCACCCCGACGGCGTCGTCTACCCGTTCGCCGAGGAGGTCCTCTCGCACGGCGTCTGCGACGCGACGGTGCCCGGCCGGATCATGACGAAGGGCTGCCCCATCAAGGGCTGGATCGTCTACGGCTCGAACCTCCTTCAGGCGCTGCCGCAGCGGAAGAACGTCGAAGAGGCGATCCAGAAGCTCGATCTCCTCGTCGCCATCGACGTCCTGCCGGCCGAGATCGTCGGCTACGCCGACGTCGTCCTGCCCGAGGCGACCTACCTGGAGCGATGGGACGACGTCGCCCCGATTCCGTGGTCCGAGCCGTTCCTGCCCCTGCGGCAGCAGGTGGTCCCACCGATGTACGAGAGCAAGCCCGGCTGGTGGATCGCCAAGGAGCTCGCGAATCGTCTCGACCTCGGCGCGTATTTCCCCTGGGACACGGCCGAGCAGATGGTGACCGAACGGCTGAAGGCCGGCGGCTACGACGTCGCGGCGATGAAGGCGAAGGGCGTCGTCAAGGGGAAGCCCGTTCCGGTGCGGACGGAAGAGGGCCTCGAGCTGTCCTTCGGGACCCCGTCGAAGAAGATCGAGCTGTACTCGAAGCAGATGGCCGACGCGGGCCTGCCGCCCCTCCCGCCCTACACGCGGCACGAGCAGCCGGCGGACGGCCAGTTCCGGCTCCTCTTCGGGCGCACGCCGACGCACACCTTCGGCCGGACGACGAACAACCGTTTCCTCTCGGAGGTCTATTCCGAGAACGAGGTCTGGCTGAACGCGAAGGCCGCGAAGGAGCAGGGGCTCGCCAACGGCGAGGTCGTGACCCTCGTCAACCAGGACGGCGTGAGGTCACAGCCTGTGAAGCTCAAGGTGACGCAGCGGATCCGACACGACTGCGTCTTCGTCGTCCACGGCTACGGCCACACGAACCCGGGACTGAAGTTCGCGAAGGGGCGCGGCATGGACGACCAGACGCTCGTCACCCGCATCGCCGTCGACCCGGTCGCCGGGACGACCGGAATGAGCGTCAACTTCGTGACGATCGAGAAGGCGCCGGACACGGCCGCCGCGACGGGAGACAGGCCGCTCTCGCCTGACGGCGCCGCGGCGAAAGGACGGCCGCTCTCGCCTGGCGACGCCGCGGCTCTGAAGGCGGAGGCCTGAGATGAGCGCCGTCCAGACCGTCGAGAAGCGCTACGCCATGACCGTCGACACCCGGCAGTGCGTCGGGTGCAAGGCGTGCGTCCTCGCCTGCAAGGCCGAGAACGCCGTCCCCGACGGTTTCTGCCGCCAGTGGATCGTCGAGGAGATCCGGGGCGAGTTCCCGAAGCTCTCCGCCGAGATCCGCTCGGAGCGGTGCAACCACTGCACGGATGCCCCCTGCGTCAAGAGCTGCCCCACGGGCGCCTCGCACGTGAACGAGGGGGGCGTCGTCCTGGTAACGCACCACAAGTGCTCGGGCTGCAAGGCGTGCATCGCCGCGTGCCCGTACGACGCGCGCTTCGTCCACCCCGACGGGTACGTCGACAAGTGCACGTTCTGCCTCCACCGGGTGCAGAAGGGACTCCAACCGGCCTGCGTCGGCGTCTGTCCCACCGGAACCCTCACCTTCGGCGATGCCAGCGACCCGGGGTCGGCCGTGTCGGCCCTCCTCCGCGAGCGGCGGTCGAAAGTGAACCACCCGGAGTCGGGCGCCGGCCCGAACGTCCACTTCCTCGTCTGAGGCTATGGCGATGAACGCACTTCTCGAAGCCACCACCACCCGGACGAACCCCGGTATCGACCCCGCGCTCCACATCTGGGGCTGGGAGATCGTCGTCTACCTCTTCCTCGGCGGCCTCGTCGCCGGCATCTTCGTCCTCGCCGCCGCGCTCGAGCTGAAGTCGGGCGAGAAGCCGCGCGGCCCGGCGCTGCCGCTGATGCCTTTTGCCGCCCTGGCGCTCATCTCGCTCGGCATGGGCGCCCTCTGGCTCGATCTCGCCCACCGGCTCTGGGCCTGGCGCTTCTACCTCTTCTTCCACGCCACGTCTCCCATGTCGTGGGGCGCCTGGATCCTCGTCCTCATCTACCCGGTCGGCCTCCTCCACGGACTCGGCTCGATGAGCGACGGGCAGCGCTCCTGGCTCCGCGGGAAGACGCCCTCCGCGCTGAAGGGGCTCCTCGAGACTTTCTTCGGATGGGCGGATGGCGGACGCCGCGGAATCCTCGTCACGAGCATCGCGATGGGCGTCGCCCTCGGGATCTACACCGGCCTCCTGCTCGGGACGATGCCCTCACGCATCCTCTGGAACAGCGCGGTCCTCGGGCCGCTCTTCCTCGCCTCCGGCATCTCGACCGGCGCCGCGCTCCTCCTGCTTCTCCCCCTCGAAGAGAGCGAGCGGAAGACGCTCGTGGCCTGGGACGCCATCGCCATCGTCGCCGAGCTCCTCCTGATCGCCCTCATGCTCCTCGGCTTTGCGACCTCGGGTGACGTCGGGCAGTGGGCGGCCTCGCAGTTCCTCGGCGGTCCGTACACGGCGGTCTTCTTCTCGTGCGTCGTCGTCCTCGGACTCCTCGTTCCGCTCGTGATGGAGGCCATCGAGGCGAAGAGGCACCTGCCGTTCGCAACCATCCTTCCGGTCCTGATCCTCACCGGGGGCCTCGCCCTCCGCTGGATTCTCCTTACGGCGGGTCAGCACTCCGCCTTCCGCTTCCTTCCCTGAAGAGGTGACTTCGATGCAGCCTCCCGCGGAACGCCCCTACTGGAACCCTTACGTCGCCGGCTTCGCGCTCGGCCTCGTCCTCCTGACGTCCTTCCTCGTCATGGGCTTCGGCCTCGGCTCCTCCAACGCGACGACCCGGCTCGCGGTCGGCGCTGCCCACCTCGTCGCACCGGCCGCGACCGAGGCGAACGGCTACTTCAGGCAATTCGTCGGGCCCGGCCTGAAAGTCCTCGAGGAGTGGATGGTGTTCGAGGTCCTCGGCGTCTTCCTGGGAGGCCTCGTCGGCGCCTACTCGGCCGGGCGGCTGAAGAGCGAGATCATCCGCGGTGAAGGGGTCTCGAAGGGACACCGGATCGCAATGGCGATCATCGGTGGCGTCCTCATGGGCTTCGCGGCCCGCCTCGCGCGCGGCTGCACGTCGGGGCAGGCGCTGACCGGGGGGGCGGTCCTCTCCCTCGGCTCCTGGATCTTCATGATGTGCGTCTTCGCCGGCGGCTACCTCGTCGCTCCGTTCGTCAAGAGGGACTGGCGATGAACCTCCTCCCGCTCTACCCGCAGGACGTCTTCGGCTTCCCGACCGGCCTCCTCCTCGGGACGCTCATCGGCTTCGCGTTCGGGTTCGTCCTCGAGCGCGCTGGCTTCGGGCACGCGAAGAACCTCGCCGCCCAGTTCTACCTGACCGACACGCGCGTCCTGAAGGTGATGTTCGGCGCGATCGTGACGGCCTGCGCCGGCATCGGCCTCCTCTCCGGCTTCGGCGTCCTCGACCTCTCGCTCCTGACCGTCCCCGAGACGTTCATCGGCCCGCACGTCGTCGGCGGCCTGCTTCTCGGTATCGGCTTCATCGTCTCGGGCTACTGCCCCGGCACCGGCGTCGTCGCGATGGCCTCCGGGAAGTGGGACGGCCTGATGTCGATCGTCGGCGTCATGATCGGCTCGCTCCTGTTCGGCTTCGTCTACGGTCCGCTCGAGGGCTTCTACAGGAGCGGCGCGATGGGCTCGGTGACGATCGCGCAGGCGACCGGCCTGCCGTTCCCCGTCCTCGCGGCGGGCGTCGTCGCGATGGCGATCGGCTGCTTCCTGGGCGCCGAGAGGCTCGAGATGGTCTTCGCGCCGAAGGCGGGAAAGGCCGTTCCGCTCTCGAACCCGGCCGTCCGCAACCGGCAGTTCGCGGCCCTCGGCGCGCTCGCCGTCCTCGGCCTCGTCACCGTCGCGCTCCCCAAGCGCCCGGTCCCCGTCGCCGAAAGGCCGGTCGCGAGGATCGGCGCGGTCGAGCTCGGCCGGAAGATCGTCACCTCGCCGCAGGAGCTCTGGATCCTCGACCTCCGCGACGCGAAGTCCGCACCCGCGACCGAGCGGATCCCGGGAACGATGACGCTCCCCGAAGGGACGACTGCGGCGAGCTTCGCCGCCACGCTTCCCGCCACGCGGACGCTCGTGGCCTACGGCCAAGGCGATGTGCCGGCCCTTCCCGAGGGACTCCGCGCCTTCCCCGGCGAGGTCCTCGTCCTCGCGGGCGGTTTCGACGCCTGGAAGGCCGCGGTCCTGGCCGCACCCGAGCCCCCGGCCGAGCCCACTCCCGTCCTCATCGCGGAATTCCGCATGAAGAGCGCCCTGAACGGCTACTTCACGGGAGCCGCGGCGGCCCCGCCGCCGAAGCTCGTCGTGAAGGCCGTCGCCACCTCCGCCGCTCCGAGGAAGGGGGGCGGCTGCTGACGACCTGACTCCGGCCGCGAGGCCGGATACCTTTCCGTTTTCAAGGACAGAACCGACGCCCGGCACGACCCGTAGCGGCGTGCCCCATGGAGAGTGTGCAATGAAGCGAAACCCCGTCCTGGCGATCACGGCCCTCGCCCTGCTCGTCCTGGCCGCTCCCGCCCCGGCGACGGACGGCTACTTCTCCCTCGGCTACGGCACCCCGTACAAGGGGATGGCCGGCGCCGGCCAGGCGCTCCACCTGAGCACCCTGGCGAGCGCCACGAACCCCGCCACGATCGCGTTCGTGAGCGGCTACGACGTCGGCGTTGCCCTCTTCGCCCCGAACCGCGAGTACACGGTGTCGGGGAACCCGTCGGGGTATCCTGGCACCTTCGGCCTCGCCCCCGGGACGTCCGAAAGCCACTCGACCGGCTTCGTGATGCCGAGCATGGCCGGCGCCTGGCACCTCTCCGGGCAGTTCCACGTCGGCCTCGCGATCTACGGCAACGGCGGCATGAACACGAACTACCCGAACGAGGTCTTCGGGCAGTCGCCGACGGGCATCAACCTGATGCAGGCGTTCGTCGCGCCGTCGGTCTCGTGGGAGTTCGCGAACCACCAGGCGATCGGCATCTCTCCGATCTTCGGCTGGCAGAGTTTCGAGGCGAAGGGCCTCGGCGCCTTCGCGATGTTCTCGTCGGCCCCGACGAAGCTGACGAACAACGGCAAGGACACCTCCACGGGCTTCGGCGCGCGGATCGGCTACCACGGAAAGTTCGGCGAGTACTTCGGCGTCGGCGCCTCGTACCAGACGAAGATCGCCATGGGCGAGCTCGAGGACTACGCCGGTCTCTTCGCCGAGCACGGGGATTTCGACATTCCCGAGAACTGGACCGTCGGCATCTCGGTCTTCCCGTCGAAGGGCGTGTCGATCGCCGTCGACGTCCAGGAGATCTACTACAGCAAGGTCGCCTCCGTCGGGAACCCGCTGCTCCCGAACCTCATGCAGGCTCCTCTCGGCGCCGACGACGGCGCCGGCTTCGGCTGGAAGGACATCACGGTCTTCAAGGTCGGCGCCCAGTGGGAGGTGAACCCCACGTGGACCCTCCGCGCCGGCTACGCCCACTGCGACCAGCCGGTCCAGGAGAGCGAGGTCCTCTTCAACATCCTCGCCCCCGGCGTCATCCAGGACCACGCCACGGTCGGCGTCTCGACGCTCCTGTCACCGAAGACGAAGTTCCACTTCGCCCTCATGCGCGCCTTCTCCAACTCCGTCGAAGGGGCGAACCCGCTCGAGGCCCCCGGCCAGCAGACGATCAAGCTCACCATGGACCAGTGGGAGGGTGAGATCGGCTTCTCGTTCGGGTTCTGAGCCCGGACCTTTCAGGCCATCGTCCAGAGGAAAGGGCGGCCCCTCGGGGCCGCCCTTTCCTCGCTTCGGGTCGTCCGCGCGGTCACGGCGCCAGCCGCATGTCCTCGACCCGGATCCTGAGACCGCGCCCCGGCGTCCAATCGATCCGCCGGGCAACGCCGATCGCCTCGCTCTGGAGGAGAAGCGGCAGGACGGGTCTCTGTTCGGCCACACGGGCGAGCGCCTTCTGCAGGGTCACGACCCTCGGCGTCGGATCCGTCGACTCGTTGCTGGCGGCGAGGAGGCCGTCGAGGACGGGATCGCCGTAGCCCCCGCTGTTCGCGACACCGAGACCGGGCCCCTTCGTGGCGACGAGAGCCTCGATCGCCTCCGCCGCCTCCCCGGAGCCGCAGGCCCAGCCGACGAGGTGGAACGAAGACTGGCCGGCATCGATCAGCTCGAAGAACGCCGACTTGTCGAGGGCGTTCACCGTCACCCGGATCCCGACGAGCGCGAGCTGCCGAGCGACCTCGCCGAGGATCCGGAGGTCGTTGACGTACCTGTCGTGCGTCCCGTCGAGGCAAACGTCGAGGCCGCTCGGGAAACCGGCTTCGGCGAGGAGGGCTCGGGCGCGGACCCGGTCGGCATTGCGAATCCGCAGGGCCGGGTTGAAACCGACGACGGACGCGGGGACGAGCTGGGAGGCCGCGACGGTCTTCCCGTCGTACGCCCGCGCCACGAGCTCGTCCCGGTCGAGCCCGAGGTCGACAGCCTCGCGAACCCGGGGATCCGAGAACGGTGGCTCCGTCACCCGGAGGGTCAGGAACAGCACGCGAAGACTTGGAGCAGCGAAGACGCGGATCGCCTTCTCCGCCCGGAGGGCGTCCACGCGTTCGAGGGGAACCTCGTCCACGACGTCCACCCGGCCGGAGAGGAGCCGGGCGATCCGATCCTCCGCATCCGGGACGACCTCGAAGCGAGCCCGTCCGATCGCGGGACGCGGACCCCAGTAGTGATCGTTCCGCTCCAGCGTGAAGCCCCGTTCCCGCTCCCACGAGACGAGCCGGTAGGGGCCCGCTCCGATCAGAGGAACGGGGCTTCGGGTCAGAACCCCGGCGGGCAGGACGTAGCCCCAGGGCAGCTTTTAGAGCAGGAGGGAATATGGAGCCCGCGTCCGAACGACGAGACGGAGCGGTCCCTCGACCTCGACCGATGCGACGTTCCGAAGATACCCGGCCGTCGGCCAGCCTTTCCGGATGTTCGCGAGGAGTGAGGCCGCCGCGTCGGCCGCGGTGAGCGGGCTGCCGTCGGAGAACCGGAGCCCCGGGCGAATGCGAAACGCGTACGTCTGCTCGTCCGGCGTCTCCCACCGGTCGGCGAGGCCGGGGGCGAGGCGCCCGTCGGCGTCGAAACGGACGAGCCCCTCGAGGATCTCCGCGTTCGCACGATTCGTGAACGACTCGTCCTTCGCGGACGGGCTCGGAAAGAAACCCGTGACGTCCGCACGGACGGCCATCGTGACGCTCGTCTCCTCCGGCGAGGGCCGGCACGCGCAGCACAGCACGACGACACACCACCCGAGGACTCGCTTCACTCGCGCCCATTCTCGCTCCGGCCCGGCCGTTCCGGACGATGACCGCCCGAGTCGGGCTAATCTCCTGCCGTGGTCCCGCCGCCCCGCGAGCTCCTCCTCTTCTTCCACGCCTTCAGGCTCGCGCGGCGCGCCCAGGCCATCGATCGAATCCCCCTGCCCCGGCTCGTCGTCGCCCTGCCGCGCCTCCGCGGTCTCCCCCGCGGCGTCGGGCCCGACGCGGCCCTGGGCGCCACGCTCCGCGCCGTCGCACGCGGCGAGCGGTGGTTCGGCTGGCGGGGAACGTGCCTCGTCAAGGCCCTCGTCCTCTCCTCGCTCCTCGCCGACCGGGAGGGAGTGGAGCTGGTCATCGGGGTCCGGAAGGGGGAGGGAGAGACACCGATCGACGGGCATGCGTGGGTGAGAGTGGGAGACAGGGAGTTCAGCCTCCTCGGTCTCGCAGAGGCGGCGGGAGAGGGGTACCTGACGATGACGGCCCTGCCGGTCTCCGCGCCTCGCTAGAATGTCCGTCATCCTGAATCGAAGAACCCCCAAGGAGGAACTCATGGCCGGTGTCTACAAGAAAGTCGAGCTCGTTGGAACGTCCCCTGTCAGCTTCGCGGAGGCCGTCAAGGTCGCCGTGGAGGAGGCCGCAAAGACGATCCGGCACATGGACTGGTTCGAGGTCGTCGAGCAGCGCGGCCGGATCCACGACAGCAAGGTCGCCGAGTTCCAGGTCACGATCCGCGTCGGCTTCAAGCTCGAGCGCTGACGTCCGGGGGGCGGGCCGTCCGGCCCGCCCCCCCCACCCGGATTCGCCGGCCCTGCCGACGGACGTCCCGCGGGTCGTCCCTCGACCGTCAGGATCCGTAGAATTTCGTTCCTTCCCTCGCCATCGTGACGAGCTTCGGTGACGGCGCGAAGCGCTTGCCGTGCCTCCCGGCAAGCACCTCCATCCGCTTTACGATCCCGGCGGCGCCGACGGCGTCGACGTGCCGGAACGGGCCACCGCGGAAGGGCGGAAAGCCGAGGCCGAGAATCGCCCCTGCGTCGCCATCGCGGGGCGAGCCGATGATCCCCTCGGACAGGCACCAGACCGCCTCGTTGACCATCAGGAGCGCGAGGCGGTCGACGAGGTCCTCCGCCGGCATGGCGTTCCGGCTCGTGCCGCCGAAGAAGGAGTAGACGTCCGGGTTGACCTCCTTCGTCCCGCCCGACGGCCTGTCCTTCGGATAGAGGTAGAACCCCTTCGCGTTCTTCCGGCCGCGGTAGCCCGCATCGAACAGCTTCGTGAACGTGTCGGACGGCGCCGCGCCCCGCGCCGCGAAGGCCTTGCCGAGATCCTTCGACACGTGGGCCGCGACGTCGATGCCCACCTCGTCGAGAAGAGCGACGGGCCCGACCGGGAAGCCGAAGTCGAGAAGGGCCGCGTCGAGAGCCGGAATGGAAGCTCCTTCGTCGAGGAGGACGACCGCCTCGTTGATGAACGGGCCGAGGATCCGCGTCGTGTAGAAGCCGGGACCGTCCTTCACGACGATGACGGTCTTCCCCTGCGCGACGCCGAAGGCGCGGACGGTGGCGACGGCCCAGGGCGCCGTCTTCTCCGCGACGACCACCTCGAGGAGCGGCATCTTCGGCACGGGTGAGAAGTAGTGCATCCCGACGACCCAAGAAGACCAACTGGAACCAAGAAGCGGCAAGAAA
>CAVOJA010000060.1:0-7581 GCA_963696015.1 uncultured Holophagales bacterium
CGTCACCAGAATCTGTGGGTTACAAATGGCTCCGGAAGTTTGCCAAGTGCGTGATAGAGCGCGACTTCCATGATCTCGCGTGACCGAAATCCGTAGGCTCGGCGGGTCATGACGCGGGCCTTGTTGTTGAACCCCTCGACGGCGCCGGTCGGAATGCCCCCGGCTGCCTTGAGCCGAATCCACGCCAAGAGGTAGCCGCGGTGGCTTTGAAGCGTGCGCACGACCTTCTTGAGGGGCTCGATCTTCGAGCGGTTGACGGTGCGACACCAGTCGTCGAGGAAGCGGCCTGCCCAGGTGGCCGAACGGTACTTCCAGAAGGCGTCGAACTGCCAACGGAGGAGCATGCAGCGCACCGACCGCAAGTTGTACTGGAGGAGATCGCGCAGCTTGAGCTTGTCTTTCTTGGTGCGGTTCTTCGGACGGCGAAGCAAGCACCAGCGACTGTCCTTGAGGATCGGCTCCTGGCCTTTGGCGCGCAGCCGATGGACTTCCTCTCGGCGGACCTTGTCGGTGGCCTCGCTGAGCTTCATCGCGATGTGGAAGGGGTCGAGGACGTGAATGGCAGCACTGGCGCGCTTGGCCACGACCGTCAGGAAGGGCTTCCAGAGATCGGAGCAGACGGCACGAATACCCTTCGAAGCGGCGGGCCCGAGCCAGTCGACGAATCCGCCGATGGTGGCTTTCGTGCGATCCCGCCCGACCCACAGGAGGCGACGAGCGCCGGCGTCGAGCTGGTAGACCACGGTGAGGTACTTCTGGCCCCGACCGCACGAGAGTTCGTCGATGCCGATGACGCCCACGTCTCCGACGACGAGGTGGGCGCGCCCCCAGGTCACCGCGGACTGGACGGCGCGGAAGACGGTGCGCCAGTTCGTGCGGAAGAGAGTCGCGGTCTGCTTCCAGCTCAAGGTCTTGGCCCAGGCGGCGAGGAACCGCTCGAAGGTGCGGCACACGTGCTTCTTACCCTCGACGAAAGGAACGGACTCGACCTTGACCCCGCACCTGGGACAGCAGACGCGTCGCATGGCGTAGAGGAAGAAGACGGCGATGCCCCAGAGGGGAACGTACTGGAGGCGGCGGGTGGGGAGAGTGTCGTAGCAGCCGCCGCGGACGCCGCAGCCGGAGCAGACGGGTTTACAGCGTTCCCGAGGGCGGACGTCGATCTCGATCCGGAGGTCGCCGGGTCGGCCCAGCAAGCGTATCTCGTCGAAGACGAAGCCCTCGAGTGGATCGATTCGATTCAGGATAGTCTTCAGTCGCATCTCGGCTCCTCCGTGCGGGGTCTCCTTGTTTCGCAACTCGGATCATCGCTGGAAGGAGCTCGAGGTGCTCTGTTCAAGGCCCAGGGAGGAGCTGGAGAAGCGCCGAGAAGTGTCGGGACGTGCCGAGCACGACTCGCTTGCGGCGCGGCCCGTAGAACGAGAACCCGGCGGTCGGTATCCCCGACGGTTCTCTTCCCTCAAGAAGACTGTCTGGTAGCAGGGCTGTGGGAATGTGGGAATCGCCCGCCGAGACTCGTCCGCCCAGTGAGCGCCAGAAGGCGATTTCCACATTTCCATTGCCTCATCGGCCCTTTGCCCGGTGCCATCCCGAACGCCCTGGCCAGACTGGTCACGAGCGACGCCCCTTCAGGTCTCCAGAGACAGGCCGTGGGCCATCAGCGGCGTACAACCCCAGAATTGCGTCCCACAAATTCCGCACAGGAGCCCCTGTTGACGTGGCTTGCGTCTCACGTCGGTGGCGGTCGAGAGCGAATTGTCCGCGTCGTGCCGGCAGTCTGGACGACGCTCGCAAGCGTCGCCGTCTTTGCGATGGCAGGCGGTACGAGGCGACCGATTCGATCTCTTGGGGCCGCACTGTTCTTCGCGGCCACGCCCCTGAGCGTCTATATCGGGCAGGAGGTCCGCCCCTACGCCCTCGCCCTGCTCCTGGTGGCGAGCGCTTTCGCGCTCCTTGAGCAGCAGACCGCGCTCACCGGCGACAGGCGGCTGGTTCTCGCCACGGGTGGCTGCACGCTAGCGTGCATGACGCTCTATCTCACGATCGTGCCGCTGGCGATCCTCTGGGCGGATGTTCTTTGGCGTGCAGCGCGAAGCGGGATGCGACCCCAGATTCGCCGTGCCCTTCTGCTTCCATTGCCACCGCTCGTCGTTTTCGGTACGTGGCTGTGGTCGGTGCGCGGGTCGTTGGTCCATGCAGGTGAGCGCTTCCCCGTTGACCTTTCAGTGTCCCGTCTATTGAGCCTGTTCAACGGGCTTCTCGGGTGGCGTGACGAAAGCCCGCACTTCCTTCTTGGTGCACCGATCACCGCGGCGACGATTCTGCTCGGTATGGTCGTGGCGGTGCGATCTCGCGATGAACGCCATCTGCTGGCCGCCATAGGAACCACCTTCGGGGTAGTCGGGCTACTGGCTCTGACCCCCCATTGGATCAGCCTTCGATATCTCGCGCTCGCGCCTATTCCGCTGAGCCTGCTCTTCGGAAACGGCATCGAGTTCATCGGCAAGTGGTGGCATCGAGCTCCGCTGGTGCTCGCCGTGCTCTTTCTCGGGTTGCATGTCCCGTCGTACCGGGAGCAGTTCCGGAGTGCTCGGCCCAACTGGCGGCAGGTGGCCGCCTATCTCGCGTTCCAGCGGGAGCACGGGCAGGGCGGCGTGATCCTTGGGTTGGATGACTGGTCCTACCTGTGCCTTCGGGCACAACCTCTCATCAGAGAGAACGTAACAGGCTTCGTCAGTGCTGACAATCTCGCGCAGGCGCTCAGGGGAGAGGGGTGGCTCGTTAAGACGCCTCATTACCGCGGCGCGTTCGATTCGGCCCCGCTTACCGCGGGAGTACGTCCTTGGGCGAGGTGCCCAGAGGCCGAAGATGCCCACGTGTATCGCTTCGCGAACGGAAAGGTGACGGACCCGTGAAGCACGCGCGGCTGTCCGTTCTCTTGCTACTGATCGCTGCGATCGGGTGCGGCTCGCGCCGAGCAGAGCTTCGAATCGAGATGCGCTCTCCCGCAGATCGCGCGCACCTTGGTCGCGGCTGGTCCGGTTTCGAAGGACAGGACGCCCCAAAACCATTTCGTTTCTGCTGGATCGAAGGAACCTCCGCGAAGGTCAATGTCGGACGCGTGCCGAGAACTGGCACGGCGCACCTGCGCATCGTCGGGTGGCCGTTTTCTAATGAGGGGCTTCCTGTCCAACGCATGCAGCTGTGGGTGAACTCACTGTTCATCGACAGGCAGGCGATGCCAGGCGAACCGGTCGAGTACTCTTGGACCTTTCCAGCACGGCTCTTTCAACAGGGTCACAACGACCTCTATCTCGTCTTCGACCGGGCCAATCGCCCGAGCGATACCGTCCCGGGAAGCAGGGACAGTCGAGAACTCGCGGCAGCGATTCAACTCCTTGAGCTCACCGTGGAGCCCTGATTATCCGGACCTGAGCGAGAGCAGGACCTGACAAGGGCGAGTGTCGCCGAGTGCTGAGCGCCGCAGCCCCGGAGGGACGGTGGCTTCTGGAGATGGGTCGGAGACAGCTCGGTGATCGAATCTAGGGTTTCCCCTCCGGCGCCCCGAGCCTCGCGACGACTTTCGCGAGGTCGACCCCGAACGCCGCCTTCACTTGCTCGACGAGCTGGACTCCCTGCACCACCTGCGACGAGGCGGGGAGGTACGCAACGCGGTCGACGCTGACGTTCTGGATCGTCTCGACGAGCGAGGACATGACGCTCTGGAGCTTCTGCATGAGGAAGATGTCGCGGGCGTTCGGGCCAGCGGCTTTCCACGTCTCGATCATCTGGGTCAGGACGGCGGCTGTCGCCTTGCCGTCCTCGACGATCTTCGCGGCCCGGCCGCGGGCCTCGGCCTGCTTCTTTTCCATGTCGGCGCGGGCGGGGGCGACGACGTCGGCGTCGAGCTGGAGGCGGACCTGCTCGATGCGCGCCTGCTGCACCTTCAGCTCGGCCTCGGCCTTGGCGATGGCGGTGGTGACCTTGCCGACGGCTTCGGCGACCATCGCCTCGCGGCCGGTCTCGCACTGCATGATCCGCTTGTCGGCCTCGGCACGGGCGATCGCGCCGTCGGCCTCGATCAGGGCGAGGCGCGATGCGAGCCCGTTCTCGGCCTCGCGCATGATGGCCTCGGCGTGGGCCTGCGCCTCGGCGACCCGGGCGCTCTTGTCGAGGGCGGCCGACTGCTTGCGGCCGAGGGAGTTGAGGTAGCCGACGTCGTCGGAGACGTTCTGCACCTTCAGGACGTCGAGGACGAGGCCGAGGCGCGAGAGGTCGTGCTCGGCCTCTTCGAGGAGCTTCTCGGCGAACCGGAGCTTGTCCTGGTTGACCTCTTCGGGGGTGAGCTGGGAGAGGACGCCGCGGAGGTTCCCTTCGAGTGTGTCCTTGGCGACCTGGATGATCTGCGGCCGGCCCTTGCCGAGGAGCCGCTCGAGGGCGTTGTTGAGGAGCGGCTGGTGGCCAGCGACCTTGAGGTTGGCGACGCCGGCGACGGTGAGCGGGATGCCGCCCTTGGAGTAGGCGTTGCTCACGGCGACGTCGACGGTCATGTTCGTGATGTCCATCCGGTCGACCCGTTCGAGGAGCGGCGTGCGCAGGGAGCTTCCTCCCTTGACGATCCGATAGCCGACCGGGCGGCCGTCGACCGTGGACTTGCCGCCGGAGAAGACGAGGACCTCGTTCGGGCTGCAGATGTGAAAGAGGCGCTTGACGACGACGAGCGCCGCCGCGCCGAAGAAGACGACGACGCCGATGGCGACGGCGACGACGGAGCCGAGGTCGCTCATCATCGCGCCACCTCCGGCCGGACCGGCGAGAGGAGCGCGACGACGTCGACCCCCGTCGTCCGGCTCACCTCGGCGAGGACGCTTCTCACCGCAGCCGGGTAGGAGGCGACGTAGGTTGCGAGCGCCGAACCGTCGCCGCTGTCGAGGAGGTGCGTCTCGTCGACCCCCACCGCCTTCACCCGGTCGACGACCGTCCGGAGGATCTGCTCGAGGTTCTGGATGAGGAAGATGTCCTTGGCGTCGGGGCCGGCGCTGACCCACGCCGTCGTGAGGAGCTTCAGGACGTCGGCGAGGGCCTTTCCGTTCTCCTCGATGGTGGCCGCCTCGCCGCGCGCCGCAAAGGCGGCGGCCTGCTGGGCGGCCTGTGCCGGGAGGACCGCCTCGGCCTGAAGTCTCGTCTCCTCCAGCTTCTTGCGGATGGCCTGGAGCTTCTGCTCGGCTTCGGCCCGGGCCTGGAGCGCCGCCTGCACGGCCGTCTCCTCGGCGGCCTTCGCCTTCGCCTCGAGCTGCGCCTTCAGGGTCTTCAGCTCGTTCTCCTTCTGCGCGATGACGGTGCCGGCCTGCTGGTTGGCGACCTCGCCGGCCCGCCTCGAAGAGGCTTCTCCCTGGGACGCCTCCGAGCGGGCGAGGGACTCGGCCATCTCGGCGTCGCGCAGGACCATGGCGATCCGCGCGCGGCCGATGGAGGCGAGGTAGTTCGCCTCGTCGGAGACGTTCTGGATCTTCAGGGTGTCGAGCGTGATGCCGAGCTTGCGGAAGTCCGCCTCGGCCTCGTCGACGAGACCGGTGGCGAACTTGAGACGGTCCTCGTTGACCTCTTCCGGGGTGAGGTTCGCGAGGACGCCGCGCAGGTGTCCTTCGAGGCTCTCCTTGGCGACGCGGGCGATCTCGGCCGGGTCGCGCCCGAGGAAACGCTCGATGGCGTTCCCGACGACCTTCGGGTCGGAGGAGATCTTCACGTTCGCGATGGCGTGGACCCGGAGCGGAATGCCGCCCTTCGAGTAGGCGTTCGCGACCTTGAGGTCGATGGGGATCGAGAGGAGGCTCATCCGGTCGACCTGCTCGAGGAGCGGGATGCGCACGGACCGCCCACCGAGGACGACCCGGTAGCCCACCTGGCTCCCGTCGGCGAGCTTGCGCTTGCGGCCGGAGAAGATGACGACCTGGTTCGGCGGACAGATGACGACGATCGATCGGGCGAGGGCCGACAGGATGCCGAGCGCCACGGCGCCCGCGACAACCCCGGCTCCGATGCCGGCGAGGGAGTCGAGCACGATTTACCTCCAGCGAGAGAAGGTTGGGGGCTATTCCTTCCAGGGAGCGGGCTCGACCTCGGCGACTCCCTCCCGGAAGCGGACGACGACGACGCGTTCGCGGATCTCGATGGGGACCCCTCCCGTGCGCGCCGGGACCTCGACGTCCTGGTCGCCGACGTGGAGCCGGATCTTTCCGAGGCCGTTGGGGAGGAGCGGCAGGACGACCTCGCCCTCGGTGCCGAGGAAGGCCTCCGTCGAGGCGGGGCTCGTCGCCGAGCCTCGTCCGAGCGAGCGGAAGAGGGCCGCCACGCCCGCCCCGACGACGAAACCGAGGACGACCGAGACCGGGACGTGGACGCCGGCGCTCACGCCGAGAAGGGAGAGCGCCGTTCCGGCCATCCCGAATGCGCCGAGGGCGTAGGTCCAGAAGCGGAGGGAAAGGAGGTTCGTGAGGAAGGCGCCGTGGTCGGCGTCGCCGTGCCCGCCGTGCCCGTCGTCCGGCCCGCCGGCGTCGCCGTCGCCGGAATCGTGCCCGCCTCCGTCTCCCTGGAAAACGGACGCGCCGATGAGGACGAGGCCGAAGGCCAGCGCCGCGAGGTAGACGGTCAGCATGGTGGGGCCAATTTACACCGTGCGGGGCGAGGAGGGGGCCGTAAGCGAACGGTCCGCACCGGCCCAGCGTCGTTGAAAGGGGTGGGAGGCGATGACCCCCGGGTGCTCGAAGGAACCCGCCCGAGTAACGGCGAGATCGTCCGAATCGTCACTTTTCGGGAGGTGGAATGACACTGCCGTCCGGTGAGCGAGGACGTCGACGGCAACCGGAAGGCGCTCGAGACCGGTGAGGTCTCCGCGGTGGCCTCTGTCATCGACCCTCGAGCGATCCTCGAGTCGATTCCGGAGCCCGTCGGCCTCATCGACCGGCAGGGTCGCGTCCTCGCTTTCAACGCCGCCGCCCGGCGAGTCGTCCACGCCGCGGCGCCGACCCAGGTCGTTGCGCTCGGAGACGATTCCCTCGCGTTCATCTCGCCGAACAACTAGGCCGGCGTTCGAGATAGCCTCGATCGCGCATCTGCCGGTGAAGCCCACGCGCATCGGACCGAGGCGCGTGGGCTCCACTTCGAGACGGTCTATTCGCCGGTGCGAGGCCCGGACGGTCAGGTGATCGCGGTTTCGACTCGCGTGGCCGACGTTACCGCCCGCGAGACGGCCCTCGCCGGACTCGCCGCCCTCAACGCCACACTCGAGCAAAGGGTGGCCGAGCGCTCTTCCGAGCTCGAGCGGGTCAACGCCGAGCTCGAGAGGGCGGCCCGGGCCAAGGACGCGAGCCTCGGGAGCCTGAGCCACGAGCTGAGGACTCCCCTCACGGGGATCCTCGGAGCGGCGGAGCTGCTCCGGGTAGGCGCCCACGGGCCCCTGAACGACCGCCAGCTCTGGAGCCTCGGTTTCCTCGAAGAGGCGGGTCGGCACCTCCTTTCGCTGCTGGCCGACATCCTCGACCTCGCCAGGATAGGGGCCGAGAGGCTGTCGCTGTCGGCCGG
>CAVOJA010000061.1:0-19999 GCA_963696015.1 uncultured Holophagales bacterium
TCTGGGTCGATTCGGTCGGATTCTAGCGGCGGCGGCCCTCAGCTTCGGTAGTCGGCGTTCTCCGACACGTATTCGTGCCCGAGGTCGGCGGCGAGGAGGCGCGCCCGGGCCCTGCCGACGCCGAGGTCCGCGACGAGCGGCACGCGCTCTCGTGCGAACACCTTCGCCGCATCCGCTTCGCGGTAGGCCGTCGGGGCGCCGTCCCTCACGAGAACGACACCTCCGGCTTTCAGCGAGACTTTCCGCGTCGAGACCCGCGCGCCGCTCCGGCCGATGGCCGCGAGGATCCGGCCCCAGTTCGGGTCGCCGCCGTAGAGCGCCGTCTTCACGAGCGGCGAAGTCGCCACGGCGTGGGCGGCGAGCTTCGCCTCGCGCTCCGTGGCAGCGCGCTCGATCGTGATCTCCATGACGTGCTTCGCCCCTTCACCGTCCCTCACGATCCTCCAGGCGAGCTCGCCGCAGACCTTCGAAAGGGCGGCTCGGAAAGCCGCGGCCGCCGCCATCGTCTCCATTTCCGGACCACCGGCCTTCCCCGAGGCGAGCAGGAGGACCGTGTCGTTGGTCGACGTGTCGCCGTCGACCGAGATCGCGTTGAAGCTCCCGTCGACCGCCTCCTTCAGGGCAGCCGAGAGGAGCGAGGGCGCGGCCGCGGCGTCCGTCGTCAGGAACGCGAGCATCGTCGCCATGTTCGGATGGATCATCCCGGCGCCCTTGGCGAAACCGACGACCTGGCACGTCACGTCCCCGTGGCGGAAGGTCGCCCGGGCGACTTTCGGCGCGGCGTCCGTCGTCAGGATGGCGCGCGAGACGGCTTCGATGCCCCCGGCCGAGAGGCGTGCGAAGGCGTCGGGAAGGAACGCTCGGACTTTTTCATCCGGGAGGACGACGCCGATGACGCCCGTCGAGGCCACGAAGACCTCTTCGCGGGAACATCCGGCGAGCCTGGCGGCGAGCTGCTGGACCCTCCTTGCCGCAGCGTTGCCTTCGGTGCCGGTGACGGCGTTCGCGCAGCCCGCGTTGACGACCACGGCCTTCACGCGGCCGCCGCTCTTCTTCAGGGCCGCGCGAGAGAGCGTGACCGGCGCCGCCTGGAAGAGGTTCTTCGTGAAGACCGCCGCGGCGTTCGCTCCGTCCGGGGCGACGAGGAGGGCCACGTCGAGCCCCGGCTTCTTGCGCAAGCCGGCCCGCACGGCCGAGCCGAGGAAGCCCTTGGGCAGCTTCATGACCGGCTCCTCGCTGACGCGGTGCCAGGCGTCGCGTCTCTGCCCTTCGTCGCGGCGGCACGCTCCGCGGCCCTTGCTTCGCCTGCGATCCGCTCCGCGACCCGCTTCGCCGCCTGCGCCACGCGCTTCGGGGACGTTCCACCGAGGGCGCCGCGACGCGCGAGCGCCTTCGCGAGGTCGACCGACGCGAGGTCGGCCGTCGTTACTCCCTCGCCCGGTGGAAGCTCGGCGAGCCCTTTTCCCGTCTCCTCCGCGAGGGCGAAGCGGCGGCCGACGATCTCGTGCGCTTCGCGGAACGGCACGCCCCGGCGCGCGAGCGCGTCGGCGAGCTCGGTCGCCAGGAGCCGGTCATCCCCGGCTGCGGCCTTCATCCGCTCCGACTTCAGCCGGAGTCCCTCGACGAGAGCAGTCAGCGCCGGCAGCGCCGCCTCGAGAACGGCGCGCGTCCGGAAGAGCGGCTCCTTGTCGAGCTGCAGATCCTTGTCGTACGCGAGGGGGAGGCCCTTGAGCAGCGCGAGGAGGCCGGTCAGCTCGCCGATCGCGCGCCCGGCGTGGCCGCGCACGAGCTCGAGGAGGTCGGGATTCTTCTTCTGCGGCATCCGGGAGGAGCCGGTCGAGAGCGCGTCGGGCAGCTCCGCGAAGCCCGCCTCGTCCGACGTGAAGAAGATCAGGTCCTCGCCCATCCGGGAGAGATGCGCAAAATGAAGCGACGCGGTGAAGAGGTACTCGGCCGCTGCGTCGCGGTCGGAGACCCCGTCGAGGGAGTTCGCCGTGGCGCGGTCGAAGCCGAGGCTCCTAGCGAGCCGCTCGCGGTCCACGCCCAGGGGCGTCCCGGAGAGGGCGCCGCAGCCGAGCGGACACTCGTTGGCGCGCTTGCGCGCGGCCCGGATCCGATCGGCGTCGCGCAGGAGCATCTCGGCGTAGGCGAGGCTCCAGTGGCCGAACGTCACCGGCTCGGCCCGTTTCAGGTGCGTGTAGCCCGGCATCGGCGTCGCGGCTTCGGCGGCACCCCGTACGGCGAGCGCTCCGGCGAGCTCGAGGACCGCCGCGTGGAAGGCGTCGAAGGAGCTCCGGAGCCAGAGCCGCAGGTCCGTCGCGACCTGGTCGTTGCGCGAGCGGCCGGTGTGGAGCTTGCCCGCGAGCGGACCGATCCTCTTGCCCAGCTCCGCCTCGACGTAGGAGTGGACGTCCTCGGCGTCGACGTCGCGCCCCTCGCCCTCGGCCCACGCCGACCTCACCTCGCGCAGGGCCTTGACGATCTTCCGCGTCTCCGGGACGGTCAGGACGCCGCACCGCCCGAGCTCCTCGGCCCAGGCGATCGACCCCCGGACGTCCTCGGCGAGAAGCGCACGGTCGAACGACCAGGAGTCGTTGAACCGGCGGAGGACCTCCGCCGGTCCCACGGCGAACCGCCCGCCCCAGAGGTCGCGGCGCCCGCTCATCCCCAGGGCTCGAGCCGGAGCTTCTCGCCCGCCTTCAACGCCTCGTCCGACGGCGGGACGAGGCGCTTGCGGCCCCGGGTCGGGAGGCCGAAGAGACGGATGAAGCCTGTGGCGTCGTGCGAGGTGTATCCGGTCATGTTGAAGGAAGCGAGATTGGCGGAGTAGAGCGAGTGCTCGGACGTCCGGCCGACGACCATCGCCGATCCCTTGTAGAGCCTCAGCCGGACGTGTCCCGTACAGGTCTCCGTCACCTTCTCGACGAACGCCTCCAGAGCCTCGCGGAGCGGGCTGAACCACTGCCCGTAGTAGACGAGCTCGGCGTACCTCAGGGAGAGCCTCTCCTTCTCGTGCATGGCGTCGCGATCCAGGGTCAGCGTCTCGAGGGCGCGGAGCGCCTGGACGAGGAGGGTCCCACCCGGCGTCTCGTAGACGCCGCGGGACTTGATGCCGACGAGACGGTTCTCGACGATGTCGACGCGGCCGACGCCGTGGCGGGCCGCGATCTCGTTGAGCGTCGTCAGGAGCTCGGCCGCAGGGAGCAGCTTTCCGTTCACCTCGACCGGGAAGCCCCCCTCGAAGCCGACCTTCACGTACTCGGGCTCGTCGGGAGCCTTCCGTGGGTCGACGGTCAGCTTGAACATCGACTCCTCCGGCTCGAACGCCGGGTTCTCGAGAGGCCCGCCCTCGTGGGATATGTGCCAGAGATTCCGGTCGCGGGAGTAGGGCTCCGTCTTGGTGACCGGCACCGGGATGTTCCGCTCGGCGGCGTAGTCGATCGCCTCCTCGCGCGACGTGATCGACCACTCGCGCCACGGGGCGATGATCGTCAGCTCGGGCGCGAGAGACTGGTAGGCGAGCTCGAAGCGGACCTGGTCGTTCCCCTTCCCCGTGCAGCCGTGGGAGAGGGCGTCGCACCTGGTCGCCAGGGCGATCTCGACCTGCTTCTTTGCGATGATCGGCCGCGCCGTCGACGTGCCGAGGAGGTACTCGTGCTCGTAGACGGCCCCTGCCCGCAGGACGCGCCAGAGGTACTCGGTCGCGAACTCCTCCCGCGCGTCGATCAGGTGGAAGTCGCAGGCGCCAGTGGCCAGCGCCTTCTCCTTCAGGCCCGCGGTCTCCTCGGCCTGGCCGACGTCGACGGCGACCGCGACGACCTCGCAGCCGTAGTTCTCCTTGAGCCAGGGGATGATGATCGACGTGTCGAGGCCCCCCGAGTAGGCGAGGGCGACTTTCCTGACCTTGGGCGTGCTCATGCGGCACCTTCCTTCAGCGTTTCTTCGAGGGCGTTGACGAAGGCCGAGAGGGCGGCCTTCGGGATGACGTAGGGAGGGAGGAGGCGGAGCACGGTCTTGCGGGCCGTGCCTACGACGAATCCCCTTTCGAGCAGCCTCTTCTGGACGGGGGCGGCCTCGCGGTCGAGCTCGATGCCGCGGATGAGCCCCGCGCCGCGGACGTCGACGACGGCCCGGTTCCGCTTCCTCAGCGCGGCGAGCTTCTTCCCGAACCACTCGCCCGTCTCGGCGACCTTCGCGACGAGCCCCCCCTCGACGAGCTCTTCGAGGACGGCGAGGCCGAGCCGGCATGCGACCGGGTTGCCTCCGAAGGTCGTCCCGTGGTGGCCCGGCTTCACGAGCCCGTCCATCCTCGGTCCGGTCAGGACCGCGCCGAGGGGAAGCCCGCCGCCGAGCGGCTTGGCCATCGTCACGACGTCCGGGACGACGCCCGAGGCCTCGAAGGCGAAGAGGTGGCCGGTGCGTCCGAGGCCGCACTGAATCTCGTCGAAGACGAGAACGGCTCCCGTCGTGTCGGCGAGCTCGCGGGCCGTGCGGAGGAACTCGGTCGTGAGCGGAACGATTCCCCCTTCCCCCTGGATCGGCTCGAGGAAGATCGCCGATGTCGTCTCGTCGACGGCCGCCTTCAGCGCTTCCAGGTCGTTCGGCGGGACGAACGTCACTCCCGGAAGGAGCGGCAGGAACGGCTCGCGGTAGGCGGAGTTGCCGGTAATGGAGACCGCGCCGGCCGTCCGCCCGTGGAACGAGTTGTCGAGGGCGACGAGGCCCGAACGGCCCGGCGTGGCGAGCCTCGCGAACTTGATCGTCGCCTCGTTCGCCTCGGTCCCGCTGTTGCAAAAGAAGGTGCGCGAGAGCCCGGACAGCGATACGAGCCGCTCGGCCAGCTCGCCCTGCGCCGCCTGGTAGAAGAGGTTCGAGACGTGGAGGAGGTCCGTCGCCTCGGCCCGGAGCGCTCTTACGAGACGGGGATGGCGGTAGCCGAGGGCATTGACCGCGATGCCGGCGAGGAGGTCCCAGTAGACCTTCCCGTCGGCGTCGACGAGCCGGGCTCCCCGGCCCTCGCGGGGGTGGAACTTCGTGTAGGCGTAGGTCTCGAGAAGGAACGAGGCCGCCCGGGCCTCGACCGCCGGAGCGCTCTCGTCAGGCTGCGACAAGGTGGGTTCCTCCCTTCCCTTCGAGAAGGGCCGACCGGTGCATCGACGGCCCCGCGATGATGACCTCCGAGACTCCCGCCTCGAGCGCCTCGACAGCGGAGCGCAGCTTCGGCTTCATCCCGCCCGTCACGGCGGGCGAGGCGAGGAGGACCCGCGCGGCCCGCGCGTCGAGCTTCTCGATCACGTTGTCGTCCGCGTCCCGCACCCCTTCGACGTCGGTGAGGTAGACGAGCTTCCGTGCGCCCAGCGCCGCCGCGAGGGCCGAGGCGGCGGAGTCGGCGTTCACGTTCAGGAGGGTTCCCTCCCGGCCGAGCGCGACCGACGCGACGAGCGGCAGGAACCCGGCGGCGAGAACCGCCGAGAGGAGCGTCGGGTCGCACCGCACGACACGGCCGACGAAGCCGAGGTCGACCCCTTCGACCGCCTCGTGGAACTCGGCCCAGAGCGTGTCGCCGTCGGCGCCCGACAGCCCCGAGACGCGGATGCCGCGGGCGCGCAGCTCGGCGACGAGGGTCTTGTTCACGAGCCCAGAGAGGATCGAAACGACCACGTCGAGCGTCTCGGCGTCGGTGACGCGCAGGCCGCCCTGGACCTTCTTCGGGATGTCGAGGGCGGCGAGCATCGCGTCGATCCGCTTGCCGCCCCCGTGGACGACGATCGACCTCCGGCCGGACGTCCAAGACGTCGCCACGGCCTCGAGAGCGGCGTGGCGAAGCTCGCGGTTCTCGAGGAGGCTCCCCCCCATCTTCACGATGTCGATCACGAGAAGCCCTCCGTCTCCGGCAGGCCGAAGACTCGGTTCAGGTTCTGGACCGCCTGGGAGGCGGCCCCCTTGAGGAGGTTGTCGATGGCGGAGACGACGACCGCCCTCCGGCCGCCAGGTAGGAGCTTCCATCCGACGTGGGCCCGTGGTGTCCCGACGACGTCCCGCAGCTCGGGGAGCCTCCCTGCGGGAAGAACTCTCACGAACGGCCGGCCGGCGTACGCGCCGGCGAACCGGTCGGCGATCTTCTCGTTCGAGACCGGCGCGTCGAACGAGACGTGGATCGTCGAGAGGATCCCCCGCACCACGGGCAGGAGATGCGGGACGAACGTGAACGGGGCCTCGGCCGCCAGGCCCAGCTCCTGCCGCATCTCGGGCTCGTGCCGGTGCGTCCCGACCGAGTAGGCCCTGTAGCTTCCCGAGAGCTCGCAGAACGAGTAGGCCAGCTCGGCCTTCTTTCCGGCTCCCGAGACCCCGCTCGCCGACGTCACGAGGAGCGGCTGATCGGCCGCCATCAGCGGTGCCAGCGGCTTGAGCGCGAGGAGGACGGACGTCGGGTAGCAACCGGGATTGGCGACGAGCCGGGCGCCGGCGAGCTCCCCGCCACACCATTCCGTGAGGCCGTAGACCGCCTCGCCGAGGAGAGCCGGAGCGGGATGATCGAAGCCGTACCAGGCCGGGTAGAGCGAGGCCTCCCGCAGACGGAAAGCACCCGAGACGTCGATCACCCGCACTCCTGCCGCCAGGAGCCTCGGCGCCAGCCCGGCCGAGACATCGTTCGGAGCTGCCAGGATCGCGACGTCAGGCGCACCGTCGAGAAGCGCCGCCTCCACGAACGGGACGACGTCGGGTCCTTCGAGTCCCGCGAGGTCGGGGTGCAGCTCGCTGAAGACCGCTCCCTTTCCGCCCGGGCTGCCGAACAGCCCGGCGAGGGCGATGTGCGGGTGCCGGGCGAGGAGGCGGACGGCTTCCGCACCGGAGTAGCCGGCAGCGCCCACGACGGAGACACGAATCACCCTCAATCTCTCATCTCCCGGTTCGGCGTCCGGCCTTCAGGCGCCACGTCGGCGCGCCGGAGCGGCTGCCCCGGGGGTGGAGAGACGGGCAGCGAGCGCCCGCGCGGAGGCCGGGTCGGCGGCGGCCACGAAGACCGTGTCGTCCCCGGCAATCGTTCCAACCGCTTCGGAAAGCCCCGCCTCGTCGAGGACTCGAGCCACGGGGTGTGCGCCGGCGGGAGGGGTCTTCAGGACGACCAGCGTCCCCGCGACCCGGACGGATACGACCGAGTCCGCCAGGACCCGTTCGAGCCGTCCGAGGCGGCGCTGGGTGTCGTCCGCCGGGTCGACGGCTCCCGGCAGAGCGTAGCCTCGCGGCGTCTTCACGAGCCCGAGGTCGCGGACGTCGCGGGAGAGGGTTGGCTGGGTGGCCTCGAAGCCTCGCCGCACGAGGAGCCGTTGGAGCTCCTCCTGCGACCGAACGGGCTCCTCCTTCAGGAGGCGCACGATCGCGTCGCGCCGGCGGAGGACGGAGGCGAGCGGATGACTATTCATAGAGGTAAGACATTATTCAGTTTTCGCCGCTTCTGTCAATCCGCTCCCATTCGGCAGCGAGGAGCCGCCCTCGGGGCCCGGTCGCACCCGCCACCCGGTTCCGCGTCCGCGGGCCCTTGCGCTTCGGCCCTTCTGCGGACGTCGTCTCAAGAGACGCCCCCATCTGATGCCCCTGAATCATTGATGAGGCCCCGTCCGGTCCTAATAATTCGCCCGGGGGAAACCGTGACCGATCGCGCTCAATCTGACTCGTTTGCCCGGCTTCGCGCCGGGTTCGTTCTACTCCTCGTCATCCTCGCCGCCTTCGCCCTGGCAAACAGCGCTCCCGCGAAGCCGCCGTCCGACGACGACTGCCTCATCTGCCACTCCGAGGCCTCCGGAAGTGGGAAGAAAGCTCCGAAGACGGCTCTCGCCGGCTCGATCCACGGGGACGCCGGGCTCTCCTGCATCGACTGCCACTCGGATCTCGCGAAGATCAAGGAGCTTCCCCACGGGGCGAAGCTGAAGGCCGTCTCCTGCTCGTCCTGTCACGACGGGATGGCCGAGAAGCACGCGTTCCACCCGATGATGGCCTCGGACCCCGAGGCCATCGCTTGCCAGGACTGCCACGGCGGGCACGCGGTCGTGAAGGCGTCGGACCCGAAGTCGCCCGTCGCCGGAGCCGCTGTCCACGAGGTCTGCTCCTCCTGCCACGAGACGGAGGTGAACCTCTACGAGGCGTCTGCGCACGGTAGCGCCTCCGCCGCCAAAGTAGCGGCGGCACCGGACTGCCTCGACTGCCACCGGACCCGCCTCGTGTCGGCGGCCGACGGCGCCCCGGCCGCCACCGCGAAGCAGGCACAGGAGAAGCTCTGCCTCCGCTGCCACCTCGACAGCCCGGACGTTCGCGCCCGGGTCGCCCCGAGCGCCGGCTTCATCGCGCAATACGAGAAGAGCGTCCACGGGCGCGCGCTCCTCGCCGGAAACGAGAAAGCCGCGAACTGCGTCGACTGCCACGGCGCGCACACGGTCCGGAAGAAGACGGCAGCCGGCTCGGGGTCAACCCCCCTCGACATCGAGAAGATCTGCGCGCGCTGCCACTTGGGAATCGACAAGGTCTTCACGAAGAGCGCCCACGGAAAAGCGCTCGCGAAGGGCGTTCGCGAGGCGCCGACCTGCACGACCTGTCACGGCGAGCACGGCATCCTCAAGACCGACGACCCGCTCTCCCCGGTCGCCGCCGCGAACGTCTCCCAGAAGGTCTGCACTCCGTGTCACGGCTCGCTCCGCCTTTCGGAGAAGTACGGCATCGAGAGCGATCGCTTCAAGACCTTCGACGAGAGCTTCCACGGCCTCGCGGTCAAGGGGGGCTCGGTCGCGGTCGCCAACTGTGCGAGCTGCCACGGTTCGCACGACATCCTTCCTTCCTCCGATCCGGCCTCGACGATCAGCAGCAAGAACATCGTCGCGACCTGCGGCAAGTGCCACCCCGGGGCGGGGGCACGCTTCGCCGCCGGCAAGATCCACGTCGACGCCTCGGTGAAGGAGGAGGAGCCGCTCCTCTGGTGGATCACCTTCATCTACGCCGGGCTCATCGTCGGGACGATCGGCGGCATGGCCGGGCACAACCTCCTCGACTTCCGGAAGAAATGGAGCCACCACCGGAAGATCCGGCGCGGCGAGATCGAGGAGGAGCCGGCGAAGCACCGGCTCTACCTCCGGATGTCGCTCGAGGAGCGCCTGCAGCACGGCTCGCTCGCCCTCAGCTTCATCCTTCTCGTGATCACCGGCTTCATGCTCCGCTTCCCGGATTCCTGGTGGGTCGTCTCGATCCGGGGCCTGTCGAGCAGGACCTTCGACCTCCGGAGCCTCCTCCACAGGGTGGCGGCGGTCGTGATGTGCCTCGCCTCTTTCTACCACCTCTACTACGTCATCTTCACGACCCGCGGCCGGCAGCTGGTCAAGGACCTCTGGTTCCGGCTCCGGGACGCCCGCGACGTCCTGGACATGCTGAAGTACAACCTCGGCCTCACCCACGTGAAGCCCAGGCTCGACAGGTTCAGCTACATCGAGAAGGCCGAGTACTGGGCGCTCATCTGGGGAACGATCGTCATGGCGGCGACCGGCTTCGCGATGTGGCTCGACAACAGCTTCCTGAACCTCTTCGGCAAGCTCGGCTACGACGTGGCACGGACGGTCCACTATTACGAGGCGATCCTCGCCACGCTCGCGATCATCGTCTGGCACTTCTACTTCGTGATCTTCAACCCCGACTCCTACCCGATGAACACCGCCTGGTACGACGGGATGCTCTCGGAGAAGGAGATGGAGGAGGAGCACCCCCTCGAGCTCGAACGGATCCACGCCGCCGAGGAGAAGGCCCGTGCGGAGGCCGAGAAGGCCGCCGAGGAGACGTCGAAGGCCTGATCCCGGGCGAGAATCGCACCCCGGAGAGCCCGGTCCGCAAGGACCGGGCTCTTTTCATGAATGCCGAGAGTTCGGGGAGACCGGGGAAGACGAGAGGTCGCCGATCCACCTCACCGTGCCGCACGAGTCGAGGGGGGAGGGGTGTCCCACGGCGACTGTTGCGCGCTCGGCCCCCTGCCGAAGCGACGCGACGATGACGCTGGGTCTCCCCCGATCCCTCATTCCATCAACTCTCCGGACTCACCGGAACGGCAGGCCCCAACCACAGCCGCCCCGGGGCAGAGGCCCCGGGACGGCAGGCAACTCCGGAAAGGGAGAGGCGACCTACTTATAGGAGAAGAGCATCGCGTAGATGATCCAGAGGACCGTCAGGAAGCCGATCGTGAGGGCCACCCACCCGAACGCCTTGACCGCCTTGAGAACCACGGGCTGGTAGGGCTCCCCGAGGTTCTCCTCGAGCTTCCCGCTCGCCACGAGCGCCTCGTACTCGGCCGGCTTGTCGCGCTTCAGCTCGTCGACGGACATCCGGCCGGTGAAGACGACGATGTCCATCGGGAACTTCTCGGGACGCAGGTGCGTGTTGAAGAAGTGAATCGTGAAGATGAACCCGACGGCGAGGAGCGCCTCGTCGCTGTGGACGATCGTCGCGACGTTCAGGAGCCAACCGGGAAGAATCCGCGTGAACTGCTCGGAGAACCAGAGGAGAAGGCCCGTCGAGCCGATGATGAAGACGCCCCAGAAGACGGCGAAGTAGTCGAACTTCTCCCAGTAGGTCCAGCGGCCGTACTGCGGTCTCGGGCCGAGGCCCAGGAACCACTTGATGGTCCCCGCGACGTCCCGGACGTCCTTCATGGTCGGAAGCATCGTGCTCGGCCCGGTCAGCATCTGTTTCCAGGTCTTCCCCTCGCGCGACTTCCGCCGGAAGACGTCGACGACGTGCGTCACGAAGATCGCGAACATGAGGACCGCGGCGGCCCTGTGGAGGAAGCCGGCCCCCTCGAACCCGCCGAAGGCCTTGGAGAGCGTCCGGGCCCAGGTCGTGAACGAGAACTTGAGTGTCAGCCCGGTCAGGGCGAGGGTGATGAAGCTGACGATCAGGGAGATGTGCATCGTCCGCTCGAGGCGCGTGAACCGGACGTACTGGAGGGCCTTCTCGTCGGCGGCCCCGTGCGCCGCCTCCTCGGCCTTCAGCTCCTTCCGCATCTTCAGGGCGCGCGGGAGCCAGAGGAGCGTGTGGAGACCGCTGATCGTGAAGGTCCCGACGAGGAGCCCCGTCATTCCCCAGAACGTGAAGAAGAGAATCGGGTACTTGTCCTTGTCGTGGTGCGTCGCGTGCGAGAGGTAGCCCGCGAACCGGCGGGTCGCGCCCGGGTGGCACTGCTGGCAGGTGGCGACCACGTTGCCGCGGGAGAGGTGGGAGGCCGGGTTCGACGGCGGCAGGATGTCGTGCGCCCCGTGGCAGTCGTTGCACTTGGCCGTCTTGGCGTAGCCGAGCTGCGAGACCTTCCCGTGGAACGTGTCAAAGTAGGTCTCGGTGACCTCCTTGTGGCACTTGCCGCAGGAGGTCATCACGGCGAGCTTGAATCCGACCTGGTCGGTCCGGCGAATCGTGTGCGCGGAGTGGCAGTCCTCGCAGACGGGGAGCCGCTCCTTCGATCTCGAGACGAGCTTCGAGTGGATGCTCTTCTGGAACTTCTCCTCGACCCCGTGGTGGCAGCGGCCGCAGGTGTCCGGCTGCCGGGCCGGGTTCACGCTGGAGTCGGGGTCCTTGGCCGGCAGGACGCTGTGCGCCGTGTGGCACGACGTACACGTTGCGCTGACGACGAGACCGCTCTCGAGAAGCCCCTTGCCGTGGATCGACTCGGTGAAGTTCTCGATGATCTGGTGCTGGTCGCCCGTGTACCGGCGCGCGGCCTTCTCCCCTTCGCGGTGGCAGCGTGCGCAGAGCTTCGGGACGTTCCTCGCGAACGTGACCGAGAGCGGGTCCGTCCGCCCCTTGACGCCATGCGTCCCGTGGCACTCGGCGCAGGGCGGCGCGTTCGGGTCTCCCCGGAGGACGAGCTTTCCGTGGGTGCTCTTCGCGTACTGCTGGACGACCTCGGCGTGGCAGGAGCCGCAGTTCACCTTCGCCGTGATCGTGGCGCAGGGCCGCTCGAGCGAAGGCTTCACCTCGGCGTGGCACTGCGAGCAGCGGGTTTTCTGGTGCCGCGATCCGACGAGCTCCGTGCCGTCGACGAACATCGAGCGGCCGTCCTTCGCCTCGAGGCCCTTCTGTGCGTGGCACTTCTGGCATTCCTGGTCGGCGAGACCGGCGTCGTAGAAGACCTTCCGGACCTTGTGCGGCTGGTGGCAGTCGACGCAGGCGGGGAGGACGTTCGCCTCCTTCTCCCAGAGCTCTCCCTTGATGATCTTCTGGTGAACGGCCTCGATGCTCGCGTGGCACGCCGAGCAGGTCTTCGCGATGTTCTTCCGCGCGATCGAGGAGCGCGGGTCGGTGTGCGGCAGGGTGAAGTGCGGGGTGTGGCAGGAGACGCACGTCGCCGAGACCGTGAGGCCCTTCTTCAGCAGGCCCTCGCCGTGGATCGACTCCGTGTAGTTCTCGAGAATCCGGTCCTGCGGAATGTCGTGCTGGAGCTGGGCCGGCGTCCCTTCGTGGTGGCACTTCCCGCAGAGGAACGGAACCTTCTGCGGCAGGACCGGAGACTTCGGGTCCTTCACCTCGACGATGTCGTGCCCCGTGTGGCAGGTCCAGCAGCGGGGCGCCGTAGTGTCCCCCTTCTTCACAGCCTTTCCGTGGAGGCTCTCGGCGTACATCTGCACGATCTCGCCGTGGCAGGCGTCGCAGGTCGGCGCCGCCAGCTTCTCCTCGTGAGGAAGCTCCTTCCCGGAAAGGTCCGAATGGCAGCCGACGCAGGGGGCGTCGGCGTGGACCGACTTCGCGAGCCGCTTCCCGTCCACGAAGAGTGAGACGGTCCTGCCTCCCCGCTGCTTCGTGAGCGTCCTGTCGGAGTGGCACTCGAGACAGTCGGAGTTCTCCTGGGCCCCTGCCACCCGGGCCAGCGCGAGAAGGAGGGCGATCGTAAGGGGGACCAGCCGCGCCGAACGGCGAAGGCTGTCGGGACGCGGTTCGGCCAAGGTCACCTCCGTCACGGCAGAGGATGATACGGGCCGCGCCGGGTCCGGAACATCGGCCGAACGCACTAGCTTCGCAGGCACGAGGACCTCACCGCCTGATGCGGATGCATCAGGCGGCTCATCACCGCGACCCGGTCGCGAGCTACTTAAGGCCGAGCTGGACCAGGATCTCGGGATCTTCCTCTTCCATCGCGAGCACCTGGTGGCAGGCCTCGCAGTCGGCCGAGATCGACTTCCCGTCCTTGGACTCGTGGTTCCCGCCGTGGCAGCGGAAGCAGCCCGGGAAGTCCTCGTGGCCGATGTTGTTCGGGTGGTAGCCCCAGTCGAGCTTCATGTTCGGGAAGACGTTCCTCAGGTAGACCGCCTGGACCGCCGTCACGGCCGCCTCGATCTCGGCCTTCTTCGAAGACGCCACGTCCGGGTACGTCGCCGCGTAGTAGCCGGTCAGTCCGTCGGCGATCGCCTTCTTCGCGTCGTCCTGGCTCGTGTACTGCGCCTTGAGGAGCTCGAGGGCCTTCTTCTTGACGAACGGCAGGTCGCGGCTGATCGATCCCGCGGTGATCTCCCGGTCGAGGCCCCGGTGCGGCAGCTCGAACGCGTGGGTCGGCCGGTTGTGGCAGTCGACGCAGTCCATCGAACGCGTCTCCCCCTTCGCGAGGTCCGCCGGAGACGCCTTTACCTCGCTGCTCAGGAACTCCACCGTCTTCCCGGCATCGTCCCGGTAGCTCACGGTGGCGATCTGCTGCCGGCGCTCGTCGACGGCGGTGTAGCTGATTCGCGAGCCGGAGTCGAGGTGGCGGCCGTGGATACCGACGCTCCCCTGCGCGTTCGCGCCGCCCACGTGCATCACGAGGACCGTCGTCAGCTGTGTGTTCTTCTCGTCCTCGGCGTACTTTCTCCTGATGAGGACGCGGTCGCCGGTGAAGCGCTGCGGCCAGTGGCACGCCTCGCAGGTCTCCCGCGCGGGACGAAGGTGATGGACCGGAGAGGGGATGGGCATCGAGTAGGTCTTCAGCGCGACGGCCACGACCTGGCGCGTCCCCGAGAGCTTCGACTTGACGAACCACCCGGCTCCGGCCCCGATGTGGCATTCGACGCAGCCGATGCGCGAGTGAGGCGAACCCTTGTAGGCGGCCAGCTCGGGCGCCATCACGGTGTGACACGCCTCCCCGCAGAAGCCGACGGAATCCATGACCTCGAGGCCCTTGTAGGAGGCGAACCCGACGAGCGTCGCGTTCGCCAGTGTGGCGATCGCGACGAACGCGAGCACCCTGCGGAACTTCGGGGAGGCGAGGTCGATCGGCGGAGGCGGCTCGTTCTGCCGTCCGGCCTTGCGGTCGGCGCGGCGCTGGAGGATGAAGCCGGCGGGAATCAGGAGAAGGCCCGCGACGAACACGGCCGGCAGGATGAGAAAAAGCACGATTCCCGAGTACGGGTGCTCGTGCCCCCCCCGCAGGATCTCCATGATCCAGAGGAAGACCATCGAGATCCCCGTAGCAGTCGTGACGACGACGCCGGCCTGGCTGACGCGGTTCTGCCCGAGAACCCTGAAGATCGTGCGCCCCCATAGGGCAGTCCGTTCGCGAGCGGTCGGCATGTCGGGTCTCACTCCTCGTGCGTAGTTTCACACGAGGCGCAGCCCCTGTCGTCGGTCGACGCAGGCCGCTTGACGCACCGCATCAAAAGGCGGAGATTGAAGGCGGGACCAGACTCGGCCTTCGAGTCGGGTCGTGGCGGCTCGAGTCGTGGCCCAGGGCATGGACCGCGGTGGAACCGCCTGTCTCGGGGGGACGCGGGAGGTGTTGCGGTGACGAAGGACCAGCAGGTCTCCCCTGGGGGACACCCGGTCCGGAAGAGGATCCTCTATTTCGCACCCAGCCGTGCGCATTCCGAGAGTCTTTTCGGCGTGCTCGGTTCCGTGCCCGGCGCCGCCCGCGCCCGCGAGGACGGAGGCACGGCCTTCCGGCTCGATGACATCACCCTGCGTTTCGTCCTCAGGCAGGACGTCGTCGAGGCGCACGAGGCCCTGCACCACGGCTACTACAACGCCGTCGTCCTCGACCTGAGGACGATGTCCGGCCGGTCCACCCGTCTCGAGGAGCACTTCGAGAAGACGATGCAGCTTCTCGACCTGATGGATGCCGAACCCGACATCGAGCTCCGCTATGGTTTTCATCGGATCCTCGCCCTGATCTCCGGGCACGACTCGGCCCAGGTGGACGACCTCATTCGCCGGCTCGGCAGCCGCGGGATCGGTCACGTCCTGCGGGACCCATCGGTCTGCTACCTGGACTCCAGCTGCTCCCGGCTTCCAACCCCTGCCAAATTCGGGAAGCTCGTCGCCGACGAGCTCGTCCGGATGACCACCGCGAGCAGGAAAGGCTTGCGGGCGCTCTGCGCCTCCGGCGGCGGCATCACGGGCATCTACTTCGAGATGGGCGCGCTGAAGTGCCTCGCCGACTGCCTGCCACCCGGCGCCCTCAACGCCTTCGACATGTATTTCGGGATCAGCGCCGGGGCGGTCCTCTCCGGGATTCTCGCCAACGGCTATTCCATCGACGAGTTCATGGCCGCGATCGCGGGCCACCCGTGCGAGAGAGTACCAAGAGTCGACCTCTCCGTCCTGAAGGTGGCGCACGTGAATCTCGCAAGCCTGGCGATGCCGTTCGAGAACGCCCTCCGCGGGTTCGCCAGGAACCTTTCGGACGTCGTGAGAGGGAAGGCCAACCCTTCCTTCTCGTCGCTCTTCCTCGACTACAGCGACCTCCTCACAGCCCCGTTTCAGGCCGACGGCTACGAGTCGATGCTGCGTTACCTCTTTACGCGACCCGGGGCGACGAACGACTTCCGCAAGCTCCACCGCCGCCTCTACGTCGGCGCGACCGACCAGGACGCCCGCGAGCACGTCCTCTTCGGCGACCCGGGCTTCGACAGCATCCCGGTGAGCAAGGCGATCCAAGCGTCCCTCAGCATCAACCCGGCGTTCTCCTCGACGAAGATCGGCGAGCGCTACTACGTCGACGGCGCGGTGACGCGGACGTCCGACTTCACCGAGGCGATCCGCAAGGGCGCGGACCTGATCTTCGTCCTCGACCCGCTCGTCCCCTACGTCTCGAAAGGGGCCGCAGGCTTCGCGAACCGTCGCGGCCTCCTCTACAACGCGGATCAGGACATCCGGACGGTCTCGTACACCCGCTTCGAGACGACCCGGCACTGGGTCATGCGCCAGCGACCCGACGTCAGCCTCTACACCTTCCTTCCGGCAAACCGCCTCCGGAAGGTGCTATCGGTCAACCCGATGGACCACCGTCCCTACCTTGCCATCTGGCGGGGCGCCTACCTCTCGACGCTCCAGCGGATCCACCTCCTCCGGCATCGGATGTGCGGCGACCTCGCGACCCACGGGCTGGCTCTCGACACCTCCCGTGCCGAAGCCGTCGCGGCCCGGCTCGCGGCCGCGCCGTCGGTCGCGTTCGCGGACTTCTTCCCCGACGGGAAGGTGGAGGTCGTCCCGGGAATGAAACCGTCCAAGGCACTCCGCCTCGCGGCCCGGAACCCCGACGAGGAAGTCGTCTGCCGTTACGGGGAGCGGAAGACGGCCGTCGCCTGACCCGTCAGCCGGGGGGCGCCGCCAGGCGGAACCGGACGCCGACGATCACCCTGGCCTGCGCGGCGAGAGGCCGGCCTCGAAACGACGCCGGCGTGAAGCCGAGCTGCCTCTTCGCCGCCTCGACGACGATGTCGTCGATCTCGGGGTCGATCCCCCGAACGACGAGGATCGAGCCTGATCTCCGTCGGTGTGTCGACGGGTGGGGAAGGCTGGCGCGGCAGGAGCGCTTCGCGGAGAGCCATGGCGAACGCACCGGAGCTCTCGAAACGCCCACCCGGCTTCTTCGCCAGCACCCTGTCGAAGACCGCGTCCACCGCCGGACCGACCTCGGGATGGAGGGACGACGGCGCGGGCGGGGCGTGAGACACGATCCGCATCATCATGAGGGCGGGCGCGGCGTTCGGCCCCCAAGGAAGCTTTCCCGTCAGCATCCGGCAGGCGAGGACCCCGAGCGAAAACTGGTCGGAGGCGGGCGTCAGCGACTCTCCCCTCGATTGCTCGGGGGACAGGTACATCGGCGTCCCCATCAGCGTCCCGGCGGCGGTCAGGCTGGATGAGTCGGCCATGCTCCTGGCGAGTCCGAAATCCGCGAGGACGATCCGGCCGCTCTGGTCGACGAGGACGTTCACCGCCTTGATGTCGCGGTGGATGATTCCCCGGGCGTGGGCCGCGTCCAGGGCCGAGGCGAGGGCGTCGCCCCACTCGCAGATCGTCTCGGGCGAAGGTGGCGGCCCGGACTCGAGGCGAGAGTGCCTCCCGCGAGACAGGGCATCTCGATGAAGGCGACGCCGTTCTCGACGCCGAAACCGTAGATCTGGAGGATGTTCGGGTGCTCCAGCTGCGCCGCCGTCTTCGCCTCACGACGAAATCGCGCGTCGACCTCGGGTAGGCTCGAGATCGACTCCTTGACGACCTCGATCGCGACCCGCCGTTCGAGAGTGACGTCGACCGCCTCCCAGACCTCGGCCACACCAACTTCACCCAGCTTCCGGACGAGGCGGCAACTCCTCAATCGCGCCCCTTCGGAGAGAGGCACGTCGGCGGCTCGGCTTTCCTCGGTTCGGTCAGCCGATGTTTGACGAGGACCGGCGGAATCGCCGACGACGTCAATCGAGGTTGACGGTCGCCCGCCAGCCTCCCATGGCGATCTCGTCGCCGTGGGAGAGGCGCGCCTTCGTCACGACCGCGCCGTTCAGCGTCGAGCCATAGCGGCTTCCCACGTCCTCCACCCAGAAGGTCCCTCCCCCTTCGCGCACGATCCGCGCGTGGTGCCGCGAGACACCCGGGAGTCGGGCAATGACGTCGTTCTCGCGCGCCGTGCCGATCGTCAGGACTGCGCTGTCGAGAAGGTAGATCTCGCCCAGGTTGTCGAGGAGGTGCGGTCCGGCTGCGCCGCGCGGAGAAGGCTCCCTGACGCCGGCAGCCTTCGAGGAGAAAGAGGCCATGAGGGAAGGATACGCGGACCTTGACCGTCCTGCACGCGCGCGGGCCAGAACGACTCCGCCGAGCGGCAGGCCCTCTCTCGAAAGTCCGGCGGGTCTCCAGACGGCGAGCTGTCCGGGCTTCACCGCCGGCCAGTCGACAAAACCGTGAGCGGGTCGACCCTCAGATCGGGAGGTCGACGGAATACCGCCGGGGAGAGCCGCTCCAGCTTCGCCGCCAGCCGGTCGGCTTCGTCCGTCTCTCCGAGGGCGGAGAGGGCCCGCCATTCCAGGAACTGAACGGAGAGATCGACGAGCCCAATCTGGCGGGCCTCACGTGCAGCGGCAAGCGCTTCCGCGGGCCGGCCCAGCCGGTCCGACATCCGGGCCAGCGCGACGAGCCGGAGGATCTCAGGGAATCCCGCTTCCCGGGGCGGCAGCGTCCTGACGAGATCCATCAGGCGCCTGTCCGGGCGCTCGCCGTTCCGCTTCGCGAGAGACACGAGGAGCTCCTTCCCCTCGGCGGATCCGACGGACCCGCCGAGCCGGGCGACCAGGAGCAGCCGTTGTGCGAGCCGAAACGCGTCGGCGTCGCGGTGGAGGGCCCGAAAGAGATCGACCAGCTGGATGCCGTAGGGACCCTCGAGGACTCCGGCCTCGCCGATGGCCGCTTCCGCCTCCCCCGCCCGTCCTTCGGCAATCACGAGCACCGCCTGGAGCGATCTCAGCTCGATGACGAATTCGGGATGAAGACCGGCCCCGTCCGATGGAACGCCCGAGAGGAGCTGCCGCGCCCCTCTCTCGTCCCTCGCCGCCATCCGAAGCGTCGCGAGACGGATTCGCCCGAGGACTCCATCCCCGAGTGACACCGCCCTCCAGGCCGCGGCTTCCGCGTCGCCCGCTCGGCCCAGCGAGCGGTGCATCTCCGAGAGTCCCGCCCACAGCGCCTCCTCCGGGGGAGGCGGACCGTCCAGCGGAGGGAAGAGAGATCCTGAGGAGAGCTTTGCCGAGAGGAGCCGGACCCCTTCGCTTCCGCTCGAACGGAAGACGGCCCGCGGGGCCTCGAATTCGAGCAAAGGCCGGTCGTCCGTGTGAATCGGCCCCTCGCCGGCGAACGCGCGCGTCGCCGCCGTGTCGAGGAGGAACCGGGCATAGAACTCCGTCGACGTCCCGATGCGCGCGTCGCGGATTCGATCCTCGCGGAAGGGCCCGTCGAGAAGGCCGTCCATCCGTTCGCGAGACACGCGAATCGGTTCGTCGGCGGCGAGGACGACGACATTCCCGCCGTCGAGCCACCAGACCTGCACCTGGGTGAAGGATGAGTCCAGGCTCCTGAGGACCATCTTCACGCAGTACTCGTCGGTGGCGTAGAGCTGGAGCCACTGAGCGAAGATGCCTCCGGGGCGAAGCCTGGCCTTCGCCGAACGGTAGAAGTCCGTCGTGAAGAGGCTCGCCTCGCCCGCCCGCCACGGGTTCGACGGCTCGGAAACGATGACGTCCCAGCTCCTCCGCGTTCCTGCGACATATCCGCGGGCATCGTCCAGAACGTACCGTGCCCGAGGATCCCGTTCCGCCTTCCGATTCACGTGGTGGAAGAACGGAGAGGCCTCGAGGACCGCCTTCTCGATCTCGACCCCGTCGACGTGCCAGACGCCCGGCGCCCGGAGCGCCGCCGCGACAGAGACCCCCGAGCCGTACCCGATGACGAGGACATCGGCCGGCGCGGGGTGAGCCGCGAGCGCTACGACGGAAAGGAGCCGTTGGGTCGACATGTCGACCCAATCGGAGGCATCGGGGTGGGCTCCGACGTAAAGGGCCCGTGCCTCGCCCGTCTGTACGACGCCAACGGTCCCGTTCCGTCCCTCGCGCAGGAAGAGGACTTCCCTGGGAGAAGCCGCCAGGTACGCCTCCATCTCGAGCCGGGATGCCTTCGGCGGCGTTGCCGCGCCCGTGTCCGACACCAGGAAGAGGCTCGCCGGCCAACGGGAGAACAGGAGGATCGG
>CAVOJA010000062.1:0-13418 GCA_963696015.1 uncultured Holophagales bacterium
AATCAGGAGGACCTCGCCATGGCCGGACGCCTCTCCGCCACGCTGCTTTCCGTCACCGTCCACAGGAACGGCCGTCCGACGGCTGCTCCGAGGGCGATGGAGGTCGCGCTCGTCGCGCGCCTCGTGAATCCGGTCACGGGCGAAATCCTCGCGGCCAGGGCGTTCGAGTTCCGGGCGGCGACGGGGGAGACGACGGGTGCCGGCAAGCTCGTCGCCGGCCTCGAGCCGGGACAGGGGGCGCCGCTCTTCGAGAAGCCCGTGGCACTCCCCGACGTGGCGGTTCTCGACCTGCGCTTCACGGTCTTCTACCAGAACGACCTCGGCCCGATCCTGGGTGCGGCGATCAACCGGATCGTCGATCTGCTGGCCCGTAAAGTCCCGTTCGCCGGCGACCTCGTCGGGCCGCGCCTCCACGTGAAGATCGGGGACCGGATCACGGAGGAGTACGGCCGGCAGAGCCTGCTCCTGAACGCGACGTCGATGGGCGAACCTGTCCGGACTCTCGCCCTGGACCTCGAGGCGCCCGAGATGATCCGCGGCGTCTACATCATGGACGCGACGGGCCGGTCGCCTGCGAAGGTCTCTCCACCGACCGTGTTCATCGAAGCGGGGGAGAGCGCGGCAACGGTCGTCCTGACCGTCGGCGTCGAGGCCATGCCCCCGGCGAAGAAGGTCAAGGGGCGCACGGCCAGGGCGCGGGCCAGAAAGGTGCCGGGGCCGCCGTCGCGCCGATCCGGGAGCCTACCCGTTCGGTCCTGACGCCTCGATCTCCCTCTCGACCTGCTCCCATTCGGTCATCAGACTCTCGATCCTCAGCTTCAGCTGCTTCTGCTCCTCCTCGAGCTGCCGGGCCTCCGCCTGGGCGTTCTTCCCGAAGAGTGCCGGGTCGAGGAATCGCTCGCTGATGTCGTGGACGCGCGTTTCCGCCGACTCGATCAGGCGGGTCAGCTCGTCGCGCTTCTTCTCGAGGGCCTTCACCCGGTTCTGTCGTTTCGGCTCGGGCTCCTTCTTCCGTGACTCCTGGCTCTTCCTGGCCTTGCGGACGTTGAGCAGGACGGCGTCCGCGTCGAGGTGATCGTCTCCGCAGCGCTCGAGGTATTCGTCGTAGGTCCCTCGGAAGTCGTTGAGCCCCTTTGGCGAGATCTCCAGGATCCTGTTGGCGAGGCGAGAGACGAACCAGCGGTCGTGGGAGACGAAGATCAGCGTCCCGTCGTGCTCGTTCAGCGCCGTGACGAGGGCTTCGATCGCCTCGATGTCGAGGTGGTTCGTCGGCTCGTCGAGGACCAGGACGTTCGGGCCGAGGACCGAGAGACGGGCGAAGACGAGGCGGGCGCTCTCTCCTCCGGACAGGGCCCGGACGGGCTTGTCCGCGTCGTCGCCCGTGAAGAGGACGTGTCCGAGGTGCCCGCGTACGAATCCGATCGGCTCGCCCGGGGCCGCCTCCCAGAGCCAGGCCTCGATCGACTGCCGGCCGGCGCCGTGGAGCTCCGAGTGGTCCTGCGAGAAGTACCCCGGGCTGGCCTCGTAGCCCCACGTGACCTTGCCGCCGTCCGGCGCGAGCTCGCCCATCGCGATCTTCAGGAGCGTCGACTTGCCGATGCCGTTCGGGCCGATGATCGCCAGGCGGTCTCCCCGGTCGACCCTGAGAGAGACGTCCTTCAGCACCACGTTGTCGCCGTAGGCTTTCCCGACGGAGTCGATCTCGAGTGCGGTCCGCCCGCTCGGCCGCCGCTGGCGGAAGCGGAAGCGCGGGTGCCGGCGGGAGCTCTCGGGCAGCTTGTCGATGACGATCTTCTCGATGAGCTTGATCTTGCTCTGCGCCTGCCGCGCCTTCGTCGCCTTCGCGCGGAAGCGGTCGACGAAGGCCTGGTGCCCGGCGATCTGCTTCTCGCGCTTCTGGATCTCGGCTTCCTTCCGCTCCCGTTCCGCCTCCTTGGCGGCCTCGAACGCGCTGTAGTTGCCGGTGTAGAGCGTCACGGTCTCGTAGTCGACGTCCGCGATGTGGGTGCAGACGTTGTCGAGGAAGCGGAGGTCGTGCGAGATGACGATCGCGAGGCCCTTGTAGGCTTCGAGGAACTTCTCGAGCCAGCGGATCGAGACGATGTCGAGGTGGTTCGTCGGCTCGTCGAGGAGGAGCGCCCCCGGGTCCGCCGCGAGGACCTGCCCGAGGAGGACGCGGAGCTTGAACCCGCCCGAGAGGGTCGAGAGAGGCGACCCGTGAACCTCCGTCGGGATCCCGAGGCCTTCGAGGATCTCTCCCGCCCTCGCCTCGAGCGAGTACCCCTGGTACCGCATGATGATGTCCTCGAGGTGAGCGTACCGGTCGCTCTCGAACGTAGCGTCGTCGTGAAGGAGGCGCTCCTTCTCGGCCATCGCCTCCCAGACTTCCTGGTTTCCCATCATCGCCACGTCGAGGATCGGCATCTCCTCGAAGCGGAAGTGGTCCTGCTTCAGGACGCCGAGCCTGAGCTTCTTGGGGATCGAGACGATGCCCGACGAGGCCGCTTCCTCACCCGAGAGGATGCGCAGGAGGGTCGATTTCCCCGAGCCGTTCGCGCCGACGAGGCCGTAGCGGTTGCCGGGGTTGAACTGGATGGAGACGCCTTCGAAGAGGGTCTGGGCACCGAACGATTTTCCGAGGTCCGAGACGGCGATCATGGGGCGCGCAACATAGCAGACGCTCGGAGGGGCGAAAGGGCCGTCCGGATTTCCTACGTCCCGGCCTCGACGCACCCGTGCCCGGCGGCCGTCAGGGCGTCGATGGCGTCCGGGAGCCTCTCTCTTTTCACGAGGACGTAGTCCGTATCGAAGGTGCTCAGGGCGAAGATGCTGACGCCCGCCGTCGCCAGGGGCCCGAGGACCGCCGCGAGGACCCCGACCATCTCGAACGGGAACGGTCCGGCGAGCGCGAGGAGCGCCCAGCCGGTCTCGGCCCTCGACTCTGCCGGGACGGCGTTCTCGGGGCAGACGACGGAGAGTTCCGCGGGGGTCCTCGTCACGGAGTGGAAGGGCGGCACGAGGAGCTCCGCCGGGACGGCCGCGTCCGGTGCGAGGCGGAGAACGGCGAAGCTCCCGGGGAAGACCGTGAAACGGAGCGGGCTCATGGCCCGGAGTGTCTCAGAGGTCGTGCTGACGTGCGGCAGCAGCTCAGCCCCGGCGTCGGAGGAGGCCTAGGGCTCGGCAGTGACCGGAGGCCGGACGGGGTCCGGCTAAAATCCCGCGCACGGAGAAATGGAGCCGCCGGGAGCGGTGGTCCCGTGACGCCGAATCCAGGCGAGTGGGGAGATCTCTCATGCGCAGAGCCGTCCCGTGCCTTCTCGTGTCCTTGCTGTTCGTCGCCTGCGGCCCGAAGGAGGACTACGGACCGACGAAGCGGGTCCTCGTGAACGCCCACACGGCGAGGACCGGAGTCATCTACCTCGCCATGAGATACGCGGAGATCCTCGAACCGGCCGCGAACGGGCCGGGCTCGACGGCGCGGAGCTGGGCAGACCTTTCCGATTTTCGCGAGTCGGCTGAGGGCACCGCCGCCAGAACGCTCCTTTCCGAGTATTCGAAGCCGATTCCCGTCGACCCGTCCTCCAGGCGTCGCGGGGAAATCGAGGAGGTTTCGCTCGCGACGGCGGCGCTCGTGAACCTCGCCCTCGAGCCCCGCGGAACGTGGGAGTCCTTCTCCCGGGAAATCGACGAGGCCAGGTCCCGGCTCGATCGAGCCGTGTCGGCCCTCGAGACCGGTACGAAGGACTTCGTCCTGATCGAGGCGAGGACCGAGACGAACAAGACCAGCTTCGCCTACGCCGAGACGATCGCCAGGGCGAAGGCCGCCGATTCGGAGAAGGCGGGGAGATCGAATCCGACGCCATAGGCGGTCGCGGTCCGGGGCGCCGGCGCCCCCGTGGAAACGGTCAGGGGGCGGACGGCGAAGGCGCTGACGGTTCGGCGCTCGTGGCGGCCTCGTCGCGGCGGCCCTTGATCCTGGCGGCGATCCGGTCCGTGACGAGGTAGAAGGACGGAACGACGAGGAGCGAGAGGACCGTTGCGGCGATGAGGCCGCCGATGACGGCGACCCCCATCGGCGCCCCGATCTCGGAGCCCGAGCCGATCCCGGCGGCGGGCGAGATGGCGGCCATCATCGTCGCGATGGACGTCATCAGGATCGGCCGCAGCCGGACCGGTCCCGCTTTCAGGAGCGCGTTCAAGGTGTCGAGTCCCCGCTCCCGGAGCTGATTCGTGTCGTCGACGAGGATGATCGAGTTTTTCTTCACGATCCCCATCAGGAGGAGGCCGATCATCGAGAAGATGTTCAGGCTCCGGCCGGTGGCGAGGAGGGCGAACGCCGCGCCCGCGACGGAGAGCGGGGGGATCGAGAGGACCGTGACCGGGTGGAGGAACGAGCTGAACTGGGACGCGAGGGCCATGTCGGCGACGCCGATCCGCCGCCCCTCCGTCGAGTACTTACCGATGCGCAGGCCGCCGAGCGTCGCGTTCAGGGCGGTCGCGACGTGCTCGACGGGAATGCCGAGGTCGGCGGCGCGCGCCCGGTTCGGGACGATCCGCAGCTCGGGCATTCCGATCCGGTAGTCCATGTCGAGGTCGACGACCTGGCCGCTCGCGCTCAGCTTCTCGGAGATCCCGCGCGCCTTCCCGACGAGGACGTCCCAGTCGGGTCCCCGGACGGAGAACTCGACCGGGACACCGCGCTGGGCCGTGAAGCCCGACTGCGAGAGGTCCTGGACGACGACCCTCACGGCCGGGTACGAGTTGAGCTCCTTGCGGATCTCCGCAGCGAACTCGGTCTGAGAGAGCTTTCGATCGCTCTTGTCGACCACGGAGACGAAGACGACGCCGCCGCTCACGCCGCCGCCGAACCCCCCGACGACGGCGAAGCAGCGCGTCACCTCGGAGCGGGCGGTGACGTAGGCCTCGACCTTCCGGAAGGCCGTGTCCGTCTCGCGGATGTCGGATCCGACGGCCGTCTGGACGCGGAGCATGAGGCGCCCCTGGTCCTGCGACGGGACGAACTCCGAGGGGAGCGCGCGGAAAGCGAGGAACGCGACGCCGAGGAGAACGGTGGCGGAGACGAGAACCGCGACGGGGTGCTTCAGCCTCTTGGCGAGGACGCGGGCGTCGACGCGCCCGGGCGTCGAAGGCGCGGTCGACGAGGCCGCCGAGACCGCTCCGGTTCACCTCGCCGGCCTTCAGGATCTGCGCGCAGCGGGCCGGGGCGAGGGTGATCGCCTCGACGTTGGAAAGGGCCACCGCGATGCAGAGCGTGATGCCGAGCTGGAGGAAGAACTTCCCGATGACCCCCTTCATGAAGACGACCGGGATGAAGATCGCGATGATCGCGATCGTCGCCGAGAGGGCCGCGAACGTGATCTTGCCCGTCCCCTCGCGGGCGGCGGTCACCCGGTCTTTCCCCTCCTCGAAGGGCCGGAAGATGTTCTCCATGACCATGATCGCGTCGTCGACGACGATGCCCACGGCGAGCCCGAGCGCGAGGAGCGTGAAGGCGTTCAGCGTGAACCCGGCGAAGTAGATGAACGCGACCGTCCCGAGGAGCGACATCGGGATCGCGAGGAGGACGTTCAGCGTCGAGGAGAGGGAGCCGAAGAACATCCAGCAGACGAGGCCCGTCAGGACGACCGAGAGGAGGATCTCGAACCGGATGTCGTGGACCGAGTCCTCGATGAAGGTCGTGGAGTCGAAGTTGATCCCGACCTCCAATCCCGGCGGGAGGGTCTTCTGGATCTCGGCCATCGCGGCTTTGACCCCCTGTGCGACGGCGACGGCGTTCGATCCGCGCTGCTTGCGGATGCCGAGCCCCTGCGCGGGGGCGCCGTTGACGCGCGCGATGCGCCGCTCGTCCTCGAAGCCGTCCTCGACGAGGGCGACGTTCTCGAGGTCGACCGGCGCGCCGTTCAGGTCGCGGAGCGAGATCTTCCGGAGCGTGTTCAGGTCGAGGGCCTCGCCCATGACCCGGACGCTGATTTCGCGCTCCTCGGTCTCGAGCCGGCCGGCCGGGAGCTCGATGTGCTCGCGCTGGAGGGCCGCGATCTCTTCGAGCGGCCCGACGACGTCGTGCTCCAGGACCTCGGGCGCGGCGCCCTCCCACGTCACGGAGACGGAGATCGTGGGCGAGTCGACGTCGGGGAACCGGTTGATGCCGATGCGCGAGAGGGCGACGCCGCCGAAGACGATCGTCGCGGCCATCAGCATCCAGGCGAGGACGGGCCGCCGGATGCAGACCTCTGTGATGTTCATCCGCGGGTCTCCGGCCTGGACGCGGTGGTCGGCTCTGCGCCGGGCGCGCTCACCTTGACGGGGAGACCGTCCCGAAGCGCCTCGGCGCCCCGGATCACGAGCTCCTCTCCGGCTCTCAGACCGCCGCGGACCTCGACGAGCCCCTCGGTCGTCCGGAGGCCGAGGGTCAGCACGCGCTCGCGCGCCTTTCCGTCCTCCACGACGAAGGCAAGGAAGCCCTTCTCGGTCGGCCGGATCGCCGTCCGCGGGATGACGGGAGACTGGGCGACGCCACCGACCGGGACGGTCACGTCGGTAAAGGCGCCTGGGCGAGGGCTTTCCTCTCGCGCGTGTCGGCGATCGAGATCGTCGAGTCGAAGAGCGGCCAGGAGAGGTCGATGCCGTGGGTCCAGGTCGTGTTCCGGCCGCTGAGGCCCGCCTCGTTCGTCCACCTCCCGTCGGCCCGCCCGACGAGGCTCGGAAAGAACCGGTCCAACGGCTCCTTCGCGTAGTAGAGGAACGCCTCCGCGCGCTTTCTCGGCGCGACCGGTGGGAGAGACGGACAACGTAAGGAGGATGAGGACGGGGACGGGCGTAAAGAGAACACGCGCCGCGCGGAGGGAGGACAACCTACCGGGAGCGATCTTCCCGGACGGGTGTTCGGTCGGGGCGCGCGACTCCGCGCGCGGCAGAGCCAAGCTCGCTTTTCCTGCGTCGGCGGACTCGGCCGATTAGGGGGTTCCTTCGACTCAAAGTAGAATTGGCCATATGACAGGCTTACCGCCCACAGGCCAGGAGCCGGGCGCATTGGCAGTCGAGAGACGCGAGGCTCGCAGGGCTTCGCTCGTGTTCGGCAAGGCTGGGTCGTTGGCGGAGGCCGAGGCTCAGGATCTCGACTACTGGAGCCGGCTCTCTCCTGGTGAGAGGTTCCAGGCCACCCTCGAGCTCGTGCGCGACTCATGGTACCTTCAGGGGCACGGTGGACCTCTCCCCCGACTTGATCGACTTGCTTACGGAGTTCGAAAACTGCGGGGTTGAGTATCTCGTCGTCGGCGGCTGGGCGGTGTCGACGCACGCGAAGCCGCGGTATACCAAGGATCTGGACCTCTGGATCGGCACTTCACCTGAAAACCTGGCGAAGGTCGTTCGAGCATTGGCCGGTTTCGGCGCCCCTGACGGGCTCGTCGAGCTGGCTGCAGGGCTGGCTGTCGAGGAGTTCCTGTTTTTCGGCACACCGCCCGCCCGGATCGACCTGCTACGTTCCATCCCCGGCGCCGTCTTTGAGGATTCCTGGCCGCGAAGATGTCGTGCCGCATGGGGACCTATCACCGTAAACGTCATCGATCTGGACGACCTCATCGCCGCCAAGCTCGCCGCGGGCCGGCCTCAGGACCAGGTCGACGTCAAGCTCCTGGAAGCGGCCCGGGAACGCCGGAGGCTCTGAGAAGAGAGCCGGGCGACCCTATCCGAGGGCGTCGCCCGGACTCGCGGACCGCCGATCCCTTTCAGACGCGGCGGCTGAGGAGCGCTCCCGCCGCGGCCACCGCGGTTGCGAGAGCGATGAGGGCGAGAGGACCGGCCGCCGGGATCGGCGGCGCGTCCGCTTCTCCGAGCGGCATCGTCAGCGCGGGGCCGAGAGCGAGAGTTGCTTCGGCGGCGCTCTCGCTGAGGGTCCCTCCCTGGTTCGAGAGCGTCGTCGTGGGCGCATCGAGGCTCGCGCTCACCGTCGCCCCGGGGGCGAGGGTCACGGAGAGCGAGAGGATTGCGTCGCCGCCGGCGCCGGGAGGCTGGGTGAAGGGAATCGCGCCGGCCGATTCGTCGAACGAGCCGACCCACGTGATCGTTCCCGGTCCCATCGCCGTCGTCTCGAAGACAGGCGTCCGTCCGGCGAGGAGGCCTGCGCGGACGAGGGTCGCGGAGGTGACGGCGGCGGCGGGAGTGAAGCGGACCGTGAGGGCGAAGGCCTGGATCCGCTGACCGGCCGGCCGGTCGACGCCGAGGGGCGTCCCCGCGGCGTCGGAGAGGGTGATCGGGACGGTGAACGGTCCGGTGCCCGAGGGCACCCCGAACCGGAGCGCGTCCTGCGCGAGGGCGGCCGGCGCGACGAGGAGGAGGGTGGCGAGAGCGGCGGAGGAGAGGGCGCGCATCGTCGGCTCCTTGCTCACAGCGGCTCCGGGCCGCCGGCGTAGAGGAAGTTGATGAGATAGAAGAGGTCGAGGGCGTCGACCCGCTCGTCGGCGTTGACGTCGGCGATGCCGAGAGGCTCCGGGCCGGCCGAGTAGAAGTAGTTGACGAGGTAGAAGACGTCGGCGGGGTTGACGACGCCGTCGTCGTTCACGTCCCCCGGGAGGCCGATCGTGTGGAAGACCTCGTTCGTCGTGATCGGCGCCTCGGTGTCGAAGACGATCGTGGCGGAGTTGACGATGCGCGTGCCGGGCGGGAGGCCGGTCTTCGTCCGGACGGAGAACGACACCCACCCTTGGCCGCGCCCGCTGGCGTCGTCGGGCGGGAGGAAGCCCGCCATCGCGTCCTCGGGAAGCTCGCCCGTCGCGGGGTCGAGCGTCCGGAAGGTCCAACGGAGCCGTCCGGGGCCGCTCTCCCCGGCCGCGAGGTCGACCCACCAGGGGCGCAGGTCTCCGGGCCGCCAGTCGCGGATCGCGGTCCTTTCTTGGAACGCCCGCGTCGCGGCGGGGGCGGGCACCGCGGTGCTCGCCCAGCCGGCATCGCGGAGCTCCAGCGTGGAGACGTCGAGGCTCGGGTCGAGGTCGTCGGCGACGAAGACCTCCTGGGCGGGGGCGGAGGCGGTCGGGACGTTCTGGAACGCGACGACGTAGTCGATCCGGGAGCCGGCGCGGACGAGGTGGCGCGGGCCGTTGCCGGCCGTCGCGGCCTTCTCGTTCGGGTCTTCCGGCGTGCGCTGGTCGCTGTCCTTCTCGTCGAGAAGGTCGCGCAACACCTCGGGCGGGAGGACGTCGCCGAAGTTCTTCTTGTAGTAGTACCACTTGTTCCGCGGCACCGGCTGGAACCAGTACGGGTCGCGGTTGGGAGCGAGGTTCGCGATGTAGAGCTCGCAGGCTTTCTTGCCCAGGAAGGCCGTCCACTTGGTCGCCTTGACGAAGGGCCGCAGCATGGGGACGGGGATCGAGAGGATTTCCAGGTCGGCGAGCGCCGAGTTCCCGAGGCCCTCGATAACCCCGAGCGTGTCGTTCTGCTCGCTGGCCTGGTTGGCGTCGTAGATCCCCTTCAACGAGTCATAGACCGAGGTCGGCAGCCCCGAATAGTCCATCTCGGTGTAGTTGATCGGTTGGGGCAGCTCCTTGACGTCCTTGAGGAACGAATACCACGAGATCGAGAAGTCGCCCCAGCCGGCGAGCGTCTTCGGCGGTCCCTTCGTCTCGAGCTTCATCTCCTTCCACGGCGTGTAGAGGTTCGCGCCGGTCGAGTAGCCGTCGCGGCTCGTCGTCGGCCAGCGGCCGGCGATCGGGTCGTACGGCGTCGCGCTGTCGCCGACGAAGCCTCCCGCGAAGGGAACGGCGCTCGAGCTGGCGCTCGTCGTAAAGGGGTTCGGCGAAGTCCCCGTCGTCGAGGTCACGTTCCCGTGTGCGTCGTAGGAGTAGGTCCGGGTGGGGGAGCCGGCGGGGTCCGTCAGGACCGTCGCGTTCCCCATCGCGTCGAAGTGGTAAGAGGAGGCGTTGCCGGCGGCGTCGACGGCGGCGAGGAGGCTCGCTCCGTGGTCGAAGCGGGCCGAGAGCGCCCCGGCGGCGTCGAGGACGGTCGCGGCGGCGCCGGCCGCGGCGACGGGGTCGTTGACATAGCGGGAGGTGACGCCGCCCTGCGTCGCGGCCTCGAGGGCACCCAGGGCGCCCCAGGCGTAGGCCGCGTTCCCGGCCGCACCGGCGACCTCGACGAGGCGTCCCTCGGCGTTCCAGGAGAAGTTCGTCGTCCCCTCGGGAGTGGTGCGCGATGCCATGTTGCCGTCGGCATCCCAGGTGTAGGTCGATCCGCCGGCGGAGGTCAGCTGGTTCAGCTCGTTCACCGTGTATGGGACGACGACGCCGTTCGTCTCGACCTCTGCGCGGTTGCCCGCGGCGTCGTAGCGGTAGGTGGTGAGGGCTCCGTTCGGCGCGCGTTCGCTTGCGAGACGACCGAGGGCGTCCCAGGTGTAGGTGGCCGTCCCGTCGGGACGGGTCGCGGAGACGATCCGGCCGGCGGCGTCGTAGGCGTAGCCGTAGGTGGCCAGCGTCGAACCCCCCGGACCGAGGTGCGAAACGCCGGTCACGCGCGAAGCGGCGTCCCAGGTGTAGGCAGTGGCGGTCCCGTTGCCGCGCTCCTCGCGGGAGAGGCGACCGAGGCCGTCGTAGGTATAGGCGACGACGAGCTCGCCTCCGTTCCGCTCGACGCGGGTCGGCCGCCCGGCGGCGTCGTAGCGCCAGGCCAGGGCGTATCCGTCGTCGGAGGTCCGCCGCGTCATCCTGCCAACGCCGTCCCTCTCGTAGCGGAACCACTTGCCGGAGGGGTAGGAGATCTCCGTGAGGAACCCGCGGGCGTCGTGCACGAGGCGGGTGGTGCCGGTCGCGTCGGTCGCGGTCTCGAGCCGCCCGGCGGCGTCGTAGCCGTACTCGACGACGGCCCCGCCGGGGAGGGTCTTCCGGGTGACCTGTCCGCGCGCGTTCCGCTCGTACCCGATCGTCTGTCCGCGCCTGTTCGTGTACGAGACGACGAGGCCGTTCGCGTCGCGAGCGAAAGCGGCGACGCTGCCGTCGGGCCAGGTGACGCCGGTGACCTTTCCCGCCGCGTTCCGCGCGAACGCGGAAGGGTTTCCGAGCGGGTCGGTCAGGGAACGTGCGAAGCGTCCGCCAGCGGACGGGTAGTCGTACGACTGGCGGGTCTCGCCTCCCCCTTCTTCGAGGAGCGCGGTCACCTCGCCCAGCGGTCCGTGCTCCAGAGCCGCGGCGCCACCCGTGGGATCCAAGAACTCGGTGAGGTTCCCGTCGTCGTCCCAGTCGAGGCCGGTGGCGTTCCCGAGGGGATCGACCATCTCCCCGAGGCGTCCGGTCTCGTCGAGGGCGAGGGCGAGGCCGCCCGTCCCGGGCGCGAGCCCGGCGAGACGACTGCCCGCGGCTTCGCCGGGACCGACGACGATCCGGCCGTCCGCGTCCCGCGCGAAAGAGGTCCCCGGGCCGGTATCCCGTCGCTGGCCGACGAGCCGACCGGAGGTGTCGTACTCGTAGAAGACGTGGCTGCCGTCGGGGAAGGTGATCGACACGAGCGCGTCCTCGTCGGGGGCGGATCCCTTGTAGCCGTACCGCGTGACGCGCCCTCCCGGCTGAGTCACCTGGACGAGGCGGCGGTCCTCGCCGTCGTAGGCGTACGTCGTCGCCGCGCCGGCGTGGTCGACGAGACGGACGAGACGGCCCGAGGGGGCATACTGGAACGCGAGCCGGTCGCCGTTCGTGTGGGCGACCTCGACGAGGCGGCCTGCGGCGTCCCACGTCGCGTCGAGCCGGTTCCCGACCGGGTCGGCGATCGAGGAGAGGAGGCCGTCGGAGCGGAAGCGCAGGACGACGCCGTTCCGCTCGACGATCCGGGCCGTCGCCCCTTCGACGACGAGGGTCCCGTGGTCGCCCGGCAAGGCCCGGAACGTCCCGTCCGGGAGGAGCCGGAACCGGCGGACGTCGCCGTCGTTCGAGCGGACCTCGCGGTCTCCGTTCGACAGGGCGGAGAGGAGCTTGTCGTACGTGTGGGTCCATCCGGCTCCGAGCGCGCCGATCGACGCACGGGCCAGCGGGCCGTTCCCGAACGACCGGCCGAAGGTGAGAGGCATCCCGGGCGCCGGGCAGGCCGCGTCGACCCCGGAGGCGAGCGAAGAGAGCGGCCCGGTCTCGAGGGCGCGGTCGATCGTCACGCCGAGCAGCGCGCCGGGGTCGGTGATCGAGCGGCCGATCCCGGAGAGGTAGCTCGCGTCGGCGCGGAGCCGCGCGACGTAGTCGCCCCACGTCGGACCGACGGCCTGTCGGATCAGCGGGAAGACCCTCGCCCAGGCGCTCGGGGTGATTCCCTCGGGACGGAGCGAGGCCTCGAGGTCGGCCCAGTCGATCGGCCGGGCCATCGCCTCCTCGGAGAGCCGGGTGAGGACGATCCGGAACGGCGCGTGCCCCGGCCCTTCGGGGAGGACCTGGAACGTCGCCCGGCCGCGGGCGCCGGGCGGAAGGACGCCGGCGGAGCCGAGGGAGCCGGAGTCGATCCCGAGGAAGCGGATCGGCTCGGCCCCCCATCCCTCGCGGGAATTCCGGCGAAGTGGCGCGCCCTGTTGCGAGCTGACGACGAGGAGCGGGGCCGAGACGTCGACGTTCCCGTCGTTCCACCACGTGACGATGCCGGTGGCGGGCCGTCCGACCCGGATGGCGTTCGGGATCAAGAGCTCCGCGTTTACGACGGGCGGCCGGCCGGCGACGACCTCGAAGCCTCCGGAGAGACAGTGGCTCTCCTCGTCGGGCCAGACGACGCAGGCGTCACACCGCTGCGGTGCGAGTCCGCCGAGACCGAGGCGCGCGGTGAGAAGCGTGGAGGTTCGCGTTGCCGGAGCGGTCGACAGGAGCGCGACTCCGGCGTTCCTCAGCTCGACCCGCACCCCTTCCTCGAAGCCGGCGCCCCGTACCTGCACCGTGACGCTTCCGGTGTTCCCGCCGGAAGCGGGGGAGATCGACGAGACACCCTTGTCGGCCCCTCCGATCGAGATCGTGAACGGGACGTCGCCGGCCGTGGAGAGGACGGAGAGGTACCAGTCGCCCGGCAGGGGCGCAGAGACCAGGACTTCCCGCGACGTTTCGTCGCCAGCTCGGCCCTCGACGTCGAAGAGCGTCGCCAGGGAAAGCTGCCGGTTGCGGACGAGGAGCCGGAAGGTGCCGGTGCCGGAGGCAGCCTCGACCCGTACGACGAGGTTCGGGACCTGCCCGGCGGCGAGAGTCGCGACGAAGTCGGCGAACGCCCCGGCGGGAGCCGTCCCGGACTTCGTCTCGCCGACGGCGATCGGGGTGGCCGTCCGCCCAGGGATCAGCGCGCCTCCGTCCGACTCGTCGGCGCCGAGGTCGGGGAGAAGGCCCACCGGGCGCGGGCGCGCCTCGCCGTCGAGGTCGTCCGCGACGTTCGTGACGACGCCCTGCGCGAGGGCGGCG
>CAVOJA010000063.1:0-6944 GCA_963696015.1 uncultured Holophagales bacterium
GGAGTGTCCCCGATCACCAGAAGGCGCGGGAATCTGAACAGGAGCCGATCGAAGGGTAGTCAGCATAATCCCCGCCGCCGCGGAGCGGCGACGGGCTAAGGTCGACACATGGTTCGAGATCGATCCCTGCCTCACGGCGTGCTCAGGATTCTTGTCTGCGCCAACGAACGATGCAGGCGGCCGTTCGGGATCTGCGAAGACTGTCACCGCGGGCATGGCTTCTGTGGCGACCTCTGCCGACAGGATCATCGTCGTCACGTGCAACGCGCCGCCGGGCGGCGATATCAGACGAGTCTGGCTGGCCGCCTTCGGCATCGAGTCCGGCAGCGCGCCTACCGGGAGCGGCTCCGCGTGACGCATCACCCGGCCTCAAACGCCGTCGCACGCGGTCGCTGGTGGGAGCTGGGACGGGGCAACGGGCAGACCCGCCTCCATGGCTCGGCGAAGCCACCCGAGAGCTTCCTGTGCGTAGCCTGTGGGCGCCCGGGCACCTGGTACGACCCCTTCTGGGCCCTCACTGGCCAGTCGCGAAGCCGACGGAGCCCCTCGGCTCCTGTCCAGATTTCCGCGCTTTCAAATGAGCGCTAACAGCCGGGTGTCGCCGCGGCTCGCTGACGGTGTCTACGACCACCTCCTCGACGACGCGCTCGCGGCGCTGACGGGGGAGGCGAGCCGCGACCGCGAAGTCGGGATCGAGGACCTCGAACCGGGACGTACGCCCTCCTTCGTCGCCGCCCATCTCAGGCCGCTCGTCGAGCGGGTGCTCGCGTCGGTTCAGGGCGAGCCCGCCGAGCGGCAGCGGCGACGGATCGAGATCCTGAATCGCCTGCTCTCCACGCTGGCCGATGCGGCTGAGGAGCACTGCGGCGAGACGCCGTTCGGACCGGGGGAGCTGAAGGTCCAGGGGCCGAGACACCTGCGGCTCGTGCGGGCGCGTCCCGTCCTGGGGGCATCCGCGGCGCCGGTCCTGCCGGAGACGCCGCTCGCCGAGAGCGCCCTCCTCGTCAACGCCTCCGGCGAGCCCTCGCTCGCGAGCGAGCTCGGGCGGGAGCTTGCGACCGCGGACCGGGTGGATCTCCTCTGCGCCTTCGTGAAGTGGAGCGGGCTGCGGGTCCTCATCGACGCCCTGGCGGCCGTGGTGGAGCGGGGCCGGGCGCGGGGAGAAGCCTGGCCTGTCCGAGTCCTCACCACGACCTACATCGGGGCGAGCGAGGTCAGGGCTCTCGACGAGCTGGCGCGAATCGGCGCAGAGGTGCGCATTTCCTACGACGACCGCCGGACGCGCCTCCACGCCAAGGCGTGGCTCTTCCACCGCGGGAGCGGAAGCCACACGGCCTACATCGGCTCCTCGAACCTCTCGCGCTCGGCGCTGCACGAGGGGCTCGAATGGAACGTTCGTCTCTCGTGGCGGGACTCGGGACCGCTGCTGACGAAGTTCCGGGCCGCGTTCGAGTCGTATCGGGGGGCGGACGAGTTCGTGCCGTACGACCCCGGGCGCGACAGGGAGCGCGTGGTTCGCGCGCTGGCGGCGCAGAGGACGAGAGGCGGAGAGCGACCGGTGCCGCTCCGCCTGGACCTGACGCCGCACCCCTACCAGGAGCCGATGCTCGAGGCCCTCAGGGTGGAGCGGGAGCGGGGGCACACGCGGAACCTCCTCGTCGCGCCGACGGGGACCGGGAAGACGTTCGTGGCCGCGTTCGACTACCGTGAGCTGAGACGAACGCTCCCGCGCGCGCGGCTGCTTTTCGTCGCGCATCGGGACAGGATCCTCACGCAGAGCCGGGGCTGGTTTGCGACGGTGCTCCAGGATCCGGACTTCGGTGAGCTGCTGACTGGCGAGCGCAGGGTCGAGTCGGGCGAGCACGTCTTCGCGACGATCCAGTCTCTCTCGCGGATGAACCTGGAAGCCGACCTGCCGCCCGATCATTTCGACGTGGTGATCGTGGACGAGTTCCACCACGCGGAGGCGCCGACATACGAGCGCCTTCTCGCGCACGTCCGGCCGCGGGTCCTGCTCGGCCTCACGGCCACCCCCGAGCGCCACGACGGCAGGGACGTACGCCGGTGGTTCGACGGGCGCACGGCGTACGAGATGCGGCTCTGGGAGGCGCTCGAACGGGGCCTCCTCGCTCCATTCCAGTACTTCGGGGTGAAGGACAGCGTCGACCTCGACGACGTGGCCTGGAGGCGGGGCTGGGGCTACGACCGGGCGGAGCTGGCGGAGCGTTATGTCGTGGCGGGAGGCGCCGAGGCGCGGGCGCGGCTCGTTGTCCAGGAAGTCCTGCGGCGCGTCACCGACGTGCGGAAGATGAGGGCACTCGGCTTCTGTGTCTCGGTGGAGCACGCCCGATTCATGGCGGGCTGGTTCGAGAAGGCGGGGATCCCGAGCGCGGTCGTCCTCGGGGAGACCCCGACGGATGAGCGGGACGCCGCGGTCCGGTCCCTGGAGTCCGGCCCGGAGCGACCCGGCTCGCTTCAGGCTCTCTTCACCGTCGACCTGTTCAACGAGGGGGTCGACATCCCGACGGTCGACACGATCCTCTTCCTGCGCCCCACGGAGAGCGCCACGGTCTTCCTCCAGCAGCTCGGCCGAGGACTGCGCCTGCACCGGGACAAGCCCTGCCTCACGGTCCTCGACTTCATTGGCAATGCCCGGCGGGAGTTCCGGTTCGACCGCCGCTTCCGCGCGCTCCTCGGCGGAACGACCCGCCAGGTGGAACGGCAGATCGAGGCGGGCTTCCCGTACCTGCCGCCGGGCTGCGCGATGCATCTCGACCGCAAGGCGCAGGCGGTCGTCCTCGCCAACATCCGCCACAGCATCGGCGCGGGGCAGCGCTGGCTCCAGCAGGAGATGGCCGCGATGGGCAGCGGGACGACGGTGGGGGAGTTCCTGCGCGAGGCGGGCGTGGAGCCGGTCGACCTCTATGCTTCGGGGCGCAGCTTTGCCTCGCTTCGTCACGCCGCGTTCGGCGGGGTGCCGCTCGACGAGGAGGCCCGCCGCCGTCATGCGCGCCTGCGGGGCCTCCTCCACGTGAACGACCCTCTCCGACTCGGCTTCCTCAGCGACGTCGCGGCGGGGGAGCCTCTCCCGGCCGGAGAGCGGGAGGACCGCCTCGCCGCGATGGCCGCGGCAACTCTCCTCGACGTGAGGCGCCCGGCGGAGGCCCGCGGCGCGCTCGAGGCGGCGCGCACGAATGAGACGTTCCGCCAGGAACTCGGCCAGCTCGTGGACTTCCTGGAGGACGGGCGCCGCGAAGGCGTCCTCGACTGGCGCGGGCTCGGCGCGGTACCGCTTCAGGTCCATGCCCGCTACCGGCAGGACGAGATCCTCGCCGCGCTGGGCGCCGGTGGGGAGGCGGGGATACCGCGGCTGCAGGGAGGCGTCTACTACGAGCCGGTCTGCAATGCCGACGTCCTCCTCGTAACGCTCCGGAAGGCCGAGGGGACCTTCTCCCCGACGACGATGTACCGCGACTACGCGATCTCTTCGTCCCGTTTCCACTGGGAGAGCCAGAACTCTGCCCACCCCGGGACGGTCACGGGAAAGCGTTACCTCGCGGGGTCGAGCCACGTGCTGCTCTTCGTCCGGGAGGTGCAGGACCAGGCGAACGGCGTCGCGGAGGCCTACACGTTCCTCGGGAAGGTGACGCTGGAATCGGCGGAGGGGGAGCGGCCCATGCGGATCGTGTGGAAGCTCGAGCACCCGATGCCAGGGCCCCTGTACGGCCACGCGACCGTGGCCGCGGGCTGACGTGTCGGTACTCGCGACCGCTTTCCCTTTGGTATCGTGAGGCATGGTCATCCGATCGGGTTCCGACGAGTCGGCTACGCCCGTAGGTCCCGGCACCAGCATCCTGAAGCTGGACCCGTCCGCGGATACGGAGAACGAAGAGCTCGACTTCGAGCTTGCCTTCCAGCGGAGCCTCACGACGGCGCAGCGCTTCGAGCTGATGTTTCGGCGATCCCGCGAGATGGCCGAGCTGTTGAGGGCACATGGACACGGAAACGCTGTTTCGATCGTTAAACGAACATGACGTCCGGTACGTCGTGATCGGGGCGACGGCCTTTCCCGTTCACGGCTACGCCCGAGCCACGCTCGACGTCGACGTCTTCATTGAACCGACCGAGGAGAACGCCCGCCGGACGATGGCGGCGCTCCGGGCTTTCGGCTACGACGTCTCGGACCTCACCGTCGAGGACCTGCTTCAGAAGAAGGTCCTGATCCGGCAGTACGTCGTTCAGACGGACCTCCATCCGTTCGTCAAGGGCGTGCGCTGGGAGGACGTCTGGGCGAACCGGTTGGAGTCCGTGCTCGGTGGCACTCCGGTGTCGTTCGCGTCCCTCGACGACCTGATCCGCATGAAGAGAGCGGCAGGGCGGCCGAAAGACGTCGAGGACCTGCGGGTACTGGAGCGCCTCCGGAGTTTGGGCTCCGCAGGCTGATCCGGCCCGGCGGTAGGTGGCCTGTGTTCGCCGGGGAGCGGGGGCCGCGCTGGCCCCGCAAAATGGAAAGTCAAGACCCCCCTTTCCACGCCGTCTTCAAGGGCGACGTCGCGGCTAACGTGCGGCGGTTCCGCGAGGCGCTGCCGCGCCGTTGAGGCCCGCGCGGTGCACCCCGCTTGACGCTTCCCGCTGGTCCCCGTATCCTCCGCGGCTCCGGCCCATTGGTCGGAGCGGGTCTTTTGAGAATCAGTTCCGGGTCGAGGGCGGGGTTCAAAGTACCTCTACGAGGTCTCCTGCCGGTAGCCCTGGGAAGCTTATAGGCGCGTAGCTCAGTGGGAGAGCACTACCTTGACACGGTAGGGGTCAGCAGTTCGATCCTGCTCGCGCCTACCATTTGCTTCCCACTGCGTTCGCAGGCGCTTAGCTCAGCCGGTAGAGCACTTCCTTCACACGGAAGGGGTCAGCGGTTCGAGTCCGCTAGCGCCTACCATTCCCGCTCCCCCCTCCTCCCGAAATTCGATCTCGAATCCCCGCCAGCTCGAATGGAGGAGGTTGTCGCCATGTCTGCCATCGCCGAACACGTCGTCCGCCTGACCCTTCCCGACGGTTCCGTCCGGGAGGTGGCTACGGGTACGACCGGCGAGGCCGTGGCGGCCTCCATCGGGGCGCGTCTTGCCAAGGACGCGCTCGCGGTCAAGGTCGGGGGGCAGGTCCTCGACCTGAAACGCCCGATCACGGAGTCGGGTGCCTTCGAGGTCATCACCCCGAAGCACCCCGACGCCCTCGAGGTCTACCGCCACTCGACGGCGCACTTGACGGCCCATGCGGTCAAGCGGCTCTTCCCCGGCGTCAAGATCGGGATCGGTCCGGCCATCGAGTACGGCTTCTACTACGACTTCGATCCGGGCCGGCCGTTCACGCACGAGGACCTCGAGAAGATCGAGGCCGAGATGCGGAAGATCGTCGCCGAGAACGCCGCCATCGAGCGCGTCGAGATGTCGAAGGCCGAGGCCGTGGCGCTTTTCGAGGGGCAGGGAGACCACCTGAAGGTGGAGATCGTCTCCGGCATCCCCGAGGGTTCGCTCTCCTGCTACCGGCAGGCCGACTTCGTCGACCTCTGCCGCGGACCGCACGTCCCGTCGACGGGCAGGCTCGGGGTCTTCAAGCTGACGCACGCCGCCGGCGCCTACTGGAAGGGCGACGAGCGGAACCCGATGCTCCAGCGGATCTACGGTGCCTCGTTCCTCTCCCAGAAGGAGCTGGACGAACACCTCCACCGCATGGAGCAGGCCCGCGCGCGCGACCACCGCAAGCTCGGCAAGGAGCTGGGGCTGTTTCTCTTCCACCCGTGGGCCCCGGCCTCGCCGTTCTTCCTTCCGAAGGGGACGACGATCTACAACCTCCTCGTCACGTACATGCGGGAGCTCTACCCGAAGTACGGCTACCAGGAGGTCGTGACGCCCCAGGTGTTCGACGTCGAGCTCTTCAAGAAGTCGGGGCACTACCAGAACTACCACGAGAACATGTTCTTCACGGAGGTGGACGAGCGGGAGTTCGGCGTGAAGCCGATGAACTGCCCGGGCCACTTCCTGATGTTCTCGCAGCAGGCGTTCTCGTATCGCGACCTGCCGGTCCGCTACGCCGACTTCGGGCGGCTTCACCGCTACGAGCGGTCGGGCGTGACCCAGGGGCTGACTCGGGTGAGGACGTTCTGCCAGGACGACTCCCATATCTTCGTCACGCTCGAACAGATGCCGGCCGAGATGGACCGCTTCCTCGAGCTCATCGACGAGGTCTACGGGGCCTTCGGCTTCACGGACGTGAAGGTCGGCCTCGCCACGCGCCCCGAGAAGTTCATGGGGACCGTGGAGAACTGGGACCTCGCCGAGAAGGCGCTCGCGTCGGCGTTCGAGCGCCAGGGCCGGCCGTACGTGATCCACGCCGGAGACGGCGCCTTCTACGGCCCGAAGCTCGACTTCCAGGTGACCGACGCCATCGGCCGGGCCTGGCAGCTCGGGACGCTGCAGGTCGACTTCTCCAACCCCGAGCAGTTCGACCTCCACTACACGGCCGAGGACGGCGGCAAGAAGCGGCCGGTGGTCCTCCACCGCGCGGTCCTCGGATCGCTCGAGCGGTTCTTCGGGATCCTCATCGAGCACACTGGGGGCGACTTCCCTCTCTGGCTCGCGCCCGAGCAGGCGTTGATGCCGGTTACCTGCGCTTCGTTCAGATCCAGGTATTCGCTGATGGCTTCGGCGGCGAGAAATTCGCTGCTGCGGCCGGCGATCTTGGCGAGGGTTTCGTAAGCCGTCGCTTGGTGGCGACTTTGACGCTGACGGTGAATTTGGAGGACGCGATCTTGTTCATATTTCGATTAAGTGCATTATACCATGTCTGCCGATGTGCGCCATGAAGACAGAGACGACGTGGTGTCCCTGACTGGGGGCCAAGATACTGCGCGGCGACGTGTAGATACTATGCGGCCATTAAAATACGGCTCA
>CAVOJA010000064.1:0-32055 GCA_963696015.1 uncultured Holophagales bacterium
GTTGAACCCCTCGACGGCGCCGGTCGGAATGCCCCCGGCTGCCTTGAGCCGAATCCACGCCAAGAGGTAGCCGCGGTGGCTTTGAAGCGTGTGCACGACCTTCTTGAGGGGCTCGATCTTCGAGCGGTTGACGGTGCGACACCAGTCGTCGAGGAAGCGGCCTGCCCAGGTGGCCGAACGGTACTTCCAGAAGGCGTCGAACTGCCAACGGAGGAGCATGCAGCGCACCGACCGCAAGTTGTACTGGAGGAGATCGCGCAGCTTGAGCTTGTCTTTCTTGGTGCGGTTCTTCGGACGGCGAAGCAAGCACCAGCGACTGTCCTTGAGGATCGGCTCCTGGCCTTTGGCGCGCAGCCGATGGACTTCCTCTCGGCGGACCTTGTCGGTGGCCTCGCTGAGCTTCATCGCGATGTGGAAGGGGTCGAGGACGTGAATGGCAGCACTGGCGCGCTTGGCCACGACCGTCAGGAAGGGCTTCCAGAGATCCGAGCAGACGGCACGAATACCCTTCGAAGCGGTGGGCCCGAGCCAGTCGAAGAATCCGCCGATGGTGGCTTTCGTGCGATCCCGCCCGACCCACAGGAGGCGACGAGCGCCGGCGTCGAGCTGGTAGACCACGGTGAGGTACTTCTGGCCCCGACCGCACGAGAGCTCGTCGATGCCGATGACGCCCACGTCTCCGACGACGAGGTGGGCGCGCCCCCAGGTCACCGCGGACTGGACGGCGCGGAAGACGGTGCGCCAGTTCGTGCGGAAGAGAGTCGCGGTCTGCTTCCAGCTCAAGGTCTTGGCCCAGGCGGCGAGGAACCGCTCGAAGGTGCGGCACACGTGCTTCTTACCCTCGACGAAAGGAACGGACTCGACCTTGACCCCGCACCTGGGACAGCAGACGCGTCGCATGGCGTAGAGGAAGAAGACGGCGATGCCCCAGAGGGGAACGTACTGGAGGCGGCGGGTGGGGAGAGTGTCGTAGCAGCCGCCGCGGACGCCGCAGCCGGAGCAGACGGGTTTACAGCGTTCCCGAGGGCGGACGTCGATCTCGATCCGGAGGTCGCCGGGTCGGCCCAGCAAGCGTATCTCGTCGAAGACGAAGCCCTCGAGTGGGTCGATTCGATTCAGGATAGTCTTCAGTCGCATCTCGGCTCCTCCGTGCGGGGTCTCCTTGTTTCGCAACTCGGATCATCGCTGGAAGGAGCTCGAGGTGCTCTGCTCACGGCCCTGGAAGGAGCTGGAGAAGAGCCCAGGGGTGTCGAGACGCCCCGAGGAGGACTCTGAGATGCTGCTGGCGGTGGAGCGCGAACCCGGCGGCCGGGATCCCCGGCGTTTCTCCTTCCTCAAGGAGACTGTCTGGCAGCAGGGCTGTGGGAATGTGGGAACCGCCCGCCGAAACACATCCGTGCCGCGGGCGCCAGAAGGCGATTTCCACATTTCCATGGCCCCTCCGGCACGTTTCCCTGTGTCAGCGCGAACGCGCTGGCCAGCCAGGTCCCGAGCGACGCCCCTTCAGGTCTCCAGCGACAGGCCGTGGGCCATCACCGGCGTGCAATCACGGAATTGCGTCCCACAGATTCCGCCCAGGAGCCTTCAAGGGAGCGGTCTTCTCCAAGATCTTCTTCTTGTAGACGGTTGAGAACGTCCTCCGGGTCGCCTTCGGCGAAACCTCCACGCTCCGCGTCTCGGGGGTAACCACTGCTGGGTCGGCTTTCATCGGCATCGTTTCTGCCTCCCCGCCCTGCTCAGGACTTTCGGTCAGGAAATGGTCTCACCGATCATTGGCACGGAGGGGAGCGACCTCAGCCATCTGTTCGACCAGATGGCTCCCCCCCCTCATCACGAGACGATTGAGAAGGCCCACGGCAGGATCGAGATTCGCCGCATCTGGACGTCAACGGACCTGAATGGGTACCTGGATTTCCCCGGGTGCCGGCAGGTCGCCCGGATCGAACGGATCACGACGATGCTCAAAAGCGGCAGGGCCCGACGGGAGCGAGTCCACATCATCACCAGCCTCGACGCGCAGAGGGCTGATCCCGCAGCGCTCCTGGCCATCGTCCGCGGTCACTGGTCGATCCAGAACCGAAGCCACTGGGTTCGCGACGTAACCTTCGACGAGGATCGCAGCCAGGTCCGCACCAAGACCGGGCCGCGCGCAATGGCCACGCTCCGAAACATCGCCGTGGCCGTCGCCCGCAAGCTCGAGTTCCCCTCCGTCCCGGCCGCGATTCGCACCTTCGCTCGCCGAACGGCTCTGGTCCTCGACGTCCTGGGCCTCTGAACCCTCTTCGAGCGCCCTCCTGCTGCCCGCCAAGGTGCCACATGGAGAAGGTCGGCCAGCAAGCCGCCTGGAGGCAGAATTGTCCCACGGCCCCGTTCCTCTACCCGTTCCCTGCCTCGCGCCCGCCTTCCCCGCCCGCTCCGGGCTTGAACTTCCCCCTTCCGCAGCTGCCACACCCCGGGCACTCATCCCTGCGCTCGCTCACCCCCCCGACTTTGACGGGGACCTGGGGTCCCTTCGGTTCGGGTTGACGGCGGGCCGGACTGAGGACCATGATGAGCGGGAACGCCCTTTCGAGGGTCGGAGTCCTGTGAGTTGAGGCGCTCCGCCAAGACCCTTTGCCCGGCCGTGCTCGCCGGTTTCGCCGCGGCAATTCTCGCCGCGCAGGCGCCGGGCGCGCCCCTCGAAGGACCTGGATCCTCGGCTCCCCTCTCGGGCGTCCTTCGCGCGGACGGCGTTCCCCTCGCCGGGGTCTCCCTCGTCGTCCGCGGGCTCACGGGAGCGGCAGCGTCCGCCGTCCGGATCCTGAAGACCGACGCCGAGGGGACCTTCTGCCTCGCCGACGCGACGCCGGGGGTCTACTCGGTCCTCGCCGCCGTTCCTGGGTTCCGGTCCGCGTCCGCGCAGGTTCTCCACCGTACGACGGCCAACAGCCTCTCCTTCGTCCGCCTCGATCTCGACCGGGACCGCCGCGGAGTCCTCCCGGCCGGGCCGGAGGGCGCTCTGGACCCGTGGGCGGCGCGGACGATCCTCGGCGGGGACGTCCTCCGGGACCAGGATTTCGCGGCGGGTTCTCCGACGCCTGCGCCGGCCCCGGGTCCGACCGCCGTGGCGTCCGCGTCCCGCTCGAGCGCCGCGGCAATCCCGTTCCGGGGCTCCGTCGCCTCGCTGCACGGATTCGCGGCGGAGGGGGCCGGGGCCCGCACCCAGACTTCGCTCGACATCGGCGGCAGCCTCGGCCGCGGCGTACAGTGGGGTCTCTCGGGCGAGTACGACCGGGTCCTGTCCCAGGCCGGCGAGATGGTCGGCGGCGCCTCCAGCGTCGCACTGGACCTCCTCCCGTCCGAGGGTCAGTCTATTCGCGTCTCCAGCCGCAGGAGCGAGATCCCGACCTTCGACAGCGCCGACGCCCGCCTGGACGCCTACTCGGTGGACTGGTCCGCCAGCCGGACTAACGGCTCCCGCGCCTCCGTTTCCGCCCGGCTCCTGACTCACAGGAACCTCGAGCCGGCATCCCTGCAGAGGGTCCTGTTTACCCGGGAGGGAAGCACCCTCGAGGTCGATGCACGGTACCGGAGCGAGCTCGGAGAGGGACGCTTCGTGAGGGTGCACGTCGGCTATCGTTCGGACGTCAACGAGGCCGCCAGAGCCACCGACTCGCGACCCGACCGTGCGGCGCGCGTCGGAGGCGTCGCCGGTATCCGGCTCCTCGACGCCTTCGTCGTCGAGGCGGGGGGCACCGGCTACTATTCCGCCTCCTCGCGAGGCGTGGCTCCCGAGCTGACGCTCTCCGTCGAGGCGCTCGAAGGGCTGACCGTCTACGGATTCGCCTCGCGCCGCTTCGAGCAGCGCGTGCCGGACATCCTCGTCTCCGGGATCGTCGGCATCGACGACGCGGACCTCATCCGTGCCACCCGCGCCCTCTACAAGGCCGGCGCGCGTTTCGAAGGCCGCTCCACCGGCCGCCTGGAGCTCGAGGCGAGCCGCCGGGAGATCTCCGAGGCGTTCCAGCTCCTGCTCGACACCGATCTCATCGACCGCGTCGACGCCCTCTACCTCTTCCCGGGAGACGTGGCGGACGAGGTCTCCGGTTCCATCACGTATGCGGTCAAGGAGAATGTCGCAACCCGGATCGCCCTCCTCGGCGGCCGCGTGTCCGGCGACGGGATGACGGCCGGAACGATCTCGAACGAAGCCCGTTACTGGGTCTCGAGCGCCCGCGTCGAAGTCCTTCCGAGCGGCACCTCCGTTTCGGTCCGATACCGCCTCCTCGAGCAGGAGCTGGGAGCCGGTGCCGAGGCCTACCGCAACGGCCGCGAGTCGATCGACGTGACCCTCGCCCAGGAGATCCCGATCCGGATCCTGCGCAGCGGCTCTCGCTGGCAGGCGCTCTTTTCCGTCGCGATGGGGAGTCGGCAGGAGGGTCTCGAGGACCCGAGACCGAACCGTCAGATGGCCGGAGGCCTTTCGCTTTCGTTCTGACCCGGTTGGATTTTTTTGGATTTCGATTCAATCTTCGCGTGGCAGATTGACGCGTATGGTCTCGGATTGCCGATAACCCGCCCGGAACCGGCTACTTCCAGCATTCCAACGAACCAGATTCGTGGCACTGCGTTTGCCTGCGGCAGATAGGAATGAGGGAGTCTCGCAGGCGGGCCGGTGTGCTCCTCTGGTGGGGGTTGCTCGGGGTCTTCCTGGCGATTCTCGTTCCCGTCGGCTTCTCCGCCGCGAGAAAGCTCGCTGCAACGGGACAATCGGGAATCCTCCTGACGCCGGAGGAGAGCGGCTTCCGGGTCCGGGCGTCTGGGACGGCCTCGGCCGTCGGGCTCCGGCCGGACGACATCCTCCTGCTCGTGGACGGTGGGGAGGCCCGGACCCTTCCCGACCCGATCCGCGCCCTGGAAGGGGGCGAGCGTGAGCTGACGATCCTGAGGGACGGACAACCGCTCCGGCTCAAGGGGCGAATCGGTCCGTCGCCCTGGGACACGCGCTACCTGCTCCTCCTCCTTGCCGGCGCCGCCTTCCTCGTCGCGACCGGCGTCGTCCTGAGAACGGCGCCGCACGAGGCCGACCCGGTCAGCCATTTCCTCTTCGCGGGCTTCGCGTACACGACGGCCATGGTCCTCGTCATCACCCCGGCCCCACCGTACGACGCCCTCTTCAGGGTCACGACGCTCCTGGAGGATGCCGCCCGCGCCCTAATGCCGGCGTTCCTCCTCGCGTTCGTCTTCCGGTTCCCCCGCAGGTCCGCACGAGTCCCCGGCGCGCTCTTCTTCGTCCCCGCCCTCGCCCTGACGATCCTCTCGCTCGCGACCTACCTGAACCCGCCCGCCGCCGATATCGACGCCACGTCCCTCGTCCTTCGCCTCGACCGGCTCCAGCAAGCGGCCCTGCTCCTGGGCGTCTCCCTCGCGGTCGCCCGACTCGTCTCCCTCGCGACCCGCCGCCTCGACCTCCTCGCCGAGAAGCAGGTCCGCTTCCTCCTCGCCGGAACGGCCGGAGGACTGCTTCCCGTCGTCCTGCTCGATTTTCTGCCGCGCCTCCTCGGCGGACCGATCCCCGTCGTCTCCAGCTTCTCGATCGTCCCGCTCGTCCTCGTGCCGGCCGCCTTTCTCGCCGCCCTGACCCGCTACCGGCTCTGGGACGTCGAGATCCTGACGCGGGAAACCGTCGCGCTCCTCGGCGCGGCATTCCTCGGCGCGGGCCTCTTCTCGCTCGCCCAGGTCGCTGACCTCGCCGATCTTCTGCCGGGGATCCCCTACGGTCGCGCGTTCGTGGAGGTCGGGGCGGGCCTCCTCATCGCCCTCACGTTCTTTCCGGTCCGAAGAGGCCTTTCCACCGCGCTCGCGCGAGTCCAGTACGGAGAGCGCTTCGGTGAACGCGAGGGGCTCCTCTCCCTCGTCCGCGAGCTTTCGCGTCCGCGCCGCCTCGCCGAGATCGGGCCGCTCCTTGCGGAACGAGTCATGAGCGGGCTCGGCGTGCCTCGGGCGACGCTCCTGCTGGCACTCCCCGATGGCCGCCTCGACGCGTCCGCGCTCGATGCGGGCGAACCCCTCTCACTCCAGGACCTCCCTTCCGAGGCGACGAAGAAGGCGACCCGGCTCTCGCGGCTCGCGTTCAACGAACGCCCGACGGCCGCCGTGGCCAGGACGCGGAGAGCCGGCTTCCGGACGATCGCCCCGCTCGCCCTCTCGGGCCGCCTTCTCGGCCTCTTCGCGGTCGCAGACCGGGGAGGGCGTGACCCGCTTTCGGGAGAGGACATCGAGCTCCTGGAGACCGTCCTGGCCTCCGCTGCTCTCGCGGTCGACCACGCGCGACTCTACGGCGAGCTGGAGGCCCAGGCGGAGCAGTACCGCCGCCTGAAGGAGTTCCACGAGGACGTCGTCACCGGCTCGCCGGCCTCGATCGTCGTGACGGACGATCGAGGCCGGATCTCGTCGGTCAACCCGGCGTTCGAGAAGCTGTTCGGCGCCGCCGCGGGGGACTTCGCCGGCCGTCTCGCCGAAGACGTTCTTCCTCAGGCCATTCTCTCGGCGCGCGCCCCGGCGCGGGTCGAGGTGACGCTCGGCCACGGGATGCGCGTCCTCGACGTCGCCGTCTCCCCGTTTCCCGGGGCGCCGGACGGCTCCCCCGCCCGGGTCTGGGTCCTCTCCGACTCCACCGAGCTCGCCCGCCTCGAGAAGAGCCTCGCCGAACGGGACCGCCTCTCGGCGCTCTCCAATCTCTCCGCCGGCGTCGCGCACGAGGTGAACACGCCGCTCACCGGCGTCGCCAGCTTCGCACGGCTCCTCCTCGACGAAACCGCGGCCGACGACCCCCGACGGCCCATCCTCGAGAAGATCGAACGACAGGCTTTCCGCGCGGCCCGCCTCGTCGGGAGCCTGCTCGACCTGGCCCGGGGCCGCCCGCGCGAGATGGCTTCGCTCGAGCCGGCCACACTCGTCCGGGACGCCTGCCAGGCCCTCGAGGACGAAGTGAAGGGACGGCGCGTCACGCTCGACGTCGACCTGCCGGTGTCGCTGCCCCGCGTTCTCGGGCACGGCGACGCTCTCGTTCAGGTGCTCGTGAACCTCGTGAAGAACGCCCTCGACGCGGTCTCCCTTCCGAAGGAGGGACGCAGCGGCCCCGGCCTCGTGAGGATCGCCGTCACGGCGGCCGGCGGAAGCGTCCGCTTCGCCGTCGAAGACGACGGCCCGGGCCTCACCCGCGACGCCCAGGAGAAGATCTTCGCCCCGTTCCACACGACGAAAGGTCCTCAGGGCGGCGTGGGGCTGGGCCTGGCGATCGCGGGGGATATCATCCGCGCGCACGGAGGCTCGTTCTCGGTCGAGTCCAACCCGGGACAGGGCGCCCGGTTCACGGTGAGTCTCCCCGCAGCGACATGAAAGTCCTGATCGTCGACGACGAGCCGGTCGTCCGTGAGGTCCTCCGGACGGTCCTCTCGCGGGCCGGCTACGCCACCAGCGAAGCGGCCACGGCCGGCGAGGGGCTCGCCTTTTTCGCCGACCCCGCCGTCGACCTCGTCCTCCTCGACCTGATGCTCCCCGACCGGCCCGGCCTTTCGCTTCTGGCCGAGATGCGCCAGAAGCGACCCGACGTACCGGTCGTGGTCGTCACGGCCTACTCTTCGGTGGAAAGCGCGATCACCGCGATGAAGGAGGGGGCGTTCCACTACGTTCCCAAGCCGTTCCGCAACGAGGAGGTCGTTCACCTCGTGGCGCAGGCGCTCGAGAAGAAGCGTCTCGTCGCCGAGAACCGCTCGCTGAAGGCCCGGCTGGGGGCGGAGAACGACTTCCCCGAGATGGTCGGCCGCTCGGCTCCGATGGAGAAGGTCCTCCAGACGATCCGCCAGGCCGCCCCCGCGCGCTCGACGATCCTCGTCACGGGCGAGAGCGGCACCGGCAAGGAGCTCGTCGCGCGCGCCCTCCACCGCCTTTCGCTGCGCGCCTCCGGCCCGTTCGTCACCGTCCATTCGGGCGCGATGCCGCCCGACCTCCTCGAGTCGAACCTCTTCGGGCACACGAAGGGAGCCTTCACCGGGGCGGTCGCGGAAAAGAAAGGGCTCTTCAAGGTCGCCGACGGCGGGACCATCTTCTTCGACGAGATCGGCACCGTGCCGCTCGAGACCCAGGCCAAGCTCCTCCGGGTCCTCCAGGAGCGCGAGTTCCTGCCCGTCGGAGCCGTGGAGCCGATCCACTCGGACGTCCGCGTCGTCGCCGCGACGAACGCCGACCTCGGCCGGCTCGTCGAGGATGGGAAGTTCCGCGAAGATCTCTTCTACCGCCTCTGCGTCATCACCATCGGCCTCCCGCCGCTCAGGGAGCGCAAGGAAGACATCCCTCTCCTCGTCGACGCGCTCGTCTCGCGCGCGGCGCGGGAGAACGAGCGGCCCGTCCCTGCCGTGACCCCCGAGGCGATGAAGGCGCTCCTCGACCACGACTGGCCCGGCAACGTCCGGGAGCTGGAGAACGTCCTCGAACGCGCGGTCGTCCTCGGCCCGGGGCTCGTCGACCTCGACCAGCTCCCCGACGGGGTTCGCCGCTCGGTTCCACGCCCGGAGGCCCTCCCGGCAGAGGGCCTCGTCTTCTACGAGACGGTCGCGAAGTACGAGAGGAACCTCCTCGCCGCGGCGATGCACCGCGCGGGCGGGGTGCAGAAGGACGCCGCGCGCCTCCTCGACCTCTCCCCGACGACGCTCAACGAGATGCTCAAACGTCACGGCATGATTCCGCGCCGCGCGCCCCGCACGGCCGAGACCGAGCCCGCGTGAGGCTCCTCCTCGCCGCCCTCCTCGCCCTCTCCCCGGCCGCGCTCAGCGCCGCCCCGGACGACCCCGTCTTCTCCGCGCGCGGCGGCCCCTCCGGGCCCGTCCTCTCCGAGACGGAGCGCGACCCGAAAGTGCCCCTTCCGGCTGCCGTCCTCGGCCACCGGATCGGCGACGCCCTGACGCCGCACGCCGACCTCGTCCGCTACGTGCGCGCCCTCGAAGCCGCCTCGCCGCGCGTCTCGGCCTCCACCTACGGCGCGACACCCGAAGGGCGCGAGCTCCTTCGCGTCGTCGTCTCGAGCCCGGAGAACCTCGCGCGCCTCGATGCCATCGCGGCCGGACTGAAGAGCCTCGGTGACCCGAAGGGGATCTCGCGCGAGGCGGCCCACGCCGTCGTCGAGCGTTCGCCCGCCGTCGTCTGGATCGCCTGCGGCATCCACGGCAACGAGACCGCGGGACCCGAGGCCTGCGCCGCCCTCCTCTACACCCTCGCCGCCTCGCGCGAGAGCGGGATCGAGGAGCTTCTCTCTTCCCTCGTCGTCGTCGTCGACCCGTGCGCCAACCCCGACGGGCACGAAAGGCACGTCTCCTACTGGCGCTCCGTCGCGGGCGACGAGCCCGACCCCGACCCGCACGCCCTCGAGAACGAGCCACCGTGGCCTTCCGGACGGTCGAACCACTTCGGTGTCGACCTCAACCGGGACTGGGCCTGGGCCACGCAGCCCGAGACGCGCGCCCGCCTCGCCGCGCTCCGCGCGCTCCCGCCGCAGGTCTTCGTGGACATCCACGAGATGGGGCCCGACCAGAGCTACTTCTTCCCGCCTCCGGCCGAGCCCGTCCACCCGCGCGTCCCCGAGACGACCCGGAAATGGATCGAGACGTTCGGAAGGGCGAACGCCGAGGCTTTCGACGCCCGCGGCTGGAGCTTCTTCAACCGGGAGACGTTCGACCTCTTCTACCCCGCCTACGGCGACTCCTGGCCGGCCTTTCGCGGCATGGTGGGGATGACCTACGAGGTCGGCGGCAAGGGCGGCCTGGCCCACCGCCGCAAGGACGGCGTCGTCGTCACGCTCAAGGAGCGCTCCCTCAAGCACTGGACGGCCCTGAGAGCCACCCTCCGGACGGCCGCGGCGAATCGGGCCCGCCTCCTCGCGGACTACGAAGGCTTCTTCCGCTCGGGACTCGGGGAGGCGCGACGCGTCTTCGTCTTTCCCGGCGGACAGGACCCTTCCCGCCTCGCTTCCCTCGCCTTGCTCCTCTCGTTGCAGGATGTCGTGGTCCAGGTCACGACCCGTCCGCTCCCGAACGTCCCGGCGAAGGGGGAGTCGCTCCCGGCCGGCTCGCTCGTCGTCGATGCCTCCCAGCCCCAGGGACGCTTCGCCGAGGTCGTCCTCGAGTCGCAGGCCGCCCTCGCGCCGCGGTTCCTCGAGGAGGAGCGTCGCCGCTTCCTCTTCGAGGAGGACGAGCGCTTCTACGACGTGACCGCCTGGAGCCTGCCCATCGCTTTCGGCCTGACGGCGCACGTTCTTCCCGGCGGCGCGCCGCTCGCCGGCGCCCTCGCCCCCTGGAAGAGAGCGGAGGCCGTTCCCGCAGCGGGAGCCCGCTACGGCTGGCTCCTTCCGGGAGACGACGCCGCGAGCCGGCGCGCGGCCGCCGCTCTCGCCGGAGCCGGGGTGCGGGTCTCGGTCACGACCAGGGATGCCCGTGCGGCGACGCTCGCCGTCCCTGCCGGATCGTTCGTCGTGAGACGCGAAGGGAACGCGGAGGTTCACGACCTCTCCGGCCTCGTCTCCCGCGCCGCCTCCGACGCCGACGCCCGGACGCGCCCTCTCGAGAGCGCCGCCACGGAAGACGGCCCCTCCTTCGGGTCGTCCTCGCTCCTGTCCCTCAAGCCGCCGCGCGTCGTCCTCGTCTGCGGCGACGGCGCCGATACCGCAGGAGCCGCCTTCCTCCGCCTCGCCCTCCAGAATGGCCTCGGCGTCCGCCCGACGCTCCGGCGGGTCGAGTCTCTTCCTGCCGGCGACTTCGAGGGCGTCACGGCGATCGTCGTCCCGCACGGCAATTCCCGTTTCCAGAGGGCGCTGCAGGCCGAAGGGGCGGCCGAGTCGCTCCGGCGTTTCGTCGATGGCGGCGGAGTCCTGATCGCGGTCCGCGGGGGCGCCGTCGCCCTGCGGGAGAAGCCGCTGGACCTCTCGAGAGTCAAGGCGTGGGAGCCGCCGCCCGACCCGGACGAAGAGCCGGCAAAGGACGAGCTCACGTCCGACGCACCTGTCGCCGCCTCATCCCGGGCCGCAACCGAGCCACCGCCCTCGACCCCGCAGGCCGCCTTCGAGCGCGATCTCGAGCGCCGTCCTCTCCCGATTCCCGGCGCGGCCCTCAGGACGCAGGCGATGCCCGGCCACCCGCTTCTCTTCGGCCTCGCCGCCTCGCCCGCCTTTCTCGTCGTCGACGGCGAGCCGCCTCTGCGCCTTCCGGAAGCGAAGGCGAACGTCGTCACCGTCGCGCCCGACGAGCCTCTTCTCTCAGGCTTCGGCTGGAAAGAGGCGCTCGAGAGGTGGAAAGGGGCCGCCGTCGTCCAGCTCGAGGAGTCGGGCCGGGGACGCGTCGTCAGCTTCGCCGCCGACCCGGTCTTCCGCGGCGTCTGGCGCGGCTCAGAGGCCGTCTTCCTGAACGCGGTCCTGCTTGGTCCGTCGCTCGGCGCGAAGGACAGGTAGCTTCTCCGGCAGCCCCCCGAACTTACAGCCGCCGCAGGAGGACGACCGTCCGGTCGTCGTGAAACGGCACGCCGGCCGCGAAGGCCGCGAGGCCCGCGCCGATGGACGCGTCGATCTCGTCGAGCGGCCGCGACGCGACGCCGCGAACGAGGGCAATGAGCCGGTCGAGGCCGAACTCGTCGTCGGCCGGATTCGCGGCCTCGGTGATGCCGTCGGTGTAGAGGACGAGGAGGTCTCCGCGCTCGAGGGTCAGCGCGCCGGAACCGTAGGCCTGACCCGGGAAGAGCCCGAGCGGCGGTCCCTGCGCCGAGAGAAGCTCGTGCCCGCCAGCGGCCCTCAGAACGATGCCGGGGTTGTGTCCTGCATTCGAGTAGACGACGGCCCCCGTCTCGGGGTCGTAGAGCGTCGCGATGAACGTGACGAACTTCTCCGGGCTCGTCCGGCGATGGACGAGGTCGTTCAGGCGGGCGCAGACGCGGTCGGGCGAGAAGTGCTCCGCCGCCCACGCCTGGAACGCCGACTGGACCGACGCGGCCAGGATCGATGCCGCCATCCCTTTCCCGCAGACGTCGGCGACGACGATGTCGACCGTCCCGTCGCTCCTCACGAAGAAGTCGTAGTAGTCGCCCGACACGGTTCGCGAGGGAAGAGTGCGTCCGAAGAGCTCCGAGAGGGGGAGCTCGGGCGCCACCTCGGGAAAGAGCCGCCGCTGGACGTCCCACGCGAGCGCCATCTCGCGCTCGATCCGCTGCCGGGCGGCCGAGGCCTCGTGGAGCCTCAGGTTCTGGATCTTGATCGCCGCCGTGTTCGCCAGCGACGTCAGGAGCTTGAGGTCTTCTTCGGTGAAGCTCTTCCGTCCGAGCCGGGCCTCGAGGTAGACGAGGCCGATGACCTCCTCGTCGACCAGGAGGGGCGCGGCGATGCAGGAGGTGATCCCCTGGAGGCGGATCGAGTCGGCGACCCCGATCTTCGCGTCGGTCGCCGTGTCGATCATCAGGACGCCGTGCTTCTGCCCGGTGACCGAATCGACCAGCGTTCTCGAGAGCCGGATGTCGGCGGGGTCGATCCCCTCGGCGAACCTCACCGCTTCGGGGCGGAGCTCACCCGCACCGTCGCGCAGCATCAGGAGACCGCGGTCGGGCTCGAGGTAGGCGAAGAGCTTCTCCAGGATCAGGTCCGACAGCTCCGCGGGCGGGATGTCGCTGAGGAGCGCCAGGGAGACCTCGTTCAGGATCTGGAGCGACGTCGCGAGGCGCTTCAGCTCGGCGGCGTCGGTCAGCTCGCGGACCGCCGGACGCCGCAGGCTCAGCGCGGCGTTCGAGGTGGAGATCATCGTCCGGTCGAGCCGGTCGCTGCCGGCGTCGATGACGACCCGCGCCGTGGAGTGGGCTTCCTCGGAGACCTCGATCGAGGTCTCTCCCAGGACGATCCGGTCCCCCGGATGGACCACGATCGGCTCGACGAGCCTCGACCCGTTCAGCTGGGTTCCGTTCCTCGAGCCGAGGTCCGTCAGGACGAGCCCCTCGGGCTTCTGGTCGAGACGGGCGTGGACGCGGGACAGGGTCCGATCGGGGAGGAAGATGTCGTTCGTGGAGGAGCGGCCGAGGTTCAGCGACGGGCGATCGACGAGGAACCGGCTGACCGGCTCGCCGGGCGCGTTGATGGTGAGGACCAGCACGATCCGGAGTCTAGACCCCGTCTCCGGGCTCCCTCCCGGAGGGTGTGCTATCTTCCGCGGTTCCGGCCCGGCTCACATGCGGCTGGGCGAAGAAGGAGTCGACCCGTGAAGGAGAAGATCCACCCTCAGTACCAGGAGGTCAGCGTCCACTGCTCCTGTGGAGCGACCTGGAAGACCGGTAGCACGATGAAGGAGCTGCGGCTCGAGATCTGCTCGAGCTGCCATCCCTTCTTCACGGGCAAAGCCAAGCTGATCGACACCGCCGGCCGCGTCGAGCGCTTCCAGAAGCGCTATGCCAAGTCGGACAAGGCCGTCGCCGCCGCCGCGACCGCCACGCCGAACAGCTGAGGAGGCTGGTCCTCCCCTTCCCCGACTGACCCGGGAACCGACGGATGCTCGAGAAGCTCGCCGACATCGAGAGGCGCTACTCGTCGCTCGAGGAGCGCCTGGGGAGCCCCGACGTCGTCTCCGACCACCAGGAGTCGACGAAGATCCACCGCGCGATGCGGGAGATCGCCCCGGTCGTCGAGAAGGTCCGCGAGCTGCGCAAGGCCCAGGACGAGCTGGCCGGTACCCGCGAGATGCTCGACACTCTTCCCGGAGGCGACGAGCTGCGCGACATGGCCCAGGCCGAGGCCGAAGGCCTGAAGGGCCGGGTCGAGGCGCTCGAGGAGGAGATCCGGGTCCTTCTCCTTCCGAAGGACCCGAACGACGGCAAGAACGTCGTCCTCGAGATTCGCGCCGGGACCGGCGGCGACGAGGCCGCCCTCTTCGCCGAGGAGCTCTTCCGGATGTACGTCCGCTACGCCGAGTCGCGCGGCTGGCGCGTCGAGATCATCGACCGCTCCGAATCGGGCGGTCGCGGCGGGATCAAGGAAGTCCAGGCCATCCTCGAGGGGGAGGGCGCCTTCTCGCGCCTCAAGTACGAGGGGGGCGTCCACCGGGTCCAGCGCGTTCCCGAAACGGAGTCCCAGGGCCGCATCCACACCTCGGCCGCGACGGTCGCGATCCTCCCCGAGGCCGAGGAGGTCGAGCTCGAGATCGCCGAGAAGGACTTGCGGCTCGACCTCTTCTGCGCCTCCGGGCCGGGTGGACAGGGGGTCAACACCACCTACTCCGCCGTCCGGATCACCCACCTCCCGACGAACACCGTCGTCCAGTGCCAGGACGAGCGCTCGCAGGTCAAGAACAAGGCGAAGGCGATGCGCGTCCTGAGGGCTCGCCTCTTCGAGGTGGAACGGGAGCGCCAGGAGGCAGCCTACGCCGCCGACCGCAAGAAGATGGTCGGCTCGGGGGACCGGTCCGAGAAGATCCGCACCTACAATTTCCCGCAGTCCCGGGTGACGGACCACCGGATCGGGTTCACGTCCCACCGCCTCGGCGAGGTCCTCGACGGCAGGCTGGACGAGCTGATCGACCCGCTCGTCGCCCATTTCCAGGCCGAAAAGCTCAAAATGGAGCTCGCAAAGGCCTGACGCCCCGGGGACATCTTCATCGCGACGCCAATCCTTCAGCGACGCCGCGCCTTTCTTTTTCCTTCTCGCATTTCTCCCGCGGGACTCCTGGCCGGGAGGAGATCGTGTTCGAGACGGCCGAGCTGGGACGGAAGCTCTCCAAGGAAGAGTACGCGGCGGAGCTCCCCGCGATCCGCGCACGCCTTCTCGCGGCGCAGTTCGCTCTAAGGTCGACGAAGATCCCGGTGATCGTCGTCGTCGCTGGCGCGGACGGCTCCGGCAAAGGAGACACCGTCAACCGCCTTCTCGAGTGGCTCGACCCGCGCGGCGTCGAGACGAACGTCTTCGGACCGCGGACCGACGAGGAGCGAGACCGCCCCGCGGCATGGAGATTCTGGAGGACCCTCCCCGCGCGAGGGAGGATCGGCATCTTCTTCGGCTCCTGGTACACCGAGCCAGTCCTCGGGCGGACGACCGGGAAGATGGGCGGCGCTCGCTTCGACGCAGACCTCTCGCGCGTCGCTTTCTTCGAGAAGGAGCTCGCGAAAGACGGCGCGCTCTTCGTCAAGTGCTGGTTCCACCTCTCGAAGGACGCCCAGAAGAAAAGGCTGAAGAAGTTCGAGAAGGACCCCGAGACCCGCTTCAAGGTCACGCGCCTCGACTGGAAGCACTTCGGCCATTACGACCGGTTCGTCGGCGTCGCCGAGCGCGCGCTGCGGATGACCGACACGCCGGAAGCCCCGTGGACGATCGTCGAGGCCGCCGACGACCGCTGGCGCGACCTCGCCGTCGGGCGCGCCCTCGTGGAGGCGCTCGAGACGCGCCTCGCTGCCGTCACCGCCGCGGACGCCAGGAAGGCCGCCGAGAGGAAGGCGCCGGAGAAGGCGGCGTCTGCAGCGCCGAAGAAGCCGGGCAGAGCGACGAAGGCGTTGAAGGCCGTCGGCGCCCCCGCCGGAGTCCTCTCCACGATCGACCTCGAACGGACCGTCTCCGAGGAGGAGTACAAGAGGGAGCTCCCGCGCCTGCAGGAGCGGCTCTCGAAGCTGGCCTGGGAGGGGAAGAAGAAGGGCGTCTCCACCGTCGCCGTCTTCGAGGGTTCGGACGCGGCGGGCAAGGGAGGAGCGATCCGCCGCGTGACGTGGGCTCTGGACGCCCGCCTCTACCGCGTCATCCCGATCGCCGCGCCGACCGACGAGGAGCGCGCGCACCACTACCTCTGGCGCTTCTGGCGGCACATCCCGCCCGGCGGGAGCTTCACGATCTACGACCGCTCCTGGTACGGACGCGTCCTCGTCGAGCGGGTCGAGGGGTTCGCGAAGGAGGAGGAATGGAAGCGGGCGTACCTCGAGATCAACGACTTCGAGGCCCAGCTCGTCGAGTCGGGGATCGCCCTCTCCAAGCTCTGGCTCCACATCTCGCCGGAGGAGCAGCTGCGGCGCTTCCGCGAGCGGCAGGAAGTGGAGTGGAAGAAGCACAAGATCACCGACGAGGACTGGCGCAACCGGGAGAAGTGGTCGGCCTACGAGATCGCGATCGACGAGATGGTCGCTCGCACCTCCACGCACGACGCCCCGTGGACCCTCGTTTCCGCGACCGACAAAAAGGCCGCGCGTCTGGCGGTCCTGACGACGCTCTGCGACCGGCTGGAGGGGGCGCTGTAGGCCCGGGCTACTTCTTCTTCGCGGGCGCCTTGTCGTCCTCGACCTCTATCGAGGCGGCGGTCATCGAGTACCTGACGGTGACCTTCGCCCCGACCTCGGGCTCGCCCGTCAGCTTCGTGTCCTCGTTGCGGGCGATCTCGAGCTTCTCGCCGTCCTTGTCGACGACGATGACGGCGTCGGTCACCGAGACGACGGGGCCGGTCAACTGGTAGGTCTTCCCGGCGGCCAGGGCCGGGGCGGCGGCGAGGGCGAGAATGGCGAACGTGGCGGCGAGACGATTCCTGCTGTCTCCTCTCGATCGAAAGACCGGACGAATGCTACTTCGGCCGCCTCTCGAGGACGTAGGCAGGGCCCGAGGTCCTCTCGACGACCGACACCGCCTCGAAGCCCGCTGAAAAGAGGGCGGCGGCGGTGCGCCCAAAACGCCGCCGGGTTGCGCTCCCCGCCGCCGGGTCGTCCCGGAAGACCTCCGGGAAACCCGGCGGGAAGGGCAGGAGGACGCGACGAGAGGACGGGAGGAGCCCGGACTTCACCTCGGGCAGCGCCGCCGCCTCCTCGGGCGCCGGCTCGGAGGTCTCACCACGGGCGGCGCGTTCCACCGCGGGGCTCTCGAGGTCCCAGTGCGCCTCGAACCTGTCGCTCGGGAGCTCGCCGTAGATGCCTCCGACCTTTCCGTAGAAGTCGGGGAGGAAGACGGGGACGACCGCGCCGAGCCTCACGAGGTTGAGTCGCGCGTTGCGGAGCATGAACGGGTCGTACGTCCAGGTGACGAGCCCGATCCCGCGCGCCAGGCACCAGCTGCGCTGGTAGAGCTTGAGGAGGACCGACAGGCCGCGGCGTTGCGCGTCGGGCCGCACCGCCAGCAGGTGCGAGTGGATCGCCGGGCGCCCCAGGTTCGTCCGCGGAACCGCGTGAACGAAGCCGAGGAGACGACGCCCCTCGAAGGCGCCCGCGGTCATCCCTCCCGAGTGTGTGGCGGTGATCAGGTCGGGCGGCGGCGGAACCATCAGGTCGGGGAAGCCCCACGCCGCTTTCGCCGCCTGCGATGCTTCGGCGAACTCGGCGGGATTCCGCAGCTCCCGGATCTGTACACGCGCGCCCCTCACGCCTCCCCCTCGGAGAGGAGCGCGGCGACGAGCGCCGCGCGCCTGGGCAGGTCGTCCAGCTCGACGTGCTCGCCCCGCGCGTGCGCACCCCCGCCGCGCGGGCCGAGCCCGTCGAGCGTCGGAATCCCCGCCGCCGCGGTGAGGTTGCCGTCGGAGGCCCCGCCGACGCGCGCTGCCGCAAGGCCGAAGCCGAGGGCCGCGGCCACCGCACGCGCGGTCCGGTGAAGCGCAAGCGACTCCGGCGTCGGCTCCATCGGCGGGCGCGAGACGACAGCCGAGACCTCCACCCCGACCCGCGCGTCCGACGGCGTGAACGCCCTCAGCCCCTCGCACATCCGCTCCCCCTCCGCCGCCGTCCAGAAACGGAAATCGACCGTCACGTCCGCCGCCGGGGGGACGACGTTCCGCGCGCTTCCCGCGGACGCGAGCGTCGGAACGACGGTCGTCCCCGCGTCGCGGTCGGCGAGGGCGTCGGCCCGGAGGGCGAAGCGGGCCATCTCCAGGAGAGCCGACGCTCCCTTCTCCGGCTCCAGCCCCGAGTGGGCCGGCACCCCGTGGAAGCGCGCCACGGCCACGCCGACTCCCTTGCGCGCCACTTTCGCCGCCCCCCCGTCTCCCGACGGTTCCAGGACGAAAACCCGGTCCCTCCGCCGCGCCTCCTCGAAGATTCGCCCGCGCGACGCGCCGCTCCCCACCTCCTCGTCGGAGGTCAGGAGGAGCGAGACGCCGCGCCTCGGCGAGAACGCTCCCTCGCCCGCCGCCGAGAGGACGGCGAGAAGGACCGCGACGCTTCCCTTCATGTCGAAGACGCCCGGCCCCGCCGCGAGGTTGCCCCCGGCGTGAAACGGCTGCGCCGCGAGCGTCCCGACGGGCCACACCGTGTCGAGGTGCCCGAGGAGAAGCGTGCCCCCGGTCTCGGGACCGAGCCGGACGAGCACGCCGTCGCCGCGTCCTTCGAAGGCGATCCGCTCGGCCCGGAGCCCGCACGCCGAGAGACGGGCACGCACCCATTCGGCCAGCTCCGTGACGGCCGCGGCGTCCGCCGACGGGCTCTCCCTCGTCACGAGCGCCTCGAGGTCCCCGAGCATCGAGCCGGCTCTCGCCGAGAAATACGCGAGGAGCCCGGCCGTGCCTGGCGTCTCTGTCACGCCGAGAGCTCCAGCGTCTCGAGCGTGAAGCGCGCCAGGACGTCCCGCCGCACCTCCACGCCGATCCCGGGCCCGTCCGGCACCGGCATCAGGCCGTCCGCCGCCTCCGGGCGCGGCTCGACGATGTCCTCCTCGAAGTAGCGCGAGGACGACGAGGTGTCGCCCGGCTTCGTAAACCCGGGCAGAGTCGCGGCGGCGATGTTGTGCGCTCGCCCGACTCCCGACTCGAGCATGCCGCCGCACCAGAGCGGCACCCCCGCCGCCGAGGCCACGTCGTGGATCCGGAGCGCCTCGCCGTGCCCTCCCACGCGCCCGATCTTCACGTTGAGGACCCGGCACGCCCCGAGCGAGATCGCCGCGGCGGCGTCGGCGGAGGAGCGGATCGACTCGTCGAGACAGATGGGGGTCGAGAGCCGCCCGGCGAGCCGCGCGTGGTCCACGAGGTCCTCGTGGTGGAGCGGCTGCTCGATGTAGTCGAGGCCGAACGCGTCGAGCGCCAGGAGCGGCCCCGAGGTTTCGAGCGTGTACGCGGCATTCGCGTCCGCCGTGAGGAGCAGGTCGGGGAACGCCTCCCGCACGGCCGACACCCGGTCGACGTCCGCGTCCGGCTCGATCTTCAGCTTGATCCTCCGGTATCCCTGAGCCACGTGCCTCCGCACGTTCTCGACGGTCGCCGCGACCGTCGGCTGAAGGCCGAGAGAGACGCCCACCTCGATCACCGTCCGCGTGCCGCCGAGGCTACGCGCGAGGGAAACGCCGTGCGCTCGCGCAAAGAGGTCCCGGAACGCCGCCTCGAGCGCCCCTTTCGCCATCCGGTTCCCGCGGACCCGCTCGGCAAGGCGATCGAACGCCGGGGCGTCCGGAAGATCCTTCCCCAGGACGAGCGGAATCAGGAACCTGGACAGGGCGGACCGGGCCGAGTCGGTCGTCTCCGGGGAGTAGTACGGCCCGTCCTCGGCGACGCATTCGCCCCAACCGGAGAACCCCTCCGAGATCGCCTCCACGAGGAGGAACCGCTTTGCCGCCGTTTCGCCGAACGACGTCCGGAATCGGAACTTCAGGGGCATCTCGACGAGCCGAAGGACGACCTTCTCGATCCTCACGCTTCCCCCTCCGGGCGACCACAGGGCATGGTAGCGGAACGGAAGGCTCCGGCCTCCCCATCACTTCCCGGACGGGCTCCGGCCTGCGCCCTGCGGCTTGCCCGATAGAGCACAGTGTAGAGCGTAGACCAGACCCCTTTGTCCGGCAGTCGATTGACAGGGTCGCCACCCGGAAATAGCATAAAGGGTTTTGGAGGCGAGTGGGTTTTCCACCCTGTCTCCCCCAAGAAAAGCCGAACATGCAGAGCCTTCGTCCTAGCCGCGCGGTCCGGGCGGTCTTCGCACCCCTCGCCCTGACGCTCCTTCTCGCCGCCTGCAGCCCGAAAGCCACCGAGGCCCCGAAGGCTCCGGCTGGCCCTCCGGGCAGGCTCGGGACGGCCGTCGTGTCGGGACGCGTCACGCTGACGGGCGTCCCTCCGGCGAACGAGAAGGTGGCGATGACGACCGACCCGTTCTGCGCCGGGCACAACCCGGGCGAAACGGAGCTGCCGGCGTATGTCGTCGGAGCGGACGGCGCGCTCGGGAACGTCCTGCTCCGCGTCACGGAAGGAGTCACGGGCTCCTACGCCGCGCCGGCGATCGCCAAGCAGCTCGACCAGAAGGGGTGCGCCTTCTCCCCGCGCGTCCTCGCGCTGATGACCGGCCAGCCGCTCGACATCGTCTCGTCGGACGCCACCCTCCACAACGTCCACGCCGCGGCGAAGGAGAACGATGCCTTCAACCTGGGCATGCCCGCCCCCGGCACGCGCTACACGCGGACCTTCGCGAAGCCCGAGATCGTCTCCTTCAAGTGCGACGTCCACCCCTGGATGCGGGCCTGGGTCGCCGTCGTCCCTCACCCGTTCTTCGCGGTGACCGGGCCCGACGGCCTCTACGAGATCACGCGGCTTCCCGCGGGGACGTACACGGTCGAGGCGTGGCACGAGAAGCTCCCCGCCCGGACGTTCACCGTGACGGTCAGAGAGGGCGAGACGCAACCCCACGACGTGACATTCGTCTCTTCCGACTCTCCCGCCTCCCCTGCTTCCGCCGCCGCCCCGCCCGCATGAGACCCGAGGACGAACGAACGATGGAACCCGGGACGTTCGTTCGCGTCACCACGCGCACCGTCGCCGTCTCGGTCTTCCTGCTCCTCGTCGCGGGAGCGCTCGTCACGTCGACCGGCTCCGGCCTCGCCGTCCCCGACTGGCCGCTCTCCTACGGCAAGCTGATGCCGCCGATGGTCGGGGGAATCCTCTTCGAGCACGGGCACCGGCTGATCGCGGCGACCGTCGCGACGATGGTCGGTCTCCAGATCCTCGTCCTCGGCTTCGGGCGGACCGACAGGACCACCTTCCGGCTGGGCCTCGCCGCCTTCGGCGCGATCCTCGGACAGGCGGCCCTCGGAGGGATGACGGTCCTCTTCCTCCTTCCGCCGGCCGTCTCCTCCGCGCACGCGGGGCTCGCGCAGATCGTCTTCGGCCTCACCGCGACGATCGCGCTGCGGACCTCGCACTTCTGGGGCCGCTTCTCCGACCCGGCGCCGCGGGCCACGGTCGATCCCCCCGGCCTCGCGAAGGCGTCCCGCCTCGCGCTCCTGGCCGCCGGGGCGAGCTACGTACAGATCCTCCTCGGCGCCATCGTCCGCCACACGGGCGCCGGGCTCTCCATCCCCGACTGGCCCCTCTCCTTCGGCAAGATCGTCCCGACCGGGTCCGACTGGGCTGCGAGCGGCGTCCTCGCCCACTTCGCCCACCGGACGTTTACCTGGGTCGTCGTCGCCCTCGTCGTCGCGGCGGCGCTCGCGCTCCGCAAGCTCCGGGGCGTCCCCGGCCTCGGCACGCTCTCGACCCTCTGGCTCGTCCTCCTCGCCGCGCAGGTGACGCTCGGCGCGACCTCGGTCTGGACCGCGAAGGCCGTGGCGGTCACCTCGGCCCACCTCGCCGTCGGAGGCCTCCTCTGGATCACCGGCGTCATCGCCGCGGTCCTCCTCGCGCGCACCGCGGCGCTCACGACGGCCCCGGCACCCGCCGGCGCCCCTGCCGGCGACGCGGCTCCGGCGACCGCATGAAGCAGCACCTGTCAGACCTCCTCGAGCTGACCAAGCCGCGCATCACGGTCTTCGTCGTTCTCACCGCCTTCCTCGGTTTCGCCGCGGGAACGACCGGTCCGCTCGCGGGCCTCGACGCGGCCCTCCTCCTGCACACGCTCCTCGGCACGGCCCTCGTCGCCTCCGGCACGAGCGCCTTCAACGAGATCACCGAGGTCGACCTCGACCGGCGGATGGCGCGCACCGCGACACGTCCCCTCCCGGCCGGGCGCCTCCCGCTCGCCGAGGCGATCGCCTTTGCCTCCCTCCTTTCCGTCCTCGGCGTCGGCGAGCTCTGGTATTTCGCCAACGGCATCACCGCGTTTCTCGCGGCTCTCACGCTGACGAGCTACGTCTTCGTCTACACGCCGATGAAGACCCGCTCACCCCTCTCGACGATCGTCGGCGCCATCCCCGGCGCCCTTCCGCCACTCGGCGGCTACACGGCCGCCGCGGGAGCCATCGGCGCGCCCGGACTCGCCCTTTTCGCCATCCTCTTCCTCTGGCAGATGCCGCACTTCTACGCCATCGGCTGGAGGCACCGCGCGGACTACGGCGCGGCCGGCTTCCGGATCCTCTCGACCGTCGACCCCTCCGGGCGCAGCTCCGCGTGCCACGCCCTCGCATTCGGCCTCCTCCTCGTCCCGGTCAGCGTCCTTCCGACGTTCCTCGGGACCGCGGGCCTCGTCTACGCCGCCGGAGCCCTCCTCCTCTCGGCCTGGTTCGCAGGGACGGCCGTCCGCTTCTTCCGCGAGACGACCGACGGGGCTGCGAAATCGATGTTCCTCGCCTCCATCGCCTGGCTCCCGGCGATCGTCGTCCTCCTCCTCGCCGACCGCGTCGCGGGCGGATGAGCGCCCCTCCCCTCGTCTCGATCGAGGGGCTGAGCCGGACGTACGGCGACCGCCTCGCCCTCGACCGCGTCTCCTTCGACGTCGCGCCGGGCGAGCTCTTCGCACTCCTGGGGCCGAACGGCGGCGGCAAGACGACTCTCTTCAAGCTCCTCGCGACGCTGATCCCCCCGTCGGAGGGAACGTTCCGCGTCGACGGCCTCTCGCCCGGCGGTTCCCTTCGCGAGCTGCGCCGGCGGATCGGCGTCGTCTTCCAGTCGCCGAGCCTGGACCGCAAGCTGACCGTCCTCGAGAACCTCCTCGTCCACGGGGCGATCCTCGGCCTCGGCGGGCGCGCGCTGCGCACGCGCGCCGGCGAGCTCCTCGGGCGGATGGGCGTCGACGACCGCGCGCGCGACCTCGTCGAGACGCTCTCCGGCGGCCTCGCGCGCCGCGTCGAGATCGCCAAGGCGCTCCTCGGCGCCCCGAGGGTCCTCCTTCTCGACGAGCCCTCCACGGGCCTCGACCCCCTCGCCCGGCGAAGCCTGCGCGCGCTCCTCGCCGAGCTCGCGCGCGGCGGGACCACCGTCCTGCTCACGACGCACCTCTTCGACGAGGCGGAGGAGGCGGGGCGCATCGGAATCCTCGACCGCGGCCGGCTCGTCGCCCTCGGCGCCCCGTCCGACCTGAAGCGCGAGGTCGGAGGCGACGTCCTCGTCCTCGCGACCGGGTCCGAGGAGGAAGCCGTCGAGCTCGCGGCCGACGTCGCGGCTTCGCTCGGCTCGAGCTCCGTCCCGCAGGCCGGAGGGGGCTTCGTTCCCCAGGCCGGCCGCGTCGCAGCCGTCGGAGCGACGGTGCGCGTCGAACGCCCTGACGGCCCCGCCCTGGTTCCCGTCTTCTCTGCCTCGTTCCCCGGGCGCTACCGCTCCCTCACTCTCGGCGCCCCGTCCCTCGAGGACGTCTTCGTCGACCGGACCGGCCACCCCTTTCAGGAGACCGGCGTCTTCGACGGGAGGGCCGCGTGAGAGCCGCCCGGGCCCTCGCCTGGCGCGAGGTCGTCCGCTTCCTCCGTCAGCCGAGCCGCATCGTCGGGGCTCTCGCGCCGCCGCTCCTGGCGTGGCTTCTCCTCGGCGCCGGTTTCGGCTCCTCGTTCCGGGTCCCGGGCGGGGGCGGCGCAAGCTACATCGCGTACTTCTTCCCCGGCACCGTCGTCCTCGTCGTCCTCTTTGCGGCGATCTTCTCGACGATCTCCGTCATCGAGGATCGGCGCGAGGGATTCCTGCAGGCCGTGGTCGTCTCGCCCGTCTCCCCGCTGGCCGTCGCGGCCGGGAAGATCGCCGGCGGAACGCTCCTCGCCCTCGCACAGGGAGGTGTGCTCCTCCTCCTCGCGCCCGTCCTCGGCACCGTGCCGTCGGTCGCGGCGCTCGCCCCGGCCCTCCTCGTCCTCGCGTTCGTGGCGCTCGCGCTCACGGGCCTCGGCCTCGCCATCGCCTGGATGCTCGAGTCGACCCAGGGTTTCCACGCGATCATGAATCTCTTCCTGATTCCGATGTGGTTCCTCTCGGGCTCGTTCTTCCCCGCCGAGGGGGCTCCCAGCTGGTTGCGGGCCGCGATGGCCGTCAATCCCCTCACCTACGGCGTCGCCGCCCTCCGCCGCGCGCTCGACCCCTCGGCGTCCGGCCTCCCGTCGTCCGGCCTTTCCCTCGCCGTCACGTTCGCCTTTGCCGTCGGCGCCGCGCTCGTCGCCACTGCCGTCATCAACCGGTATCCGGCCGGCCCCGACCGCGCCGCGCTCCGTTCCCGGAGGAAGAAACTTTGACGTCCGCAGCCCCCTCCTCGCGCGTCTCCCCCGCCCTCGCCACCGTCCTCGTCCTCCTCCTCCTCGCCGTCGTCGCGGCCTCCGTCTGGCTGATGATGAGCCGGACCTCGGACGGCCCCGACCTTCCCCGCCTCGGCGCGGCACCCGCCTTCGACCTCGTCTCCGAGCAGGGCAGGACGGTGACCCGCGACGACCTCGAAGGGAAGGTCTGGATCGCCGACTTCATCTTCACCCGCTGCGGCGGGAGCTGCCCGATCCTCTCCGCGAAGATGGTCGCGCTCGCCGAGCGAACGTCCGCCGTACCCGGCCTCCGTTTCGTCTCCTTCGGCGTCGACCCCGAATACGACACCCCCGAGGTCCTCGCCGAGTACGGGCGAAAGCTCGGCGCCGATCCGGCGCGCTGGAGCTTCCTCCACGGCGAGAGGCCCGTCATCCGCGCCCTCGTCAAGGACGGCTTCAAGCTCGCCATCGAGGACGGTGTCGCCGACAGCGTCGAGCCGATCCTCCACTCCACCCGCTTCGTTCTCGTCGACGGGGAGGGGACGATCCGCGGCTACTACGACGGCATGGAGCAGCCCCCGGTGGACCAGCTCGAGAAGGACGCCCGCGCCCTCGCGGCGACCTTGAAGGAACCGCAGTGAGCATCGCCGACCTTCCGACCGTCAATGCGTTCCTGAACGGCACGGCCGCGACGCTCCTCGTCACGGGCTTCTTCCTGATCCGCTCCGGGAGGCGCGAGGGCCACCGGCGCGTGATGACCTCGGCCTTCGCCTGCTCGGTCCTTTTCCTGATCTCCTACCTCGTCTACCACGCCGAGGTCGGAAGCGTCCGCTTCCAGGGGACGGGCACCGTCCGGGCCGTCTACTTTTCGATCCTCGTGACGCACACCGTCCTGGCCGTCGCCGTCCCGTTCCTGGCCGTCGCCACGATCGTCCTCGCCCGCAAGGAGCGGTTCGAAAGCCACCGCCGGCTCGCACGGGTCACCCTGCCCGTGTGGCTCTACGTCTCGGTCACGGGCGTCGTCATCTACCTGATGCTCTACGGCATGAGCGTCTGACACGGCCCGCCGCCGAGGTCGCCAGGCCCCGTCGGCCCCGAGACGTTCAGCGCGGCGGAGGGCTCGTCGCGGCGCTCGCGGTGGCCGCCTCGCGGACGATCCGCGTCACCGTCTCGACCCCCTCGGCGAACCAGTCCACGCGCATCCTCTCGTTCACGCCGTGGATTCCCGCCGCGTCGTAGGAGTTCACGCGAAACGGAAGCGCCCCGTATGCCTGGACCCCGCGGGCACGGAAGACCCGGTTCTCCGACAGCCCCGGACCGAGGATGGGAGCGACGACGGCGCCCGGGAAGCGGCTCACCAGCACGCTGCGAAGCACCGTGTAGAGCCCCGTCTCCGGCGACGCGGCCTCGCCCCTGGCCGAGAGGAGCGTCGTCACCTTCACGCCCGGGTCGTCGATCGCCTTCACCGCGTCGGCCAGGAACGCCTCCGGGCTCGTCGAGGGCAGCAGCCGCACGTCCACCTCGGCCCAGGCCCTTTGGGGATGGGCGTTCACCGCGTCGCTGTCCGTGCCGAGGCGGGTCACCGACACGGTGTCGGAGAGGAGAAGCCTCTGCCACGGCGTGACCCGCCGGCGCACGCCCTCGGGATCGCGCGCCACGTCGGCGGCGATGCGGCGCAGCGCCGCGGCCTGGTCGGTCAGGCGCACGCGCGCGAGCGCGGTGAGCTGCCGCTCGAGGACCGGCTCGAGGCGCACCGGCCTCGTCATCGCAGCGAGTCGCGCGGCGGCCCGGGCCACGCGTGCGGCCGGTCCCGACTCGTCCGCGGACGCCGCGTGCCCGCCCGCCCCACTCGCTTCGAGACGCAGCCAGAGCGCCCCCTTCTGCTGCACCTCGATGCCGAACCACCGGGCCTTGTCGACGATCGTCTCGACGTCCCCCCCCTCGCCGAGGACCTCCCCGACGCCGGCGAGCCAGGCGGGCCGCTTCTCGTACACCGCGGAGACTCCGAGCCACCCGCCCCGCTCCTCGTCCGCCGTGGCGAGGAAGACGACGTCCCGGGACAGAGACCTCCCCGAGCGCTTCAGCGCGAGAAACGCCTCCCGCTGGGCGATGCCGAGCCCCTTCGTGTCGAGGACGCCGCGGCCGTAAAGGAGATTGTCGTTGAACAGGGCCGCCGCGAACGGCGGGCGTCCCCAGCCGGCGGCGTTCGCCGGCACGACGTCGATGTGGTGGTGAAGGAGGAGACCCCGCTCGCGGCCCGTCCCGCGCAGCCGCGCGTACAGGTTCGCCCGACCGGGCTCCGGCTCGAAGACCTCCGACTCGACGTCGCCTTTCGCGAGGAGTTCCTTCAGGTAGAGCGCGCCGCGAATCTCGTTCCCGGGCGGGTTCGAGGTGTCGAGGCGCAGGTAGGCGCGGAGCCACTCGACGGCGGGGGGCAGCGCCCCCGGCGCGGCCGTTCCGCCAGCACCGGGAAGGGCGAGAGCAGCGGCCAGGAGGAGCGACGCGCGCGTCTTCGACATGCCCCGAGCTCATGCGATGGCAAGATCCGCCCGTGCCGACCTGGGCAGACCTCCTTTCCGAAGGGCGTTCTCTTCTCTCTTCCTCCTCCTTCGCACCCTACGAGGCCGGGGAGCTTCTCGCCTTTGCGGCGGGGCGGCCTCGGGCGTGGTTCCACGCGCGGCGGCGCGACGAGGCGGGTGCGGACGACGCCGCGCGGTTCCGCGCGCTCGCCGCGCGTCGGGCCGCCGGCGAGCCGCTCCAGTACCTCCTCGGCGAGTGGGAGTTCCTGGGGCGCACGTTCCGCGTCGACCCTCGCGCCCTCATCCCCCGCGGCGAGACCGAGGCCATCGTCGAGATGGCCCGCGCCGCCGCGCCCGCGGCCCGCGCGATCCTCGACGCCGGAACAGGGAGCGGCATCCTCGCCGTCTCCCTCGCCCTCGAGAGGCCCGAAGCGCGCGTCGTCGCCGTCGACCGCTCCGAGGCCGCCCTCGCGCTCGCGCGGACCAACGCCCGCCTCCACGGCGTCTCCGGGCGCGTCGGCTTCGTCGCATCCGACTGGCTCTCGAGCCTGGCGCCGCACCCGCTCTTCGACCTCGCCGTCGCAAACCCGCCCTACGTCCCGCGCCTCGACGCGCCGCACATCGACAGGACCGTCTCCGCCCACGAGCCGCACCTCGCCCTGTTCGGCGGCGACGACGGCCTCGACGCCGTCCGCGTCCTTCTCCGAGAGCTACCCGCGAGGCTCCTCCCCGGGGCCCCGTTCCTGTTCGAGATCGGCTACGGGCAGGCCAGCGAGGTGAGCGGCCTCGTCGAGGAGTCGCCCCGCTTCTCGCTCGAGGACGTGCGCCTCGACCCGGCCGGAATCCCGCGCACCGTCGTCGCCCGGCGGCGATAGCAGGGCACAGACGGACCCCGTTCCCCCGCGGACCCCGTACTAAACTCCGCCCGCTTTGGACGCCTTCCTCGTCTCCGGCCCCTGCCGCATCTCCGGCGAGCTCGCCGTCTCCGGCGCCAAGAACGCCGCGTTGCCCGACATCGCCGCCGCCCTTCTTTCCGAGCGGCCCGTCTCTCTCGACCGCCTCCCCGCCGTCGCCGACATCCGGACGATGAAGAAGCTCCTCTCCGGCATGGGCGTCACCGTGTCGGGCGAGGCGCCGGGGACCGTCACGCTCGACGCCTCCCGCATCGTCTCCACGGAGGCGCCCTACGACCTCGTCCGGACGATGCGCGCCTCGATCCTCGTCCTCGGCCCGCTCCTCGCCCGCTTCGGCGAGGCTCGCGTCTCGCTCCCGGGCGGCTGCGCCATCGGCGTCCGGCCCGTCGACCTTCACATCATGGCGTTCGAGACGATGGGGGCGCGCGTCGCCGTCGAGAAGGGCTACATTCACGCGCACGTCTCGCGCGTCGGCCCCGGGCGCGGGCGGCTCACCGGCGCCACGGTCCGCTTCCCGCAGGTCACCGTCACCGGCACCGAGAACGTGATGCTCGCCGCGACTCTCGCCCGCGGCGTCACGACGATCGAGAACGCCGCCCGCGAGCCCGAGGTCGTCGACCTCGCGGCGCTCCTCGTCTCGATGGGGGCGCGCGTCTCAGGCGCCGGCACCCCGACGATCGTCGTCGAGGGGCTCGAGGCCCTTACCGGCAGCGCGGTGCCGCACGCCGTCCTCGCCGACCGGATCGAGGCGGGGACCTACGCCACGGCCGCGGCGATCACCGGGGGCGACGTCACGCTCCGCGGCGCCCGCGAGGAGGATCTTCCCGCCTTCGTCGCGGCCCTGCGCGCCGCCGGCGTCGACGTCTCCGCCGACGAATCGGGGCTTCGCGTGGCGCGAAGCGGCCCGCTCCGCCCGGTCGGCGTCGAGACCGCCCCGCACCCCGGCTACCCGACCGACCTGCAGGCGCAGTGGATGGCGCTCATGACGCAGGCCGAGGGGACCTCGCGCGTCGTCGAGACGATCTTCGAGAACCGCTTCCTCCACGCCGCCGAGCTCGTGAGGCTCGGCGCCCAGGTTCGCATCGAGGGGCCCTCCGCCTTCGTCACCGGTCCCACGCGACTCGAGGGGGCCACCGTCACGGCGTCCGACCTGCGCGCCTCGGCAGCGCTCGTCCTCGCCGCGCTCGTCGCCGAGGGAGAGACCCTCGTGAGGCGCATCTACCACCTCGACCGGGGCTACGCGGCGATGGAGGAGAAGCTCTCCTCGCTCGGCGCCCGCGTCGCGCGCGTCCCGGGGTGAGCGGCATGCGGCGCGGAGTCACGTGCGCGGCGGTCGCCGCCGCCGCGCTCCTCGCGCTCGCGCCGGCGGCCGCCCAGACGTCCGCGGCCGTCTCCCGCCCCGCCGCGTCCGCACCGGCGTCCGCTCCGACCCCCGCACCGCTCGTCACGATCGAGGCGCTCCGCGCCCTCGAACGGGACGCCGCCGAGGCGGCCCGCGCCGAAGACTGGCCGGACGTCCTCGCCCACCTCGGACAGCTCTACCGCCTCGCCCCCGCCCGCTACGCCGACGGCCGCTTCGACCTCCTCGCGGCGCGCGCCCTCGCCGGGCTCGGCCGTCTCGACGAGGCCCTCGTGCGGTTCGAACGCTACGTCGCGACGGGAGACATCTTCGACGTCCCGGCGCGGCTGGCCGCCGCGCGATTCCGCTTCCAGAAGGGAGACGGCCTCGGCGCCCTCGAGCTCCTCTCCCCGCTCCTGGCGCGGAAGGAGGGGGCCGTCGCCCGTCGCGCCCTGCGTACCGCCCTCGACGCCCTCGAGACCCGCTTCGACCCGGTCGCCCTGTCGCGACTCGTTGCCGCGCAGCCGCAGACGCCGGCTCGCGAGCGGCGCCGTCTCCAGGCGCTCCGGGCCGAAGGGCTCGAGCGCGAAGGGGCCGCCGCGGAGGCGACGGCGCTACGTCTCTCCCTCCTCGCCGAAGGGCGGCGCGACGACGCCGCGGCGACGCTCCTCGCCCGGGAGCTCAAGGGAAGGGAGCCGAAGGACCTCCCCGACGCCGTCCTGCGCCTCCTCGTCGACACGGCGCGCTCCCAGCGCGACCTCGAGCTCGCCGAGCGGCTCGCTGCCGAGCGCGAGCGCCGCGCCCTCGCCGGTCGCGACGACGCCGAGATCGCGACCGCTCGCTTCGAGCTCGCCCGCCTGCGCGGCTCCCGCGGCCGCTTCGCCGAGGCCGCGAAAGGGCACGAGACGCTCCTCGCCGCGATGCCGAAGACGTTCCGCGCCCCACGCGACAAGAAGGACGACGGCTCTGGGACGGCCTCCTTCGCCGGCCGGGTCCGCTTCAACCTCGGCGCGATGAAGGAGAAGCTCGGCGACCTCGACGGCGCCGTCGCCGAATTCCGCCGCGTCGAGGACGGCAAGGCCGGACCCGCAGGCCTCGCCGTCCTCCAGCGGGCGCGCCTCGAGATCCGGCGCGGCCAGCTCGACCGTGCCGAGGAGCTCCTCCTCCGGCCGAAGATCGCGGCGGAGCCGGGGCGTGTCGAGGCGCTCCTCCTCCTCGTCGAACGGCGCGCGCAGGCGGGCGACGGCGCGGGAGCCGCCAGGGCGCTCGCACCGGTCGAGGCGCTCGCGAAGACCAGGCGCCTCCCCGAGCCCTGGGCCTCCGAGATCGCCTTCTGGCAAGGCCTCGTCGCGCACACGCGGCGGCTCCCGGAGGCCGCGCTCGCCAGCTGGGCGTCGGTCCTCGCCTCGGTCCCGGGTTCTTTCGCCGCCGAGCAGGCCGCCGCCCGCATCGCCACGCTCCCCGCCGGCGTCCGCGAAAAGTTCGTGAAGGCCTCACGCACCGAGGGCGAGAAGCTTCTCTCATCGGGGAATCCCCGCGCGGCCCGCGTGCGCCTCCTGCCCGCGGCGCTTCTCGGCGACGCCGCCGCCCTCGCGTTTCTCAGGGTCGCGTACTCGCGCCTTCCCGGCTACGCGGAGATCCTCCTCGCCCCCGAGCTCCCCGACGACACGCTCCCAGACCTCTGCGGCGACGCCGCCGCCTGCCGGCTCCTCCAGCTCGGACTCGCCCAGGATGCCGAGCCGATCGTCCGCGACGCGCGCCGGCTCGACACCCTCCTCGGCTGCCTCGTCGCGGCGCGCCTCGCCGAGGACGCCGACGCGGGCCCCGCGGCGCTCGAGGCCGCCGACGCCCTCGCCCGAAAGGTCCCGCGCGACTTCCTCCTCGACCTCGCCCCGCGCACCGTCCGCCGCGGCCTCGCCCCCCGCCCCTTCGACCGGCTCGTCGCCCAGACGGCGGCGGAGCTGGGCGTCCCGCGGGACCTCCTCTACGCCGTCATGCGCCAGGAGAGCCGGTTCGACCGCGAGGCGGCCTCTCCGGCGGCCGCGAGGGGCCTGATGCAGCTCACGCTCCCCGCCGCGGGTGAGGCGGCGCGGGAGCTGAACGAGGAGCCCCCCGCCTACGCCGAGCTCTACGACCCGGCGCGCTCGATCCGCCTCGGGGCGCGGACCCTCCGTTCCCTCCTCGACCGGTTCGACGACGACGACGCTCTCGCCGCCTCGGGCTACAACGCCGGCGCCGGCCAGACCGTCCTCTGGAGCGGCGGGAGCGACCGGCCGGCCGAGGCGCTCCTGGCGGCGATCAGCTACACCGAGACGCGCACCTACGTACGGCGCGTCCTGGCGAACCGCCGGGCTTACCGGCTTGCGCTTCCCGCCGAAGAGTCGATCGGCCCACGCCGGTAGACGAGGACTCGCGTCTTCGCGCGGAGCCCCTCCGTCCACCTCTCCACCTCCTCGTTGAGAAGGCGCTCGCGCAGGAGCTCGCGGACCTGGTTCTGGACCTCGGCGAACGGAGGGAGCGTCTCGACGCCGCGCGCGGCGGCCTCCGTGCGGAAGGGCCCGTCGTAGAAGGACCTCATCCCCTCGTCCGTCACCTTCACCGTCGGCAGGAGCCTCTCGCGAGCGTAGCTCTCGAGGGCGATGCCGCGCCGGATCCAGTCGCGCACCTCGTCGCGGCTCGTCCGGGCCCGCTCCAGCACGCGGTCGAACGGCTCGCCCGACGCCGCCTCGTAGCGCGCGGCCAGCTCGTCGAGCTTCGCGTTCACGTCGGCCGGGTCGGGCTCGAGGCCCGTCAGGAGGCGCAGCTCCTTCTCGCGCAGCAGCTCGACGACGCGCAGGTCGAGGAGACGGTCTCGGTACGCGAGCTCGGCCTCTCCCTCCCGCCGCGGCAGGAACCCGATCGCCGCGAGGCGGGAGATTTCACCCTCGAGAACGACCTCGT
>CAVOJA010000065.1:0-28548 GCA_963696015.1 uncultured Holophagales bacterium
CGCTGGCCCTGGGTCTAACCCTTATTAGACGGCGGGGGGGGCTGGGTTTAGACGGCTGGGATTGCTGGGTAAGCGGGTACCGGGGGGGAGGTTAGACAGCTGGGGGAGCGAGGAATGGGGAGATAGGTTGGACAGCTGGCGAAGAAATCAAGTGACTGCAAAGGCGTGACATAGGGCAGCGCTCGACCGCGTCCACCGACACTCCGTGCCCTTGGGTGGCAGAGGCGCGAGACGTTGCCATCGACTACTCACGAGGGGCTGCCGGGAAAAGAAAGGCACCTGTTCAGACACGGTCGCGAATCCGTTCGCTCGCCGAAAGTGGGCTGACGAAACCTCCACGCCGGGCGGGCAGGGTCTCAAACCATGCGATCCAGTGGACTCCGAACGCCCCGCCCCCCCGATTTATTGAGAACGTGAGTGTAGATCATCGTCGTCGAGACGTCGCTGTGTCCGAGCAGCTCCTGGATGGTCCGGATGTCGTAGCCGTCCTCGAGGAGGTGCGTCGCGAAGGAGTGGCGCAGGGTGTGGCAGCTGGCGGGCTTGGCGATGCCTGCGGCGACGACGGCGTTGTGGACGGCGCGCTGGAGGACGGTCTCGTGGAGGTGGTGGCGCATCTCGCGGCCCGAGCGCGGGTCGCGGGAACGCGAGACGGCGGGAAAGACCCACTGCCAGCCCCAGGAGATCGCGGCGTCCGGGGCCTTGCGGGCCAGGGCATCGGGGAGCCAGACGTTGCCGAAGCCCGCGGCGAGATCGCGCGCGTGGAGGAGGCGGACGTCTGAAATGTGGAGAGCGAGCGTGCCGCGGGCGGCGTCGGGGAGCATGGTGATGCGGTCTTTCTGCCCCTTGCCGTCGCGGACGACGAGCTGGCCGAGGCCGAAGTCGACGTCCTTCACGCGGAGACGGAGAACCTCGAGGAGGCGCAGGCCGGCACCGTAGAGGAGGGTGGCGGCGATCTTCTGCGGGCCGTCGAGCCGGGAGAGGACCTGGTAGACCTCCTCGCGCGTGAGGACGGTCGGAATGCGACGCGGCTTCTTGGCGCGGACGAGGCCGCCGGTGTCGGGGAGCGGCATCTTGAGGACCTCGCCGTAGAGGAAGAGGAGGCCGGCGAGGGCCTGGTTCTGGGTGCTGGCGGCGACCTTGCCGTTGACGGCGAGGTGGGTGAGGAAGCGGTTGACGTGGTCGGAGCCGAGCTCGGAAGGGTGGCGCTTGCCGTGGAAGAGGATGTAGCGGCGGGCCCAGTCGACGTAGGCACGCTCGGTGCGGAGGGAGTAGTGCTTCGCGCGGAGGGCCCCGGCCATCCGGTCGAGGAGCTTCGGTTCAGTCGTAGACGCCGTCGGCGTACCAGCGGCCGGTGGGGCGGTCGCGGTAGAGGCGGTAGAGGCCGCCGCCGTCGAGCTCGACGTCCCAGTAGTCGCGGGCGGCGGGGACGTCGGACCACCAGCCGTCCTCGAGGCTCCAGGGGCCGGCGGCCACGCGGACGCGTCCCCGGACGGGCGTCGGAGAAGGAGGGAGGGCGTTGAGGGAGACGGGGGTGTCGGCATGGGTGAGGACCTCCAGCTCGACGGCGGGGCGGAGCGCGCGGACGGCGAGGAGGCCGCGCGCGGGGCGGAGCGGCGGGGTGAGGAGCGGGGCCGGGGGCGGGGCGTAGGGGACGAGGGCGAAGCGCCCCGGGACATGCCCGTCGGCCGGGCGGGGCGAGCCGGCGCGCCCCTCGCCGAGGAGGGCGAGGAGGTGGGCGAGGGTGCCGGCGAGCTCGTCGGGGGAGACCTCGGGGGGGCCGAAGAGGGTGAGCTGGCCGCGGCGCGGGCGGTCGGGGTGGGCGGAGAGGACGAAGCCGGTGACGGGGGCGCCCGCCGGGCGGGCGTCGAGGCTCTGGCGGAGGAGGGAGAGGAGCGTCTTCTCGTCGCGCGTGGGGCCGGGGAGGTCGATGGAGCGGACGTCGCACCCCTCGGGCTCGAGGTGGAGGGAGAGCTCGAGGCGCGCGCAGCCGAGGGCCTCGGCGGCGAGGCGGCGGACGAGGCGGGAGAGGGCGGCGCCCGCGAAGGCGAGGAACGGCTCGAGGGCGACGACGGGCCAGTCGAGCGAGGCCCCCTCGGTGAAGGCGAGGGCGGGGAGGCGCGGGACGAAGGGCTCGGGGTCGAGTCCGCGGGCGGCCTCGTGGAGGCGCCGCCCCGGCTCGCCGAGGCGGGTGCCGACCTCGGCGGCGGGGAGGCGGGCGAGGTCGCCTGCGGTACGAACTCCCCAGCGCGAGAGGGAGACGGAGAGGGAGAGCTCGGGGGCGAGGCGCTCGACGGGGAGCGGGGCGAGGAAGCGGGCCTCCTCGCCCGGCGGGACGACGACGGGAGTGCGCGGGAGGCCGGCGGCGATGCGGGCGGCGCGCTTGCTCCCGGCGACGCCGGCGCGGGCGGGGAGGCCGTCCTTGTCGGCGGCGCGGAGGAGGTCGAGGGCGAGGTCGCGCTCGAAGGCGAGGAGGGCTTCCGGGGTGGCCGCGGAGCGGGGCGCGAGGCCGGCGAGGTCGAGGAAAGCGAGGCCGTCGCCGGCGTCTTCGACGCGGGGGGAGAAGCGGCCGGCGGCGTCGAGGAGGGCCTCCTGCGCGGCCTTCTCGGCGTGCGGGTCGCGACCGCGGGCGAGGAGGCGCGGGACGAGGACACGGGCCTGCGGGAGGGTCATTCCGCGCTTGACGCCCGCGGCGCGGGCCTGGCGCGTAGCGGCGACGACGCGGGCGGCCGAGCCGTTCCCCTCGGTCACGGCGAGAGCCTCGTCGCGCAGCGGGGGCTCGGCGCGGAGTCGGGCGGCGAGGGGGAAGAGGGGGACGGCGAGGGCGAGGAGGCGGGGCGGGGGCATGGCCGGCTCATGCGCAGGTTGCGACGCGGCGCGGGGGGACGAAGGACGCGGCGGGAATGGGGAACGAGGGGGCGGACGCGGCACGGGCCGGAGGCGTGGCCGTGGAGTGGGTCGGAGAAAGAGAGGAGGTGGCCGGGAGGAGATCCGGGAGAAGCCGCCGCGCGAGAGACGCGGCAAGGGGGGAGAGCGGAAGGAGCGGAGCCTCGGCGGGGCGGCCGCCGCGGACCTTGAGGAGGGAGAGGCTGGCGGCGGCGCCGGCGAGGAAGCGCGCTGTGCCAGCCTGGTGAAAGAGGGCGCGGATCGAGACGCCGACGAGCGCCTCGGCGGCGAGGCCGGCTAAGGGAATCGGGGTGGAGAGGAGGAAGGCGACACCGCGGGGTGCGGCGGCGCGGGCGAGGCGGAGCCAGGGGCCGGCGTCGCGGAGGCGCGAGGAGGGGAGGGCGAGACCGGCGTCGAGGACGACGAGGCGGAAGCCGGCGGCGGCGATGGTCTCGGCGGCGAGGAGGGCATCCCGGAAGCGGAGAGGGCGGACCCAGAGGAGGCGTGAGAGGTCGCAGCCGGCTTCTTCGGCGGAGGCGGGGTCGAGGTGGTCGCCGAGGTCGAGGAGGGCGGCCGTCTCGCCGCGGGAGGTGGCGGCGGCGACGGTGGCGAGGACGATGGCAAAGCGCCCACCGGCACGGCCCGAGAGCTCCACGAGCGCCCCGCGCGGGAGGCCACCGCCGAGGAGGGCGTCGAAGGGTGCGACGCCGGTGGCGAGGCGGTCGCCGGGGCGCAGGGACGCGCCACGCCGCGGGAGGTCGGCCGCGCGGACGAGGAGGCTGGCGATCGTGGCGGGGAGGGGCGCAGGGAGGGAGGACATGGGTGAGGGAAGAGTGGGCGCAATAGAGGCGTAAGTCAAGAGTTCGTGGGGAAACGGTGGGACCGTGGGACGGAAGGAGAAGGAGGCGCGGCCGGAGCCCTGCGAGGGGAGCGAATGGCGGCCGTGAGCGCCCATGCCGGCGACTCTTGCGAAAGGGGATGGGCAACGTGGTGAGCCGCGGCTCATTTTTCGTGCCGCAGTGCGGCGGGGCGTGATACCTTTTCTTCCTCGTGCACCACCCCGTTTTCCGGATCATCAGAACCGCGAGAGGAAAGAACGGATGAATCACGTCGTCTGCATCGCATACGTTCCGGACACCGAGACGAAGATCAGGATCGGCGCCGACGGGAAGTCGATCGACGAAGCCGACGTCAAGTGGATCGTCTCGCCCTACGACGAGTACGCGCTCGAGGAGGCCATCAAGGCCCGCGAAGCGAAGGGCGGCACGGTCACCGTCGTGACGTACGGGCCGGCGCGGGCCGACGTGGGCCTCCGGGAGTGCCTCGCGCGCGGGGCCGACGAGGCCGTCCGCATCGCCTCCGACGGGCTCGGCGAGGCCGACTCTCTCGGCGTGGCGCAGGCGCTCGCCGGGGCGATCAGGGCGATCCCGTGCGACGTCCTCTGGCTCGGCAACAAGGGAGTCGGGACCGACGCGCAGGTGATGGTGCCGATGCTCGCCGAGCTGCTCGACCTGCCGCACGCGAACCTCGTCACGAAGCTCGAGTGGAAGGACGCCTCGATCGTGGCGTACCGCGAGATCGAGGGGGCGCGCGAGGTCGTCGAGATGCCGCTGCCGTGCGTCGTCGGCGCACAGAAGGGGCTGAACGAGCCGCGCTACTCCTCGCTGAAGGGGATCATGGCGGCCAAGAAGAAGGTCATCGCCGTGAAGAAGCCGGCCGACGTCGGCGTCGACCCGGGCGCGACGACGGGCGAGAAGGCCGCCGTCCGCTGGACGAAGCTGGAGCTGCCGCCCGCCCGGCAGGCCGTGAAGCTGATTCCCGCCGACGACCCGGTCAAGGCTGCCGACGAGCTGGTCCGCCTCCTCCGCGACGAGGCGAAGGTCCTCTAGGCCGACGGCGAGACAAGGAAGAATCACGATGAGCAACGTCCTCGTATTCATCGAGCAGCGTGACGGCAAGATCCGCAAGGCCTCCTTCGAGGCCCTCACCCTCGGCCGCGAGGTCGCGGCGAAGACGGGCGGCGCCCTCGGCGCCGTCGTGGCCGGCTCCGGCATCGGCGGGCTCGCCCCCGAGCTCGCCGCGTACGGCGCGGCGAAGGTCTTCGTCGCCGACAAGCCCGAGCTCGCCCTCTACTCCTGCGAGGGGTACACGGCGGCCCTCGACGCCGCCATGGCGGCATTCGCTCCCGCGGTGGTCCTCGTCCCCGGGACGTCCATGGGCAAGGACGTCGCCCCGCGGCTCGCCGCGCGGCGGAAGGTCGGGCTCCTCTCCGACGTGATGTCCCTCGAGGTCGAGGGGGGGCGCCTCGTGGCGACCCGCCTCGTCTACTCGGGCAAGGCGCGCGCGACGGTCGCGGCCGACCCGGCCGCCGCCCTCCAGATCGCCACCCCCCGCCCGAACGTCTTCCCTGCGTCGAAGGGGGCCGCGGGGGCGGGCGAGGTCATCGCGCTCGACGTCTCCGTGACGATCCGCGCGAAGGTCGTGAAGATGGAGCTGGCCGAGACGGGCGAGATCGACGTGGCCGAGGCCGACAAGATCGTCTCCGGCGGCCGCGGCATCAAGGGGCCCGAGAACTGGCCGGTCCTGAAGGCGCTCTGCCACGAGCTTGGCGCGGCGCTCGGCGCCTCGCGCGCCGCGGTGGACGCGGGGTGGATCGGGCACGAGCACCAGGTGGGGCAGACCGGCAAGGTCGTCTCGCCGACGCTCTACGTCGCTTGCGGCATCTCGGGCGCCATCCAGCACATGGCGGGGATGGGCTCCTCGAAGGTGATCGTGGCGATCAACAAGGACGTCGAGGCGCCGATCTTCAAGGTCGCGACGTACGGCATCGTCGGCGACATGTTCCAGATCGTCCCGGCGCTGACGGAAGCGGTGAAGAAGGCAAAGGCGTAACGGAATCTGCCGGTGGGCCCGGGGGGCGCGCGAAGCCCAGCCCCCCCGGCGAGCGGCCTGAGCGGAATCGCTTGGGGGGTCTTGGGGGGCGCGCGAAGCCCAGCCCCCCCGGCGAGCGAAGGCCAAAGCGTAGCCCTCCTTCCCCCGACGTCTGCAGGAAAGAAGAAGGGCGGCCCCCGAGGCCGCCCTTCTTCTTTCCCGGCTTCGTGCCGGTCTCAGGGCGTAGGCGTCTCCCCGGTCACGTTCGAGGTGAAGTCGGTGTAGCCGTAGCCGCACCCGTTCACCCAGAGGAACCGGATGACGTCGAGTCCGGTGTACGGTCCCGCCCTGTAGAGGTACTGACCGGGCATGTTCTGGACGCGCTGGATGGAGCCGCGGCTCTGCATCTGGACGACGGAGATGCGGATGCCCGCGACGTCCGGGACCGAGGAGGGATCTGCGATGATCGTGGTGCTGGTTCCGCCGGCCACGTTCACCGCTCCGGGGTTCATGATCGGGACGTAGAGCTGCGGGTCGACCGGGACGGTGATCGTCTCGGACGTGGACTCGCCGCTCAGGCTGTAGGCGGTGAGCGTGAACATGGAGGTGGAGGTCACCGTGGTCTCGAGGCCGCCGTTGGCCAGGAAGATCTCGGTGAACCCGCTCACGTTCACTCCCGCCGTCTCCTCCGTCTGCCAGGACAGGAGGATGTTCGTCGAGGGGGCGCATCCACGCTCCGGGATGGACTCGAAGTTGACGATGCGCGGGGTGCCGGGCGGGACGACGTTGGCGGTGAAGTCCGCGCTCGCCGGGCTGCAGGAGCCGGTGGCCGTGATCCGCACGATGTCGGTTCCGGGGGTGATTCCCGACGTGTAGACCCAGGCGGTCCCCTGGACGGTGAAGGTCGACCCGGACGATTCGTGCTTCACGAACTCGATGGTCACGGGGCCGGTCCCCGCAGGAAGGATCCCAGTGACGACCCCGCCCGTCACGGCCGTCACGGTCGCCGGGGCAGGCGTCGGTGCGGGGGTGGAGGGGGTGATCGTGATCTGCAGGGGCTTCACGGCAGTCTGGCCCGTGAGGGACGTGGCGGTGAGGAGGAAGTCGCCGCTGGCGTTCACGGTCGACTTGACGGACCCGTTCGCCGGCAGGTCGTTCCCGACGCCGGAGATGCTCACCTGCGTGGCGCCGGTCGTCTGCCAGCTGAACGTCGTCTCGAGCGGCGCGCAGCCGTTTCCTGGGCTCGCCGTGAAGGAGAGGATGACGGGAGCCGTCGAGAACGCGCCCCGTTTCACCGCGAGCGGGATGGTCGTGCCGTCGCTGGTCTTGTTGTCGTTGCGGATGACGTAGGGGAGCCCGGAGCCCGAAAGGAGTCGCAGGCGAAGCGCGATGGCGGGTTTGCCGACGGAACCCGGCACGAGGCTCTCGAGGGAAGCCTGCGCGGCGCCGCCCGGGATCGATTCGACGGTGCCAGAGCCCGCGAGGGAACCCGAGGAAAAGACGGCGACTTCCAGCTTGCAGGTCTGCGCGGCCGTGCTGGCGCAGACGAGGCCGACGTTGGTCCGGGCCCGTCCGGGCTCCGCGGACGACGAGACGTCGGCTCCGCCGCCGGTCGCCTCGTCCCCGGGCCCGAGCAGCTCGGACGGCAGGACGGCCGCGAGGCTGACGCCGTACCGCCCCGCCGGGGTCTCGTTGTAGGTCTCCGACCAGGCGGACACGGCGGCGTCGGAGCGGACGTTGAATGCGAAGGCTCCCTTGCCCGCGAGGGCGGCCGGGGCCACGAGGGCGGCGACGCCGTTGGCCGGGACCGTGAAGGGGGGGGTCGCGACGATTTTTCCGCCGGCCCAGAAGTCGACGGCGCCGGCCGCCGAGGCGGCGCTGGTGACGTAGACGATCGTGTCGAACTGGGAACCCTGTGCCCCCGCCCCCTTCGCGCCCGGCCCGCCCCACAGGTCGACTCCCTGCGATGCTGCGAGCGCCGCGGCACCCGCCCGCGCTTCCGCCGGAGCGGTCGCTGCGAGGGCGAGCAGTACGGCGATAACGAGGAACGACGAAGTCTTTCTCATCAGCCTGGCTCCGATCCCGCCGGATTCATTGGGCCTTCGAAACTTAGCCGTGATGATACACCGCGGCGCGGGGGTCGCGGCCGGGTGGTTTCGCGGGCTCGGAACCACTCCCCCTGCGATATCCTTTCCGGTGATGATGCCGACCGAAGCCACCTACTTCGGGGTCCCCGGGACCCTCCTTTTTGCGCTGGTCCTCTTCGGCTCGATCGCGGCGTTCGCCTATACCGCCTCGCGGCGATGGCAGCTCCTGACGATCGGCGGCCCGCCCGAGGTGCGTTGGGACAGGCCGCTCGATCGGCTCCGGGGGCTCCTCGAGCTCGGCATCTTCCAGAAGAAGATGTGGTGGGACGGCTACGCGGGCCTCTACCACATGCTCATCTTCAGCGGCTTCGTCGTCCTGTCCGTGAGGACGCTTTCGCTCATCCTCGAAGGGCTCTTCCCGAAGGCAGGCATTCCGTTCCTCCCTCTCGGGGCTTGGCAGGCCTACCTCCTGCTGAAGGACGTCGTCCTCGTGACGACCTTCGCGGGCGTTCTCCTGGCCCTGGGGCGGCGATACCTCTTCCGCCGGGAACGGCTCGACCCCTCGTTCGACGCCGGGTTCATCCTCTGCCTCATCGGCTTCCTCATGGCGACCGACCTCCTCGCCGGCGCCGCGATGTTCGCGATGACCCCCGGACACGCTTCGGCCTGGGAGCCGGTGACCGCGGCACTTTCGACGGTCCTGGCAGGCGCGGCCCCCGGGACGCTGAAGGCGGTCTACTTCTCGTGCTGGTGGCTCCACCTCGTCGCCGTCTTCGCCTTCCTGAACTACCTCCCGTTCGCCAAGCACTTCCACGTCCTCACGGCCCTCCCGAACATCTTCCTCAGGAAGCTCGACGCTCCCGGAAGGCTCTCTACGGTCGACATCGAGAAGGCGGCGGAGGCGGAGAAGTTCGGAGTAGCCCGCGTCGAGGACTACACCTGGAAGCAGCGCCTCGACATGTTCACCTGCACGGAGTGCGGGCGCTGCCGCGAGGTCTGCCCGACGCACCTGACCGGAAAGCCGCTGACGCCGAAGGGCTTCATGAAGGACATGCGGACCGCGCTCTATTCGGTTGCGGGCGACCTCGTCGACGTCGCCTCCTCGCGGGGCGACGCGGCCGCAGAGAAGCGGCTCGAGGAGCGCAGGCCCCTCATCGGAGGGTGGGTCGACGAGGAGACGATCTGGGCCTGTACGACGTGCCGCTACTGCGAGTCGGCCTGCCCGGTCGGAATCACCTACACCGACAAGATCGTCGACATGCGGCGCCACCTCGTCCTCGAGAAGAGCGAGTTCCCGAAGGAGGCGCAGACGGCCTTCAACGGAATGGAGCGCCAGGGCAATCCCTGGAACCTCGCCGCCTCCGACCGTGACGCGTGGACGGCCGAGCTCGACTTCGAGATCTCCGTCCTCGGGGCGATGGACGAGGCCGAGCGCGCGCAGGTCGAGGTCCTCTTCTGGGTCGGCTGCGCCGGCTCGTACGAGGACCGCGGGAAGAAGGTCTCCCGTGCTCTCGCGAAGCTCCTCCACGAGGGGGGCGTGAAGTTCGCGATCCTTGGCTCCGAGGAGACGTGCAACGGAGACTCGGCCCGAAGGCTCGGGAACGAATACCTCTTCCAGACGCTCGCGCAGCAGAACGTGGAGACGCTGAACGGCTACGGTGTCAAGCGGATCGTCACGAACTGCCCGCACTGCTTCAACACGCTCAAGAGCGAGTACCCCGACTTCGGCGGGACGTTCGAGGTGATGCACGGGACCGAGCTCGTCGCCCGGCTCCTGGCCGAGGGGCGCGTGAAGCTGACGCAGGCCCTCCCGAAATCGATCTCCTTCCACGACGCCTGCTACCTCGGGCGCCACAACGAGGTCTACGAGGCGCCGAGGGAGGTCCTCGAGGCGATCCCCGGCCTGACGCTCACGGAGCTGCCTCGCAACGGCCGCAACGGCCTCTGCTGCGGCGCGGGCGGCGGCCGGATGTGGCTCGACGAGAAGATCGGGACGAGGATCAACCAGGCCCGATACGCCGAGATCGAGGAGGCAGGGACCGACCTCGTCGGCGTCTCTTGCCCGTTCTGCATGGTCATGCTGGGGAACGCCCAGACCGAGATGGCAGGGAAGACGCAGCCGTTCGACGTCCTGGAGCTGGCGGCGGCGGCGCTTCCGGCGCACCCCGGGGCTGCGGCGGACTGACGGGAAGCCCCGAGGAGGAATGGTGGCGGAGCCGAAGAAGCCGGACTCGAGAGCGCCGTCGAACCCGTCCATGACGGGTGCGACGAAGAAGCTGAACCCCTCGCACTCCACGGCGCCGGTCCGGAGAGACGTGCCGGAGACGACCCGCCCCGTGACGCGTCCCGAGCTCGTGACAGAGGGGATGAAGGCCCACCGCCGCGAGATCGAGCGCCGGAAAAGGCAGGCGGCGATCGAGAAGCTCCACCAGACGCAGCAGTCGGAAGATGCGCTGCGGGTCTTCTGGAAGGGACTGGCGTGGGTCGCCCTCGTCCTCGGGGCCGGCGCCGTCTATTGGAGTCTCCAGAACGAGTACGGAAACAAGTGGCCGATGTGGGACGTCTGGATCTTCCTCGCGGTGGCCCTCTTCGGGGTCTTCGGCGGCCTCCTCTGGTGGATGAACAAGAAGGACCTCTAACGGGCGCAGCGCTCCCGTCAGTCGTCGTCGAACGGGCTGCGCGGGCGGGTAGCCGGGTCCTTCTGGGCCTTCTCGAGCGCTTCGCGAAAGGTCTTCTCGAGAATCTCGCTTCTGTGCTTCTCCCGCTCGAAGGAGGCGGCGAAGAGATCGGCGGCCCTCTCCGCGCGGCGCGTGTTTTCCGCGGCGGCCTCCTCCAGCGAGCCGAGCTTCCGCTTCACGACGGGGGGCTCGTGTGAGAGGACGGCTCCGGTCGCGCGGTCGACCTTCAGGGTGGACTCGCAGTCGGGACACTGGATTACGAGGACGTCGTCCATCCGTCGATTATCCTCGACCGGTGTCTCCCGGCTGGAAGGAACGGCTCGCGAAGCTGGGCCTGTCGCGAAAGCGGCGCGTGGGCCCGCGTGTCGTCGCGCCCGCGCGAGCCGCGACGACGCCGAAGGGACGGGACGGCGAGGACGAGGCGGCCCGGTTTCTCGAGGCGCGCGGGCTCTTGCTTCTCGCCCGAAACGTCCGTGTCGGCGGGGGAGAGCTCGACCTCGTGGCCGAGGACGGCGGGACGCTCGTCTTCGTCGAGGTGAAGTGGCGCAGTGACGTCTCGCGTGGGGCGCCGGCCGAGGCCGTCACTCCCCTGAAGAGGAGGAAACTCCTCTCGGCGGCGCGCGCCTGGCTCGCGGAGAACCCGTCGAGCGCTCGGCGCGAGGTGCGGTTCGACGTGGTGGCGATCGTAGGCGACGCAGGAAAGATCGACTGGATACGAGGAGCGTTCGATGCGGCGTGACGTGACTGGAATCGGAAGGCGGATCGCGGTGCCCGCGGTTCTCTTGGTCGTGACGCTCCTTTCCAGCGGGGCGGAGGCAGGGCTGCGGCTCGTGCCGGAAGGCGGCCCGCCTGGCGGAGACGTCCGATGCCTCGCGGCCTCGGGCGGGAGCTTCTGGGCGGGGACCGCGAGCGGGGTCTTTCGCGGCACCTCCCTCGGCGACGGCTGGGCGCTGGACGGGCTCTCCGGCAAGCCGATCTCCTCGGTCGCCATCCTGAATGGCGAGGCCTGGGCGGCGACGGGCGAAGAGCTCTGGCGCCGGCCGGTCGCGGGGACGTGGACGCTCGAGACGCTCCCGTCCTCCGTCGCCTTCCCGACGGCGGTCGCCGTCGACGCGTCGGGCGTCCTCTGGGTCGGCGGCCTCGGCGTCTGGCGGAGGACGGGAGAGTCGTGGACCGCGGCTCCCTCGCCGGGAGTCGGGATCGTGACCGCGATGCTCGCGGATCCGTCGGGGCTCGTCGTCGGGCTGTCGGTGGGGAGTGCGGCGCGGTGGACGGGCGCGAGCTGGGCAGCGCTCGGGGGCGGCGTCGGGCCGGCCGAGGGCTTCCGCGCCCTCGCGTCGTTCGGCGGAACGCTCTGGGCCGGCACGAACGTCACGCTGTACGCCTGGAACGGAAGCTCCTGGGTCGTGGACGACGCGTTCGGCGCGCACGATGTCCGCGCGCTGACGTCTTGGGGCGGCGCGCTGCGGGCCGCGACGGCCGACGCGGGGGTCCTCGCGAGGAACGGGTCGGCCTGGGTTGCCGACCGGGGTGGAATCCTCCCGCGCGGCGGGCAGGCCTTCCTAGATCTCGGGTCCGAGCTCCTCCTCGGGACCGTTGGAGGAGGCGTCTACCGGAGACAGGGAGGCGGCTGGGCACGGATCGCCGGTCCGAGCCCGGCGGCGGTCGTGACCGATGTCGTCCCGCTCGACCCGTCCATAGCAACGGGCTGGTCGGCCGCGACCTCGCTCGGCGGTGGCGCGGTGCTCTCGTACCCTGTAACGTCCCCGTATCCGGGCGGGCCGCCCGAGTTCGGCCGCCTTCCCGACGGCTGCGGCGAGGCGACCGCCGTAACGCGGACCTCGGGCACCTGGCCCGAGGCGCTCGTCGCGACGAGCTGCGGTCCGTACGTCGTCTCCGAGTCGGCCGCGACGGCGTTCGCCACGGGCCTTCCCCCCGCGAGCTTCCCGACGACGCTGGCGTCTCACTCGGGAGCGATCTTCGGCGGAACGGTCACGTCGGGCCTCTGGCGCTTCTCGGGCGCGTCGTGGTCCGCGGAGCCGGTCGGCGGCTACACGGGCACTGGAACGGTGAACGCCCTCCGCTCGATCAGCGGCTCGCTCTGGGTCGCGATGGCCGAGGGCCTCTTCTCGAGGGGTTCGGGCCCGTGGGCCGAGGTCTCCTCGGGCCTGCCGTCCAGCGGACTCGTCGTCTCGCTCGGAGGCGACGCCGGGGCGGCGTTCGCCGGCCTCGCGACGGGGGGCATTTACCAGCGCCCGACAGGGAGCTTCTTCCGCAAGGACGCGGCCGGCCTGAATTCGGCGCCGGTCTTCTCGATCGATCTCTCCGGCGGGCGGCTCTGGGCGGCAGCGGGGTCGCGCGGTCTCGCCCTGAAGCGGGATGGCGGCTGGAGCCCGGAAACCGCGGGCCTTCCGCCGGGGGCCTCGGTCACCGTCGTCCGGAACCTGGGGCCCGACGGGTACGGAGCGGGAGGGGAAATCCTTCTCGTCGGCACGGCCGGACACGGGACGTACGTCGCGTCCGCGCGGCCGGGCGTGCGGACGCTGCCGGTCGTCCTCGACGTCGTCGGGGCCGGCGGCGCACGGTTCCTCTCGGAGCTCGTCGTCGGCTCGCGCGCGGCCACCGTCACCACGGTTCCGATCACGTACACGCCTTCTCCAGGCTTCACCGGGGCGGGCGGAACTCTCACGCCGAAGACCTGGAGCGTCACGATCCCCGCGGGGCGCGAGATCCACGCGGCCGACGCGCTCACCTACCTGAGGTCCCTCGGGATGGCGATTCCCGCGGCGACGCCGGAGGCGCCCGTCGCGGGAAGCGTCACGCTCGGAGACGTACGGAAGAATGTCGACGACTTCTATCTCATCGCCCGCACCTATACGGCGTCCGCCTCCAGGGGCACCTTCGGGCTCTTCTACGGCGCGCAGTCGGACCTCGACGCGGCCGAGGAGCAGGCGACGGTCTACGGTCTCCGGTCCGCGAACGGAGACTCGCGCTCGAACCTCGCCGTCGTCCACCTGCCGGGCCGCGGCACCGACCCGATCGAGGTCTCGGTGCAGGTGTACTCGGAGAACGGAGCTGCGGCGGGATCGCCGCTCGTCAGGACCCTCGCACCGGGCGAGTGGACGCAGTGGAATGGCATCCTCGGCCTCGCCGGCCTTCCCGACGGGTCGTATGGCTACGCGCGGATCCGGCGGACGGCGGGCGTCGGGGCATTTACCGCCTACGGAGTGGTGAACGACGCGAAGACGTCGGACGGGAGCTACCTGCCGGCGTTCCGTCCCGGTGGCCTCGCCGCGGCGAGGACGGTGATCGTCCCGGTCGTCCTCGACGTCTTCGGGGAAGCGAGCTCTCACTACACGACCGAGGTGACGCTCGTGAACGACGGAACCGTCGCCACGCCGGTCGACCTCGTCTACCGGCCGGCTCCGGGTTTCGGTGAGATCGGGGGTGTCCCGGTCGTGACGGTCGATCTGGCGGCGCGGCAGCAGGTGACGATCCCGGACGTCCTTGCCTACCTTCGGTCGCACGGCATGCAGATTCCCGATGGAACGACCGCGGCCCAGGCGGGAACGCTCACGGCGACGTTCCGATACCTGACGGGGATCGACGCGCCGTCCACGGTCGTCCTCGCCCGGACGACGACGCCGAACGCCGACGCCGCGACCGGGGGTGCCTTCGGCCTCTTCTACCCGGCCGTGGCGAAGGGGGGCGGTGCCCGGACCTCCGCGTTCGTGCCGGGACTGGCCCAGGACGACGCCGTCCGGTCGAACCTCGCCGTCGTGAACACCGGGGGAGGGTCGGAGCTGCCGATCACGCTCGAGGTCCGTCTCTATGACGCCGACACGGGCGCCGCCGCGGGATCCCCGCTCACCGCCAGCCTCGCCGTCGGAGACTGGGTCCAGTGGTCCCGCGTCCACACGCTCGCCGGGGCGCCTGCTTCGGTGAAGCGGTTCACGGCCGTCGTCCGGCGGATCGCGGGCGACGACACCTTCGTGGCCTACGGCGTGTTGAACGACGCCGTGACGTCGGACGGCAGCTTCCAGACGATGATCTCTTCAGATCCGTATTGAAGTCCGTGGGTAAACGGTTGCCGGTCCGACGCCGTCTGACTCAGTGGGAGGAGGCGTGCGCCCCCCGCGAGGTCGAGGCATGACCCAGAAGGGACACCTGCTCGGCCGCTACCGCCTCGAGGAGCTTCTCGGGCAGGGCGGAATGGCCGAGGTCTGGCGGGCCGCGGACGAGCGCCTCGGGCGAACCGTCGCCGTGAAGGTGATCCTCACGGCTCACCTTCGGGACGGTCATCTCCGGGAACGTTTCCACCGCGAGGCGCAGCTGGTCGCCTCGCTCGACCACCCGAACATCCTCCCGGTCTACGACTACGGCGACGAAGACGGCATGCCGTTTCTCGTGATGCCGTATCTCGACGGCGGGACGCTTCGGGACCGGATGGTCGGCTCGCCCGTCCCCTTCGCGCAGGCCGTGTCCTGGATCCGCCAGCTGAGCGACGCCCTCGACGCGGCGCACGCGGCGGGAATCCTCCACCGCGACGTCAAGCCGGCGAACGTCCTGATCCGAAGGGACGACCGGCTCGCCCTTGCCGATTTCGGCATCGCGAAGATGCTGGAGAGCCCGACCGGCCTCACCAAGACCGGAATGGTCGTCGGGACGCCGATCTACATGGCGCCCGAGCAGGCGCAGGGAAAGCCGGCGACTCCCGCCTCCGACCGCTACTCCCTCGCCGTCCTGGCGTACGAGCTCCTTTCGGGCAAGCCCCCGTTCGACGGGGAGAGCGCGCTTTCTCTGATGCACCAGCACGTCACAGTCCCGGCGCCGCTCCTCTCGTCGGCGGTCTACGGCCTTCCCACCGGCCTCGACCCGATCTTTGAAGAGGCCCTCGCCAAGGAACCGGAGCGCCGCCCGGCCTCCTGCCGCGACTTCACCCGCCAGCTCTTCGCTTTCGTTCCGACCGGTACGGGCGTGGACTTCGAGCGCGCGACCGAGCCCTGGGCCCGGGTGGACGCGTCGTCTCCGACCGTCTACGAAGCGACGCCGAAGCGGCTCGCCGAGCGGGCGTCGCCGCGCAGGTCCGAGCTGACGAGCCAGGCGACGATCTCCACCTCCCCGCAGCCCACCCGGCGGACGCTCTACGCGCTGGCCGGAGCGACCGCCGCCGTCGTCCTCCTGGCGGGCGCGTGGATCCTCGTCCCGAGGTCACCGAGGGAAGAGGGATCAGCGGCACGGGGCACGGAGGCGGACCCGGCCGTGACTCCGGCGGCCGCTCCCGCGGTTTCACCGCCGGGCGAAGTGAAGGCCCTGGAAATCCCGGTACCCGCGGTGCCGTCGCCTGCGGTCGTTGCCGCAGCGGCGGCGGGGAGGCACCCCGAGCCGGTCCCTGCCTCGCCTCCGGAAGCAAGCACAGGTCCGGGCCTCGCGCCTCCTCCTCCGGATGTGCCCGTTTTCACGGAAGGGAGATCCGGTGGTCCCGGCAACGAAGGGACTCTCCGGGCCGTCCTCGCCCGGCTCGACCCGGTCCGTCGGAACGGAGAGCGTCCGACACGCGCGGATTTCGAGGCGGCCGCACGGGCTGCGAAGGAGGTCGTCGACAGCGGCGCGGGAGGGCCGGGCGCCAAGTCGCTCTCGTTCTACGCGCAGGGAGGGCTCGCCTACCTCGACGGCAGAGACGACGAGGCTCTCCGCCAGCTTCTCAAGGTGCGGGCAGCCGGAAGAATGGGGCTCTTGGACCTGCCGTTCCCCGCGCGCTCAGGCGGCCTCGATCGGATCGGCGGCGGCATCGAGCCCTGGGACCTGGCTCTCGGCTACGGGGATGCGCGGCGGGAGGCCGGGGGCCTCCTCGAGAAGGCGCTGGCGGCGAATCCCGCGGACTCGCGCGCGCTCCTCGGGCGCGCCGTGCTGCACCGGATAGAGGGGCAGAGCGCCGATGCGATCGCAGACGCGACGAGGGTCTTCAACGGCAATCCGCCGGGTTCCGTGGGAGCTGCGGCGGCTTCGCTGATTGGCGACGAGAGCGCCTCCCGGCGAGACTGGGAAGAAGCGGTCCAATGGTATCGCCGGGCCGCGGTTCCACAGAGCTCCTCAACGGCCCACGCGGGTTGGGAGGGGGGGCGGATCCTCGAGGAACGGCTCGGCCGGGGAGAGGAGGCCCGCGAACTCTATGTCGCTGCGTGCCGTGCCGGAAACCGGGAATCGTGCGTGAAGAGCGGCGAAGCTCCGCCCCGTCCTCGCCTCTTCCCGCGACGGCGCGGACCTTGACGAGAGCGCCCTTCTTCGCTATCTTCCGCCGGTCCCGTGGGCGGGACTAGCTCAGTGGTAGAGCGCTACCTTGCCAAGGTAGATGTCGCGAGTTCGACCCTCGTGTCCCGCTCCATATAAGAATCTGACCCGCAGGGGTTTACGCGAAGAGGCGCTACGGCGCCTCTTCCTGTTTTTCGGGTGGAGTCCATCCTGGAGCTCGGCCTGGAACGGCGGTCGGAAGGTATGGCGGCAACGCGAGACCCCGAGGAGGGGAAGCGAACCCAGGCGCGGGGCCGGAGAAGGCATCATCCGCCTGACGATCACGGGGAGAGAGCCGCGCTCGCGGCGCTCTTCGTCCTGATCGTCGGAGTCGTCAAGGTGGCCGCGGGCGCCAGGACCCTGGCGACGGAATCGAAGCAGGCCGGCTACTCCACCGGCGGGGCCGTGTCCGCTTCCGTGCTGCACTCGACGACAGGAATTTCCCAGGGCTTCGACTGGCTCGACGATGACCTGAAGAAGACCAGCCCCGAGGTCCTCGACACGGAGATTCAACGGGATGGGATGGAGACTCTCGACCGGGCGTTGTCCTGGCTGGCGGACCAGTCGAAGTCTTCCCGGTTCAGGACGGACGCGAAGGGGCCCGTCTTCCTGTTCGTGCACTTCTACGAACCCCATGCGCCGTACACGCCGCCGAAGCGCTTCCTGCAACAGGGCAGGACCCCCTACGACGGGGAAGTCGCCTATGTCGACGAGATCGTCGGCAGCCTTTTCGCGGGGCTGCGCCGGCTCGACCTGTATGACCCGAGCCTCATCGTCCTTCTTTCGGACCATGGAGAGGCCCTGGGAGACCATGGAGAAGAAGATCACGGGGTCGTCCTGTACCGCGAGGTGATGCACGTACCTCTCATCATCTAGCTCCCAGGGCAGGAGAAGGGGGGGCGTCGCGTTCAGGCTCCGGTGCAGCTCATCGACATCGCGCCGACGATCATGGACCGGGCGGGTCTGCCGCAGGACGCGCAGCGGCCGGGGAAGTCGCTGGTTCCGGCGCTTCGAGGCGAGAACCTCCCCGAGGACCGGCAGATCTATGCCGAAAGCCTGTACGGTCGACTGCACTTCGGCTGGAAAGAGCTCTTCAGCCTGACGACGTCCCGGTACAGCTTCGTTCTCGCTCCCCGCCAGGAGCTCTACGATATCCGGCAGGACCCTGGACAGCTCCGGAACCTCCTGCCCCAGGGCTCTTCGGTGGCATCCGGAGGCCCAGAGCTTCCCGGGCCGGATTCCGCCGAATACGAGACGCTGCACAGAAAGCTGAAGAGCTATGTGGCACAGACACCGCTGAAGGCGCCGAACCCCGTCGACGAAGAGGAGCTCGAGAAGCTCCGGGCTCTCGGCTCCATCGGTTCTCCAACGCTGGATCCGGCGAGCGACGACTCGGCTCCCGATCCGAAGGACAGGATCGGCGACCTGGCTCTCTATCGGCAGGCGGTCAGGATCAAGAAGATCCACAGGTACGCCAGGGTTGCCGAGATCCTTCAGGAGGTCGTGAAGACGAGTCCGAGAATGATCAATGCGTGGGACGAGCTAAGCGAAGCCGAGCAGCGCCTCGGAGATCTCGGGAAGGCTGCGGACGCGCTGAAGAAGAGCCTTCGGATCGCCCCCCGCCGAACCCGGCCGCTCTTCGAGCTCGTCGACATCCTGGTCCAGCTCAGGCGATTCGACGAAGCCCGGGAAGTGCTGCGGATGGCACCGTCGCAGAAGCCGGGTGAAGTCGAGACCCGGCGCGCCTTCCTCGAGCTCGTCGAAGGAAAGCCCGAAGCCGCCCGGGAAGCGGCCGGTCGGGCATCGCAGGACTTTCCCGCGGCGCTTCCCTTACAGAGAGGGTGTGCTGTCGTATGGAAACCAGGAGTATTCGGGAGCTCTCCCGCTGTTTCGGAAGGCTCTCGAAGGACTCGAGGGACGTTCCCCACACGCCTTGCCCTACATCCACTTCCACCTCGGAGACTCCCTGGCCCGGGAATGCGGGAAGGTCGAAGACGAATCCGCGCGGACCGGCCTGCGCCAGGAAGCGGAACGGCACCTGCTGAAGGAGCTTTCCCTCAACACAACGAATTCGGATGCCGCCACGTCGCTGTGTCCTCTCCATGCCCAGGAGGGCGACTGCGGAAGGTGCATGATGTCCTCAATGTTCTCGCCAGAGGGAACCCTTCCATCGCGACGTACGAGCTCGTCGCTCATCTTTACGGCGCCATGAATCTGGACGGAGACGCGGCCCGGTGGGCGGAAAGGGCGCGCTCGCTGAGAGGAAAGTAGGATCGCAGACTGCATGTGGGGGCGTCGCGGGGCAGCCCGCGGTCGCGCCAGCGGGAGACCGCGATGAAAGCGATGCTTCTCGACGTTCCGGGCCGGCCGCTTCGCGAGGCGGAGGTCCCCGATCCCGTCGCCGGCCCCGGCGAGGTCCTCCTCCGCATCTCGGCCTGCGCGGTCTGCCGGACGGACCTTCACGTCCTCGACGGCGATCTGGCGAGGCCGAAGCTCCCGCTCGTCCTCGGGCACGAGATCGTCGGCGTCGTGGAAGCCGTCGGTGAAGGCGCGGCGAGGTTCGTCCGCGGCGACAGGGTCGGCGTGCCGTGGCTCGGCTCGACCTGCGGCCGGTGCCGGTATTGCGCCTCCGGGAGCGAGAACCTCTGCGACGACGCCCGGTTCACCGGGTACGACCTCGACGGCGGATTCGCCGAGATGGCGGTCGCCGACGAGCGGTTCTGCTGTCCGATCCCGGGGGCTTTCGGCGACGTCGAGGCGGCGCCCCTCCTCTGCGCCGGCCTGATCGGTTACCGGACCCTGCGGATGGCGGGCGATCCGGCGCGCGTCGGGATCTGGGGCTTCGGCGCCGCGGCGCACCTCGTCGCGCAGGTGGCGCGATTCGAGGGTCGGGAGGTCTTCGCTTTCACCCGGCCGGGAGACGCCGCATCGCAGGCGTTCGCTCGCTCTCTCGGGGCCGCGTGGGCAGGCGGGTCGGACGAGCTTCCGACCGGGCCGCTCGATGCGGCACTCGTCTTCGCCCCCGTCGGCGCGCTCGTTCCGGCCGCCCTTCGGTCGGTTCGCAAGGGAGGCGTCGTCGTCTGCGGCGGAATCCACATGTCCGATATCCCGTCGTTTCCGTACGGGCTCCTCTGGGGAGAGCGCGTGGTCCGGTCGGTCGCGAACCTCACCCGGAGGGACGGGGAGGAGTTCCTGTCACTTGCGGCGAAAGCCGGCGTGAAGAGCCGGGTCCGGCCATACCCTCTCGGAGATGCGAACGTGGCGATCGACGACCTGCGGGCCGGGCGGCTCGAAGGGGCGGCGGTTCTCGTACCGGGTGCTATCCCGGCCCGGAGAGGCGCGCGAGGCAGGAGGCGCAGAACTCCGGGTTCTTGAGGTCGACGCTTTCCGGCCAGAGGGAGCGGTGCATCGCGCAATCGTTCACGACGCAGTGGACGAGCCCGGCCGCGTGGCCGAGCTCGTGGGCCACTTCCACCCGGAGGCGGTGCTCGAGGACCGTCTCGGTGAGGTCGTTCTCCTCGGGGGGCTTCAGGCGGGCGAGGGAGAGGACGCCTCGGCCTCCCGCGAGATGCGAGAGGCCGAAGACGTAGGTCAGGGCAGGCACGAAGAGGTCGGCGCCGACGAGGAGGAGGTTCAACCAGCTCGGCTCCGGCGAGGGGACGGCCTCGAGAACGCTGAAGGCGTCGTACTGCGCCCGCGGGCGGTCGTAGCAGGTGACGAGCGAGCCACGGAACATCACCGCCTCCCCCGGCACGAGGGGAGGCGCCAGGCCGCTGAAGGCGCTCCGCACGTGGCCGGGTGAGACGTCGGCGGTGTGGAGGAGCCGGACCTTCACGGTCGGTCGATACCGAACTTCCGCATCTTGTTGTAGAGCGTCACACGGTCGATCTCGAGCGCCCGTGCGGCTTGCGCGACGTTGAACCCCATCGTGGAGAGGATCTTACGGATGTGGGCCTCTTCCGCCGAGGCGAGCGTCAGCGATGCCGCCGCCGGCCCGGGGCCGCTGAACGGGAAGTGCGAGGCTTCAATCGTGTCTCCCTTGCAGAGGACGACCGCCCGCTCGATGGCGTTCTGTAGCTCGCGGACGTTTCCGGGCCAGGGGTATTCGGTCATCGCGGCGAGCGCCGCCGGCGAGAAGCCGCCGATCTTGCGGTTCATCGCGGTGGCGAACCGGCCGAGAAAGTACTGCGCGAGGACGGGGATGTCGGCCTGCCGGTCGCGGAGCGCGGGGAGCTCGATGACGAAGACGTGGATCCGGAAGAAAAAGTCCTGCCGGAAGCGCCCGGCGGCGACCTCGTCCTCGAGATCGCGGTGGGTGGCGGTGACGAGCCGGAAGTCGACGGGGACGGGCTGATTCCCGCCGACGCGCGTCACCTGCTTCTCCTGGAGGACCCGGAGCAGGTCGACCTGGACCTTCGGCGGCACGTCGCCGATCTCGTCGAGGAAGAGCGTTCCCTCGTGGGCGACCTCGACCTTCCCACGCCGGCGTGCGGCGGCCCCCGTGAAAGCTCCCTTCTCGTGACCGAAGAGCTCGCTCTCGAGGACCCCTTCCGACAGGGCTCCGCAGTTGACGACGCTGAGCGGCCCGAAACGCCGGGGACTCCGGCTGTGGATGAGCCGTGCGACGAGCTCCTTGCCGGTGCCGCTCTCGCCTGTGACGAGGACGCTCGTGTCGGTCGGGGCGACCTGGTCGACGAGCTCGAGGACGTGCGCCATGGGGCCGCCCCCGGCCGTGATGAGGGCCGGCTCGGAGGCGCTGATGCGGGCCTTCAGCTCGCGGTTCTCCGAGAGCAGCGTGTAGCGCTCGGCCGCCTTCTTCACGAGACGCGAGACCGATTCCGGGTCGAACGGCTTGACGATGTAGTCGTAGGCGCCGTCCTTCAGGGCCTGGATGGCCGTCTCGACGGAGGCGTAGGCGGTCATGATGATGACGGTCGTCTCGGGAGAGGTCTCGCGCACCTTCCGAAGGACCTCGAGGCCGTCCATCCCCGGCATCTTTATGTCGACGAGGAGGATCTGCGGCGCCTCCCGCACGAGGGTCGTGAGCGCTTCCCGGCCGCCGCCGGCCGAGAGGACGTCGTATCCCTCTTCTCGGAACCAGAAGGTGAGAGAGCTCCTCAGGTGGGGCTCGTCGTCGACGATCATCAGCTTGACGGGCGCGGACATCAGGACTCCTCTCCCGGGGCGGAGGTCCCCGGCAGGGTGAGAATGAAGCGGGTCCCGGTTCCAGGGGAGGTCTCGACGTCGATCGCGCCTCCGTGGCGCTGCACGATGCCGTAGACGACGGCGAGGCCGAGGCCGAGCCCCTTCCCCTCGCCGTCCCCCTTCGTCGTGAAGAAGGGCTCGAAGATCTGACGCTTGACCTCGTCGTCCATCCCGACGCCCGTGTCCGAGATCTCGATCCGCACTCCTTGCTCTCCGTGCCGCGCCGTGCGGATCCTCAGCATCCCGCCATCCGGCATCGCCTCGATGCCGTTGATGGCGAGGGCCAGGATCGCCTGCTCGATGTGCGATGGGTCGCAGAGGACGCCGGGGAGGGTCGTGTCGAGGTCCAGGTCCGGGTGCACCTGGGCGAGGTCCATCTTGTGCTTGAGGAGGAAGAGGGAGCGGTCGACGAGCTTGTTGACGTCGGTCGGCTCCATCCGCGAGCCGGTGCGGCGAGCGAAGAGGAGGAGGTTCGAGACGATCTCTCCGCAGCGGGCGGACTCGGAGGCGATCGCCTCGAGGATCTTCTCGGTGTCGTCGCCCGGCTTCGGGCCGCCCTTGTGCGAGAAGCGGCGGAGGAGGAGCTTCGAGTAGGTGACGACGCTCGCGAGGGGGTTGTTGATCTCGTGGGCGACGACGGCCGCGAGCTTGCCGAGGGAGGCCATCCGCTCGACGCGGATCATCTGGGCCTGCGCCGTCTTCAGCTCGCCGGTCTTCTCCTCGACCCGGCGCTCGAGCGTCTGGGCCCAGTCGACGAGCTCGGCGTTCGCCTTCTGCAGGTCGCCCGCCATCCGGTTCACGTGGTGGCCGAGGTAGGCGAACTCGGCGATCGACTCGTCCTCGTATCGGGCCGAGTAGTCTCCGCCGCCCAGGGCCCCGAGGGTCTCGGCGAGGCTCCGGACGGGGCGGTGGACGTTCCGCCGGACGACGAGGATGACGACGGCGGCGACGAGGAGGAGCGTGGCGGAGCCGGTCACGGCCATGAGGGCGGTCGTCTGGCGGCGGACCTCGTCCTGCTTCACGAGCTGGATGGAGACGTCGACGACGCCGAGGAGGCGCTTCTCCTTCGGGTGGGCGTGGCAGGCGGCCGTCGAGCAGGAAGGCTCGTTCTCGATCGGGCGGATGACGCCGAGGGTCGGGACGCCGTCGAGCTGGAACGTCCGCGTCCGGTCGCCGGGAGGAAGCTTCTCGATCGGCCGCCCCGCGGCGTGGCACTTGAAGCAGGCCTCGGACGTCGTGTCGACCCGGTGCCCGGCTTCGGAGGGGATCGACGAATAGACGATCGTCCCCTCCTTGTTGAAGACCCTCACGCGAATGTTGGGCTGGGACTTCGCGACGGCCTTCACCGAGCTCTCGAGCCCGGTCCGGTCGTTCGCGAGCATCATCCAGTGGAGTCCGCCGGTGAGCGTCTCCGACATCGCGAGCGCGCTGAAGCGTGCCGTCGACTCGGCGAACCGCTTCTGGAGCGTGAGGGAGACGGACCAGGCGAGCAGGAGGAGGGCGGCGAGGGCGGCGACGAGGGTCCCCGTCAGCCGCACCGCGAGGGAGTTGGCCCTGAGACGTTGCATCGCCGCCCTCTCCGCTCCTGGTTCCCTACTCGGCCTTGTGGCAGGGCGAGCAGTCGTCGTCGATCTTGAACGCCGATGTCCCGTCGTGGCAGCCGCCGCAATGCTTCGCGTCGTGCATCTGGCCGGCGGCAGGGGCTTCCTTCCGGCCGAGGAACGAGTAGGTGCTCCCGTGGCAGGAGAGGCAGTCGGGCGCCGAGGCGTCGACGTGCGACGCATGACGGAAGGCGACCGGGCCCGGGCTGTCGGCCGCCTGCGGGAAGACGATCTCGGCCGGCGGGGTGAAGCTCGCGAGCGCAGCGGCCAGCTCGGGCTTCGTAGCAGAAGGGGCGGGCGGACCGGGCGCGACCTCGCGACGGCGGACGCCGTCGGCCCCGAGGGCGACGGCTCCGAAGAAGGCGAGGGCGACGACGACGATGGCCGGGACCGGGAGCGACCGGAGCGGCTGGCCGACGAGGTTCCCGCCCTCGGGCACGACGATCGGCCGGGCTTCCTTCATCTCGTGCTCGGGGAAGACGGGGAGGTACCTGGCCGCGAGCGCGAAGAACAGGAACCCGACGCCGACGACGGAGAGCGTGATGGCGACCTCGGTCAGGGCGGGGACGTAGATCGAGCCCGAGGAGCGCTCCATGCCGGTGATGGAGACGTTCATCCTGTTCAGGACGACGCCCATGACGATGAGGAGCGCCGCCAGGAAGAGACCCGTCGTGTGCTTGCGCACCTTCGGGAGGATCAGGAGAACGGCGGGTGCGAGGGTCCCGATCAGGATCTCGGCGAGGAAGAGCCTCGCCTCGTACGTCGGCTGGAACATCAGTCCGAGGACGCCGCGGTGCCGGAAGTCCGCGAAGCGGATGACGGACGTGACGGCGAGCAGGAGGAGCGCCACCCGGCCGAGCGGGACGAGGAGCTCCATCTCGAGGGACTTGCCGAAGGCGCGCCGCGACAGGAACGACTCGACGATCGTCATCGCGCAGCCGAGCGTGAGCGCCGTGAGGAAGAAAAAGACCGGGAGGAGCGGCGAATACCAGAGCGGGAAGAGCTTCGTGGGGACGATCAGGTAGAAGGAGCCGAGCGAGGACTGGTGGAGCGTCGAGAGGAGGACACCGAGGACGACGAGGATCGGCATCACGACGTGGAGGACGTGCAGCGTCTTCGTCATCTTGAAGCGCTCGAAGACGACCGGGCTGAACTCGAGGGCGAGGACCGTCGTGTAGAGGGTCACGCACCAGCCGACCTCGAACATGACCGAGTGGGGGTTCCACATGACGAGCGGGTGCCAGACGTTCCAGGGGCGTCCGAGGTCGAACAGGAGGGCGCCGATGACGAGGACGTAGCCGAGGAAGGCCGTCAGGATCGCCGGCCTCACGATGGGCCGGAACTTCTCCAGGTTGAAGATGTAGACGCCGGCGCTGATCGTGAAGCCGCCGGCGGCCAGGGCGACGCCGCAGAGGATGTCGAACCCGACCCAGAGGCCCCACGGGAAGCTGTCGGTGAGGTTCGTGGCGCCCGCGAGGCCCTGCGTGAACCGGAGGATCGTGGAATACGCGCCGACCGCGAGGATGGCGAGGAGGACGCCGCGCCAGAACGTGAAACGGGGGAGGGCGAGCTTCGGCATGGCGTTCTCCTCAGTGGCCCTTCGGCGTGTCGTGGGGACCGCCCTCGGCCGCTTCGACCTCGTCGCGGCGGTTGCTGATCCAGTAGATGCCGCCGAGGAGGACGGCTCCCGTCATGACGATGTCGGGGATGACGTTCAGGGCCCGCCACGTGAGGAAGGCGGGGGGCGTCCCGTCCAGGGCGGCGGGGTAGCCGAGCTCCTCTGCCTTGCCGTCCGAGATCAGGAGGACGGACGTGCCGCCGACCTCCTCGAGGCCGTAAATGTGCTCGTTGTACCGGCCCGGGTTCGCGCGGAAGCGCTCGCGGGCCTCCGCGACGAGGGCGTCCCGGTCGCCGAAGGTCGTCGCGCCGGTCGGGCAGGCCGTCGCGCAGGCCGTCTTCAGACCCTGGGCGAGGCGGTCGGCGCAGAGGTCGCACTTCCTCACGAGCGGCGCCTTCTTCTCCCATTCGTACTTCGGAATGCCGAACGGGCAGGCGATCATGCAGTAGCGGCAGCCCATGCACTTCGACTCGTGGTAGATGACCGGTCCCGCCGCCGTCTTCTCGAAGGCGGCGACCGGGCAGGCCGACACGCACGACGGCGTGACGCAGTGCATGCACATCCGCCGCACGTAGCGGGAGTCGACCTGGTTCACGACGGAATAGGTCTTGTCGGAGAGGTGGTCCTTCAGGACGTCGTCGGATGTCTTGGGTAGCTTGTTGCGTTCCTTGCACGCCAGTGCGCAGGCACCACAACCGATGCAGCGAGTCGTATCGAGAAGCAGTCCCTTGGTCTGCGGCTTCAACATGAGCCTCCGTACCCCCCGGGGGCGGACGTTGGGCCCGCCCGTGCAGGAACTCGCAAGCTCGGGGCCAAAGTGTGGAGTATTTCTTATCTCACTCGTGGGACTTAGTTTAGCTCCACAGCTGGGCGATGCGGCAAGAGAAGATGTGGAAAATTTCAACGCCCGCTCGCCCGTCGCTTGGCGTAAGTGCTTGCACTGAAGACATTTGCCTGTCGGCGCGAAAGTGATGAGAAATCTCGTGTTTCGTTGAAATTATCAACGTTGCGAGGTGATTTCCTACACGTTGAATCCCGGGACGTGGTGTTTTTCCACGTCCCGGGGTCGGTCTCGGGGTCGAGTCAACGCTCGACGCGGGGGGGAACGGGCGCTTTCGGCAGGTCGGCGGCAATCTCAGCCAGGGCCTCCAAGAGGATCTCCACACCTCTTCTCGAGGCCTGGATCGCCCCCGGCGAGGCGTTTCTCGGCGACGTCGACGACTTCCACATCGGGTGAGACGCCTGCGTTTTCGACGCCCCAGCTGCCTTCACGGTCGTAGATCGAGAAGGTCGGGACGTCGACATGAAGACGATCTTCCCGTCGCCGAGACTCGGTCAGAGGACGTCGACGTCGGTGAAGGAGGTCAGCTTCCGAGTCTGCTTCGACCTCAGGTCCTGCTTCAGGTCCTGCCTCCAGAGGTACAGGGTCTTCTCGCGGTCCGAGGTGAAGGAGACGGCGTCGTCCCACCACATCGGGAGGTTGTCGGTCCCTTCCCAGGTCGTGAGCCGTTCCGATCTCTTTGCCGCGAAGTCGTTGGTCCAGACGTCCTGCGCCCGGCCCCCTTTCGTCCGCTTCCGGGTCCGGAATTTGCGGTCGAACGGGCAGTAGGCGAGCCGGGTAGACGGAAGCGGAGCCCCCCTCGGAGATCTCGAGCGGCGTCTCGAGGCCCCCCGCGGGTCGACGAGGTCGTACCGCCCCATGCGGTTGTTCCACGGGACGGGGTTCATCCGGACGAGGACCTTGCCGTCCTTCGTCCAGCCGAGGACCCAGTTGTCCCACCCGCCGCGCGGCGGGAGCGGGCCGACGTCCGTGGCGAACGTGAGCGGCTTCGGCGAGCCGCCCGAGGCCGGCATCACGTAAACCTGCCGCCCTCCCGAGTGCTCGGCGGAGAAGGCGATCCACTTCCCGTCGTGGGAGAGCTTCGGGAAGAGCTCGAGGCCGGGGTGCGCCGTGAGGCGGTGGGCCGCACCCCCGGAGGAGGACACGCGCTAGCCGTCGCCAGCGTAGAAGAAGACGACGGCGTCGCCCCGGACGTCGGGGAAGCCGAGGAGGCGGGCCTCGGGCCGGCCGCCGGCGGCCGCGGAACGGCCCGGAGCGGCCGGCAGGAGGAGAGCCGCGAGGATCGGGGCGAGAAACGCTGGATGGGGGAGTCGGGCCGTCACTGATTGATTCTGCCGGACCCCCTTCCGGCCGTCCTTTCGCTTTGCGAGGTTCTGGTTCATCATCTCGGAAAATCCCGAGTACTTCAGCGAGGCGGAATCGATGGCTTTTCTGAAAGTCCTGGAATCGCCGGACCCGGCCCTCAAGGACCAGACGATCCCGCTAGCGGGAAAAGAGGTCCTGATCGGCCGAGGCAAGGAAAACAGTCTCGTCCTCGAGGACCACGCGGTCTCGCGGCACCACGCCCGGATCGTGGAGGAGCCGGACGGGCACGTCCTCGTCGACAACAACAGCGCGAACGGCAGCTGGGTGAACGGCCAGCGGGTTACCGAGCAGCGCCTGAAGCCGGGGGATCAGATCCGCGTCGGCAAGACGCTGTTCGAGATCCAGGGCGTCTACGACCCGGAGGGAACGGCCTTGCTGGACGTACAGGGGATGGGAATGTCCATGAAGCCGGCTCCCGTTCCGGCCCCCGCCTTCCAGCCGCCCCCGCACGCGCCCGTTGCCGCGCCTTCGCCACCGCCTCAGGCGCCGCGCCCCCCCGCCCCGACGTTCGACCCGGTCACCGTCCCGGAGCCCGTGCCGATGCGCAGGCCAGCGCCCCCGCCGACACCGATTCCGGGTCCGACACCCGCCCCGGCACGGCCCGCGCCAATGCCGCCGCCCGCTCCCATGGCCGCCCCGCGCCAGGCCCCGGCACCGCCTCCCGCGCCGGCCCCGATGCCTCCCGCGCCCGTGCCGGCGGCAGCTCCCCCTGCCTACTTCGGTGACTTAGCACCCATCGAGGGAGAGCCGGCCGGCTTCTGGATCCGGTTCCTCGCCTTCATGATCGACTACGCCATCATCGGGTTCCTGATGGCGATCATCTGGGCCCCGACGTTCCTGATTGCCTTCCGCCCGACGGCGAGCGGCGAGAGCCCGGGCGCCTTCGGCATGATCCTGCCGTTCCTCTCGTTCGTCCTCGGCTCTGCCGTCGGCCTCGGCTACAACCTCTGGTTCCCGGCCACCCGGGGCGCTACCCCCGGGAAGAAGATGCTCGGCCTCAGGATCGTCCGGGAGGACGGGGAGGAGCCGCTCGGCTGGGGGACCGCCTTCATGCGCCTCGTCGGCTACATGGTGAGCGGCTTCATCCTCTGCATCGGCTTCTTCATGA
>CAVOJA010000066.1:0-14459 GCA_963696015.1 uncultured Holophagales bacterium
CGCTGGTTTCTGGACCTGGACGACTTCAAGGCCGTCAACGACGGGTTCGGACACGCGGCGGGGGACGCCGCGCTCGTGCAGACCGCGAGGGCCCTCGAGGCCGCGATACGGGCCGGCGACGTCGCGGCCAGGCTCGGGGGAGACGAGTTCGCGGCGATCCTGTGGCGATCCTCTCCAGCCGACGCAGAGCAGGTTGGCCGGCGACTCCTCGATGGAATCGTCGTAGCGCTGTCGAGGTCGCCGGAGACGGCGAAGGTGAGCGCGAGCGTCGGGGTGGTCTACTTCCCCACGTGCCCGTCCGATGTTCGCGCGGCTCTCGCACAGGCGGACGAGGCGATGTACGAGGCCAAGAGGGGTGGGAAGGGCAAGGTCATCTTCCGCTCGGGAGCGGGGCCGGGATAGGGACGAAAACGAGGGGGAGTCCGGTTCCCTCGAGCGCGGTGGTCCTTCCCGTGCTCGGCACGCTCGGGCTGGGCGAGGAGCTGCGGACGCGACTCGTCCTGGACGCCGCCATGGCGGACGTCCTCGGTATCCTCGGCGTGGAGATCGCGATCGGCGCGATGGGAGGGGCGTCGGTCCTGTCGCACGTCCTCAGGCCCACCGTCGTAGGGTGCGCCGTAGGCGCGGCCGTGGCCGTCGGTGTCGGCCTCGTCTGGAGTCGATACCTGCGGTGGGCCAGGGGCACGGGTGGCCTTCGTCTCGGCGAGGCACTGACGTTCGAAGGTGCCCTCCTGCTACGGCGTGGAGGGCGCGGTGACCCACGTCGCCCCGGCGTGGCGCCGGATCGCGGGGCACGATGTGAGGCACGTTTTCCGAGAGTTCGTCGGGTGGGACGTCCTCGTCGGCTTCGGATCCGTTCTCTCCTGCCTCGCCTTGAGCCTCTCGGGCGTCTCAGCTCGCGCTCTCGGTATGCGCCGGGAGCTCGCTCTTCCTGACGGCGGCGACCGCCGGACCGCTGACTCAGGCCCTCGTCGAACGCGCCGGTCTGCGAGGAGAGGACGGGAGTCCCGTCCGGCTCGGCTTCTTCACGGTCGCGCCAGTCGGCCTCCTCGGCTACGGGTTCACTCTCGCCGTGGGGCTCCTCGCGACGCCCTCGAGACTGTAGGGGCCTCGAGCGCGCCGGGGGTTCGGGGCAACGCGCCGCCGTATGATTTGACCTCAAACTATAGGCGGGCTATGGTCGGACCGAGATGACGGCCTTTCTCCCCGGCTCCCCGCGGGCATCGCGCCGCAGGCTCATCCTGCCGTTGGCGATCCTAGCCCTTCTCTCGATTCCGAGGGCGCTCGCGGGAGCGGATCGGCCTCCACCGGCGCCCGCCGCCGGAGCGGGCGGCCCGGGCTCGCCGCGCGAGGCGGTCGTCTCGTACCTCGAGGCCGCCCGGCAGGGCCGGTGGGACGCCGCGGCCGAGGCCCTCGAGCTGCCACCCGACCTGTCGGCGGATGGGCCACGGCTGGCCAGGCGCCTCAAAGCCGTCCTCGACAGGCACGCCTGGATCGACCCGGCGGAGCTTTCGGAAAGCCCCGGCGGCAACCTGGAGGACGGCCTGCCGCCGAACGTCGAGGAGATCGCCCGGATTCCGGGTCGCTCCGGTTCCTTCGATCCGGCTCGCATCGTTCTGCGGGAGGGACCCGAGGGGCCCCGCTGGCTCGTCTCGCTGGCGACGGTGCGCCGCGTGGACCGCTGGTACGAAGCTCTCGGGCAGAGATGGATCCTAGAGCACGCTCCGGAGGCGCTGCTCCGGCCGGGCCCGAAGGAACTGCTGGTCTGGCAGTGGCTCGCGCTGCCCCTGATCGCGGCGGTCGCCCTCGCGGCCGGCGCACTCCTGTCGCTGGTGACGCGCGCCCTCGTCGGCCGGCTCGCCGCGCGGACGGAAACGACGCTGGACGACGTGATCGTCGCGAGGCTGCGCGCGCCGATCACGATCGCCTGGACCCTCGCGGTGGCGGCGGTGCCGCTCGCCTACCTCGGCCTCTACGAGCCGGCCGAGCGCTTCCTCGACGCTGTCCGGCGGACGGGCATCTTCCTCGTTCTCTTCTGGGGGGCGCTCCGGACCGTCGACGTCCTGCAGGCCGCGGTCGGCTCCTCGCCCTGGGCCTCGCGCCGTCCCGAGGCGCGCGCGCTTCTCCCGCTTTCCGCGAGACTGGTGAAGACCTTCCTCGTCGTCCTCGCCGGCGTCGCATCGCTCGGTGCCCTCGGCTACCCGGTGGCGAGCCTCGTCGCGGGCCTCGGCATCGGCGGCATCGCGGTCGCGCTGGCGGCTCAGAAGACGGTGGAGAACCTCTTCGGCTCCCTGTCCATCGGGGTCGACCAGGCGCTGAGCCAGGGAGACTGGGTGAAGGTGGGGGACGTCTTCGGTGTCGTCGAAGCGGTCGGCCTGAGGTCGACGCGGATCCGGACGCTCGACCGGACCCTCGTGACGATCCCGAACGGGGGCCTCGCCGACACGAGGATCGAGTCGTACACGGCCCGGGACCGGCTGCGGCTCTCAGCGACGATCGGCCTCGTCTACGAGACGACGCAGGAGCAGATGAAGGTGGTGCTGGAGGGGTTCGAGCGCGTGCTGCGTCGCCACCCGAAGATCTGGGGGGAGAACGTCGTCGTCTTCTTCACCGGCTTCGGGGACTCGTCGCTGAACGTCGACGTGATGGCGTGGTTCCTCACGACGGACTGGGGCGAGTTCCAGCGGATCCGGCAGGAGGTGTTCCTCGCGTTCATGGGAGTCGTCGAGTCGGCGGGGAGCTCCTTCGCGTTTCCGACGCGCACCGTTCACATCGTGCCGGGTGCCGGGGCGGCTGCGCCGCCGCCCCGGGGCTGAAGGGGCGCTCCGGCGGAGTCGGCGAGGAGCGTACCTGACGGGGCACGGCGAGGGCGGGCCGGGAGCCGGACGGGGCGGGGGTCACGAGGCCGCCTGGAACGCGGTGTCTGGCCTCCGAGGAAACGAAAGGAGACCGGGGACCTCGCCGAGAGGAAGCGAAACATATTTCGAGCTCAAAGGATTCTTCGGTAGGATCGGGGCATGAGGCCACCTCGCGCGCTCCGCCCGTCCTCCTCGAGCCCGTGGCGCGTCTGCGTCTTCGGCGAGGCCCTCGTCGACGAGATGCCGACCGGTCCCGTCCCCGGCGGTGCTCCCCTGAACGTCGCTGCTCATGCCGCGGCCTTCGGTCTCGAGCCTCTCCTCCTGACGCGCCTGGGCGCCGACGAGGCCGGGGCTTCGCTCCGCGCGTGCCTCGCCGCCGCCGGCGTTCCCAACGACGGCGTGCAGGAGGACGCCCTCAGGCCGACGGGACGGGCCGTCGTCTCGCTGCGCGGTGGGGTGCCCCGGTTCGAGATCCCCGCGGGGGCAGCCTTCGACGCGATCGACGGCGCGGTCGCGGCCCGAGCCGCCGAAGCGTGGAGGCCGTCGGTGGTGGCCTTCGGTACTCTCGCCCAGAGGGAGCCGGCCTCGCGCGCCGCTCTCCGCGAAGTCCTTTCGGCGACGAAGGCCGTCTGCCTCGCCGACCTCAACCTCCGGGCTCCGTGGTACGACGGCTCCGTCGTCTGCCGCACACTCGCGGCCGCCGACGTCGTGAAAGTCAGCGACGAGGAGCTCGCGGAGGTCCGGCGACTTCTGAGCCTGCCGCTGCACGACCTGGAGGCTCTCTCGGCCCACGTCGTCCGGCGTTTCGACCTGAGGGCGCTCTACGTCACGCGTGGAGCGAAGGGGGCCTGCGTCGCGACGTGGGGAGACGGAGACGTGGTGACCTTGGCGGAGGTCCCGGCCGCCTCGCCCGGCGGGACCGTCGTCGACACGGTCGGCGCGGGGGACGCGTTCACCGCTACGGTCCTCCTCGGGCTCGCCCGCAACTGGACGGCCGAGGAGAGCTTGCGACGGGGCGTGGGGTTCGCCGGCGCCGTGACCCGAATCTCGGGAGCCGTTCCCTCCGATCGGGACTTCTACGTCCCCTTCCTCGAGGAGTGGGGAGGGATCGCGGCATGACGGACGGCCTCTATCTCCTTCACCTGAGCATCCATGGTCTCGTTCGTGGAGCTGCGCCGGAGCTCGGCCGCGACCACGACACGGGCGGGCAGGTCGGCTACGTCCTCGAGCTCGCGCGGGCCCTCGCGCGATCGGCGCAGGTCGCGCGCGTGGACCTGGTCACGCGTCTCGTCGAGGACCCGGCCGTCGGACCCGACTACGCCGTTCCGGAGGAGGCGCTCGCGGACAAGGCGCGGATCGTGAGGCTCCCGTTCGGGCCGAGACGCTATCTCCGCAAGGAGCTCCTGTGGCCGCACCTGCCGGCGCTCGTCGACCGGTGCGTGGAGTTCCTCCGGGCGCAGGGGCGTCTGCCGCACCTCATCCACACGCACTACGCCGATGCGGGCTACGTGGGTGTGCGCCTCTCGCAGCTGCTGGGCATCCCGCTCATCCACACGGGACACTCCCTCGGCATCACGAAGCGGTCCCGCCTCCTCGCCTCCGGGCGCGTCGAGTCGAATCTCGAAAGGCAATTCCGGTTCTCGTACCGGATCGCGGCGGAAGAGGAGATCCTCGAGAACGCCCGCCTGATCCTCGCGAGCACCCGGCAGGAGGTGGACGGCCAGTGGGGCGAGTACGAGAACTACCGTCCCGGCCGTTTCGCCGTCGTTCCGCCCGGAGTGGACACGTCGCGGTTCTCGCCGCCGTCCGCCCTCAGGTCGAGGACCTCGTTCCCGGGAATCGACCGCTGGCTCCGGGACCCCCACAAGCCGCTCGTTCTCGCGATCAGCCGCCCCGCGCCGAAGAAGAACCTTCCGGCGCTCGTCGAAGCGTTCGGGCGCGACCCGCTCCTGCGCGAACGCGCGAACCTCGCGATCCTGGCCGGCGTGCGCGAGGACGTCGCGACGAGCGAGGAGGAGACGCGGGCCGTCTATACCGACCTCCTTCTCGCCGCGGACCGGCACGACCTCTGGGGTTCGATCGCCCTTCCGAAGCGTCACGAGCCCGGAGACGTCCCCGACGTCTACCGCCTCGCCGCGCAGAGGAAGGGCGTGTTCGTGAACGCCGCGCTGACCGAGCCTTTCGGCCTGACGCTGCTCGAGGCCGCCGCGAGCGGTCTCCCGGTCGTCGCGACCGCGGACGGCGGGCCGCGAGAGATCCTCGCGAACTGCCGGAACGGACTTCTCGTCGACCCATGCGACGTCGACGCGCTCTCGCGGGCGCTCCGGGAAGCGCTCGCGGACTCGTCCCGCTGGAGCCAGTGGGCGCGCAACGGTCTTCGGCGCGTGCGCGACACGTACTCCTGGGACGGGCACGTGGAGCGGTACCTCTCCCTCTGCACGAAGCTCCTCCGGCGGGAGCGAAAGGCCCTGCGGCGTCGCCATGCGGCCCTCCGCACGAGCCCGCTCGCACGCCTCGCGGACGCCTCCTTCGTCCTCGTCACCGACATCGACGACACGCTCGTCGGCGACGAGGAAGCCCTCGTACGTCTCCTCGCCTGGAGGAAAGCGAACGCACGGCGGGTCGCGTTCGGCGTGGCGACCGGGCGTTCCTTCCCGAGGACGCTCGAGATCCTGGCGGCGTGGAAGGTGCCCCTCCCCGACGTCCTCGTGACGGCGGTCGGCACCGAGATCCGTTTCGCGTCGGACCTGAAGACCGACCGCGCGTGGGAGAGTCACATCCGGCACGGATGGCGGCGCGACGAGGCTGTCCGCGCGTTCTCGTCAGTGGCGGGCCTGAAGAAGCAGCCCGAGGCGAACGACGGCCCCTACAAGGCGAGCTGGGACGTCGTCCCCGGGCGGACCGTCGACCTTGAGGCGATCCGCCGGCTCCTTCACGCGCGCGGACTCGCAGCGCGCCTCGTCTTCTCGCAGGGGAAGTTCCTCGACGTCCTTCCGGTCCGCGCCTCCAAGGGGCTCGCGGTCCGCTTCCTCGCGCTTCGGCTCGGCCTTCCGCTCGAGTCGTTCCTCGTGGCGGGCGACTCCGGGAACGACCTCGAGATGCTCGTGGGGGACACGATGGCCGTCGTCGTCGGCAACCACAAGCCCGAGCTCGAGGAGCTTCGCGGCCGGGATCGGGTCTACTTCGCCTCTGCGCCCTATGCCGGAGGGATCCTCGAGGGGATCGCGAGCTACGGCTTCGCGACGGAGGAACCATGCTGAACCGTCTTCACGACTTCGCGTCCCGGCACCCGGACATCTTCGTCCTCCTCATGGAGCGGTACCTCGGCGAGGGGCGGAACGTCCTGCTCCGCTCGGATCTCGTCCGGGGATACGAGGAGGTCCGGGCCTCCTACGCGGCCCTCGACTTCTCCGGGACGGCCCTCGCCGAGGCCATCGCGGCAGCGCAGGAAGGGATCTTCCGCGCGCCCTGGGCTGCCTTCGCGTTCCGGACCGGGCCGGGCCGCTTCTGCTTCGCGCGAATCCACGCGGACCGGCTCGTCCCCGAACCGATCACGGGACCGGAGTTCCACGCCTTCAAGGAGGGCCTCGTCGCAGGCGCGGGTGAGGAGGAGCCGCTCGAGCTCGACTTCGGCCCTTTCTCCCGAGGCTTCCCCCGCCTGACGGAGACGCGCTCGATCGGGCAGGGTCTGTCTTTCATGAACCGCCACCTGGCAAGCCAGCTCTTCCGCGACGGGGGAGCGGGGTCCGACCGCATTCACTCCTTCCTCGGTCTCCACGCCCTCGAAGGGCGTTCGCTCCTCCTCCGGGCGCCGTTCGCCGACACGCCTGCCCTCCGGACGGCGCTCCGTAAGGCGCACGCCATCCTCTCCGCGGCGGACGCAGCGACCCCGTGGACGGAGCTCGAGGAGCGGCTTGCCGGCCTCGGCTTCGCCCCCGGCTGGGGGGCGACGGCGGAGCGGGCGGCTGAAACGATGAGCCTCCTCATCGACCTTTTCGAGGCGCCTTCGGCCGAGCTTCTCGAGACCTTCCTCGCGCGAGTCCCGATGATCTCGCGCGTCCTCGTCCTGTCGCCGCACGGGTGGTTCGGCCAGTCGGGCGTCCTCGGCCTTCCGGACACCGGCGGGCAGGTCGTCTACATCCTCGACCAGGTCCGCGCCCTCGAGCGCGAGATGCGCGAACGGCTGGCCCTGCAGGGTATCGACGTGGAGCCCCGCATCGTCGTCGTCACCCGCCTCATCCCGGAGGCCGGATCGACCGGTTGCGACCAGCGGCTTGAGCGGATCGACGGCTGCCGGAGCGCGGTCATCCTGAGGGTTCCCTTCCGCGAGGCCGACGGGAGCGTCGTCCGCCCCTTCCTTTCCCGCTTCCGCGTCTGGCCCTACCTCCACCGCTTCTCCCACGAGGTTGAGCGCGAGGCTGCGGCCGAGCTCGGTGGCCGGCCGGACCTGATCCTCGGGAACTACTCCGACGGGAACCTCGTCGCCTCGCTCATCGGGATGCGACTCGGCGTGACGCACGCGACGATCGCCCACGCCCTCGAGAAGACGAAATACCTCCTCTCGGCCCTGCACTGGAAGGAGATGGAGGCCGAGTACGCCTTCTCGGTCCAGTACACGGCCGACCTCTTCGCGATGAACAGCGCCGACTTCATCGTCACGAGCACCTACCAGGAGATCGCGGGAACCCCTGAAGAGGTCGGGCAGTACGAGAGCTACTCTTCCTTCACCATGCCGGGCCTCTACCGGGTCGTGAACGGCGTCGACGTCTTCGATCCCCGCTTCAACATCGTCTCGCCCGGGGCCGACGAGGACGTCTACTTCCCCTTCTCGGAGAGCGCACGCCGCCTCTGGGCCCTCGCCCCGCGGATCGAGGAGCTCGTCCTCGGGGAGCCGGGTCCGACGGCCCGGGGCCGGCTCGTCGCACCGGAGCGCCCCATCGTCTTCACGATGGCCCGGCTCGACCGGATCAAGAACCTGACGGGTCTCGTCGAGTGGTATGCCCACGACGAGCGCCTCCGCCGCCTCGCGAACCTGGTCGTCGTCGGCGGCCACGTCGAGCCGAACCTCTGTGCGGACGGCGAGGAGCGCGAGCAGGCGCAGCGGATGCACGACCTGATGACGCACCACGCCCTCGACGGCGAGGTGCGCTGGATCGGTCGCCGCCTCGAGCGCCATCTGACGGGGGAGATCTACCGCTGGATCGCCGACCGGCGGGGCGTCTTCGTCCAGCCCGCGCTCTTCGAGGCCTTCGGCCTGACGGTCGTCGAAGCGATGGTCTCGGGGCTTCCCGTCTTCGCGACGTGCCACGGGGGCCCTTCCGAGATCATCGAGAACCGCCGTTCGGGATTCCACGTCGACCCGAACGACGGGGCGGCTGCCGCGGCGCAGCTTGCCGACTTTCTCGAGAAGAGCGCCGCAGACCCCTCGGCCTGGACCCGCGTCTCCGACGCGGCCGTCGCGAGAGTGGCGTCCCGCTACACCTGGAAGCGCTACGCGGAGAGGATCATGACGTTCTCGAGGATCTACGGCTTCTGGAAGTTCGTCTCGGGGCTCGAGCGCGAGGAGACCCGGCGATATCTCCAGACACTCGACCACCTGCTGCTCCGGCCACGCGCCGCGGCCGTCGGAGGGGGCCGCGGCTGAGCGGCGGGTCCAGGCCGATGGCGGAGCCAGGATGAGCCGGCGGAGGGGCTGGACGGCGGCGATCCTCGCCTTTCTCCTCTCGGTTCCGGCATGCCGCCCCGCCGACGAGAGCGAGGGCGCGGGCGTGACGCTCCGGATGCTCGTCCCCGCAAACGAACGTCCCTTCTGGCTCCCTCTCGCCGAGAGCTTTCGCCAGACCCGCCCGGGCGTGAGCCTCGAGCTCGAGGAGGGGCCGGTTCCGACCGACCTGCGCGAGAGCCTGACGACCTCGGCACTCCTCTCCGGCGACGGCGCCTTCGATCTCGTCTACCTCGACGTCACCTGGACACCGAAGCTCGCCGCGGCCGGCTGGCTCCGGCCGCTGGACGACGATCTCGGAGAGGAGGAGCGTGCGGAATTCCTTCCGCAGGCGGTCGAGGCGGGGGTCTACCGCGGTCGCCTCTACAGGCTCCCGTTCCGGACCGACGTCGGCCTCCTCTACTACCGGGCCGACCTCCTCGCCGCCGCGGGCATCCTCCCGCCCCGGACGTTCGCGGAGCTCGAAGAATCGGCCCGACGCCTCCAGTCGCCACCCGACCGGTGGGGGTTCCTCTGGCAGGGGGCCCAGTACGAGGGGCTCGTCTGCTTCTTCCTCGAAGTCCTCCACGGCCACGGCGGCTTCTGGATCGAGGCGGAGTCGCTCCGCGTCGGCCTCGATCGGCCAGAGGCCGAGGCGGCGCTCGCCTTCCTCGTCCGGGCCCGCGCGCCGAGCGGCATCAGCCCGCCCGGCGTCGCGGCCTACCGCGAGGAGGAGACCCGCCAGCTCTTCCAGGGAGGGCGGGCCGTCTTCCTCCGAAGCTGGCCCTACGTCTGGCGTCTCGCGCAGAGAGAAGGCTCTGCGGTGGCCGGGAAGGTCGGTGTCCTCCCCGTGCCGACGCTCTCGGGCGCGCTCGGCGCGGGGACCCTCGGTGGCTGGGGCCTCGCCGTCGCCCGTTCCTCGCGGCACCCGGCCGAGGCCGTCGCCTTTCTCCGTCACGCGACCAGCCTCGAGAGCCAGCGTCTCTTCTGCGCGCCGACGGGCTTCGCCCCGGCTCGCATAGAGGCCTGGTCGGACCCCACCCTCCTCGCGGCGAACCCGTTTCTCGCCGAGCTCCTTCGGATCCACGCCGGCGCCAGGGCGCGCCCCGTCGTCGCGAGGTATGCACAGGCCTCCGACATACTCCAGAGGCACGTGACCGCCGCGCTCGCCGGGCTCGAGACGACGCGCGAGGCCCTCGATGCCGCCGCGCGCGAGACGCGCCTCGTTCTCGGGGAAACGCCGTGACGGGCACCCTGGCGCGCCGCTCGCAGCGCGAGCGGGTGCTCCTCCTTCTGCCCGTGGTCCTCCTCCTCGCCCTCGTCGTCGGCGTCCCGGCACTCCGCGTCGTCTTCCTCGGATTCACCCGGACCGAGCTCGCCGACGGCATCGTCTCCTCCTGGACCGGTCTCGCGACGCACGCCCGGACGTTCGGCGACGGGCGCTTCCTCTCCGCCCTCCGGAACACGGCTCTCTTCACGGGGCTATCCGTCCTCCTCGAGGTGGCTCTCGGCATGGCGCTCGCCCTCCTCCTCGACCGTCCGTTCCGGGGCCGCGGGGCGCTCCGCGCCGTCGTCCTCGTCCCGTGGGTCCTTCCAACCTCCGTCATGGCGCTCGCGTGGGCCTGGATCTTCCACGACACGTTCGGCATGGCGAACGACCTCCTCTCGCGCCTCGGCCTGATCGACGCACCCGTCGCCTGGCTCGCCCAGCCCGTCACCGCGATGGTGGCTCTCGTCGTCGCCGACGCCTGGAAGACGACGCCGTTCGTCGCGCTCATCCTGCTCGCGGGGCTGCAGGGGGTCCCTCCCGAGGTCCTCGAGGCGGCCCGCGTCGACGGAGCGGGCAGCTGGCAGCGCTTCCGGAGGATCACCCTCCCGCACCTCGTCCCGTCGCTCGTGGTGGCGACGCTCTTCCGCTCCATCCAGGCGTGGGGCGCCTTCGACATCGTCTACGTGATGACAGGGGGCGGCCCGGGCGGCTCCACGGAGACGCTCTCCCTCTACGCCTTCCAGAGCTGGTTCCGCTATCTCGACTTCGGCTACGGCGCAGCTATCGCGGTGCAGGGAATGCTGGTCGCCCTCCTCCTCGCGGCCGTCGTCGTGAAGCTGGCCTCGCGGAGGGAGACGGCATGAGGCGTCGCCGGCTCGCCGCCGCGCTCCTCTCCCTCGCGGTTTCGCTCGCCGTCGCCTGGAGCCTCCTCCCGGCCGTCTGGCAGGCGCTCACGGCCGTAAAACCCGAGGCGCAGATCACCTCCTCCCCGGCCGTCTGGCTCCCGAGCCCGCCGACGGCCGAGCACGTCCGCGCCCTCCTCGAGAGGAAACCGTTCGCGAGGTACCTCGCCAACAGTGCCGGTGTCTCCCTCGCCGCGACGCTCCTCGCCCTCGCCGTCGCCGCCCCCGCCGCGGCCGCGCTCTGTCGGATGCCGCCCCGTGCGAGGAACCGCTGGCTCCTCGGCCTTCTCCTCGTCTCGCTCTTTCCGCCGATCCTCCTGCTCTTCCCGCTGTACGAGGGGGTGCGTCTCCTCGGCCTGATGAATTCCCCGCTCGCGCTGGTCCTCCCGTACGCGGCCTTCGGCGTCCCGCTCGCCGTGTGGGTCCTCGAGGCGGGCCTGCGCGAGCTGCCGCGCGAGGTGGAGGAGGCGGCGACGCTCGACGGGCTGGGACCGCTCGGGAGGCTCCTCCGCGTCCAGCTGCCGCTCGCGGCGCCGTCCCTCGTCGCGGCCGGGCTCCTGACATTCATCGCATCGTGGAACGAGTTCCTCCTCGCGCTGAGCTTCACGACGCGGGACGCGAGCCGTACCGTGACCGCCGGTATCGCGAGCGTCTCCGGGGCGTCTCTCTACGAGGTGCCCTGGGGGCAGCTATCCGCGGCCATCGTCCTCTCCACGATGCCCGTCGTCCTGCTCGTTCTCCTCTTCGAGCGGCGTATCTCGGGCGGGTTGACGGGGGGCGCGGTCAAGGGGTGACGCCTCCGCGCCTGCCGGCGGGAGGCCCGAACGCGGTCTCCCGAACCGTACAACAGTTTGACCTCCAACGACTGCGTGCGATCCTATACTCTGAATCTCGGGCGAGAGGCAGGAATGACGAAAGCGATCCCAAAACCCGCGAGAATCGACGTCGACGGGGCCCATCTCGGAGAGGCCCTGGAATTCCTCCGGCTGATCTGGGCCCTGGACCACAACCTCCAGTCCCGGTCGAAGCGAATGCAGGCGACGATCGGCCTCACGGGGCCGCAGCGGCTCGTGATCCGAATCGTAAGCCAGTACCCGGGGATCCTGGCGGGGGAGCTCGCGGGGGTGCTCCACCTCCACCCGAGCACGCTGACGGGAATCCTCGAGCGGCTCGAGGGACGCCGCCTCCTGGTCCGACGAACCGACGAACGGGACCGGCGGCGAGCGACGCTCGAAGTGACGAAGTTGGGGAAGCGACTGGACGTGCCCTCCGCCGGCACCATCGAAGCGTGTGTCGAACGGGCTCTCGCCGGGTTTACCCGGGCGAAGCTGGAAGCGACTCGCGAAGTGCTCGAAATGCTGACCGACGAGCTCTCCGCGGGGGGGGATCGTAAGGTCGCGATGCGCCCGTCGAGCCAACGAGTCCGGAGGTCCCCTTGACCTCCTCGCCTTCCGATGGTCTGGGCGAGGCGAAGGTATCGGCGGAACGGCCGAGGTACGTCGAGTCTTGAGGAGTCCCGAGGCCTGTCCGAGGTGCGGGGCGCCGCTCGCGTCAGGCGCTTGTCGAACCTGCAGCAACGAGCGCGGCTTCCGCGTCGTGAGGCGCGAAATCGCGATCCTGATCCTGGTGTCGGTCGGGGCGGTACCCGCGTATTTCCTGACACGCGCCGTGGCCGCGTGGAACAGGCAGACGGACGCGCGAATCGCCGGTGAATGGTACAGACGGGGTCAGGCGGAGCTGCGAGCGGGGGACACGAGCGCGGCGACCGAGTCGCTCCGGCGTGCGTCGGTCCGCGATCGCGGCAATCCGAAGGTCGCCCTGGCGCTGGCCCAGGTACTGGCGGCGGGGAACCGCGACGGCGAAGCGCGGGCCGCCCTGCTGCGGATGGACGAGACCTCGCCGAACGACCCCGATGTGCACCTGGAGCTCGCAAGGCTATCGGCAAGGGGCGGAGATGTGCGGGACGCGCTTCTTCACTACCACGAAGCGCTGAACGGACTTCGGGCGGGGACGGAGGCCGAGGGGCAGAGCCGGCGCATCCGGATGGAGCTCGTTCGGTTCCTCCTGGATCACCACGAGGGGCGCAGGGCTCTGTCCGAGCTGCTCGTCCTCGCCGCGGACGCGCCTTCGAACGCGGATTCGCACTCAGAGTTGGCCCGGCTCTTTCTCGAGGCCGGCGATGTCGCGCGCTCCCTCGAGCAGTTCGTCGAGGCCTCCCGCCTGGACAAGCGGAACGCTCACGCGCTCGCCGGTGCCGGCGAGGCTTCCTTCCTTCTCGGCGACTATCGGTCGGCTCGACGGTTCCTCGACCGGGCGCTCGACCTGGACCCGGGAATCTCGAAGGCCGCCGGCCTCCTCGAGACCACGAGACTGATCCAGACGGCGAACCCTCTGGCCATGCGGCTCCCGGCCGGCGAGCGGATGAAGCGCCTTCTCGCGGCACTCGAGCAGGCCGCGAAACGGCTCGACGGCTGTCTCGGCCGGCAGGGCGCCCTTCCGGCATCCCAACGCTCCGATCTCGAGCAGCTCCGAGCGGAAGTGGAGGCGATGCAGACCGCCCTCGACGCGAAGGGCCGTGCGCGCGGGCCGGATCTCGTGCAGGACGGTGCGGAGCTGGTCTTCCGGGTCGAGGAGGTAGCCAGCCGTTCGTGCGGAGAGCCCACGGGGCTCGACCTGGCTCTCCTCCTGATCGGGCGCAAACATGGAGGGGCGGGATCTTGAATCTGGACGGCCGGTCGATCGCCGAGAAGCTCCTCCTGCGCGAGAACCACGTTTTTCTCGTCCTGACGATTCTGCTCGGAGTCGTCGGGGGCCTTTCGGCGGTCCTGTTCTCGCTCGCGATCGACGCCACCCGAAACGTCCTGTTCGGAGCGGCGCCTTCGACCTGGCGTCTCCTGGCCGTCCCGACGCTCGTCAGCCTCCTCACCGGCTATCTGCTGGCGAAGTTCTTCAACGACGCCCGCGGCAGCGGTGTTCCACAGACCGAGGCGGCCTACCACCTTCATCAGGGTGTGATCCCGGGGCGTGTCGTCCTCGGCAAGTTCCTGACCGGGGCTCTCTGCGTCGGATCCGGGCACTCCATGGGCCGCGAGGGGCCGTCGGTGCAGATCGGAGCCGGCATCGCGTCGGTCCTCGGCCGGTGGCTCCGCCTGTCTCCGGCCCGCGTGCAGAGCCTCGTTCCCATCGGCGCAGCCGCGGCCCTGTCTGCGGCTTTCAACACGCCGGTGGCGGCCGTGCTGTTCGCGCTCGAGGAGATCATCGGGGACATGAACGCCGCGCTCATCGGATCGACGGTCGTCGCATCCGTGACCGCGGTGATCGTCGAGCGCTCGATCCTCGGCAACGAGCCGCTGTTCCGCGTTCCGGCCTACCACCTCGTTCACCCGGCCGAGCTGGCCGGATATGCCGTCCTCGGCATCGTCGGGGGAATCGTCTCGGTCCTCTTCTGCAAGCTCCTCCTTCGCGCCCGCGGCTTCTTCAAGCAGATGCCGGCGTGGACTAGGAGCTTCCAGCCGGCGATGGGAGGGCTCGCGATCGGCGTCATCCTGGTCTTCGTCCCGCAGGTCATGGGAGTCGGCTACGAGCACGTGGACCAGGCGCTCCAGGGCTCCCTCGCGCTGAAGACGCTGGCCCTGCTCTGCGGCGTGAAGCTCGTCGCCACGATCATCTCGTACGCGTCCGGGAACGCTGGAGGCATCTTCGCCCCGAGCCTCTTCCTGGGCGCGATG
>CAVOJA010000067.1:0-18379 GCA_963696015.1 uncultured Holophagales bacterium
GTCGTCGGCGGACCGAACACCTCGACGCAGATCAGCTTCATCAACGGCCAGCTTTCCCGCCAGGCGAGCCTCACCTGGTTCCTCCGGCCCGCAGGGACCGGTCCGGCCGAGGTGGGCGAGACGACGTTCAAGGTCGGCGACAAGGACGTCAAGGCCGGCGCCTACCTCCTGGAGGTCGGCACGGCGCGCCGTTCGTCCGGCGCCGGTCCGGGCCCCGCGACCCCCGAAGAGGATCCCTTCGGCAGGACGGCTCCGAGACCCGGAACCCGGCGCGCCGGAGCCGAGCGCGACTTCCCCGCGGAGGAACCGATCCTCGCCTTCGTAGCGACGCCGAGCAAGGACGCGTCCTTCGTCGGCGAGGAAGTGATGATCACCTACGAGCTCGTGACGCAGGCCGAAGTCCAGGGAATCGAATACGTCGAGGCCCCCCAGTTCCCGGGACTCTGGGCCGAGGACCTCGAGCGGCCCGAGCGCCCGACACCGCGCCGGGACACCTGGGAGGGACGCCCGGTCGCCCGCTTCATCATTCTGAAGAAAGCCGTCTCCGGCCTCACCCCGGGGACGGTGACGATCCCCCCCGCGAAGATCCGGATCGGGGTCCGCGTCGCCATGGACCCCTTCGGCGACCCGTTCGCGATGCTCCGGCCCCGCGTTCTCGAGCGGGAGACGAAGGCGCTATCCCTGAGGATCCTCCCGATTCCGGGACGCCCCGACTTCAGGGGCCCCGTCGGACAGTTCGGCGTCACGACGAGCGTCGACCGCAGGAGCATTCCCGCCGGCGAGGCGGTCACGCTCAAGGTCCGCCTCGCGGGAAGCGGCAACCTCAGGACCGCGACGGACATGCCTCAGCTCTCGATACCGGGAGTCAAGGTCTACCCTCCCTCCTCCCGTACCCTCCCCGCCCGTGGGGCTGCGAAAGGCGGATCGAGCGCGGAATGGGACTTCGTCGTCGTCCCTGCCGACCCCGGGAAGCTCGTCATCCCCCCTGTTTCCTTCGAGGTCTTCGACACCGCCGAGAGGAAGCTCGTCGTGAAGCGCAGCGAGCCGATCACCCTCACCGTCGAAGCGGCCGCCTCGTCGGCCGTCGCGTCCGCGGGACCGGCTGCAGCAGTACCGGCCGCGGCCGGGAACGGCTCCGAGGCGTCGACCAGTCTCCCCGGCGTCCCGCCCGCTCCCACTCCGTTCCCCACGGCCCGCGACCTCGCACGGACCACGATCGCCGTTCCCCTCTGGGCCCTCCTCACCGTTCCCGGCGTTCTCGTCGCGGCCGTCGGGACGGCCTGGGCCCTCCGGCGCCGGGCTCACGCCCTCGGCTCCGTGGACGCGCTCCTCGTCGCCGAGCCGGGCGAGACCAAGGAGAGGGCCGTGGCGAGGGTCGAACGGGCGATCCGCGAGCACCTCGCCCGCCGGACCGGGACCTCCGAGACGGCGCCGGTTTCCGCCCTCCTCGACGACCTCGCCGACAAGGGCGTCCCCCCCGCGCTCCGGGAAGAGCTCCGACAGCTTCTCTCCCAGTCCGACTTTCTCCGGTTCGCCCCCCAGCTCGGGGATTACGCGGACGAGATCGCCAAGCTCCGAGAGAAGACCCGGGACGTCCTCGGCAGGGTCCGCGGGACGGGACACGCCTAGAATCGAGGCGTGTCCGTTCCCTCGCGGGTCCTGCCGCAGGCAAAGCTCGCGCGCTTCATGGAGCGCCATCGCCTCCTCGACGAGACGAGCGGGACCGCGCCCGAGCGGTTCCTGATGACGCTCGTGAAGAAGGCGCTCGACTTCGTCCCGGCCGAGGCGGCCGTCCTGCTTCTGGACGACCCCATCGCCAAGGAGGACGACCGTTCCCGCAACGAGCTGACCGTGATCGCCACCGCCGGCGAGTTTCGCGAGACCGCCGTCGGCTTGAGCGTCCGCCCCGTCGACGGGATCGCGGGGTTCACCTACGCGCGCGGCGAGCGCACGGCGGTGAACGAGGTCAAGGGAGCACGAGCCCTCTCGCTCGAAGCCGACGGGGTCTTCGCCAACCCGGTGAGGTCCGCCCTCGGAGTTCCGGTCGTCATCGAGTCGCACGTCTGCGGCTCCCTCGTGCTGGTCAACCAGCGGGGAGGGGGCTTCGACGAACGGGACGAGCGGCTCATGGCCCTCTTCGGAGACACCCTCTCCCTCGCCCTGCAGAACCTCCTCGACGAGCGGCGCGCCCGCGAGGTGGCCCGGCGCGACTCGCTCACCGCGCTCTACAACGACCGCTACTTCCACAAGAAGCTCCAGCAGGAGATTGACCGGCTCGTCGGCGGGGCCGAAGGGGACCTCACGCTCCTCTTCCTCGACTGCGATCACCTGAAGGCCGTCAACGACGAGCACGGACACCTGGCCGGGAGCCAGATCCTCAGGGAAGTCGCGTTCGTCCTCCAGCGCCAGCTCGCCGCGACGACCTCGCTCCCCTGCCGTTACGGCGGGGACGAGTTCACCGTGATCCTCCTCGACTGCAACCTCGCTCAGGGGGCGGAGATCGCGGAGCGGATTCGCGCCGCGATCCAGGACTGGACCTTCCTTCCGATGGCGATCGGGCCCGGGGAGCCTGCGCTCAAGCTGAAGGGCGTCATCACGATGTCGCTCGGCGTCGCGTCCTACCGCCGGCACTGCACGCCGGGGCGCCCGCCGAGCGAACAGAAGAACGAGCTCCTCAAGAAGGCCGACGCGGCCCTCTACCTGGCGAAGGACCAGGGGAAGAACTGCGTCGTCAGCGCCCGCCGCGAGGGCGGGCCGCCCTCTTTCTCGAGCGTCCTCCTGAAGACCTGACCGCTCCGGGCCGGCCTCTCCTTCCCCTGCTAACATGTCCCTTTGCGCCTCGCCAGGCAGGCGCGATGCGGGGGAGAAGCCATGTCGACCACCACCCAGATCGCCCCGGAGAACGTCCTCGACGCACTCGGCCGTCACATGCTCGTCGACGGCTACCACGTCGTCATGGACCTCGACCGCTCCCGCGGAAGCTTCATCTACGACAGTCTCCACGGCGTCGAGGTCCTGGACCTCTTCTCGCACTTCGCGACGGTGCCCATCGGCTACAACCACCCGAAGCTGAAGGAGCCCGCGTTCCTCGAGGAGCTGCACCGGGCCGCCCTCACTAAACCCGCCAACAGCGACATCTACACCCAGGAGATGGCCCGGTTCGTGGAGACCTTCGCACGCGTCGCCGTCCCGCCGAGCCACGCCTCCCACCTCTTCTTCGTCGAGGGCGGCTCGGTCGGCGTCGAGAACACGCTGAAGGCCGCCTTCGACTGGAAGGTGAGGAAGAACTTCCGGAAGGGGTACCGGCGCGAAGTCGGGCACCAGATCATCCACTTCGAGCAGGCCTTCCACGGGCGGACCGGCTACACCCTCTCGCTGACGAACACCGCCGACCCGCGGAAGACCATGTACTTCCCGAAGTTCCCGTGGCCGCGCATCGTCAACCCGAAGCTGAGGTTCCCCGTCGACGAGGCGGAGATCGAGCGGGTGAAGAAGGTGGAGGCGCTCGCGCTCGCACAGGTGAAGCAGGCCCTCGTCGACAACCGCGACGACGTTGCGGCGCTGATCATCGAGCCGATCCAGGCCGAGGGGGGCGACAACCACTTCCGCACGGAGTTTCTCGCCGCGCTGAGGCAGTTGAGCGACGAGAACGAGATGCTCCTCATCCTCGACGAGGTGCAGACCGGCATCGGGCTCACCGGCCGGATGTGGGGGTTCCAGACCGTCGGCGTCGAGCCCGATCTCTTCGCGTTCGGCAAGAAAATGCAGGTCTGCGGCTTCGCCTCGAACGAGAGGATCTTCGACGAAAGCGAGAACGTCTTCACGGTCTCGTCCCGAATCAACTCGACCTGGGGGGGCAACCTCGTCGACATGGTCAGGGCCCGGAAGTACCTGGAGATCATCGAGGAGGAGCAGCTCGTCGAGAACGCCCGCGTCGTCGGCGCATTCCTCCTGGAGAAGCTCCAGGAGCTCGCGCGGGAGTTCCCGGGGAAGATGGGAAACGTCCGCGGAAAGGGACTCTTCCTCGCCTTCGACCTCCCCGACGGCACCACCCGCGGAAGAGTCCTCTCGACCTGGCTCCAGAAGCACGACGTCATGGGGCTCGCGTCCGGCGAGAACGCCATCCGCCTTCGGCCGGCGCTGACGCTCGGCAGGGACGAGGCGCTCCTCGGCGTCCAGCGGCTTCGCGCCACGCTCACCGAGGTCCTCGGCTGACGGGGACTCCCGCCCCTTCATGAGCCGCCTCAGGGGACCCTCGCGACGGGCGAGGCTCCTCCTCTCCGTGGCTGCCGGGCTCTTCGTACTCCTGTTCGTGGTCGTCATCCCGGTGCCGCGAATAGTGGCGCTGCGGTTCTCCCCGCCCTCGACGACCGCCTTCCTGGAGGCGAGGAGGCAGCTCCTCATCGGCGCGGGGAAGAACAGCCGGATCGACCGGCGCCCCGTCCCCCTCGAGAAGGTCTCTCCCCACCTCGTCACAGCCGTCCTCGTCGCCGAGGACGCCCGGTTCTTCGAGCACCACGGGATCGACTGGGACGCGGTGAAGGCCGCCCGGGCGCGAAACCGGCGCTACCCCAAGAGGAGGCCGCTGGGAGCGTCGACGATCACCCAGCAGCTCGCCAAGAACCTCTGGCTCTCCCCCGACCGGGGCTGGGTGAGGAAGGGCCGGGAGGCGGCGATCGCGCTGACGATGGAGCTGCTCCTCTCCAAGCGAACGATCCTCGTCCACTATCTCTCGGGCATCGAGTGGGGCGAAAGGGTGTACGGGTGCGAGGCGGCGGCCCGGAAGTACTTCGGCGTTCCCGCCTCGGCGCTCACGCGGTCGCAGGCGGCGTGGCTCGCGGCGATGATCCCGGCCCCACGCCTCTTCCTGCGCAGCCCCGGGAGGCACGACCGGCGTGCCGCCCGAATCGTCTCACGCATGGCGAGGGCGGGCGACTTCCAGCCGCTCCTGCTCGATGAGGCCGAGAACGGGGACGCGCGGTAAAATTGAGACGAAATGAACCGTTTCACGCGTGTCCTCCCTGGCGTGGCGCTCCTCCTCGCCTCCGCTCTCGTCCTCGCCTGCGGCCAGAAACCCACCGAAATCCGCCTCAAGAGCACGAAGCTGAAAGTCTACGGACTCGGCCGGGTCGTCTCGGTCGGTGGCGACGTCGTCGACAAGAAGGGGGAGATCGTTCCCGGCAAGATGGTGACCTGGGAGTCTTCGAACCCGAAGGTCGCGACCGTCAACGAGCAGACGGGCTCCGTGAAGACCGTCGGCGAGGGGAAGGCGAGAATCACGGCCCGACTCGGCGATCCGCCCCTCGAGGCCGCCGTCGCGATCGAGGTCCTCGACATCGGCCTGGTGAACGTCTTTCCCTCGCGCACGACGCTCGCCGGTCCCGCCGGCTCGACGTTCCCCCTCGCGCTCGAGGTGAAGAAGAGCACCGGCGAGGTGGTCGAGTCGAAGGCGAAGTGGACCACCTCCGCCCCGACGGTCGCGACGGTCGACGCCTCGGGTGTGGTGACGTCCGTGGGCGAAGGGAAGGTCAACGTGAAGGCCAACGTGGGCGACGTCTCCGGCGCGGCCGACCTCGTCGTCGTCTTCCGGACGATCGAGACGCTCGAGGCCTCTCCTCTCACCATCCCGCTCAAGGTGGGCGAGCTGGGGAAGGTCGACCTCGTCGCCCGCGACCCGCAGGGCGCTCCGATCGCCGACGTGGGGGCGACCTGGACCTCCTCGGACCCCACGGTGGCCACCTGCTCGGGCGGCACGGTCCTGGCGATCGGGCCCGGTTCGGCCACGATACGAGCGACCTGCGGCTCTAAGACCGCCGAAGTGTCGGTGATCGTGTTTTGAGCGAGGCCGTCCGGCTCCCCGCGGTTGCCGGACTCTTCTACGAAAGCGGCGCGCAGGCGCTCCGGGCGGACGTGGAGGGGCACCTCTCGACGGCCGGGGTGCCACGCTACCCTGGGACGCAGTGGCGCGCGCTCCTCCTCCCGCATGCCGGGCACGTCTATTCCGGCGGAATCTGCGGGGCGGGGGTCGGGGCCGTCGAGCTTCCGCCGACCGTCCTGATGATCGGTCCCAACCACCACGGAGAAGGTGCGGGAGTGGCCCTCAGCGACGCCCCGGCCTGGAGGACGCCTCTCGGCGACGTCCCCGTCGCCCGCGCGCTCGTTGACGAGCTCGTCGCGGCGGAGCCTCTGCTCCGGCTCGACGGTCGCGCCCACCGGCGCGAACACTCGCTCGAGGTGATCGTCCCCTTCCTGCAGGCGGCTCGTCCGGACGTTTCGATCGCCTTCCTTTCGCTCGGCGAGCCCGACCTCGACGTCTGCCTTTCGGTGGGACGCGCGGTGGCGCGGGCGGTGACACGCCTGGAGGCCGGGGGCGACAGGGTCGCCCTCGTCGCCTCGTCCGACCTGAACCACTACCTGCCCCGCGAGGAGAACCGCGTCAAGGACGACCGTGCACTCGAGGCGCTCTTCGGCGGAGACCCCGCCGAGCTCTTCGAACGGGTCCTCGTCCGGGAGCGGATCTCGATGTGCGGAGTCCTCGCGGCCACGGCGCTCCTCGAAGCGCTACGGAACCTGCCGGCCACGAGACCGCGCCTCGTGGCGCAGGGAGACTCGGGTGACGCTTTCGGAGACGCGAGTCGAGTCGTCGGCTACGCTGCCGTCCTCTGGGAATCCCGCGGAGCCGCGGGAGAAATGGAGAGCTGATGCGCATTGCGAACCTTTCGGCCGAGGTTTCGCCCTTCGCCAAGACGGGCGGCCTCGGCGACATTGCTTCCTCCCTTCCGAAGGCACTCGCCGCGACCGGACACGACGTCGACGTCTGGGCCCCGTTCTTCCTGGAGGCCGCAGAGTGGTTCCGCCGCCGCGGGACCTGGCCCGAGCAGGAGATCGAACCCTTCGACGTCTCGATCCTCGGGGCCTCGCATCGCGTCGCCATCCTCCGCTCGACGCTCCCCGGGTCCTCCGTCCCCGTCCATTTCGTCGCTCACGACCCCCTTTACCACCGCCCCGGCGGGCTCTACGCGAAGAACGAGCACGGCGCTGACGACGGCATCTGGCGTTTCAGTCTCTTCGTGAGGGCCGCCATCGAGGCGATGAAGCGGATGGGCGAACGGCCGCAGGTGCTCCACACGCACGACTGGCACCCCGGCCTCGCCCCGATGCTCGGCGCCTGGAGCTCCTGGCGCGACTCGTGGTTCGACGACGTCGCGTCCGTCCTGACGATCCACAACGTCGGCTATCAGGGGATCTACGGCCCCGAGCAGCTGCCCGTCCTCGGCCTTCCGCCGGAGACCTGGACCGGCGGCCTCGTCGAGCACGGCGGCGCCATCAACATGCTCAAGGGAGCGATCGTCGCGGCCGACATGGTGACGACCGTCTCACCCACCTACGCGTGGGAGATCCGCACGCCCGAGGGAGGCGCCGGCCTCGACGGCGTCCTCCGGCTCAAGGCCTCCCGGCTCGCCGGCATCCTGAACGGCATCGACCGGCAGGAGTGGAACCCCGAGACCGACCCCCACCTGCCCTCGCACTACGGCCTCGATGACCTCCGGGGCAAGCTCGACTGCCGCGCCGAGCTCTGCCGTCTCGCGAACTTCGAGCCGGCAGACCCGGCCATGATCGTCGGGTCCGTCGGCCGCCTCGCACCCCAGAAGGGATACGACATCCTCCTGGAGGCCGCCCCCGAGCTGATCCGCCGGGGGGTGAGGTTCGTGGTTCTCGGGTCCGGTGAGCCGGCCCTCGAGGGCTCGATGCGCCTCCTCGAGTCGCACTCTCCGCGCCGGTTCAAGGGGTTCATCGGCTACGACGACGCCCTCTCGCACAAGATCCAGGCCGGGAGCGACGTTCTCGCCATGCCGTCCCGCTACGAACCGTGCGGCCTGACGCAGATGTACGCGCTCGCCTACGGCACCGTCCCCGTCGTCCGCAGGACCGGGGGCCTGGCCGACTCGATCATCGGCCTGCACGGCGAGAACCTCGACTGGGCGACCGGCTTCCATTTCGACGACCCCTCGCCCCACGCGTTCGCCGCCGAGGTCCTGCACGCCCAGAACGCCTTCTTCCACCGCGACTCCTGGTCGCGGCTGATGAAGAACGGTATGAGGGCCGATTTCTCGTGGGGCCGCTCGGCCAACGACTACGAGCTCGTCTACCGGCGCGCGCGGGAGGTGCGCGGGCTGCCCTGGTAGAGGCTTCGCAGGCGGGCAGCGGCAGGATGCCGGCGCAAGCCCGAAAGGGACCTCAGTCCGGAAGCTGATAGCCCTTCTCGCGGAACAGTCTCAGGCAGGCCTGCACGACCACGGGGTCGAAGCACCCTGCCTCGTCCTTCTCGATGTCGGACAGGGCGAAGGCCAGGCCGCGCGCCGGTCGGTAGGGTCTGTGGCTCGCCATCGCCTCGACGACGTCGGCCACCGCGAGGATGCGCGCGCCCGTCGAGATCTGCTCGCCTCGCAGTCCCTTCGGATAGCCGGAGCCGTTCAGCCGTTCGTGGTGCTCGAGGACCATCTCCGCGATGGGCCAGGGGAATTCCACCCCTTTCAGGATCTCCCAGCCGGCCTCCGGGTGGATCCGGATGAGCCGTGCCTCGAGAGCGGAGAGTCCGCCGGGCCTCGCGAGGATCTCAGCAGGGATCTTGATCTTGCCAAGGTCGTGGATCGTCCCCGCGAGGTGGATTCCCTGCACGTTCTCCTCGTCGAGCCCGAGCTCCTTCGCGATCTCGGCGGCGAGCTCGGCGACGCGCCTCTGGTGGCCGGCCGTATACGGGTCGCGAGCCTCGACGGTGGCCGCGATCGCCGCGACGGCATCCTCGAGGTTCCGGCGCAGCTGCACGAGGGACTGCTGCTTCTCGCGCGCCGCCTCCTTCCGCTCGGTGATGTCGCGACCGAACGCCAGCGCGCCGACGATCCGCCCGTCGTTGCTCCGCTCGGCGACGAAGCGAACGCTGTGGGTGCGCGTCTCGCCAGCGGGACTCGCGACGTCCATCTCCAGCTCGGCGGGCTGGCCCGACCGGATCACCTCTCGCAGCTTCGTGAGATACGGCTGGAAAATGGAGAAGGCAGGATCCTCCGCCGGAATCGTCCCCACGCGCGGCCCGAAATCGAAATCCACGGTCCGCTTCACGTTCGCGTTGACGTAGACCATGCGCCCGTCGGCGTCGTAGCGGATGATGTTGTCCGGGGAGCTCTCCGCCAGCATCCGGTACTTCTGCTCGCTCTCCGCGAGCCGAAGCTCGGCCTGCTTGCGCTTCGTGACGTCTCTCGTGACGGCGAGGATCCCGGTCGGCCGGAGCGCACCATCCCTCAGGAACGAGACCACGGCCTCGACCCAGATCGTCGACCCGTCCTTGCAGCACTCCTCGAGCTCGATGGCCACGGATCTCGCGGGGTCCGCTTCCCCGCTCGCCTCGAGGGCCGTCTGCTCGTCCAGCAGCCTCAGGACCGCCTGCAAGGACTCCGGCGTGACGATCTGCTCCATCGACTGCCCCATCGCCTCCTCGACCGTGAAGCCACGCAGTCTCAGGGTAGATGGGCTGACATACGTGAAACGGAGGTCCAGATCCGTGACGGTAATGGTGTCGGCGGTGTTCTCGGCGATGAGGCGGTACCGCTCCTCGCTCTCGCGCAGAGCGTCCTCCGCCATGCGGCTCTCGGTGACGTCCAGCACGTAGCCGTGGTAGTTGGTGATGGTCCCGTCCTCTCCCCGGCAGACGGTCGTGAAATCCCGGACCCAGCGAGCGTCGCCGTCGGCGCGGCGAACGCGGTACGTCTGCTCGAACGACGGCACACCCTGCTCGCCGAAGGCGGACACCTCGGCGCCCACGCGCGCGAGGTCGTCCGGGTGCACGATTCCGGCGTAGAGGACCCTGCCGCTGGTGAGGTCCTCCGGGGCGTACCCGAGCTGCTCCGTCACGTTGGGCGACACGTACTCGACCGGCCATCCCTCCTGGGCCTTCCAGCTGAACACCACCGTAGGACCGCCCACGAAGAGCCCGCGCTCGGCGCGCAGCGCCTGCTCGGCCCGGGCGCGCAGCTCCTCCGTCTCGAGGGCACGGAGCGTGAAGCCGAGGTCGGCGGCGAGCTCGCCCAGGAGCGCCACGACCTCGCCGCGAAACACCCCGGCCTCGCCCGCGTAGACCGCGAGCACGCCTCGCGCGTGACCGTCCGCACGCACCGGCAGGGCCGCGCAGGAACGGAATCCCCGCTTCCGCGCCTCCTCCCTCCAGGGGTCGAAGCCCGGGTCGGTCTCGGTGTCGTCCACGATCACCGCGCGGTCCTCGACGACCGCCCGTGCCGCGGGCCGCAGCCCGGTCGGGGGCGCCTCGAGCCGGAGGTCCATCTCGTCGACGTAGCCCGTCTCGAGCCCGGCGGCCCCGACGGGCCGCACGGCCCCGGCCGGCAGGTCGACGACGCCGGCCCAGACCATCGCGAACCCTCCCTGCTCCACGCCGATCCGGCAGACCTCCGCAAACAGGCGGTCGGGGCTCTTCTCACGCACGACGACCTGGTTCATCTCCGAGACCGTGCGGTAGAGCCGGCCGAGGAACTCGACGCGATCGACGGCGTGTCGCTGCCGGATGAGCTTCTGCAGCTCGTCCGCGATCTGCCGGACCTGGAAGACGTCGTCCTCGTCGTACTCCCCGGCCTTGTTCCCCACGCCGAAGATGATCCGGACGGCGCCCCCCTCGACGACCGGAACGCTCAGGAACCGCCGCAGCGGCGCGTGACCCGGCGGCAGGCCCTTCTGGTTGGGCGAGGCGGCGAATTCGTTGTAGATGACGGGCCGTCCGAGGCGCACGCAGTCGACCCAGTTGCCGGCCCTCTCGATCGGGTAGTGCGTGTCGAACACCGCCGTACAGCCCTCGAGCGCCGCCGCGTTCCAGGTCGTCAGGCTGACGGTCTCCTGGTCGTCGGAGACGCGGTGCAGGAAGCCGATCGTGCTGCCGGTGAGCCGGACGGCCAGGTCGAGCACGCCGTCGTAGACCTCCTTCTCGGAGAGCTGCGGGGCGCGGAGGAAGAGGTCGAGGAGGATGGAGCCACGCTCGGCCTCCCTCTGGAGACGACTCTCCGCCCGCTTCAGCTCGGTGACGTCGCTGAAGGTCACGATCACCTGGGAGACTTCGCCGTCCCGGCCGAGGACCGGGTCGGCGTTGACCAGGACCCACACGTCGCTCGCCGCGCTCTCTCCGGAGCGGTGGATCCGGGCGACGAGGTCTCTCAGCGGCTGGCGCGTCGCTCGAACCCGTTGCGCGGGAAACGCCTCGGGAGGAACGACGCTGCCGTCGGCGCGGAAGAACTGCCAGGCCGGATCCGTGGCCGCCCTGCCCAGGAGCTGGTCCTCCGACATGCCGAGCAGCTCCTGAGCCTTGCGGTTGAACGTCAGGACCCGGGCGTCGGCGCCGTGCACGACGACGGCCGCCTGGATCCTTTGGATGAGAGTCCGGTACCTCGCTTCGCTCCCCTCGAGGTCGCGGTAGGTCAGCAGACTGGTCAGGCCGTCGGCGAGGCGCCGGCCGATCTCCTGGAGGAGCTTCGCGTCGTCGGGCGTCCAGGTCCGCCGGTAGGAGCACTGGTGAAGCGCGAAGACGTAGGGCGGGGAGACCCTGGGGAAGATGGCCACGGCGATCTGCGACTGGACGCGGAAATGCTGCGACAGGGCCGTCGGCAGCGGCTGCTCCAGTCCGGGACCGAACGTCACGGGCCCGTTCGAGGCCCTCAGGGCCTGGAGCACTCGGGCGGTTTCCGGATCCACGGGCAGCTCGAGCCCCCGGGCGAGGGCACCGGGATACTCCGGACGGGTCCGCTCCATGGGCACGCGATACGTCGTGCTCGCCGGGTCGCACGGATAGACGAGCCACGCCCGGTCGCACCCGAAGACGTCCAGCACCGCGTCGAGGACGTCGCTCATCATCTGCTCGAGGTCGTTCGCTCCCTGCAGCGCCCGGTTGACCTGGTCCAGCGACTCGAAGAACCGCAGGTGGGCCAGACGATTTTCTTCGGCACGCCGGCGATCGGTGACGTCGCGGGCGAAGACGGCGACGCCGATGACGGAGCCGTCTCTGGCCGCCACGGGGTGGTGCGAGACGTCGTAGTCCTTCGTCGCCCCGGGCCCTTCCCCGGACGGGGCCGACTCCAGCAGCTGCTCGCCGGCGAGCGCCCGGTCGAGGTTCTTCCTGGCCGTCTCGCGATCCGCGGCCACCGTCATGGAGTCGAGGAGGCTGCGGCCGATCTCGATCTCGGCGCCGAAGAGAACCTTCATCGCCTCGGCGTGGCTCCTGTTGAAGGCGACGTACCGATACTCCCTGTCCAGCGAGAAGACCGGGGAGCTCGTCTCCTCGAGGATCCGGCCCAGCGCGGCGCTCCGTTCGGCGATTCGCCGCTCCAGCTCGCCCTTCGCCCGCTCGAGCTCCGCCGCCCTCCTCTGCCGACCGGCGGCGTCATCGTTCGGACCGCGGTCCGCCCGGCTCGCCTCGTCGAGCGCCTCCCCGCCAGGCGCCGCCTCCGCGATCTCCACCGCGAGCGCCACGCCGAGGAACGGAAGGAGGAGCTGCTCCTCGTCGCACGGTTCGCCAGCCGCAACGGGACCCTCGTCGAATCGAAGGACCCCGACGAGCCCGGTGCCGGAGAGAAGCGGCACCACCCTCGTCACGACGCCCGGGAGACCGGACGACGTCGGGCCGGCCGGACCGAACCCAGGCTCCCGGGAGACGGACGTGCGGGTCTCGAAGACGTACCGGACGAGGCCGTCCTCGATCTCCCCGACGACCCGGCTCCCGCCCCGGACGTCGAGGCGGACCGTCGCGTCGCCGATCCGGCAGTAGATCGCCGCGTCCTCGCCGCCGAGGATCTCCGTCACGAGACGCAGCAGCTCCGCGCCGGTCGGCTCGCTCGCCGGGAGCTCCCTCAGCCGGTCCGTCAGGAGGTCGACCCGCGCCCGCAGCGCGTTGTCCCGGGCGAGCCGGGTCAGCCCGCCCTTCAGCTCGGAGAGCCTGGCCTCGGGAATCGTAGTCAGCTCGGACATGGTGTGCCGTCCTTCCGCCGGGGGTTCCGTCCCGACCGGAGCGCGCGTCCCGAGAGCGAGCTCAATCCTCGAACCGATAGCCCTTCTCGCGGAAGAGCGCCAGGCACGCATCCACGACGGTGGCATCGAAGAGGACGGCCCGGTCGCTCTCGACCTGAGCGAGAGCGGTCGTCAAGCCGCGCGCGGGGCGGTAGGGCCGGTGGCTGGCCATCGCCTCCACGACGTCCGCGACGCCGAGGATGCGCGCCCCGAGCGAGATCTGCTCTCCCCTGAGGCCCTGCGGGTAGCCGGAACCGTCCAGCCTCTCGTGGTGCTGAAGGACCATCTCCGCGATGGGCCAGGGGAACTCGACCCCCTTCAGGATCTCCCAGCCGGCCTCCGGGTGTATCTGGATGATCCGCTCCTCGATCTCGGAGAGCTGGCCGGGCCTGGCGAGGATCTCCGCCGGGACCTTGATCTTCCCCAGGTCGTGGATGGTCCCCGCGAGGTGGATCCCCTGCACGGCATCCTCGTCGAGCCCGATCTCCCTCGCGATCGCGGCGGCGAAGGCGGCTACGCGCCGCTGGTGACCGGCGGTGTACGGGTCGCGCGCCTCGACCGTCGCCGCGATCGTCGCGACGGTCTCCTCGAGGTTCTGGCGGATCTGGACGAGGTACTTCTGCTTCTCGCGCGCCGCTTCCTTCCTTTCGGATCTGGCCCTCAGCACCTCGATCCCGAAAGCGAGATCGCCGGCGAGCTCCGAGACGAGCCCCATTTCCTCCTCGTCGAACGTGTCGGGCTCGTCGGCGTGGAGGACGAGCACGCCGACGAGCCTCGCCTCCTGGAGGAGCGGTACCGCGGCGATGGCCCCGGGGCCGGGTCCGGAACCGTCGACGACGCCATTCGGGTGCCCCGTTCCGAGGGGCGTGCCGAGGTGGAGCCGAGGCTCGCGGGAGCTCGCGGCGAGGGAGGCGACCTCCCCCCCCGGCGAGCCCGGAGCCAGGACGCCGTCCGGGTTCCAGGCCTCTCCGCCCGTACCGCGGCTGCTGCAGGCGGCGGGGACGAGCCCGGGACCTCCCGCCGCGGCGAGACCGACCCAGGCGCGCTGGAAGCCTCCCTCCTCGACGAGAATCGAGCACATGCCCTCGAGGAGCTCCGTCTCGGAGGTGGCACGGACGAGCGTCTGGTTGCACGACGAGAGCGTCCGCAGGGACCGGTTCGTGCGCCGGAGAGCCAGCTCCGCCTCCCTCCGCTCCGTGACGTCCTGCACGGTCCCGACGACTCTCGCGGGGCGCCCCGAGGCATCGCGTACGACTTTCGCCGTCCCGAGGACGTGCCGGACGGCCCCGCCCGGCTTGACGATCCGGAAGTCGACCGAGAGGGGGCTCCTCCCCTCGAGCACCTCCTGCAACGCCGCGACGACGGCCGGCCGGTCCACGGAGCGGATCCTCTCGAGCGACGCGGCGAACGTCCCGACGGCGGAGCGGCTCTCGATGCCGTAGATCCGGAGCGCCTCCTCGGAATAGTCGAGCGAGCCGTCGCGGATCGACCATTCCCAGCTCCCGAGATGCGCGATCCGCTGCGCCTCTTCGAGGCGCGCCTCGCTCTCCCTGAGCGCCCGCTCCGCTCTCTTGCGACGCGTGACGTCGCGCGCGATCGTGGAGACCCCGACGACGACGCCCGCGTCGTCGCGGATCGGAGCCAGCGTGAGCGAGACGTCCAGGAGGCGCCCATCCTTGTGGACCCGCTGCGTCTCGTAGTCCTCGACGACCTGCCCCGTCCGCGCCAGCTCCGTGAGACGAAGGACCTCATCGGCCTTTCCGGACGGGGCGAGGACGGCCAGCGGGTGACCGATCATCTCCTCGGCGGAGTATCCGTAGAGGCGCGCGGCCCCGGCGTTCCAGCTCGTCACGATACCCGCGGGCGTGTTGCCGACGACCGCATCGGTCGTCGACCGGACGATCGCGGCGAGCGCGTCGCGCACGGTGTCGCCCCGCTTCCGCTCCGAGACGTCGCGAGCGATCCCGATCGCGTGCCACTGACCCCGGACCCTGACGGGGGAGACCGAGACCTCGACGGGAAACTCCGCCCCGCTCGGCCGGACCGCCGTCAGCTCGATGCACTTCCCGACGAAGGGCCCGATGCCGTACCGGCCGAACGCCGCGAAGCCCCGGCGGAACGCGTCGAGATAGCGTGCCGGCGCGACGGCCTCGTGGAGGTCCTGCCCGATCATCTCGGAGCGCCTTCGCTCGAAGATCCGTTCCGCGGCCGGGTTCCACATCGTGACCCGGCCGGCCTCGTCGAGGAGGACGATGGCGTCCTGGGCGTTCGCGGCAACCAGCCGTAGCCTCTCCTCGCTCTCGGAGAGCGCGGCCGTCGCCCTCTCCCGTTCGGCCATCTCGGCGACGAGGCGTTCGGTCCGTTCCGCGAGCTCGCTCGTCCGGGTCTCGACGAGCGCTTCGAGCTGGTCCCGGGCTGCCGCCGTGATCCGGAGAAGCTCTCTCGTCTCCAGCGCTGCGGCGATCGTCCCGACGATCTTCGAGACCACGGGACGGTACGGGTCGAAAGCGCCCGGCTCCCGGAGCGCGAGCGCGAGCATTCCGAAGGAGCGCCGGACCGTTCGAACCGGATACGCGGCGCTCCCGGGCAGAAAAGGCAGAGAGTCTCCCGGAAGGCCGACACCGGTTCCGCGCGCTTTCACGCAGGCGTCCTCGAGCTCGGACCTCGCGACGATCGGACGGCCTTCGAGGGCGAGGCAGGCGCCGTCGACACCGGGGACCTCGCTCAGCGCCCGGCAGAGGAAGCCGGCGATTTCTTCCTCGTTCGGCAGGACATCCAGCGCCTGCTGGACGACGAGCAGACGTCCGAGGACGTCGGCGCGGAGCGCCCCTTCCTCAGCCGGGTCTTCCCGCGAGACCATGTCCCCTCCTCTGGAACTCCTCCGGCGGGAGATAGTACGGGTTCCGGGAGATCCGGCCGCGGACGATCATCACGGGATGGACGATGAGGACCTCGAAGAGCGTGGCCCCGTCGAAGAGCCGCACATCGTACTGGCAGACCGCGGTGAGAGGGGTCGCGCGGACGACCGTGTTGATCCGGGACTCGTACTCGATGAGCCTCTCGGATCCGGGGAGTCCCCGTCGGGCCCACGACATCTCGCCGGTGGCGCGCACGCCAGCGAAGCCCGCCTCCCGACCGGCGTTGCAGAGGATCGGGAAGTTGGCGAGCATCCGGTCCGGTACGAATGTGCCGTCGGGACAGTACATGTCCACGGCGGGTGTCACGAGAAGCTTCTTGTCGTCGACGGCAGGAATCTGGACACCGAGGTCGGCGAGTCGTGCCCGGGTCTCGTCGACGGACATGGTGTCGGCGAAATAGCAGGTTTGCTCTCCCTCGGCAAGGCCGGAGGCGACGTAGCGCGAGATCACGTCGCCCTGCTCTTCCTCGTCGCTGAAGATGTGGCACATGTGGGTCCCCTCCGGGAACGGCTCGTCGGTGAAGCCGAGCCGAATCTGCCGGCGGGACGAGCTCACGACCGCCTCACGCAGGGTGATCCCGAATTGCCGGTCACCCGGTAACGGTCGCAGCCGCTCTCGCTACGGCCAGACCTTCTCGAAGCCTGGAGCTGAGGTCGGGCTACCAAACGCATTGCGACACCTCTCGAGGCGCCCAGCCAGGCAAATTGACCTCGACTTCATCATAAGGCAACGAGACCCGGAGCCGACTCCCAGCTGCCGCTTTCGAAGGGGGTAAGAGGTCGTCGCCTCGGCCCGGGCAACGTCTTTCCCAGGTACCGTCAGGTCCATGCGGCGGCCTCTCAGGGGGGCACCTCCGACGGCGAGCGGAAGGGGTGTCAGAGCCAGCCGTGCGTGGGTGGGTCACGCACGGGAACGTGGCAACACGTCGGGTGGTCTGCTGTCCCGCTGGAATCGGTGCCATGGTAGGCCGACGCCGAAGCTGTCAGGTTCGCGGCGCGGGAGTGATGTCGTTTGACGTTTCGAGAACTCCTTCGCTTGACGGCATGTGGGGCTCGAACGGTCGGCGGTGCTTGGCGACGCTGTAGACGGCCGTCAGCAGCTTCCTGAGGGCAGCGATCAGGGCGACCTTGGGACGCTTCCCACGGCCCTTCAAGCGCTCGTAGTACTGCTTCAGCCAGGGGTTGCGCCGGACGGCCCCAAGGGTCGTCATGTAGAGCGCGCCGAAGCCGAGCATTGCCGAGCGGGCAAAGTCTGGCGCTCTTTGGAAGGCGTAAGCCAGACTCGTTCGTGCCCGGCACGGCGCCGACATAGGCGGCGAAGGCGGCGCTGTCGCGGAAGCGAGCCGGATCGCCCACGGCGGCGACCATGCGCGCCACGGCGCTGGAGCCGAGGCCCTCGATGGTCATCAGCAGCGAGCCGACCTCGTGCTCGGCGACCCGGCTCTCGAGTTCCTCGTGGAGTTCGGCGAGCGTCAGGCGCAGCCGATCGAGATCCTGGCAGACGTACTGCGTCTCGGTGCGATAGGCACGACCTTGATGTCGACCCACCGAAGCACTGGCCGCATCGATGAGGTCGTGGGCCAGCGCTCGGCCGACCGGGTGGTGGCCGTCAGGGCGGAGCCCGGCCAGCTTTCTCAGGCAGGAGGGAGGGAAGTCGTGCGCCGTGGGATACACCGCCAGAATGTGGGGTGCTCCCGGTTTTCCTGGACACGAAAGAGGGGACGTACAGTGAGCCAGGAGAGGGGATCCATGGGCAAGGACAGGCATGAGGACGGGTCCGCGACAGCAGGGGCTGAGCCAGCCCGTAGGGCGACCGGAACGGTTCCGGGCGGCGTGAGGGCGGGACCACTCGCCCCGGGGCAGCGGTGGAGCCTCATGCGGAAGCGCGAGGTGGTTCTTCGCCTGTTTCGCGGGGAGTCGGTCCAGCTGCTCTCGCGGGAACTCGGGGTCGAGATCCTTCGGCTGGAGCGCTGGAAGGAGAAGGCGTTGGCCGGGCTCGACAACGGCCTTCGCGAGCGGGATGTTAGCGCTCACTTGAAAACGCGGAAATCTGGACAGGAGCCGGGGGCGGCAGGATTGGGGTTTTCGCGAAGACGAGGAGCGAGCGTGGCGACGCGAGCGGCAAGGTAGGCGAGCCACGCGGGATCAGGTGGAGTCCGGAGTAGTTCTTCGAGGACGGGCAGGTAGTAGCGCAGAGACCGTACCGGCGCGAGCCGAGGAAGGGCCGGGTCGCGGAGGAGCCGGCGAAGAGTGGCCAGGCGGATGGCGGCCCGGAAGATCTCGATCGGGACACCGCGACGATGGAGCTCGAGTGCGAGGCGGCGGTCGTCGGGACGAAGGCCACCGTGAGGTTCCGGGAGGTTCTCCAGGATCGCGCGGATCGCGGTGACGTAGTCGCGCGGCGTGAGG
>CAVOJA010000068.1:0-26288 GCA_963696015.1 uncultured Holophagales bacterium
TCAAAGTCGGGGGTGTGAGCGAGCGTAGGGATGAGTGCCCGGGGTGTGGCAGCTGCGGAAGGGGGAGGTCAAGCCCGGAGCGGGCGGGGAAGGCGGGCGCGAGGCAGGGAACGGGTAGAGGAACGGGCCGTGGGACAGTTCTGCCTCCAGGCGGCTTGCTGGCCGACCTTCTCCATGTGGCACCTTGGCGGGCAGCAGGAGGGCGCTCGAAGAGGGTTCAGAGGCCCAGGACGTCGAGGACCAGAGCCGTTCGGCGAGCGAAGGTGCGAATCGCGGCCGGGACGGAGGGGAACGCGAGCTTGCGGGCGACGGCCACGGCGATGTTTCGGAGCGTGGCCATCGCGCGCGGCCCGGTCTTGGTGCGGACCTGGCTGCGATCCTCGTCGAAGGTTACGTCGCGAACCCAGTGGCTTCGGTTCTCGATCGACCAGTGACCGCGGACGATGGCCAGGAGCGCTGCGGGATCAGCCCTCTGCGCGTCGAGGCTGGTGATGATGTGGACTCGCTCCCGTCGGGCCCTGCCGCTTTTGAGCATCGTCGTGATCCGTTCGATCCGGGCGACCTGCCGGCACCCGGGGAAATCCAGGTACCCATTCAGGTCCGTTGACGTCCAGATGCGGCGAATCTCGATCCTGCCGTGGGCCTTCTCAATCGTCTCGTGATGAGGGGGGGAGCCATCTGGTCGAACAGATGGCTGAGGTCGCTCTCGAGCGAGGGTTGGTTGCCCTTGACCGTGAAGCAGCAGGCCGCCTTCTTCTCCTCAACGAGGCACCGCGCCAGCGGAATCTGGGTGTGTAGGGCGTCGGCGGTCACACAGCGGCCCTCGAGGTCGAGCGGCCGCAGTCGTTCCGCAGCGGCCGGAATCTCGTTGCTCTTCCGAGCGATCTCCTTCTGCCCGATGGTGATCCCCGAGGAGTGCAAGACCGCGGAGAGGAGCTGGACAACCGTGCCATCCTCACGGCGTGCTCCGCGCAGCGCCTTGCCGTCGATGGCGATCGGTTCGTCTCGATCCCGCCTTAGGCCCGCAAGCCATCCCGAGACGTGCTTGTCCACGGTCTCGGCGTCCACGCTCTGAAGAAACCGGCGGAGCGTCGGCTCGCTCGGAGCCTCGTAACGTCTCGTCCGAGAATCCCATCGGAAGAAGAGCCGGCCCTTCTCGCGCTGGGTGCACTCCCTCGCCCATTGCGCGATCGCCTCCAGCGACCGAGCCCCGGACACCACCGCCGCGACGCTGATCGCCAGCAGGCTCGCTTTGCTGTGCCGGATCCCTCGCCGCTTGCGTGGATCGGGTCTCTGGCGCAAGACCTGCTGCAGCGACGCCAGCTCATTGTCGACCAACTTCATCTTCGCGACCCCCTGCCCGAGACGTTGTGACGGGACCGGGTCGCTCAACAGCCGGCGTGCACCACGACTCACATCCCGTACGAAGATCAGCTTCGGATGACCGTGTCGCTTCCAACCCCCGGAACATCGAGCAAAGCCTCGGGTCAACCCAACCTCGTCCCACCCTGCCCCTCGATAGCAGCTCCCCCTGTACCGGGCTGGGTCGACGAAGGTCTCCACCGCCAGGATCGGATGGCCCCAGGTCAGCTGCCAGTCCCTCGAAAGCCGTCGCACTGAAAGCCCAAGCACGCGGGACGCCAGGTTCGGCACCGCCCCCCCCCGGCAGCACCAGAAACCGCACGTTGTTGGCCACGAGATGCAGCCTCTGCCACTGCACCGCCGGATGCCACCCGATCCACGTGTCCCGTGCCGCGCACTTGAACGCCGCCGCCGCCCACAGAAGCAGCGCCAACCCCTGCCCCCCGCCTCGGCGACATGAGCCACCGACTCCCCGACAACACCCCGGTAGCCCAGGTAGTGGTGCTCTCCAAGTAGCTCCCGGAACCTCCGCAGCTCCTGTCGCCCGCACGGGCGAACCGTCACTGATCGAAGAAACCCCGAACCGTCAGCGGCTCCCAGGTCCACGGCGAGAGGTATACTGAATTCTGTCTCGTCTGTTCAGCCAGACCCCTAACCCCATCCTCTCAGAGCCCTTCCCTCCCACTATGACGGAGCCCTGTCGCGGGGGCGAGGAGCATGTCACGGGTGCCTTCGCCCGCGCCTCGAGGCTTCGGGGCACCGCGGTCCGGCAAGCCCCGATCAGCCCACGCCGTCCGTTCCCACCCGGTACCGCCCCGTCACCACGAGGTTCACCGCCGCGAGGACGAAGAGGACTGCGAAGACGGGCAGGAGCGACCCCTCGATGGCCATCCGGAGCTCGGGCGAGGGTGCCGCGCTGCCGGTGAGGAGGCTGCCGGCTGAGTCGGCGGCGGGGCCGAGCCTCCGCGCGAGCCCTGCGGCCAGCATGCCGCCGAGGGCGCCGACGCCGATCGAACCGCCGACCGTGCGCGAGAAGGGGACGAGGCTGGTGGCGACGCCGCGCCTCTCCTCGGGCACGACGTGCTGGATGACGAGGACCTGGCTGAGCGACGCGGGGCCGAGGCCGAGGCCGACGAGGCCGCAGGAGACGCTGATCCACGTGATGCCGGCGTCGAGAAACGCGGACAGGCAGAGCGCCGCGAAGCCGGCCAGGACGAGGAGCGCGCCGATGCGGGCCGTCCGGCGGAAGCCGAGACGGACGATGAACCGCGCTCCCAGAGTGGCCGAGAGAGACCAGCAGAAGACGAGCGGCGTGACGACGGCGCCCGCGGCGGCGGCGGTCCCGCCGCGCGCCCCCTGGACGAAGAGCGGCACGAACGTGTTGATGCCGTAGATGCTCGTCCCGATCAGGAGGCCCGAGAGGTAGGGAGCCGCCGTCTCCGGCCGGACGAAGAGGTCGGGAGGGATGAGCGGGTGCTCGCGGTGCCCCTGGAGGCGGGTGAAGGCGTAGAGAAAGGTCGCCGCCAGGAGCAGGAGGCCGGCGCGGGCGAGAAGCCCGAGGGAGCCCGGGCCCGCGCGGTGAAGGACCGCGAAGAGGAGCGCGGTGACGCCGAGCGCGAGCGTGGCCGCGCCCGCGAGGTCGATCGGGTCTCGTCGCGTCTCTCGCGTCTCGACCAGCTGCGTCGCCACGAGCGCGAAGGCGAGGATGCCAAGGGGGAGGTTGATGGTGAAGATCGACCGCCACCCAAACGTCACCGTGAGGAAGGCCCCGAGGAGGGGACCGGTGAGGCTCGCGACGCCCCAGACGCCGCTGAAGAGGCCCTGGACCTTCGCGCGCTCCTCGATCGAGTAGAGGTCTCCGGTGACGGTGAGGGCGACGGGCATCAGGCCGCCCGCCCCGAGGCCCTGGAGCGCCCGGGCCACGATGAGCTGCGGCATCGAGCGGGCGAGAGCGCAGACGAGCGCGCCGCCGAGAAACAGGGCCGTCGCGACGAGGAGCACCCGCCGGCGGCCATGAAGGTCGGCCAGGCGCCCGAAGAGCGGCATCGAGATCGTGGAGGTGAGGAGGTAGACGGCGAAAACCCACGAGTAAAGGGAGAGGCCGTGGAGATCCCCGATGATCGTCGGCATCGCCGTGGAGACGACGGTCGACTCGAAGGAGGCGAGCGCGGTCACCAGGAGGAGCGCAAAAGTCACCGCGCGCCGGCGTCTCGGGTCGAAGCGGGGCGGGGCGGGGGCCATCAGGGCTTCGCCGGAGCCGCGGGCGCCGGGACCTCCCAGACGTCCACCCCGTCTACGGTCTTCACGAAACGGAGACGGGAGCGGAGCGCCGCCATGACGTGGCCCTTCGACGGGTCCGGCGCGTAGGTCAGGAGCGAGAGCGGGGTCCCGCCGCCGAAGGCGGGCGTGGCGAGCAGCCAGCGGATGCCATTCTCGTGGAGCCGCGCGAGGAGCCGATCGGCGTCCTCGCCGTTGCGGATCCAGATCGTGAGGGGCGCCTCGTTGATGAGTCCTTCGACGATCCATGGCCGGTTGAAATAGACCGGCCCGGGGAAGTCACCGACCATGACGCCTCCGGGAGGAAGCCCGTTCACGTAGGCCGCGGCCCGGTAGCCCGGTATCGTCCTTCCCAGGTATTCCTCCCTCGAGGAATGGCCGAAGAGGTAGTCGGCGGCGCCGAAGTTTCGCGCCTGGAAGTCCCATGCCACGAACAGGCCCGGCAATGCCAGTGGAATCGCGAGCCAGGCCCCCCTTCTCGGGACCAGGCGCGCCAGCATCGCCGCGGCCGCGAGGGAGAGCCCCCAGAGCATCGGGAGGAGGTATCGCGTGGGCGGGCTGGTGAAGGCCGCGTAGACGAGGAAGGGGAGTGCCATGCAGGCCGCCAGCCGGACGAGGCGGTCCCGAAGCCCGAAGAAAAGGAGCAGGAGACCGGCGAGGTTGTGGATCCCGGCCGTCTCGTCGTCTTCGCCCGAGTCGGGTGTCTGCCAGACGACGCCGAGCGGGCCGGCGTTCTTCTCGTTGAAGGTTGCGAAGTGGTTGTAGACGTCGGTGCCGACTCCCGGCAGGGGCCGCCCTGTCGCCAGGTACCCGATCGGGAAGACCGGGTCGCCGAACCCGACGACATTCCTCACGAGAAACGGGGCGAGGATGACGGTCGAGCACGCCGCGATCGTGACCAGGGCGCTCACCCGGGCGCCGCGCGGACGGGCGAACGCGAAGGCGAGCGCGAACGCCGCCGCGGCGGGGCCGACGGTCAGCTTCGTCGCGAGAGCCGCTCCGAGACAGAGGCCGACGAGGAGCGGGCGCCCCTTCCGATGGACGAGCGCGAAGGCGGAGACCAGGTGAAAGAGGGCGATGTGATCGATGAACCCGGTTCCCGCGATCACTCCGACGGCGGGGCAGGCCAGGAACAGGAGCGGCCCGGCCAGCGCTGCGCTTCGGCTGCGACGGTCGCGGTGAAGCGTCAGGGCGAGGACGGCGAGGGCCGACGCCAGGTAGCCGGCATGGAGGAACTTGGCGGTGTCGTGGGACTTCACGACGAGACCGACGAGATACAGGGCGTCGCCCAGCGCGGGGTAGGCGCCGGTCACATCCCACTCGTAGAGGAAAATCCGCCCCGTCAGGAGGTAGAGCTTCGGCAGGGCGACGTGGTAGCGGATGCCGTCGTTGTCGACCAGCGGAATCGCGAGAGAGAAGAGGAGCAGGGGCGCCACGGCCGCGAGCACGAACGCCGCCAGGAGCGGCGTGGCGCGCGCGAGCGCGAGCAGTCGTCGAGAGACCCGGCCGAGGGCCATGCCCCACGCGCGCAGCGACGTGAGCGATAAGAGGGCGCATCCGATCCAGAGGGGAGCGAGCGCCCACGTGCCGACGAGGCTGCCGACGATCCAGCTGCCCCAGCCGATCGCCGCTGAGCCGACGGAAAGGGAGACCGGAACGGCGATGGCGGACGATCCGGGACGCAGGCGCGCCGGCAGGAGGGTGAAACCGAAGAGGGAAAAGGCGAGGAGCAGCAGGGTCGCCACTCCCGCGTTCGCCGCGGCCGCTGCGAGAACGCTGAACGTCGCCGGCACCGCCGGAAGTATAGGGTTGAGATCCCGCCGAGCCGGAGCGGGCGGGAACGCCCGCCTGTCCGCGAGCTGCGTCCCGAAGTACTCTTCGGCATGGTGACGCCGTGAGCCTCTCCGCCTCCGACCGGATCAGCCTCTTCTTCCCGGTCTACCGGGACGAGCGGACGATCGAGCGCGTCGCGGCGAAGGCGCACCGCGTCCTTGCAGAGCTGACGTCCGACTACGAGATCATCGTCGTCAACGACGGCTCGCCCGACCGGGCCGGCGAGATCGCCGACGAGCTCGCCCGCCGGAGCTCGCGCGTCCGGGTCATCCACCACGGCGAGAACCTGGGATACGGCAAGGCCCTCAGGACCGGCCTCGAGGCCGCGCGATACGAGTGGATCGCCTTCACCGACGGGGACGACGAGTACGAAGTGGACGACCTGCGCAAGCTCTGGCGCCTGCGCGACCACTACGACCTGATCCTCACGTTCCGCTACGCGAAGAGGTACGGGAGCGCGCGGATCTTCATCTCGTTCGTCTACAACAACCTCCTCCGCTCGCTCTTCCGGACCCGCTACCGCGACATCAGCTGCGGCCTTCGCCTCGTCCGGAAGGAGGTGGCCGCCGAGCTCGAGCTCCGCTCGTCCAGCCCCTTCATCGGCGCGGAGATCGCGATCAAGACGATGCTCAAGGGGTTTCGCGTGGGAGAGGTGGGCATCCAGACGTTCCCGCGGGAATTCGGCCAGGGCTCCTCGACGAGCCTGCGGAACATCCTCGCCACCTTGAGCGACATGCGTCTCGTCTACCGGGAGGTCTTCTCGCCCGGGTACGACCGCCCGCTGAACCACTGACCAGTGGCGGTCGGAGCGGCCCCGGGGCGCCGGACCCCGATGCTAGACTTTCTGCATGTTTCTGAAGCGATTCACGAACGACGCCCTCCACGACGACAGCCGCGAAGAGAGCGTTCGAGGCGTCGCTCGCGCCGTGGAAGCCGTTCGGGGTCGCTTTGGCGAGACGGACCCGGCCATCATCGACGGAAAGCCGGTCGCGACGGCGAAGCCGATCGCCTCGCTCTGCCCTTCGAACCCGGAGGTCGTCATCGGGCGGATCTCGAGCTGCTCCCGCGAGGACGTCGACCGGGCGATGGCCGCGGCGAAGGCGGCCTTCGCCAGCTGGTCGCGGACGAACCCGGAGGAGCGGGCCGAGACGCTCCTGCGCCTGGCCGCCCTGATGCGCGAGCAGCGGTTCGAGCTTCTCGCGCTCCTGGCGTTCGAGATCGGGAAGGACTGGTACGAGGCCGACGCCGAGATCGCCGAGGCGATCGATTTCTGCGAGTACGACGCGCGGCTCGCCCGGACGCACTTCCAGTACCACCCGTTGACGCGCCTCGCCACCGAGGACGACTGCTACGCCTACATCCCCCTCGGAGTCGGCGCGGTCGTGGCCCCCGGGAACTTCCCGCTCGCGATCCTCGGCGGAATGACGATGGCGGCGGTCGTCGCAGGAAACACGGTCGTCCTCAAGCCGAGCTCCGACACGCCGGTCCTGTCCTACCGCCTCGTCGAGATGGCGCACGAGGCCGGCGTCCCGGCGGGCGTCATCAACCTCGTCCCCGGGTCGGGCGGCGAGATCGGCGACGACATGGTGACCCATCCCGAGGTGCGGTTCGTGTCGTTCGCCGGGTCGGCCGAGGTGGGCCTGCGTATCAACGAGATCATCGCCAGGCCCGCTGCGGGGAAGAAGTGGATGACCCGATACGTCTCCGAGATCGGCGGCACGAACGCGATCGTCGTCGACGAGACAGCGGACCTCGAGTCCGCCTCCACCGGCGCCGGCCGGTCGCCGTTCGGCTTCCAGGGGCAGAAGTGCTCCGCCTGCTCCCGCCTCATCGTCGACCGTCGCATTCACGGAAAGCTCGTCGAGATGGTCCTCGCGAAGGCGACGCTGATCCCCGTGGGCGACCCCTGGGAAGACCCCTGCGTCTTCACCGGCCCCGTCGCGAACGACACGCTGTACGGCCTCACGGGCCCGGTCGACTCGACCTCCATCGACCGGATCGACCGGGCCAAGCGCGAGGACCACGCCGGTAACCTCTACGTGAGCCGGGGCTGCACCGGGGCCCTCGTGGGAGTCCACCCGTTCGGCGGGTTCAACCTCTCGGGAACCGACTCGAAGACCGGCGGTCCCGACGACCTGACGAGCTTCACGCAGGGGAAGACGACCTCCGAGCGGATCACGGTCGCCCGTCTCGCGGGAATCGGCGTCTGAAGGACCTTCTCTTTCCGTGGCCCCCGCGCCGCCTGGCCTGGGCCAGGACCTGGCAGGTGGCTCTGCGGACTGTCCACATCGCCGCGATGGCCCTCGTTCTCGGGGGTGTGGCGTGGAACGCCCCCGAAGAGAGGCTTCACCTCTCCGTCGTCCTCACGGTGGTGAGCGGCGTTCTCCTGCTCGCGATCGAGCTCGCCAGGAGCGGCGTCTTCTTGTACCAGGGAGCCGGCGTCGCGGCGATCGTGAAGCTCGCCCTCCTCGGCCTCGGCCAGCTCCTGCCGGAGTCGCGCCTCACGTTCTACCTTGCCGCCACGCTCGTCGGCTCGGTGGGCTCGCACATGACCCGCCATTGGCGGCACTACTCGCTCCTCGACAGGCGGGTCCTGAACCAGGACTGACTATCGGCCGCCCTGCGCCAATGCACGCGCACGCTCGAGGTTCGCCGCCGTCTCCCGGGATCCGGGATTCAGGCGAAGCGCGGCCCGGAAATGTTCGATCGCTTCGTCGAAACGGCCGGCCATCGACAGCAGGACCCCGAGGTTGTTGTGGGCGTCCGCGTACGCGGGCCTGATCCGAAGGGCTTCCCCGAGGGTTGCGATGGCCCGATCCTTCTCGCCAACCGACGCGAGCGCCAGGCCGAGGTCGTAGAGCACGGTGGCGTCGCGGGGGGCGAGCCGGAGCGCGATCTCGAAGCATTCGACGGCTTCGCGCAGCCGACCCCTGGAAGCGAGCTCGATACCAAGACTGGCCCGGGCAGTGGCCAGCCCCGGTTCGAGCCGCACCGCCTCCAGGTAGTGCTCGAGAGCCTCTTCGTGCTCGCCCCTGGCCGCGAGCAGGACGCCGAGATTCGAGTGTGCACCGGCGTGTCCCGGCCACAGCTCCAGCGCAAGGCGGTACTCCGCCGTCGCGGCATCCGTCCGTCCCTCTTCCTGGAGCGAACGGCCGATGTTGTAGTGGGCCGTCGAACGCATGGTGGCCGCCGACAGGAGCGGCCAGTTGCAGAGGAGCAGGGCCGCAGCGAACAGCGCCGTCCCCCGCCAGCGTTCGGACGCTCCACTCCGTCGCCACCATGCCGGGAGCTCGACGAGCCCTGCGCCGGCAAACGGGATCAGGAGCAGGACGAGCGGGTAGCGGTAGCGTGCGAGGACGTAGAAGAGCACGACGCTTCCTGCATAGATGGCACCCATGGCGTACAGGAGCCACAGCTCCCTCCAGCGCTCCCGCGTGAGCCACATCCCGAGAAACCCGAGCGGCGCCAGCACGCCGAAGTGGAGGAGGAGGCTGCCGATACGCAGGGGCGCCGACCACCCGGCCTGGGTGTCGAGGTCCTCTGTGTCGACCGCCTCGCGGGCGTTACACACGAGCATCAGCTTCTTCGCCGTCAACGCCAGCCACCTCCCCGGGTGGCTCGAGATCCACTCCAGGGCTCGTTTCCGCCAGTACCCCGACACCTCCGAGGGACTGAGAGATCGTCCGAGGGCCGCCTCGGCCAGCTCGGTCGCGTCCTGGCGCTCGTGGGCGGCGTCGCCGCGCCCGGAACGAAGCGGAACGTACGTGCCGGTGGCCTCTGCGCTGTTGCCGATGTAGAGGTTGGGTCCGAGCTGTGACGTCGTGAGATGGAGCTCTCCTCCGACCGCGCGGTTTCGCAACGCGACCGGCGCGAGGACGGTAGTGGCGCCGAGGAGGAACGCCAGCAGGGGTACGGGCGCACGGCGCCCACGGACCGTCATCCACACGAGAACGAGCGGAAGGAACACGAGGGCGTTCTCCCGGGTGAGGATCAGACATCCGAGCGCGATACCTGCGAGAAGGGCCGGGCCAGCCGCGGTACGCCTGTCGAAGAGCGCGAGGGCCAGCAGGAGCCAGGCGAGGAAGAAGGCGTCGAGCACCGTCTTCTGGAGCAACGCGTCAAAGAAGATCGCGGGTGCGTACAACGCGAGGATGAGCCCGGCGGCGCGGCCGGCCCGCTCGCCGAACCACTGCCGGACGGCGGCGGCGAGGACCGCGCACGTGCCGGCGCCGAGAAGCACCTGGAGAATTCGGACCAGGACCAGATCCCGGCCGAGCAGGACGTACGTGGCCCCGAGGAAGTAGGGGTACAAGGGCGCCTGGTAGAAGACCTCGCGGCCGATCCAGTCGCCAGCCGCGATGCGCTGAGCCCAGGCGTCGTAGCTCTTCGCGTCGCCGATCAGCAGGGAGAAGAAGGGCGCGCTCCTGATCTGCCAGATGTGGAACAGCCGCACGGCCAGGGCGACGGCGAAGACACCCGCCAGGGCCCACGTGATCTGCCCGGGGCTCGCCTTCGGCTGCGGCGGTGCGGCAGGGGCCGCGGGACCCGACGATCGCGACCTGGCTCGCTCTGCCTCTCTCCGGTTGCGGCGGCTCAAGCGTGAGCTCCTTGAATGAACCGCTCGGCGGCCAGCCGGCCTTCGAGAATGAGCTCCGGGCTCTTACGAGAGGTCATTCGGTCGATAGTAGCTTCGATCGCCGACGGCACTGCCGGTCGCCCCGGGCCTGCAAAGGGCCAGAGGGTACGGGGCGTGTTCAGACCCCGAACATCCGTGCAACGAGGCTCCGTGCGCGCGCTGGATCGGTCGTCCCTTTCACGATCGCGCGGCCGTCGGAGAAGAGCGTCAGCTCGACCTCCTCGGTCCGGAAGCGGAGGAGGTGCTCGTTGGCGAGGACCGTCCCAAGCGGGCGCAGCCGCTCGGCCAGCGCCGCGAAATCGGGGTGGGAGGGGACGAGGGGACGGACCTGGACCGAATCACGGCCGCAGAGCCCCGCCGTCTGGGGTGTCTCGACGGAGAGGAAGTCGAAGCGGCGCTCCACGCAGCAGGAGCAGCGGCTTTCGTCGGGCCGGTCCGGGAGGGCTACGCGCGTGAAGCGCCCTTCCCAGACGTCCGCATAGACGATCTCGGTCTCGGAAGGGGCTTCGCGGGTGGCGAGCCAGCGGAGGGCGCGACCGACCTGCATCGAGGCGGCGAGGTGCGCCGCCGGCCCGAGGATGCCCGCCGTGTCGCAAGTGGGGGATGTACCGGGCTCGGGCATCTCGGGCATCAGACACCGGAGGCACGGGGTCCGGCCCGGGACGAGGAACGCGGCGAGGCCCGTCGAACCGATGCAGGCTCCGTAAACCCACGGGGTGCCCTTCTCGACGCACGCGTCGTTCAGGAGAAAGCGGGCCTCGAAGCTGTCGAACCCATCCACGACGAGGTCGATCCCATCCAGCAGCTCGCGGATGTTTCGAGGACCCACGTCCGCGACGACGGGCTCGACGACGACGTCCGCGTTTACGCGGGCGAGGCGCCGGGCGGCCGCGACGGCCTTCGGGAGCCCCTCCCGCACGTCCTCCTCGGAGAAGAGCGCCTGCCGCTGGAGGTTCGAGAGCTCGACGACGTCGCGGTCGACGATCCGGAGGAACCCCACACCGGCCCGGGCGAGGAGGCTGGCCGACTCGGCCCCCAGCCCGCCGCAGCCGGCGACGAGGACGCGGGCCTCTCGGATGCTGGCCTGCCCGGCCTCGCCGAGCGGGCGAAAGAGGACCTGGCGGGAATATCGGTCGTCCGGTTTCCAGGGCATGGGACCTCCCGGGGGGCCGAGGCCTTCCCTTGCCCCCCATCTCCGCCGGATGTTACTGTCCCAAGGGCGGTTTGGCTCTCGCGACGTCTCCTTCCTGAGGCGCGCCGGCCGGCCGCAAGAGGCGACCATGTCCACGACGACGCCCGACTACACCATCCGCACGAACTACACGGACGAGGTCGAGGAGATGAGGGCCGCCCACAAGGTCCTCCTCGAGGTGCCGTTCACGCCGAGCGAGCCGTACCGCGGCTACAACATGAGGTCGCTCCACGTCGACCTGACGAACCTGAAGGTGACCGAGAAGAAGGTCACGCAGGAGATGGTCGACACCTTCGTCGGCGGGCGCGGCTTCGGTCTCTGGTACCTCTGGAACGCGACGACGCCGACGACGAAGTGGAACGACCCGGAGAACGAGATCGTCATCAGCCCCGGGCCGATCGCGGGGATCACGCAGTACCCCGGAACGGGCAAGTCGCTCGTCGTCTCGATCTCTCCCCTCACGGACATCCCGATCGACTGCAACGTCGGCGGCTACTACGGGCCGCTCCTGAAGTTCTGCGGCTTCGACGCCCTCGAGCTCCAGGGGAAGGCCGATCGCGAGGTCGTCGTCCTCGTCGACGGGCCGCGCGGCGTGATCCGGATCGAGGAGGCCCCGCTCGAGCCGGCCGACAGCCACATCTGCTCCGAGATCTTCACGCACATGTACGCCGACGGGCCTCAGGACCTCAAGAACGTCTCGGTCGTCTCGGCAGGGAAGGGATCGGACCACAGCCTCATCGGCTGCCTGAACTTCTCCTTCTACGACGCCAAGCGCAAGGCCGCGCGCCTCAAGCAGGCGGGGCGCGGCGGCGTCGGGACGGTCTTCCGCGACAAGAACCTGAAGGCGCTCGTCGTCCGCGGGCCGGTCATCAAGGCCGACCTGAACCACGTCGCGGACCGGGCGCGGATCCAGAAGGTCGGGAGCGTCATCAACAAGGAGATCCACGATCTCGACGCCCAGCAGTGCAACATGAAGCGGCAGGGGACCGCGCACCTCGTCGAGGTCATGGACGCCTACGATCTCCTCCCGGTGAAGAACTTTCAGTACGGCAACCACCCCGACACCAAGAACATCGCCTCCTGGGTCTGGGACAAGCGCTTCACGCAGGGGATCCCCGACGGCTGCTGGTACGGCTGCACGATGTCGTGCTCGAAGGGGGCCGACGGCCACGTCGTCAAGACCGGCCCGTACAAGGGCGACATCGTCACCGTCGACGGCCCCGAGTACGAGAACGCCGCCGGCCTCGCCGCCAACTGCGGCATCTTCGACCCCGACTGGCTCCTCGAGGTCAACTTCTACTGCGACACCTACGGGGTCGACACGATCTCGTACGGCACGCTCTGCGCGTTCGCGATGGAGTGCTGGCAGCGCGGCATCCTGAACGCCGAGCGGACGGGCGGCGTCGACCTGACCTGGGGCAACGCCGAGTCGCAGATGAAGCTCCTCCACCAGATCGCCCGCGGCGAGGGCTTCGGCCTGATTGCCGGGCAGGGCGTCCGGAAGATGAAGCAGATCTTCGCCGAGCGCGGCTGGGGCGACCTGAAGCTCATGACCGACATCGGGATGGAGGTCAAGGGGCTCGAGTACTCGCAGTACCAGTCGAAGGAGTCGCTCGCGCAGCAGGGGGGATACGCCCTGACGAACAAGGGCCCCCAGCACGACGAGGCGTGGCTCATCTTCATGGACATGGTCAACAAGCACCTCCCGACCTTCGAGGCGAAGGCCGAGGCGCTCCACTACTTCCCGCTCTTCCGGACGTGGTTCGGCCTGCACGGCCTCTGCAAGCTCCCCTGGAACGACATTGAGCCGGCGAACAACGCCGAGCAGGCCGAGCCGGCCAAGGTGCCCGAGCACGTGCACAACTACTGCGAGATCGCCTCCGGCGTGACCGGCATCGAGGTCACGAAGGAGAAGATCATCGAGCAGTCGGAGAAGGTCTACAACTTCCAGCGCGTCTTCAACCTGAGGCGCGGCTACGGGCGGCGCGAGCACGACTGGCCGCCGTACCGCTCCGTCGGCCCGGTGACGCCCGAGGAGTACGAGTCACGCGCGGAGCGGTACGACAAGCAGATGCTCGAGGAGATCGGCGTCGACCCGGCCGGGAAGACGGTCGAGGAGAAGGTCGCGATCACCCGAAAGTACCGCGAGGACCGCTACCGCAAGCTGTGCGACGCCGTCTACAAGCGGCGCGGCTGGACGACGGACGGCGTCCCGACGATGGAGACGATCACGAAGCTCGGGATCGCCTTCCCCGAGGTCGTCGAGCTCGTCCAGAAGAATGGGGGCTGAGGCGGTGAATCCGAGCCCGGGTGCTCCGGCGCCGGCCGCGGCCGATCGGGGCACCCGGCTCGTCGTGAACGGGGACCCGCTCGACTGGCACGAGGGGATGACCGTCCGCGACGTCCTGAAAGCGAAGAGCTACATCTTCAAGCTCCTGATCGTGACGGTGAACGGGACCCTCATCCCGCGCGGTTCCTATGATTCGGCGGTCGTCCCGTCGAGCGCCGACGTGAAGGTCGTCCACCTCATCAGCGGGGGCTGAGACCCCCTTCACCGCATCATTCGGGGCGGTGACACTGCCGCCGTCAAGGAGGTCCCGCATGTCCCGCCTTCCGAGGTCCCTCGTCGCCGCTGCCCTCGGCACCGTTCTCGCCGCGCTCCTCGCCGCCGTCACTCCCGCGAGCGCACAGGAGGCGAAGGGAATCGCCCTCTCCGGCTCGGTGAAGAAGCCGCGGGCCGTAGACGCCGCCGCGCTGGCGGCCCTCCCGCGGCACGAGACTCTCGCGAAGGTCCCGGGCGCCGCGCGCTACCGCGGCACTTTCGCGGTGGAAGGGATCGCGCTCAGGGACCTCCTCGACGAGGCCGAGATCGCCAAGGCGACGAACGACAACTTCGACCGGCCGCTCGACCTCGCGGTCGTCGTCACGGGGCGCGACGGGAAGAAGGCGCTCTTCTCCTGGGGCGAGCTCTTCCTCGCCGAAGATGCGGGCGCGGCCCTCCTCGCCGACCGGATCCGCCCCCTCGTCCCGCACCACCACGAGAAGATCGACGACCCCCGCTTCGCCCCCGGCTCCTGGTTCGACGTAGGGACACGCGAGAAGCTCGACGTGACGGGCTGCGCCGGCTGCCACGACGGTGGGACGCTCGGGAAGCTCGACGTGCCGCGCGGCGTCTGCCTCGTCCCGCTCCGCGACCGCGACGGGCGTCGTTTCGTCGAGGACGTCGTCTCGATCGAGGTCCGCCAGGCCGGCTTCCTGGCCCCGCCGAAGAGGAAAGACCTCGCCGACCCGTGGGTCGAGGCACCGCCGCTCGTCCTGCCCGGCGAGAAGACGATCGCCCTGACGGCGAAGGCGACGAAGGGCCTCCCGCGCGTCGAGGGGGAGGACGACGGCATCGGCCTGGGGCGCGGCTTCCGCGGCCACAGCCGCTTTTCCGGCCCGAGCCTCGCGGCGCTCCTGAAGTCGTCGCTTCCTGCCGGGACGGACCCCGGCCTCCTCTTCGTCGTCGTCACGGCGAGCGACGGCTACCGCTCGCTCTACTCCGGCGGCGAGATCCTCCTCTCGCGCCTGCCGGAGAACGTCGTTCTCGTCGACATGGAGGACGGCAAGCCCCTCCTCCGCAAGTCGGGCCGCCTGAAGTCCGTCGCCCGCGGCGACTTCTTCGTCGACCGGTCGGTCAGGAGCGTCTCCGAGGTCCGCTGCCTCGTTGCGCACTGAAGGACGCCGCGGTCGGGCGCCGGGCCTTTAATACACGATTTCACGCCTGGCACGGACTCCGGGGTCAGTGGTCTTCCGGCTCCTCGATGAGGTGAACGGGGACCTCGTCGCCCGTCTTCAGCGCGAGGGCGTCGGCGGGAACGAGGGCGAGGGCGTTGGAGCGGAGCATCGAGGAGAGGATCCCGGAGCCCTGGGGGCCGGACGGAGCGACGAAGAGCCGGCCGGCCTCGCGGCGGGCCCGGACGCGGACGAGGTGGACCTTTCCGTCCTGGTCGGTCTTGCGGAATGCGCCCTCGAAGCTGCCTGTGACCTCGGGTCTGAGGAGCCTGGCCTGCCCCATCAGCTTCCGGAGCGCGGGCCTCACGTACTCCTCCATGCAGACCATGGCGGCGACGGTGTTCCCCGGGATGCCGAAGACCGGTTTGCCGTCGAGGAGCCAGAAGCCGAGCGGGCCGCCGGGCTTCTGCTTCACCTTCCAGAAGACCTCACGCGCACCGAGCTCGACGAGGACCGCCTTGATGAAATCGTAGTCGCCGACCGAGATCCCGCCGTTCGTGACGATGACGTCGGCGTGATCGCGGGCGCTCGCGAGGGCGGCCGTGACGGCCTCGCGGGTGTCGGGCACGCGGGAAAAGGGAACCGGCACGGCTCCGAAGGCGACGGCCTGGGCGCACATCGTGTGGATGTTGGAGTCGCGGATCTGCCCGGGGCCCGGTTTGTCACCTGCCGCGACGAGCTCGTCGCCGGTCGTCAGGATGGCGACCCGGGCGCGTGGGTGGACGGGGACCTCGGAGAGGCCGACGGAAGCGAGGATGCCGAGAGAGGCGGGGTTGAGCACGAAACCCTTCGGGAGGAGCTCCTCCCCCTCGCGGAGGTCCTCGCCGGCGAGCCGGACGTTTGCGCCCTTCTTCACCGGAGCGGTGATCCGGACGCGGCTCCCTTCCGAGGTCGTCGCCTCGACCGGGACGACGCAGTCGGCCCCGGCCGGGAGCGGCGCGCCGGTCATGATCCGGATCGCGGTGCCGGGCCGCACCTCGTCCGTCGGGACGCTCCCCGCCGGAAGGTCGGAGAGGACGTCGAGGGAGACGGGAGCGCCGGGGGCGGCACCGTCGCAGTCGCCGGCGCGCAGGGCGTATCCGTCCATCGCGGAGTTCGTGAACGGCGGGACCGTCTCTGGGGAGGACCGCGCCTCGGCGAGGACGAGCCCGAAGGCGTCGAAGAGCGGCGTCGGCCGGGCCGGGAGCGGGGCGACGGAGTCGAGGATCAGTCGGAGCGCTTCGCTACAGGTCGGCATCGTTCTCGTTTCCTTCACGGGGGATCAGGTGGACGGAAGAGGCCGCGAACGTCGCGAGGACCTCGCCGCCACTCTTTAGCGAGAGGTCGTGCGCGACGCGGCGCGTGATGAGGGCCTGGAGCGGAAACCCGGGGAAGCCGGCGTCGATGCGCACCTGCATCGTGGAGCCGAGGTCGACGACGGCTTCCACGGTCCCGCGGAAGCGGTTCAGGCCCGGAGCGGAGGAGGCCTCGCCCGGGGCCTCGACGAGGATCTCCTCGCGGCGAATGCAGGCGTCGACGGGCGTGCCCTCAGCGAGAGCGGTGCGAGAGAAGACGAGGCGAGGTCCGACCGTCACGTCAGAGATCGCCTCGGACCGCTTCGAGACGACTCCGGGGAGGATGTTCCCCGTCTGCATGAATCGGGCGACGGCGCGGCTCCGCGGCTGTAGAAGGACCTCCTCCGGCGGGCCCGCCTGGAGGAGCTGCCCGCGGCGGAGGATGGCGATCCGGTCCGCGATCGCGAACGCCTCCGACTGCTCGTGCGTCACGTAGACGCAGGTGATCCCGCGAGCGCGGACGGCCTGCTTCAGCTCGTCGAGAAGATGCTTGCGGATCGGGGCGTCGAGCGCGGCGAACGGCTCGTCGAGGAGGAGGAGCTCGGGAGAGACGACGAGGGCGCGCGCGAGAGCCGCCCGCTGCGCCTCTCCTCCCGAGAGGGTCCGGGCGCGCTGGGTTGCGAGGTGCTCGACGTGGAGGAGGCGAAGCGCCGCCTCGACCCGTGAACGAGCGTCGCTCCCGTCCTGCCCCCGTAGCGAAAGGCCGTAGACGACGTTGTCGTACGTCGTCCCGGAAAGGAGGAGCGGGTCCTGGAAGGCCATCGAGATCCGCCGCCGGAGGGCGAGCGGCGCGGGCCACGGCACCTTCTCGCCGCGCCACGAGAGGGACCCGGCGTCGGGGCGCTCGAGGAAGTGGAGGACGCGCAGGAGGGTGCTCTTGCCCGCCCCGGTCGGGCCGAGGACCGCGAGGATCTCCTTCTCCGCGACGTCGAGCCTCGGGAGGGAGAGGATCGGCTTCGTATCCCGGATGACCTCGACGCCTTCGAGCGCGAGGAGGCTCACGTCTTCTGCCTTTGCTGGACCCACGTGAAGAGCCAGTTGACGCCGAGCGCGAGGGACAGAAGGATCGCGCCGAGGACGATCGCGTTTCCGAACTCCCCCTGCCGCGTCTGAAGGACGATGGCCGTCGTCATGACGCGCGTCTGCCCCTTGATGTTCCCGCCGACCATCATGACGGCGCCGACCTCCGAGACGATCGACCCGAAACCGGCGGCGAGCGCCGCGACGAGCGAGAGGCGGGCCTCCTTGACGAGCTTCAGGTAGAGCTGCCCGGTCGAGGCGCCGAGCGACAGGATCTGGAGGTGGAGGCGGCTGTCGAGCCCCTGGACGGCCGCGAGCGTGATGCCGACGACGAGGGGCGTCGCGATGACGACCTGCGCGAGGACCATCGCCCACGGCGTGTAGAGGAGGTCGAGCCCTCCGAGCGGCCCCGAGCGGGCGAGGAGGAGGAAGACGGCGAGGCCGACGACGACGGGCGGCAGGCCCATGCCGGTGTTCACGAGGGTGACGAGGAAGCTCCGGCCCGGGAAGCGGTGGAGCCCGAGGAAGATTCCGGCGGGGACGCCGAGGACCATCGACACGAGGATCGCGACGCCCGAGACGAAGAGCGAGAGGAGGAGGATGCCGGCGAGCTCGCCGGGCATCGGGAGCAGCGCGGAAAGGAAGTCGGAGAGCCCGGCCATCTCCTACTTCGCGTCGGGGACGAAGAGCGGCTGGCCGTACGTCTCCCGGCCGAACTCGCCGATCACTTTCTGCACCGCGGGGGTGACGAGCCACTCGGCGAACCGCTTCGCTTCCTTTTCGCGTGTCTTCGGGTGTTTCCGAGGGTTCACGACGATGACACGGTAGGCGTTCCAGAGCTCCTTCCCGCCCTCGACGAGGATCGCGAGATCGAGGCTCTTCCGGAGCGCGAGGAAGGTGCCGCGGTCAGCCAGCGTGTAGGCCCGCTTCTCGGACGCGACCCGGGCCGTCTCTCCCATCCCCTGCCCGGTGGCGACGTACCAGGGCTTTCCGGCGGGGCTGAGCGCTGCCTTCGTCCAGAGCTCGAGCTCGCGCGCGTGCGTCCCCGAGCGGTCGTCGCGCGACGCGAAGGGGGCACCGCGTTCGGCGATTCGCTTCAGGGCGTCGACGGTGGAAAGGCCTCGGATCCCTGCGGGGTCGGACGGCGGGCCGGCGAGAACGAAGTCGTTGTGCATGACGTCGAGGCGCAGCGACCCGTACCCCTCGGCCATGAGCTCGTCCTCGGCCGCTTTCGAGTGGACGAGGAGGACGTCGGCGTCGCCGCGGCGGCCCATCGCGAGCGCCTCTCCGGACCCGACGGCGATCGTCTTGACCGAGAGGCCCGTGGCGGCCTCGAAGCGGGGGAGGAGGTCGTCGAGGAGGCCGCTGTCCTGTGTGCTCGTCGTCGTGGCGAGGATGAGCGAGGACTGGGCGGAGAGCGGAGCCGCGGCGCCGAAGAGGGCGAGGGCGAGGGCGAGGGCGGCGGTCGGCAGGTGCATTGGGCTCTTCCTCGTCGTCCCGGGGGCGCGGGGAATGGCATCGTACTTCACGGGCGGGAGAGCGCTGCTCCGCCCCAGCGGGGCGGCGCAGAATAGAAAATCAAGACCTGACCCCGAGCTCAGGGCGTCCCGGGGACCTCCTCGAGGGTCTCGGAACGCTCCATCTCCTTCCCGACGGCGCTCGCGAGACGGCGGATGCCTTCGCGGATCCGCTCGACCGGCATGTTCGAGTAGTTCAGGCGGAGGGTGTTCTCGTGGTCGCCGTTCGGGTAGAACGCGCCGCCGGGGACGAAGGCGACGTTCTGGCGGACGCACTCGTCGAGGAGGGTCCTGGCGCTGAGCCCCTCGGGGAGCGTCATCCAGACGAAGAGGCCGCCGGACGGACGGGTCCAGGTCACGCCCGGGGGCATCGCCGCGTCGAGGGCAGCGAGCATCGCGTCGCGCCGCTCGCGGTAGACGGGGAGGATCCGCGCGATGTCGGCGTCGAGGTCGTTATCCTCGAGGTAGCGGTTCACCTGGAGCTGGCCGAGGGTGGACGTCTGCAGGTCGGCTCCCTGCTTGAGGATGACGAGCTTCTCGTAGGCCGGGTTCTCTGCGGCGATCCAGGCGATGCGCAGGCCCGGACAGAAGACCTTCGAGAAGGTGCCGAGGGCGAGGACTCGCCCCCTCCGGTCGAGGGACTTCAGGGACGCGATCGGCTCGCCCTCGAGGCGCAGCTCGCCGTACGGGTTGTCCTCGACGACCCAGACGTCGTGCCTCTCGACGATCTCCATGAACTGGCGGCGGCGCTCGAGCGACCAGGTCCGTCCCGACGGGTTCTGGAAGTTCGGGATGACGTAGATCGCCTTCGCGTTCGGGTCGGTGCGGAGGGTTCGCTCGAGCGCAGCGGGGACCATTCCGTCTTCGTCGGTCTCGACCTCGACCCAGCGCGGTCGGAGGACGTTCCAGGCGGAAATCGCGCCGAGGTAGGTCGGGCTCTCGCAGAGGACGACGTCCCCTTCGTCGAGGAGGAGCTTGCCCGTCAGGTCGAGGCCCTGCTGCGAGCCGGACGTGACGAGGATCTGGTCGGGGGCGACGCAGGCGTTCCAGGTCGACTGCATCCGCTTGGCGATCTTGCGGCGAAGAGGGGCGTGCCCTTCCGTCGTCGAATACTGGAGGGCCCTCATCCCGTCTTCCTCGAAGACCTTCTGCGTCGCGGCGGCGAGCGTCTTCACGGGAAAGAGCTCGGGCGCCGGAAGGCCTCCGGCGAAGGAGATCACCTCGGGCCGCTGGGTCACCTTCAGGATCTCGCGGATCTCGGAGGCCTTGAGGCCTTCCATTCTCCTTGCGAAGCGGGTCGTCATCGGGTCCCCCCCCTTTTTCGCCGTCAGCCTCGAGGCCCCCGGCGTGGTCTGTCAGACGATGGGCGGTGTTCCCACCACCGTGTGGTTTCCGCGGCGCGGCTCCGCCTGCGTTGCCCGGAGAGCCCGGCCGAGGCGCCGGACGCCCTCCCGGAGCTGTTCCTCCGGGGCGAAAGTGAAATTGAGGCGGATCGAGTTCACCGGCGGTTCCTCGACGAACGAGGCGCCCCCCGGCAGGTAAGCGACCCGCTCGGCGGCGGCCTGTGCGAGGAGCCGCGCGGGCGGGACGTCCTCGGGGAGCCGGCACCAGACGTAGAAGCCCCCCTCGGGCCGGTTCCAGGTGAAGCCGGGGGGGGCTTCCGCCTCGAGGGCCGTCAGGAGGACGTCGCGGCGGCGGCGGTAGGCCGTGCGCGTCGTCGCCAGGTGCTTCGCGAAAAGGCCGCCCGAAAGGAATCCTTCGACGATCCATTGCCCGAGGGTCCCCGAATGGAGGTCGACCGTCTGCTTCACGAGCGCGAGCTGACGGACCAGCGGCCTCGGCGCGGCGATCCACCCGAGGCGGAGCCCGGGGAACAGGACTTTCGAAAACGAGCTCAGGTGGATGACGTGCCCGTACGGGTCGAGCGCCTTGAGCGACGGGAGCGCCTCTCCTTCGTAGCGAAGGTCGGAGTACGGGTCGTCCTCGAGGATCGGCACCTGGTGGCGCCACGCGAGCTCGAGGAGGTGCCGGCGGCGCGGCAGGCTCAGAGTGCAGCCGGACGGATTCTGGAACGTGGGCAGCGTGTAGATGAGGCGCGGCTGCTGGCGCGCGAGGAGCGCTTCCAGGACGTCGGTCCGCATCCCTTCGTCATCCGTCGGGACGCCGAGGAGACGCACACGCGCGGAGCGGAAAACCTCGAGGGCGCCGAAGTAGGACGGCTCTTCGACGACGACGATGTCCCCCGGAGAGAGGAGCGTCCGGGCGACGAGGTCGAGACCCTGCTGAGAGCCAGACGTGACGAGGACCTCCTCGGGGCTCGAGCGGATGTCGCGCGGGACCATATGCCGGCAGAGTGCCTCTCGAAACGCCGTGACGCCTTCCGTCGGGCTGTGGAGGAGGGCTTCGGGCCCTTTCCGGACGAGGATTTCCTCTTGCACGCGTCGGAGGTCCTCCAGCGGAAGGAGCTCGGCGGCGGGGAGGCCGGCCTGGAGGCTGATGACGTCGTGCCGCTCGGTCAGGGCGAGGACGTCGCGGACGAGCGGGTCGGGCTCGCGGACGCTCCCGTCCCGGGCGAGCTGCCGCCAGGGGAGCGGTCCGGCCGGCTCGACGGCGCTCTTGCCGGTCCTCTGCGAGACGACCTCCGTGCCGCGGCCGACGTGCGCCTCGAGCAGCCCGTCGGCCTTCAGCTCCTTGTAGGCGGAGAGGACCGTCGTGCGGTTGACACCCAGGGCGCTCGCGAGCTGGCGTTCCGGAGGAAGACGGAAGCCGTCGGGAAGGCGGCCGGACAGGATCAGGTCGCGGATCCCGCCCCGGATCTGCATGTAGACGGGGACGGCGCTGTCGCGGTCGATCCGGATGTCCACGCCGTCTCCCCCTTTCCGGTTCTGGTTCCAGTCCAATCTGGATATTGGACTGGCCTGGCGGGGAGTATGGGGCGACTTCTCTGCTTTTCAAGCTCCAATTGGCTGGGAATGAGATCAGCCAATGGCCACGAACCAGGCAAGAGACGACGAGGTCTGGCCTACGCTCTACACTCTGCGGGGCGTAGAGTGTAGAGCGTAGACCAGACCCCGTGGGTCCTCGGAGCGACCCTCTCTTCGTTTCTCAGCGCACGGTCTCCCGCCCAGGCTCGGCAGGGCTGGTTACCTCGCTGGGGCTCCTTTCAGCTGTTCCTGCATGAAGCGAATCGTGTGGCCGAGCATCAGGACCTGGTTCTCGCGTCTCCCGGCGCCGTGCCCCTCGTCGGCATAGATGAGGAGTTCGGTCGGGACACCGCTCTTCTTCGCCGCCTCGTACATCTGGATCGCCTCGCCCACAGGGACGCGCGGGTCGGTCGCTCCCTGCTGGATCTGGAGCGGAGCCTTCAGATTCGCGATGTAGGACGTCGCCGAGAGCTGGAGGAGGACGTCCTTCTCCTTCTCGGGGTCGCCGTACTCGGAGGCGCGGAGGATGCGGCGATAGGGAGCGGTGTTCTGGAGAAACGTCAGGAGGTTTCCGATGCCGACGACGGAGGAGCCGGCGTCGTAGGCGCCCGCGAACCTCGTCATGGCGACGAGGGTGGCGTACCCGCCGTAGCTCCCCCCCGACACGCCGACCTTCGGCGCTTTCCCATTCGCTGCGAAGGCCTTCCTCGCCCAGGTCGCCGCGTCCTCGATGTCGGTCCAGACGTTCAGGCGCTTCGCCCCGTTGTCGGCGTCGAGCCAGGTACGGCCGTAGCCGTCGCTGCCGCGGACGTTCGGCTCGACGTAGACGAAGCCGGCGTCGACGAACGCCTGTGCGTAGGTCGAGAAGCCAGGCTGCGCCTGCCCCTCGGGACCGCCGTGGAACTCCACGACGACCGGACAGGGCGATGGGACGCAGGCCTTCGGCCGCCTCACGAAGGCGGGGATCTTCGTGCCGTCCCTCGCCGGGTAGTACTCGAGCGTCGCGGCCGAGAAGGCGGCCGTGTCGATCTCGGGGGTGCTCGGAACGACCCAGCGCGTCAGCGAGGCGGTCTGCCAGTCGTAGACGTAGGAGCTGCGCGGGGCCGTCGCCGTCTCGACGCCGAAGGTCGTGAAGCGGCCGTTGCGCGTGGTGGCGCCGCTGTAGACGTGGTCGACGCCCTCGGGGAGCTTCGGGAGGACGACCGGCTGGAGAGTCCTGGCGTCGAGCGCGAAGAGCTTCGTGTAGCCGGCCTCGTTCACCGTGTAGAGGACGCGCGTCTTCGCTTCGTCGACGCTGAAACCGGAGACGTCCCACTTCAGGTCGCCCGTCAGGGGCGTGAGCTTCCCTCCCTCGTAGCGGCAGAGGCGACGGAACTCACCGAGCTTCGGCGTCAGGACGAGGAGCTGCCCCGGCGTGGCGCCGTAGGTGGCGGTGTACTCCTCGGGCTTGTCCTGGCCGAGGACGGCCGTGAGCTTCCTCGTCGTCGGCGCCCACTCCCAGTACTCGGAAGTGAGGGAGCCGGTCGCCTTCGCGAGGAGCAGCGTCCCGTCGTCGCGGTGGTCGGCCACGGACCAGAGGCCCGGCTCGGTGACGAGCGCCTCCTTCTGTTTCGTGTCGACGTTCCATCGGTAGATCGCGTACGAGTCGGGCTTCCGGTCGTTGGCGGCGTAGGTGACCCACTTGCCGTCCGCGGTGACGAACTGGAAGAACGTCTGAACGCCCTTGACGTGCTGGACCTCGGTCAGGGGTCCACCGTCGGCGGGCATCACGTAGAGCCCCGGGTTCTCCTCTCCCTTGCGGTCGCGCTGGAGGACGAGGGTCTTGCCGTCGGGAAAGACGTCGGCGAGGGTCGTCCGGTCCTCGCCTCCCGTGAGCTGAACGGGGAAGGTATTCGGGCCGTCGAGCCTCCAGACCTGCGCCGTGCCGGTGACGGACCAGCCGAAGAAAAGACGGCCGCCGTCCGGGGCGGGTTGCCCGAGGCCCGGGGCGCGGACGTCCATCATCGACTGGATGTGGCGAGCGAGGTCGGGAGGAAGGGGCTTCGGCGCGTACGTCGCGATCACCTCGGCCGGGACGCTCTCGGCCCCGTGGCCCTTGTAGGCCGTCTGCGGAGCGGAGGGAGCGGAGAGGGCGAGAAGCGTTGAAGCGAGGACGGGAATCAAGGGGCGGGCGACGGACATCGATCCTCCTTCGAGGTTTACTGGGGTGAACTGAATGGTACGAGCAGGGTGGCCTGCGGTTTCGGAGCCCGGGCCGCCTCGGAGGTCGTCGCGGACGAAGAGCGGCTGAGGGCCGAAAGCCATCCGGAAGCCCCACAAGGCGACGCCAAGAGTGATCGCGAACCCGAGATCGGTCGGCTGCAGACGTCGGAAAATAGATGAAGGTAGCCTTTCGCGCTCGTTCCAGATATGCAGTCGTTCGTGGGTCATGTCGTTGATCTGGAGCGCAAGCTCGCAGCCGTTTGGCCCATTTCGGACGAGCGGACCCGAGGCATCATGGCCGCCAGCGAGGCGATGGCGATGGGCTTCGGCGGGGTTTCCGTGGTTCGCCGGGCCTGCGGGCCGTCACGGAAGGTCATCGCCAAGGGGATTGAGGAGATCCGGAATGGATCGGTCCTAACCCCGGGGCGGGTTCGGCGCGAAGGTGCAGGGCGAAAGGCGATCACATCGAGCGATCCCAGCCGACTGGATCTGGATGCCCTCGACCGCCTGGTGGCTCCTGAGACCCGGGGTGATCCAGAGTCCCCGCTGCGCTCTGTGCGGGTGCGTGCCGGACGGCGAGAAGAAGAGGACGTCGTCCGCTGGGTCCGTCGGGAGCGCGAGCCGAGCGACGATCTACCGACCACGGTCCAGCAGGACCTCGGGGCTCTTCGGCGGCAGGGCGTTCGCAGTTGGAATGCCCGGGGTCGGTCCCGTTCTTCGCGATTCTCGCGGAAGGACTCCGAGGGCTCAGACGAGAACGCCCTCATGCTTTCGGCGCCCACGTGTCGGGGACCTGGACGAGGACGGCCTCGCCGCGTGCGCAGACGGCGCCGCGGGAGGAGAGGGTCGTCGCGACGGTCACTTTTCGCCCCTTCACCTCGACGATCGTCGACCGGAGCTCGACGGGGGCATCGATCGGCGTCGGCTTGAGGTACTCGACTTTGAGCGTTCCGGTCAGGAAGCGGGGGTAGGGGCCCACGGCGGGATCCCCGCCGGCGGACCGGTGGGCGGCGGCGGCGGCGCTGCCGGTGGAGTGGCAGTCGATGACCGACGCGATGAAGCCGCCGTAGACGAAGCCGGGGATCGCGGTTTGGTGCGGCCGGGGGACGAGCGTCGCGACGGTCTCCTCGCCGTCCCAGAAGCTCCGGATGTGGAGGCCGTGCTCGTTCAGCCGTCCGCACCCGTAACAGTGGGCCCAGTGGTCGGGGTAGAGATCCTGGAAGGCCGGCTTCTCCATCACTCCCTCCCCGGCATGAGGGCGCGAGTGGCGTGGGCGAGGGCACCCCCCAGCTCCATCAGGGCCTTTCGGCGCCCCGGGTCGACGACGTTCCCGTCGGAGTCGAACGCGTCCGCCGCCTTCGGGAGGGAGACCTGGTCGGGAAGGACGACGACGCCGATGTTCCCCAGGATCATGCGGACCGATGCCAGGCCCCGGATCCCACCGAGGGCCCCCGTCGACGCGGAGCAGAGGGCGGCGACCTTTCCCTTGAAGCATTCGAAGGGCTTTTCGCCCGGCGACGTGCGAGAAACCCAGTCGAGGACGTTCTTCAACGTCCCGCTGACGGCCGAGTTGTACTCGGGGCTGGCGATGAGGAGCCCGTCGGTGGCCTTGAAGAGCTCCTTCAGCTTCAGGGCACTGGCGGGAATGCCCTCGGAGGCCTCGAGGTCGCCGTCGTACGGGGGAACGGGGAAGTCGCGCAGGTCGATCCGCGTGACGTCCGCGCCGGCGGCACGAGCACCATCGGCCGCGACGGAGAGGATCATCCTGTTGAAGGAGCCGGTCCTGAGGCTTCCGGCGAAGGCGAGGATGCGGGGAACGTCGCTCATGGGCCCTCCGGCGGACGGGATGATACCGGCGGGGTCCTCAGTGGCGGCTCTTCGATCGCTCCCGCTGACGCGCAGCGGAACGGGATGGCGGCGTCTTGTCCCGACGGGCCGGACCGCCCTCGGCGGGGCGAATGAAGCCGCGCCGCCGGAGGAGCTCCCAGGCCCGCTCCTCCAGCAGTGCCTGCGGGACCGGTTTCGGGAGGAGGTCGGCGGCCCCCGACTGGAGGGCGAAGGCGTGCAGGGCGCGGTCGGGATGGGAGGCGAGGAGAAGGACAGGAGTGTGTGCCGAGCGCGGGGTCGACTTCAGGATTCGCGCGACGTCGAAGCCGTCCAGGCGGGAGAGCCGCGCGTTCATCAGGACGAGGTCGACCTGGCGCGAGAGGGCCGTCT
>CAVOJA010000069.1:0-16274 GCA_963696015.1 uncultured Holophagales bacterium
TCAAAGTCGGGGGTGTGAGCGAGCGTAGGGATGAGTGCCCGGGGTGTGGCAGCTGCGGAAGGGGGAGGTTCGAGGCCGGAGGGGGTGGGGAAGGCGGGCGCGAGGCAGGGAACGGGTAGAGGAACGGGGCCGTGGGACAGTTCTGCCTCCAGGCGGCTTGCTGGCCGACCTTCTCCATGTGGCACCTTGGCGGGCAGCAGGAGGGCGCTCGAAGAGGGTTCAGAGGCCCAGGACGTCGAGGACCAGAGCCGTTCGGCGAGCGAAGGTGCGAATCGCGGCCGGGACGGAGGGGAACTCGAGCTTGCGGGCGACGGCCACGGCGATGTTTCGGAGCGTGGCCATTGCGCGCGGCCCGGTCTTGGTGCGGACCTGGCTGCGATCCTCGTCGAAGGTTACGTCGCGAACCCAGTGGCTTCGGTTCTCGATCGACCAGTGACCGCGGACGATGGCCAGGAGCGCTGCGGGATCAGCCCTCTGCGCGTCGAGGCTGGTGATGATGTGGACTCGCTCCCGTCGGGCCCTGCCGCTTTTGAGCATCGTCGTGATCCGTTCGATCCGGGCGACCTGCCGGCACCCGGGGAAATCCAGGTACCCATTCAGGTCCGTTGACGTCCAGATGCGGCGAATCTCGATCCTGCCGTGGGCCTTCTCGATCGTCTCGTGATGAGGGGGGGGGGAGCCATCTGGTCGAACAGATGGCTGAGGTCGCTCTCGAGCGAGGGTTGGTTGCCCTTGACCGTGAAGCAGCAGGCCGCCTTCTTCTCCTCAACGAGGACCCGGGCCAGCGGAATCTGGGTGTGTAGGGCGTCGGCGGTCACACAGCGGCCCTCGAGGTCGAGCGGCCGCAGTCGTTCCGCAGCGGCCGGAATCTCGTTGCTCTTCCGAGCGATCTCCTTCTGCCCGATGGTGATCCCCGAGGAGTGCAAGACCGCGGAGAGGAGCTGGACAACCGTGCCATCCTCACGGCGTGCTCCGCGCAGCGCCTTGCCGTCGATGGCGATCGGTTCGTCTCGATCCCGCCTTAGGCCCGCAAGCCATCCCGAGACGTGCTTGTCCACGGTCTCGGCGTCCACGCTCTGAAGAAACCGGCGGAGCGTCGGCTCGCTCGGAGCCTCGTAACGTCTCGTCCGAGAATCCCATCGGAAGAAGAGCCGGCCCTTCTCGCGCTGGGTGCACTCCCTCGCCCATTGCGCGATCGCCTCCAGCGACCGAGCCCCGGACACCACCGCCGCGACGCTGATCGCCAGCAGGCTCGCTTTGCTGTGCCGGATCCCTCGCCGCTTGCGTGGATCGGGTCTCTGGCGCAAGACCTGCTGCAGCGACGCCAGCTCATTGTCGACCAACTTCATCTTCGCGACCCCCTGTCCGAGACGCTGTGACGGGACCGGGTCGCTCAACAGCCGGCGTGCACCACGACTCACATCCCGTACGAAGATCAGCTTCGGATGACCGTGTCGCTTCCAACCCCCGGAACATCGAGCAAAGCCTCGGGTCAACCCAACCTCGTCCCACCCTGCCCCTCGATAGCAGCTCCCCCTGTACCGGGCTGGGTCGACGAAGGTCTCCACCGCCAGGATCGGATGGCCCCAGGTCAGCTGCCAGTCCCTCGAAAGCCGTCGCACTGAAAGCCCAAGCACGCGGGACGCCAGGTTCGGCACCGCCCCCCCCGGCAGCACCAGAAACCGCACGTTGTTGGCCACGAGATGCAGCCTCTGCCACTGCACCGCCGGATGCCACCCGATCCACGTGTCCCGTGCCGCGCACTTGAACGCCGCCGCCGCCCACAGAAGCAGCGCCAACCACTGCCCCCCCGCCTCGGCGACATGAGCCACCGACTCCCCGACAACACCCCGGTAGCCCAGGTAGTGGTGCTCTCCAAGTAGCTCCCGGAACCTCCGCAGCTCCTGTCGCCCGCACGGGCGAACCGTCACTGATCGAAGAAACTCCGAACCGCCAGCGGCTCCCAGGTCCACGGCGAGCGGTATACCGAATTCTGTCTCGTCTGTTCAGCCAGACCCCTAACCCCATCCTCTCAGAGCCCTTCCCTCCCACTATGACGGAGCCCTGGGAGGGGTGCTCGGAGCTGCCCTGCGCCACCTACCGCGTAGTAAAATTCCTATGGACGTAATAACGGAGGCGGCATGGACCTCGAACGAATCAGCCTTGCGATCGAACCGGACCTACTCCGGAAGTTCGACCGGATCCTCGCCGAAAGCGGCGTGGCGAACCGGTCGGAAGCCGTACGGGACCTGATCCGCAAGCGGCTCGTGGAAGAAGAGGAGGATCCGAAAGCCGAATCGGCCGCGACCATCACCCTCGTCTACGACCACGACACACGGGAGCTCTCGGACCGGCTCGTGGAGATCGGACACGAGCACCACGCGAGCATTCTCTCGACGCTGCACGTCCACCTCGACCACGACCTCTGCCTCGAGGTCATGGCGCTTCGCGGGAGGCGGCGGGACCTGCGCCGTCTCGCTGGACAGGTCCTGGGGCTGAAAGGCGTCCTCCACGGGGGCCTCGTCCTCAGCTCGCTCGACGTCCTGACGGAAGTGGCACGGTGATTCGGACATCAGCTCTCCTCGGCGCGCTCCTCCTGGTTCTATCGGCCGGGTCCGCGCGGGCCGCAGAGGTCGTTTCGCCCGAATCGCCGGGTTCCGTGGCAACCGGCGAAGTCGCGGAGTTGCCGGCGCCCCCCGTTGTCGCGAAAGTCACGGTCACTGCTCACCCCGTTCTCGAGGAGATCCGTTACGACCCGATTGCGGGGGCGGTGACGACCGTGGGCGCGCAGCAGATCGAGGACCTGAACGCCGGCGACCCGGCGGCGGCCCTTCGGCGCGTGCCGGGGCTCGTCGTATCGCGTTACAACGTCGTCGGGAGCTACGGCGGGGGAGACGGCGGCGCCGTCTTCGCACGCGGCCAGGGGGCCGGGCGACCCGGCTCCGAGATCGCGTTCTCCGTCGACGGCGTCCCGAAGTTCGTCGGGGTCTGGACGCACCCGCTCCTGGACAACGTCTCGGTCGACCTCGCCGAGCAGATCGACGTCTACAAGGGGTCTCAGCCCGTCCTGTTCGGGAACATGGCCTTCGCCTCGATCGACGTCGTCAGCCGCAAGAGAGCTGAAGAGGGATTCGGCGGGCGTGCGAGCGGCGCGTACGGGAGCTTCTCGACTTCCGCCCTGTCCGCGGAAGCCAGCGGGCGGAACGGGGCGTTCGACTTCCTCGTCTCCGCGAGCCAGAGGCAGAGCGACGGGCACCGCGAAGGCTCGGACGGGCGAACGAGGGCTCTCTTCGCCAGAGCCGGGTACGACCTCGGCGGCAGCTGGGCGCTCGGGCTCACCGGGGACTTCACGTCCGGCCGGGCGAGCGATCCTGGAATCGCCGGTGCGCCGCGACCGCCGGTGACGCCGCAGTTCGAGACGGACGACGCGATGGGAGTGCTGACCCTCTCGCGAGCGCACGGCGGGAAGACGGGCTACGTGAAGCTCTACGTCGACGATGGAGCCATCGACTGGCTCCAGTGGGACGAAGCGAAGAGGGAGTCGTTCCAGACCCTCACCGACTGGACGAACTGGGGCCTGAAGGCGCGCGACGCGTTCCGGGTCCTCGGCCGCGGCGAGCTGACCGTCGGCCTCGACGTCGACAGCTACGGCGGGGCCTCGCACGAGGCGCGGCCGGCGGGCGACGGTCCGATCTCGGACTTCCGGTTCCGGAACGTCGCGCCCTACGCCGCCGTCTCGTACACCTTCGGCGACGCGGTGAAGGTGACCCCGTCCGCCGGGATCCGCTACAACGATTCGAAGGACTTCGGAGGGGTCTGGGGCGCCCAGGCCGGTGTCATCGTCTCCACCTCGATCGGCGAGGCGCACGCGCGCTACGCGCGGGCCTTCAACCTGCCCGGCGTCTGGGCGGCCGTCTTCTACCAGGGTTACGGCCGGGGCGACCAGTGGAAGAGCCTCGAGCCCGAGCGGATGGATCACTACGAGGTGGGCTTCGCGCCGAGGCTCGGCTCGAAGGCCAGGCTCGACGTGACGTTCTTCTACGACGACGTGAAGGACGCCCTCCGCTTCGTTCCGCCGCCGCCGCCTCCGCCGAGCTGGCGCAACACGGGCGCCTACGAGGCGCGCGGTGCCGAGCTCTCGATCTCGGTCGAGCCGATCCCGGCTCTCGGCCTCTACGCGGGGGCGGCGTACACAGAGACGACGCCCGACGCGATTCCCTTCACGCCGATGTGGACCTTATCGGGCGGCGCCGTGGCGACCGTCTCGCTCTTCCGCATCTCCCTCGACGCGCAGTGGGTGGACGACCGGGTCGCCGGCAACCTCCGCTTCCCCGGGCCGCTGACGACCGTCGACGCCTACTTCCTCCTGAACGGGAAAGTCACGGCGAAGCTCGAGAGTCTCGTACCGGGTCTCGAGCTCTTCGTCGCGGGCGAGAACCTCACGGATTCCGACTACGCCTACCGTCCCGGCTACCCGATGCCGGGAGCTTTCGCGAGCTTCGGCGCGAGCGTGAGGTTCTGAAGTGGGGGACGAGGCCGCGGCCGTCCCGGCCCTCGACCTGAAGGCGATCAGCCGCGCGGCGCTGGTCACGGCGCTCGCGATCGCGCTTCCGCCCGTGTTCCACGCGGTGAAGCTCGGCTCGGTCTTCCTGCCGATGTACCTCCCGATCCTTGCGGGTGCGTTCTTCCTCCCGCCGCGCTGGGCGGCGATCGCCGGTGCGACGGCCCCGCTCATCTCGGCTGGCCTCACCGGGATGCCGCCGTTCTACCCGCCCGTGGCGCTCTGGATGACGGGTGAGCTGGCCGCGGCCGGAGCGGTCGTGGCCCTCGTCGGCGGGCCCGGTCGTCGGCATCCGGTTGTCGCCGTGGCCGCGGGGCTCGTCGCCGCGCGTCTCGTCCAGGCGTTCCTCGTCTTCGGAAGCGCAACGCTCATGGAGCTGCCGCCGCGAGTCCTCACGATCGCGACGTTCGTCTCCTCGTGGCCCGGTATGATCCTCGCCCTCGTCGCCGTTCCGGCGGCGGTGCTTCTTCTTCGAAGGGAACGCTCCTGATGCCGGACTCCGCGCTCTCCGACTGCACGAAACGGCAGGCCTTCGACTCCCTCGCTCCCCGGTGGGACTCGCTCAAGCCCGACGAGGCCGTGGCGGCCGGAGCTGAGAGGGGACTCACGCTTCTCGGCAGCGTCTCCGGTCTGGACGTCGTCGACCTCGGGTGCGGAACTGGCCGCCTCGAGGCTGTCCTGATTCCGAGGCTCGGTGGCGGGACGATCGTCGCCGTCGACTTCTCGCCCGCGATGATCGAGCAGGCCTCGCGGCGCTGCGACGATCCGTGCGTCACCTGGCTCTGCCGCGACGTCCTGGCGACCGGACTCTCTTCCGGGTCTGTGGACGTCGTCCTCTGCTTCGACGCGTTCCCTCACTTCCCGGACGGCGCGGCCGTCCTTCGCGAAGCGGCGCGCTGGCTCCGGCCCGGAGGCGCGTTTCTCCTCTGGCACGATGTCGGCCGCGAGCAGCTCGCCCGGGTCCACCGCCGTGCCGGACCCGCCGTCGAGAACGACCTCCTTCCTCCGGTCGCCGACCTTGCCGCTCTTGCCGGCGTGGCCGGCCTGGAGGTCGAGATCGCGGAAGAGGACGAGGTCTCCTACACGTTCCTCGCACGGCGCCCCGGCTTAGGGAAGGAGCGATGCGGCGCCTCGACGCGAGGATGGCGCTCGTTTTCGCGCTGACGGCGTCGGCGTCCGCGCTCTCCGGGCTCTTACCGGCGATAGGAGTCCTCATCCTCAGCGCCGGCCTGGCCGCGGCGTCGGGTTTCCCTTTGAATCGTCTCCTTCCGCTCGCAGGGTCCTTCGCGTTCTTCCTTCTCCTGATCCCGCTCGCCCCGGGTCCGGCCGTTGAAGCGGTCGTCGAGGGTCTCGCCATATCCTCGGCTGTCGTCGTCTCGATCTCCTCGGCTCGGTGGGACCGTCTCGTCGCGACCCTTCAAGGCGTGGGCGTCGGACGCCACGCCGTGGCGTTCCTCTCGATCACCCTCTCACACCTCGACGCAGCCGGCCGCGATGCCCGCGTGGCCTTCGACGCGCTCCTGCTCCGCGGCGGATTTCGCGGCGCGCGCGGGTTCGGCCGTTCGACGTCCCTCCTTCTCGCGCGGACGCTTCGGCGCGCCTTCGAAAGGGCCGACCGGACGGCCGAGGCCCTGGAGCTGCGCGGCTTCGCCGGCAGAGTTCCGCCGCTGCCGGCGTTGCGCGCGGAGCACGGGAACCTCGCAGCGGGAGCCGCGTCACTCCTCGCGATCGCCGTCGCCGTCGGGAGCCGCCTGCCATGCAGCCGGTGAAGCTCGTCCTCGAGGGGGTGAGTCACCGCTACCCGGGTGCTTCTTCCGACGCGCCCGCTGCCGTCTCCGCCGTCCTTCGGGCCGGGGAGAAGGCGCTCCTCGAGGGGCCGATCGGTGCCGGCAAGACGACGCTGCTGCTTCGGATCGCCGGCCTGAGGGAAGGACCTGGACGCGTCCTCGCGGGCGATCGCGAGGTCACTCCCCGTTCCGCCCCGACGATACGTCGCGCGGTCGGGTTCCTTTGGCAAAACCCGGATGACGGGCTGTTCCTGCCGGGAGTCCTCGAGGACGTCGCGCTCGGCCCGCTGAACGACGGTGCGGTCGCGGGCGAGGCGCTATGGAGAGCGGAGGCGGCCCTTCGGGACGTCGGCGCTGCGCACCTGAAGGACCGGGAAGTCGCCACGCTCTCGCGCGGAGAGAAGCAGCTCGTCGCGCTCGCGGGGCTCCTCGCCCGGGATCCAGGGCTCCTCCTCCTCGACGAACCGTTCTCGGCGCTCGACGCCTCGTCGCGCCAGCGCGTGCTCGCGGTCCTGGCGGCTCACTCGGCGACCGTTCTCCTGGCGACCCATGACACCGCACGTGCGGCCGAGCTGGCTGGCTTCTCGGCGAGGATCCTCCTGTCGGCGCGGCCGGCGGCCCAGGCTCCGAACTCGGCGGGGTTGAGGTCGACCAGGTAATCCCTCAGCCGCTGGTGCTTCGTCAGGCGCGACTTGGCCGCAGCCAGGCGGCGGACATGCGACGCCGGGTCCTACTCCGGGCGGTTCATCACGTAATCGAACCAGAACTTGCGCCCGCGGTCGTTCCCGACCTGGTCGACGTGCAGGTGCTGGATCTCGGTGTATTCCTTGAGACAGTAGGTGCTCATCTCGTGGCCCGTGCCGGACTGCTTGAAGCCGCCGAAGGGGGCGTTGGGGTTCAGTAGGTGGTAGTCGTTGATCCAGACCGTCCCGGCGCGGATCCGCTTGGCCACCCCGATCGCTCGCTGGATGTCTCGTGACCAGACCGCCCCGGCCAGGCCGTATGTCGTGTCGTTGGCGAGCGAGACCGCCTCGTCGACGTCTTCGAAGCGTGTGACCGACAGCACCGGTCCGAAGATCTCCTCCTGGAAGATCCGCATCTGCGGGGTCACGTCTCCAAAGATGGTGGGCTCGACGAAGAAGCCCTTGAGGAGCCCCTCGGGCCGGCCACCGCCCCACAGGAGCTTCGCGCCTTGCTCGACGCCCGAGCGGATGTAGTCCTCGACCACCTTGCGCTGGCCCTCGCTGATCACCGGTCCGACGGTCGTGTCAAAGTCGAGGGTGTCGCCCACCTCGACGAGCTTCATCCGCTCGAGCATCCGCTCCATGAAGGCGTCGTGGATCGATTCGTGCAGCAGCAGCCGACTGCCGGCCTCGCAAGCCTGGCCGTTGTTGAAGAGAATCGCGAAGATGGCCCCGTCCACCGCCATGTTCACGTCGGCGTCGTCCAGCACGATGTTGGGGCTCTTGCCACCCAGCTCGAGCGTGAGCTTCTTGACGTTGCCGGCGGCCATTCGCTGCACCTGCCGGCCGACCTCGGTGGAGCCGGTGAACGAGATCTTGTCGATGAGAGGGCTCTCGCAGATCTCGGCCCCGACCGTCGCGCCTCCGCCCACGACGACGTTCAGCACTCCCGGCGGAAGCCCCGCCTCGAGCGCCGTCTTCGCGAACTCGAGGCAGGTCAGCGGCGTGAAGGAGGCGGGCTTGAGCACGAGGGTGTTGCCCATCGCGAGCGCCGGGGCGGACTTCCACATCGTGAAGAGGAAGGGGAAGTTCCAGGCGGAGATCGCCCCGCAGACTCCGATCGGGCCGCGGTGGACGAAGTTCCAGCTCACCGCCGGGAAGTCGATCCAAGGCAGAGGCTCGTAGCGCGGGAAGGCCGAGGCCCGCACCATCGTGCGGAACATCTCGATCCCTACCGGGATGTCCATCAACGTGGTCTTGCGGATGGGGATCCCCGACTGCCGGGTCTCGAGCTCCATGAGCAGCTCGCTCTTGGCTTCGAGCCGGTCGGCCAGGTCGAGCAGCAGCCGTATCCGCGCGTCCTGGTCCATGGTCGGCCAGCTCGTCCGGTCGAAAGCCCTGCGGGCGGCGGCGGCGGCGCGCTGGACGTCCTCGCGGGAACCCATGGGCACCCTGGCGATCGGCTCCTCTGTGCAGGGGTCGATCACCTCGAAAGTCTCCTGGCTCTCGGCGTCCACCAGCTTGCCATCGATCAGCATCCGGTATGATTCCATAGGGGCTCCTCTTTCCCGGGAAAGGTCGGTATCCTAGCCCAGGTGGACCCGGCCCGGGAAAGGCCGACCTCCTCGAGGCGATTGCCAGTCAGGGGTCGATACGCGCCGCCGCGACGCGCTCTAGGACGCGACCTGGTGGCGGCTGTCGGCGCAGCGCGAGAGACGTTTCCAACTGGCGCCGAGCCTGCCGTTCGGCTGGATGGACGATCCGCCTGGCGTCAACCGATCGGCGCGCGGGGCGCCGCGCGCGATACCGCCACGTCGCAACGGCTGGCGATGCTTTACGAGGCCGACGTCGAGTCGGTCGCCGCCAGGCGACCGTCCGAGCACCCGTAGACCTCCACGGTGACGTGTACGAGCCCGAAGTCCGTGGGCAGCATGGCGCGATAGCCATCTGGCGAGAGTGGTTCCGGGCTGAGCACGGTCACGATGGCCGCCCGGCCGTCGGGCGCGACCTGCCAGACGTGGAGGTCCGTGACGCGGTCGCCGGTCCTGGCTTCGATCGTCGCGCGGATCCTCTCGAGGAGCGCGTCCGGCGCCTGGCGATCGAGGAGGACCCGGCCGCTCTCCCTGAGGAGGCCGACGGACCAGCGCGTCACGACGATGGCGCCGACGATTCCCATGAGCGGGTCGAGGATGCCCCACCCGAGGAGGGCGCCCCCGAGGAGCGCGCCGATGGCGAGGAGCGAGGTGAGGGCGTCGGCGAGGACATGGAGGTAGGCGGAGCGGAGGTTGTGGTCGTGGTCGTGCTCCTGCTCGTGCGTCAGGAGGAGGGCGCTCACGGCGTTTACGAGGAGGCCGAGGACGGCGACCGCGATCGCATGGCCGAACTCGACGTGCACCGGCCGGAGGAGACGGGCACCGCTCTCCCAGACCATAACGACGGCGAAGCCAGCGAGGAGGACCGCACCTCCGAAGGCCGAGAGCGAGTTCATCTTTCCGGCGCCGAAGCTGAAGCGCGCGTCGGCCGCGTGCCTCCTCACCCAGGCGTAGGCCATGGCCGAGACGCCGAGCGCCGCCGTGTGCGAGGCCATATGGAGGCCGTCGGCGAGGAGGGCCATCGAGCCGAAGGCGAGCCCCGCGGCGATCTCCAAGACCATCGTCACCGCCGTCAGGCCGATGACGACCCGAGTCCGCACTTCTCCCGGGCGGGTCCGATCCTGCCCGAAGACGTGCTCGTGGCGCCGCTCGTCGGCGCTCGCGTCGTGACGGACCCTCTCGGCCCCGTCCTCTCCCTGCCCCGTCACTTCGGTCGCAGCTTCACGAGGACCGGGTCGTGGTCGCTCGTCCGCTTCTCGTCGGAGCAGTCCGAGTTGAAATGGAGGATCTCGATCGCCGCATCCTTCACGAGGGCGGGGGAGACGACGACGTGGTCGAGGACCTGCGAAGCCCCTTCGAAGTTGAAGGTGTAGCGGCTCGCGGCCGGAACCCGCATCACGAGGTCCTCGAGCGGCGGGGCGCCGAAGAGCCGGACCGGCTCGGAGAATTCGAAGTCGTTCAGGTCGCCGAAGGCGACGACGCGGGCCTTCGGGTCGGCGGCGAGGAGGCGCTCGACAAAGGTCCGGATCTCCCGGGCCTGGGCGAGGCGGCGGGACGCCGTCGACGTGCGCGGCGGCTGATTCGGCCCGAACGCGCGGTCGTCGTCCGACTTGGACGACCAGTGGTTCGCGATGACGAAGACCCGCTTCCCGTCGAAGAGCAGCTCGACGGCAAGGGAGCGGCGGACGCCCTCTCCCTCGGTGAGCGTGAAGGCCGTCGAGCGCGGGGCGACGCGCCCGGGGCTGAGCGAGAGGCGGAGGTCCTTGCCGAGGCCCTGGGGCTCGGCCGCGTCGAGCGATCCGGCCACGCCCTGCCTCACGAGCGTCACGCGCGCCGGGTTCAGGAGGAGGGCGACCCGGATGTTCCCACCCGGCTGGCCACCTTCCTTCCCCTCGACCGGGTCGATCCCGGCCGCCTCGTAGCGCGGTCCGCCGGCGGCGACGATCCCGGCGAGGAGCGCGTCGAGCGTTCTTGCCGACGTGACGACGCCATCCCCTTTGCCGGCCGGCCCGCTGTCGTCCTGGATCTCCTCGAGTCCGATGACGTCGGGCGAGCCCATCCGCGAAGCGACCCGCTCTCCGAGCCGGGCGAAGCGCTCGGCAGGTCCGGCGACCGAGAGGTTCTCGACGTTCATCGTGGCAATCGTCAGGTGGCGGCGGTCGCCCCGGAGGGTGGCCTTCGTGTCGCAGCCACGACCTTCGGATTCGACGACGAGCGGCGCGAGCGGCCAGAACCTGTAGCTCGAATAGGCGTAGTCGACGATCCCCGCAACGGGGCCGCGCACGCGCGCGCCGACGTCGGCACGCGGCATCTCGCGCGCGATCCTCCGTCCGACGAGGACGCGGTCCAGCGACGGACCCTCCTCTGAAAGGAGGACACCGCCTGCCGCGGTGCGCGAAACGGCCGGCACGCCGTCCGGCCGAAGGACGAGGTCTCCGCGGCTCGAGGTCGGACCGACGACGGTCCCCTCGGGAATCTCCGCGCGCATCCCCTCGAGGCTCTCCCAGAAGTCGATGGCGTCGGACACGGGCTCGAACTGGGTGAGGCCGTCCTTGTCGATGGCACCGGGAACCCGGCGGTCCGTGAAGAGCCTCACCGGCGGAGGCAGCGGGGGCTCCCCGTCGATGGGAGCCACCGCCATCGCCTTCAGGCGCGTGATGGAAAGGCTCTTCGGCTGGGCGAGCTCCTCGACGCGGCCCGAGACGGACACCGCCTGGCCGGGAGAGAGCGAGAGGGCGCCGGAGAAGAGGACGAAGAGCCCTTCGGACGTCGCGGGGTCGTCGTCCGGGCGGGACGACTCGATCCAGAATCCGGGGTTGCGGGGGTCGCGGTCGATCGCCGTCACGATGCCCGGAACGCCGAAGGCCCAGCTTCCTTCGAGCGGCGAGCGGTGGCCTGCGCCCTGAAGACGGGCCGCGGTCATCGGGCCCTTCTCGACCGCGAAGACGAGGAAGGTCGGCGCCTCCTGGGCGGGATTGAAGTTGTCGTCGCTGACCAGGACGAGTGTGCCGCGACCGTCCGGCAACGGCGGGCCGAAGGCCATCCCTTCGAAGTTCTCGAGGGGGATCCCCGTCTGGCTCAGGTCGAGGAGGAGCGTCTTCTTCGCCGGAACGAAAGACGCGCCCTCGAGGGAGTCGAGAGCGGAGACGTCGCTCGCCCCATCGAGCGAGACCTCGTAGATGTGCGCAGCGTTCCCGACTCCGTCCACGAACTGCCGTTCGAGGACGAGGAGGCGGTTCTCGTCGAGCGGAAGAAGGTCCGAGAGACCGTTGACGCTGAAAGTCTTCGTGGCCGCCGGGGCTGGCGAAACGGCGTCCACGACGTAGACGAACTCCGAGGGAGGGCCCTTCTTCTCGAGGTCGAACCGGAGGATTCGCGATGGGCTCGCCGTGCCGACGCCGGCGACCGGTCCATCCTGGACGAGAGCGTTCTCGGTGCCGGCGAAGAGGTAACGGCCGTCGCGGGTCGTGGCGAGGCCTTCGAAACCGAGGTTGTCACGGAGGCCATGGTCCGTCGCGGAGCGATGGTGGGACGGCAGCGGAAGCTCGCGGCGCAGCCGGCCGTCCGGACCGTGTTCGCCGATCGATGCCGGGATGCCCTTGCGGGCAATCGGTTCCGTCGAAACGAGGAACCCGCCGGGAACGATGGCGAGCCCCTCGGTGTCGATCGACGCCGGGGCGAAGGGCTTTCCCTTCGCGTCGGTCAGGGCGAGAATCCCGTCGATGGTCACGGCTGGCGCCGAGAGGTCCTTCGTGGTGCCGACGGCGCCGAGGTCGATGCGGAGGCGGTAGGCGCGCACGGGACCGTGCTTTCCCCGGTCGTCCGAAATCGCCCAGAAGCACCTCGAATTGTCGTCCCAGGCCAGGCCCGAGAGGCCGCCGACGCGCGTCCCCTCGAACGCGAGGCCTCGCGGGAGGACGGTACGCCCCACGAAGGAGAGCCCGGTGACCGAGGCCTCGGGGAGAGCGGAGGCCGCCGCGGGGGAGGCGAGAAGACCAGCGAGGGTGGCGAGGACGGGGAGTCGGGCCGGAATCCACGGGAGAGCGCTGCTTCTCATCGGAAGCGGCGAGGATAGGTGGTCCTCCCCGGCACTGCAACGACATCCGGATTTCTGGGCGCCCCGGCATTCGCGGCCCGGATTCCGCGAGTCCGTTCCCCTTGGCTAAGATCCGTCTCTCATCGACGGGAGGCACCGCATGTCCGTGGCGACGAAAGAGACCCTCGAGTTCCGGAGCGAGCTCCGGCAGATGCTCGACCTCATCACCCACTCGCTCTACTCCCACGAGGAGGTCTTCCTCCGGGAGCTGATCAGCAACGCGGCGGACGCCATCGACCGCCTTCGATTCCGGTCCCTCACCGACGGCGCGCTCCTCGGGGACGATCGCGACTACACGATCCGGCTGGTGGCCGACAAGGACGCACGGACCCTGACCGTGAGCGACAACGGGATCGGCATGACGCGGGACGAGGCGGTAGAGACCCTCGGGACGATCGCCCGCTCGGGGACGAAGGCGTTTCTCGAAAGCCTTGCCGAAGTGGACGCGAAGAGCCGCCCCGAGCTGATCGGCCAGTTCGGCGTCGGCTTTTACTCGGCCTTCATGGTCGCCGACACGGTTTCCGTCGTCTCGAAGGCGGCCGGGCCCGGCCACGAGGCGATCCGCTGGACCTCGGACGGGAAGGGGAGCTTCACGGTCGAGCCTGCCGACCGGACGGCGCGCGGGACCGACGTCGTTCTTCACCTGAAGGAAGACAAGTCCGACTTCCTGGAGACGTGGAAGCTCCGGCAGCTCGTGAAGCAGTTCTCGGATTTCGTCGAGCATCCGATCGTGACGGCGATCGACGGCAAGGACGAGACACTGAACTCGCAGAAGGCGGTCTGGCTCCGGCCGAAGGCCGAAGTGACGAAGGACGACTACGCGGCCTTCTACCGCCAGGTGTCGCACGACGTGGGCGAGCCGGCGAAGGTCCTCCACTACACGGGCGAGGGGACGACCGAGTTCAAGGTCCTCCTCTTCATTCCCGCGACCAGGCCGTTCGACCTCCGCTGGGGCGAGGCGAAGGTGGGACCGCGGCTCTACGTCCGGCGCGTCCTCGTCATGGACCACTGCGAAGCGCTCCTCCCGCCGTACCTCCGTTTCGTGAAGGGGGTCGTCGACTGCGCCGACCTTCCGCTCAACGTATCGCGCGAGCTTCTCCAGCAGAACCCGCTCCTGTCGGTCATCCAGAAGAACCTCGTGAGGAACGTCCTGCGGTCGCTCGCCGAGCTGAAGAAGGACGAGCCCGAGGCCTACTCGACCTTCTTCGCCGAGGTGGGGAACGTCCTGAAGGAAGGGCTCGCCCGAGACCACGCGAACGCCGCCGCCATCGCCGACCTCCTCCTCTTCGAGTCGACGAAGACGGAGAAGGGGAAGACGACGACGCTCGCCGCCTACGCCGAGGGAATGCCGGAGGGGCAGAAGGAGATCTACTACCTGACCGGCGAGAGCCGTGCCCAGGTGGAGAACGCCCCTGTGCTCGAGGGGTTCCGCGCCAGCGGCTTCGAGGTGCTTCTCCTGACCGACCCGATCGACGAGCTGGTCCTCCCGTCTTTCCCCGAGTACCTGGGAAAGGCGCTCCGGGCCGTCGACCGCGCCGACGTCGACGCGGCGCCGGAGGGTTCGAAGCCGACCCACGAGGAGGAGGCCTCATTCAAGCCGCTCCTCGCACGTCTGGGGGAGCACCTTCCGGCCGTCAAGGAAGTCAGGCTCTCGCGCCGGCTTACCGAGAGCGCCGCCTGCCTCGTCGCAGCAGAAGGGGAGATGGGGGCGCATCTCGAGCGGCTCCTCGCGCATTCGGGGCACGGCGAGGGGCTCGAGGGGAGAAAACGCGTCCTCGAGCTCAACGCGAAGCACCCCCTGGTCTCGGCTCTCCGTGCGCTCCACGCGGCAGGCCCGGACGATCCGAGGATCGAGCTCTACGGAGGGCTTCTCTACGAGGAAGCGCTCCTTTCGGAGGGGGGGCACCTCGCCGATCCGGCCTCCTTCGCGCGGCGCCTCAACGAGGTCCTCCTGCGCGACGCCGGAGCCCCGCCCCCGGGCGGCGCGAAGGAGGTCTGAGACCCGCATCGGCGCGCCGGGCTTTTCGGGCCGAGGTCAGCCGTGCCCTCCGAGGGTAGACCGGGACGTCGAAGCGCTGGCCGTGCGGCTTCCGGACCGATCTCGTCCGGATTCAGAGGACGTGCGGCGGGTATCATCACCGGCCGGAGTGGAACCGATGAAGAGAGCCTCTCCCGTCCTCGCCCTCGTGGCACTCGTCCTGTCCGTCCCGGCGTTCGCGACCACGGTCGACGCGGACGTGGAGGCACGCGTCCCTGCGCTGTCGGCCTTCCACGAGGTCGTCTATCCGCTCTGGCACGACGCGTGGCCGAGGAAGGACGTCGATGCCCTCGTCGCGCTCACGCCGAAGGTGACGGCCGGAGTCGAAGCGATCGCCAAGGCCGAGCTGCCCGGGATCCTGCGCGACAAGAAAACGACGTGGGCTGCGGCCGTGTCCCGCCTGGAGACGATCGCAGGCGAGTACAGCGCCGCTTCGCAGAAGAAGGACGGTCCCGCCGTCCTCGCTGCAGCCGAGAGTCTCCACTCCCAGTTCGAGAAAATGGTCCGGATCATCCGTCCGGTCCTGCTGGAGCTCGAGGCCTTCCACGGGACGCTCTATGTCCTCTACCATCGACATCTCGACCCGTTCGCCCTCGAAGCGGTGTCGCAGTCGGTGAGGACGCTGCAGGAGAAGATGGGTCCGCTCACGGTCGCGGCTCTGCCGGAACGGCTGAAGGCGAAGGAGGCGGCGATCGCCGCCGCGCGGGCTCAGCTCGCCACGGCCGTCGATGCTGCGGTCGCCTCGCTCGAGGGAAAGGACGAGAAGGTGATCCGGGCCGCCGTCGACCTTCTCCACACGAAATACCAGGAGCTCGAGAAGGTCTTCGACTGAGGGGCCCGGTCCCGCGTACGCGCCGTCAGGTCCTCTCGCTTCCCATGAGCTTCGGGACCTCGCCCGGCTCCGGGAAACGTCCCGTGTCGCGCTTCGAGTAGATGAGCTTCCCGTCCACGACGACGTCGAAGACGCCGCCGGAGCCCTTCGTCAGCGTCGCGTCGACGCCGAACGCCTTCTTCAGCTCGGCCGCCAGACCGGCGGCCCTCGGTTCGTAGTTTCAAACCATGCAGTAGGTGATCTCGACTTTCATCGCGGCCTCCCGGATGCGGATTCTAATGAGGCGCCCGGCCTGGCGAACAGGAGGGCCACGACGTCGAGCGCGCCGAACTGGTTGGTGAAGGGCCCCACGAAGACGAAGCGGTTGGTCCAGCTGCCGGCGAGGAAACGCCACAGGAACAGCCTTGGGTTTGAGATGACCGCGCTGGGCGCGTAGAGCGCCATGAAGTCCATCTCGAGGAGCGAGATCCCAGCCCGTTGTTCCGCGTGGACGCTGAGGCAGGTGGGGTTGCCCAGGAGATCGCCGAGCAGGCTCAGACCCCCCGGAACCAGCGCGAGGCGCGGGCTGCTCTCTCCTTCGCCACGGCCCCGTTCCTCCTCGCGCTCGTCGCCCACACCGTGAGGGACCACGCGGTCGTCCCGGGACGTGTCGAGAAGGAGCTCGCCTTCATCTTCCGGAATCCAG
>CAVOJA010000070.1:0-16075 GCA_963696015.1 uncultured Holophagales bacterium
AGCTCGGCCACTCGATCCTGAAGCTCGCGGTTCTCAACCCGCACCCGCTCCTCAACAGCGTGCGTAACCTCGCCACCACTGCGGTACACCGCCAGTTCATCGTGCAACGCCCGGTTTTCGTCGATAACGCGCCCAAGATCAACCGCCGCGTTGATGTCGGCATCGGCGCCGGCAATGCTCATCAGCGTCGAGTAACGGCCGCTGAACCAAGCACCGACAGCGATCAAACCAACGCCCAGCAGCAGCAACGCCAGCAGCAGGCGGCGCCGCCCCAGCCGATCAGCAATAACCACCATCGGATAAACGCGCGGACCCTTGACCGTCACGACAGCCGACCTCAGGGCAACAGCGCGACCTGCTCAAGACCGGTGGTCTCGGCAAGGTCAAACAGCAGGTTCATGTTCTGTACCGCCTGGCCGGCCGCGCCCTTGACCAGATTGTCGATCACCGCCAGCACCACCACAGTGTTGGGCTCGGCGGGGGGCACCGCGGCGCCGGCCGGGGATTCCGTCTTCGTCGTCATCGAGAAACCTCGCTCGTCTTCGGAACGAGACGTTCCGTGATCGTGAATCGCTCCATCGTCATCGCGTCGGTGGGGCAGCGGACGGCGCAGAGGCCGCAGCGGATGCACCGGTCGTCGTCCTTGACCATCGCCGAGAGGGGGAGGCCGTTCCCGTTCGCGCGCTCGGCGAGGAGCGAACGCTCCGCCTCGTCGAGCTCGAGCTCCTCGAACGGCACGATGGCGAGGCAGTACTCGGGGCAGACGTCGACGCACCGGCTGCAGAGGACGCACTTCTCCGGGTCGTAGATCGTCTGGACGTGGCAGACGAGGCAGCGCGCGCCCTGGCGCCGCGCTTCGGCCTCGTCGTAGCCGTTCTCGACCTCGGCGATCCCGGTTCGCCGCCCGACGTCGATGGTCGGCGGGGAGACCCGGTCGGCCAGTTCGAAGCCCGCGATCATCCGGTAGGTCGGAGTGAAGAGCTTCTCGACATCGAGGTGCGTCTCGAGGGCGAGGCCCGCGGAGGCGCCGCGGGCGGAGAGGTGCTCGTGGATCGAGCGGGCGGCCTTCTTCCCGTTCGCGACGGCCTCGATGAGGTTCCGCGGGCCGAACGCGACGTCGCCGCCCGCGTAGACGCCGGGCGCCGAGGTGGCGAGCGACGCGGAATCGACCCGGATCGTCCCGCCGGGCGTCAGGTCGACGCCGTCCGCGGGCTTGAGGAACGAGAGGTCGGGCTTCTGCCCGATGGCGAGGACGCAGGCGTCGGCCAGGAGCGTCGTCACGTCGGCGTCGTCGTAGGCCGGAGAGAATCGGCCGTTCTCGTCGAAGACGGAGAGGACCTTCCGGAGCTCGACCGCCTCGAGGCGCGACGTCCCGAGGAACCGCCTCGGCCCGCGACGGGGGAGGAAGACGATCCCTTCCCGCTTCGCCTCCTCGAACTCCTCGTGCCCCTGCATCGTCCGGAGGACCGGCATCTCGTCGAAGTTCTCGAGGGAGACGATCGTCACGTCGGCCGCGCCTCCGCGCAGCGCGGCGCGGGCCGAGTCGAGCGCCTCCTTGGCGCGGGCGTCGGCGGCCCCGGCGTCCCCGGCGAGGGCGTCGAGCTCCTCCTCCTTGAAGACCCGGAGCGCCGTGCGGGCCGCGTCGAAGGCGACGAAGCCGCCCCCGATGACGACGACCCGCCGTCCGAGGTCCATCCGGTAGCCGCGGTTCACGTTCAGGAGGTAGTCGACGGCCTTCACGACGCCGTCCAGCTCGACGCCCGGGACGTCGAGGTCGCGCCCCTTCGAGACGCCGACCGAGAGGAAGACGGCCTCGAAGCCGCCGCGGCGCAGCTCGGCCAGGCCGTAGGAGGGAGAGAGCGCCGTGCCGAGCCGGAGAGTGACGCCGAGCGCGAGGATCCGGTCGATCTCGGCCTTGATGAGCGTCCGCGGGAGGCGGTACTCGGGAATCCCGAACCGCATCATCCCGCCCGGCTCGCCCCCCGCCTCGAAGACGGTCACGTCATAGCCGAGGAGCGCGAGGTCGTGCGCGGCCGAGAGGCCTGCTGGTCCCGCGCCGACGACGGCGACGCGCGGCCTCCCGCCGGCGTCCGCCGGGCCCGGAACGGGGGAGCCGACGACCGGGAGGTGCCCCGCGTAGCGGTTCCCCTCGCCGACGAGCTCGGCGAAGAGGCGGTCCTGCGTCTGCGGCCGGATCGACTCGACCCCGTAGCGCTCCGTGACGAACCGCTTCAAGGCCCGGATCGAGACGGGGGCGTCGACAGTCCCGCGGCGACAGGCGTCCTCGCAAGGTGCGGCGCAGACGCGCCCGCAGACCGAGGCGAACGGGTTCGGCGCGCGGGCGACGAGAAAGGCCTCCTCGTCACGCCCCTCGGCGACGAGCTGGACGTAGCGCCCGGCATCTGTGGATACCGGACAACCTGCCTGGCACTTGACCTGCGCCTTCCAATCCGACAGGGACGGGATGCGGGCCCGGATCGGCATGTCGAATCTCCCTGTGACAGGGAGGATCTGCCCGGCGGCGCAGCGCCGGTATGACGCAGGTCATGACGAGCCGATGAAAAGGGGGAGCCGGGACCGCCGATCCTCGGTCCCGGCTCCGGAAGGGATCAGTAGCGGTACGAGAGGTTGACGAAGACGTTCCGCCCGGGCTCGGGGACCTTCACGCCCGACCGGAACGGGTCCCGCTGATAGGAGAGGTGCTCGGAGTAGAGACGTCCGAAGAGGTTCTCGACGCCGACGTTCAGTCCGAAGTCGCCGAAGGCGACGCCGGCCCGCAGGTTCGCAATTTCCCAGCCCGGGGTCGTGGATTCGAGAAGGTCTGTGTCGACGTGCGTCTGCGCCGCGGCGAAGACACCTTCCGCCTCTCCCCAGACGCGGCCGTTGTCCCAGCGGACGGAGGTCCGGCCGGTGACGGGCGGCATCTCGGCGACGTTCTCCGAGAGGATCCCGAGCTCGGGGCGGGGGTCCTGGGTCCCGCGGACGTACGACACCGCACCCGAGAAGAAGAGATAACCAGTCAGCGTAACTGCGGCGCTCGCCTCCCCGCCGGCGAGCCTGGCGTCGACGTTCTCGTACGTCCGGGCCATGGGGTTCATGACGCCCGGGACCATGTTCACCTTCTTCACGTCTGCGAGGACGATGGTGTCGGCGACCTGGTTCAGGAATCCGCTCGCCGAGACGAAGAGGCGTCCTGCGCGGTACGAGGCGGAGAGGTCGAGCGCGGTGTTTCGCGACGGCTCGAGGTCGGGGTTCCCGACCCAGTCGGTTCCCATCCGCTTCAGGGAGAACCAGCGCTCCTGCGGCTCGGGAATCCGGGCCGCCGTCCCGGCGCCGAGAGAGAGCTCGAGCCCTTCCGCGGCCTGCCAACGGGCGCGCAGGCTGCCGTAGCCGAGCGCGTCGTCCTGCTGGGTCGCGCGCGTGCCGTGGTAGGCCCAGGTGAGGTCGGTCGAGGCCTTCTCGGCGTCTACCGACGCCGTGGCGCTGTCCCAGCGTACGCCGGCGTCCAGAGTGACGGCTGCCGAGAGGCGGAATGACCGCTGGGCGAAGAGGCCGACCACGTCGGTCGTCGCTCCGGGGAGGGAGGCCTGCGGCTTGTATTGCATGCCCGCGAGGTACGTGGTCGTGTCCCAGTACCTCCGGTACGCCTCGACGCCCGCCGTCACGCCCCAGGCGGTCGCCTCCAGCCGGCCGCCGAGCGTCCGGGAGAAGGCGTCCGTCCCCATCGACCAGCCGCGCGACGCGGTGGTGGAGGAAGTCCGGTACTCGTCCGTCATCCAGTGGTCGACCTGCGTGTAGTAGCCGGAGAGCTTCGCCGACGTGACGACGGCCGAGGGCGTCGCCTCCCAGCTCACGCCGAAGCGGTCCGCGTCGTCGTACACGGCGTCCATCTGCAGGTATGGGTAGTAGGTGTGTGACGTGTCCTGCCGCGTGTACGAAAGGGCGATCGAGTTGCCCTCCGCCGGGACGAATCCGACGCGGGCCCACGCGGTTCCCGCCCGGAACGCCTGGTCGTCGACGGATTCGGCGCGGTAGTTCGTCAGCTCGGTGAAACGGCGTCCGTCGCCGTCGGAAAAGGCTTCCGACCGCCGGAAGGAGTACCCGGCGAGGGCGGAGAAGGACTCGTCGGCCCACGACGCCGAGATCGACGGATTGGCGTAGCCCCACGCCCCCGCGGCGGCGTTCGCCGTGCCGTGAAGGCCCGGTTCGGGCCGGCGCGTGACGATGTTCACGACGCCGCCGAGGCTCCCCTGGTTCTTCACGTCGAACGGTCCCTTGGCCACTTCCACCCGGTCGATCTGGGCGAAATCGACGTGGAAGGAGGGCGGGTCCATGTGATTCGGGCAGGCGCCGTAGATCCTCTCCCCGTCGACGAGGACGCTCAGGTCGCGACTCTGGTACCCGCGGACGACGACGTCGTTCGCGATGCCCCCCTTGCGGAGCTTCCAGACCCCCGGAAGCTGGATCAGCGCCTCGGCCGCGTCGCGGGCCGAGCTCTCTCGGATCTCCGCGGCCTCGACCACGTCGTGGGGCGACGGGCCGACGACCGTGACGGTCTCCCGAACCCCCGCGAGGCGAAGCGCGACGTCGACCTCGCGCCTCTCGCCGGGCGCGAGCGTGAGGTCCTTCGCCGTCCGGGTCTCGAATCCAGGCAGCTCGACGCGGAGCCGGTATGTCCCGGCGGAGAGCCCGCGGACGAGGAAGAGCCCTCGTTCGCCCGACACGACGATCGCGCTGGGGCGGGCGTCGGGTGCGGCGGGCAGAACGGAGACCCGGGCCCCGGGAAGGCCGCTCCCGTCGGCGGCGAGGATCGAGCCCGAGAGCGTCGCCGGGACGGGCTCCGACGCGAAGCCCGGTGCCGCAAGCAGGGCGAGAAGGACGCAGGTCTTCAATCTCATGGGTGCTCCATCGAGGTGCATCGGGCGGACTCCGTGCGGACGAGCCGCGCGGAGCGCCGGGCGGGGCAGGGAACGGGCCCCGGGCCGTCAGCAGGGGACGATGGATGGTCGGGGAGGAGGGATCGCCGGCGCGGGGTCGGCGGCGTTCGCGGCATCGGGTGGGAGGAATGAGATCGGCAAGCCGGTTTCGCCGGCGACGGATGAGGACTCGGCGAGGAGGGCGCCTTCGAAGGCAGTCGACGGCGTCGGGACAGCCGCCCGGTCGGGGGCTTCGTCGCGGCAGCCCGACCACGACGGACTGGACGAGGGCTCCGTGTCCATCTCGCCGTGGCAGAGACCGGCCTCGCAGCAGGCCATCTTCACAGGGCAGTGGCAGCCGTGCGTCTTGGCGGAAGGGGCGGGGATCCTCGCCAGGGCCGCGAGAGGGAGCAGCAGCGTCGCCGCGAGAACGGCGACGAGCGCCCCGGCGCACCGCCGCGACCTGCTCTTCCGCATGACGACCCCTTTTAGGCTCCCGAGGCCGGGCCGAGTATGACGCCGGTCATGGGCGACGCACAGTTCCCCGGAAGGTCTCGGTCTCGTCGTCCACCCGTCGTCGGCGGGCCGCGGATCACGGACCAGCTGGGGAACGGTGATCGGCCTACCCTGGGAGGATCCGATCCGTGGGGCACCACGGCGGTGATGCCGCCTCCCGCGCGCCGATCCGGCGCCCGATCTCAGGCGACGAGCCGGCTCCACCCCTCCTGACGCATCCTCTCGATCCAGAGCGGGTGGAACGACTTCAGGACCGGAAGGGTCTCCAGCGGCACGGCCGTACTCCCTTCGACGATTGTGATCCCTCCAGTCATCGGCTCCTTCGGGAGGTTGACCTTCCCCTGGAAGAGAGCATTCGCGACGGCGGCGTCCAGCTCGAGGACGACGGCGGGAAGCCAGTCGCGGCCCTTGCCGTTCCAGGCCCACCGCAGGCTGTCGCCCTTCGCGGCTCCCGCTTCCAGACCGTCCACGTCGAGCGTGAGAGCGAGGTCGCGGAGAGCGAACCGCTGCGCCTTGCAGAGCGCCCTCAGCCTCGGCCCGAAGGGCTGGTCCCGCGAGAGAACGGAGAAGAGAAGGTCGAAGACCTTTTGGAACTCCGCTTTGCTGGCGAAGGCGCTCACGTGGGCACTGGCCTGGGAAGGAGGACCTCGAGGGCATCGGCAGTCACGCCCTCGTGAGAGGCGGACCAGGTGACCGACCCGTCCGCGAGGACGATCGCCTGTGGCGACTGGTGCCGAACTCCTGTTCGCTCGGCCACGGCCTTCGAGAGGTCCCGCTGCTCCACGACGTGGACGACGTAGACGGCAGCCGACGGGTGCCTCCGGCGGAACTCGACCACCTCGCGGTGCGCGGCCGTGCTGACGGGGCAGCGCGTGGAGTGCTTGAATACGAGGGCCCAGGGTTCCTCGAAGGCTCGCGCGAGCTCCTGCTCATCTCTGACCGGTTTCATCTCGCCCTCCGTGCGGAGAGATCCCCGCGTCCGCCGTTCTAGTGCGGCGCGGCAACGGCGTCAACCGAGGCGTCGTTCCGCTCCCCGAGAGCGGTCGCAACGGCGAGGCGCCCGTGCCTTCGCACGACGAAGCGGAGGGGCGATACTCCGGATCGTGACGAAACCGTCCGTCCGGCCCTCCGGGGCGTCATGAACCTGCTCTTCCGCGTCTTCGAGGAGACGTACCGGATCGTCCTCGACAGCGGCGTCTTCATCCTCCTCGGCTTCTTCCTGGCGGGGGTCCTTCACGAGTTCGTCGACACGGCACGCATTGGCCGGATGCTCGGCGGGAGGGACCTGAAGTCGATCCTCACGGCGGCGCTCGTCGGTGCCCCTTTGCCCCTTTGCTCGTGCGGAGTCCTCCCGACGGCCGTTGCCCTCCGGAAGAAAGGGGCGAGCCGGGAGTCGACCGTCTCATTCCTGATCTCGACCCCGGAGACGGGTGTCGACTCGGTCCTGATCACCTACGGTCTTCTCGGTCCGGTGATGGCGCTCGTCCGGCCGCTCGCCGCCGTTGCCACTGCCGTCGCCGCGGGGCTCCTCTCTCTCCTGGCTGGCGGACGCGACGGCGGACCGGGGCCGGCGGACGAAGCCGACTCCGCAACCCCCGGGAACGCGTTGCCGGCCTGCGAGGACGGATGCGGCTCCCCGGCGATCGAGGAGGCATCCCCTCCGGCCGGCCTGAAGGAAAGGGCCGTGCGAATCGGGCGTTATGCCTTCGTGACGATGATGGACGAGCTGGCCTTCTGGCTCCTCCTCGCCTTCGTCGTCACGGGGCTGCTGGCAGGCCTCTTTCCTCCCGATTTCTTCCTCCGCTTTCTCCCCTGGCCGGTTCTCTCGATGGTCGTCATGGCCATCGTCGGGGTGCCCACCTACGTCTGCGCGAGCGCCTCGACGCCGATTGCCGCCGCGATGATCGGAAAGGGGCTGGACCCCGGAGCCGCTCTCGTCTTCATGCTTACGGGCCCGGCGACGAACGCTTCGACCATAGCGGTCGTTGCCCGGATGTTCGGCCGAAGATTCGTAGGTCTCTACCTCGGGGCGATCTTCGGGGTCGCGATCGGGGCGGGACTGCTCCTGAACGCGGTCATCGGGGCGGGGCTCGTTCCCGCTCCGGTTGCTCCCGAGGTCCAGGCCCGCGGAGTCTGGGCGCTCGTCCGGTTTCTCGGCGCATTCGGATTCCTGGCTCTGATGGCGTTCAGCCTTCACCGCCGCGGCCTGCGGGCGGGGTGGAACGAGCTGAAGGAGCACGGGCGGGCGCTGAAGGACCTCGTCCGCAGCACCATCTCGAGAGGCCCGTCTCGCCGCTGGCTCGCGCTCGCCGCCGCGTCCGCTCTCGCGATCCTCTGGGGCTGGAGCGCTTTCCTCGTCGTTCGTCCCGGAGAGACGGGACTCGTGAGGACCCTCGGGAAGGTGACGTCCGCCGATCTCGGTCCCGGCCTTCACCTCGTTCCCCCGTTCCCGTTCGGAGACTCGGAGGCCGTTCCCACCGCCCTCCTCCGCTCGGTCGAGGTCGGTTTCCGCTATCGCGTCGCGGGGGCCGCTTCCGCACCGCTCACGTCCCGCGTGTTCGTCCCGACGCAGTCGTCCCGCCTCCCTGAAGAGGCCCAGTTCCTCACGGGTGACGAGAACGTCATCGAGGTCGCGGCCGTCGTCCACTACCGCGTGGCCGACCCGGCGCTCTACCGGTTCGGCGTCGACCGCGCCGAACCGGCGTTCCGGGATCTCGCCCGGGCCTTCCTCGTGGAGGAAGTCGGGCGGACGCCGATCGACGCGATCTACACGTCCGAGCGGGGAGGGGTCGAGCGGAGGGTCCTCGAGGCTCTGCGGCAGTCGCCCGCACTGCGGGAGACGGGACTCGCTCCCGTCGACCTCAGGCTCCTCTTCGTCCACGCCCCCGACGACGTCCACGGCGCGTTCCGCGACATCGCCTCGGCCGCGGAGGACCGGACGACCGCGCGGAACAAGGCCCTCGTGGAGGCCGAGGGGGCCCTCGGGCAGGCGCGCGGCGAGGTGGCCCGGACGCTCGCGGAGGCGGACTCGGAAAGGACCCGGCTCGTCGAGACCGCGAAAGGCGACGCCGCGGCGTTCGTCCCGCTCGCCCGAGAGGTCAAGGCCGCACCGGGTACGAGCCGGATTCGCCTGAAGCTCGAGGCGCTCGAGGGGGTCCTTCCCGGCGTCCCGAAGCTGATCCGTCCCGATGCGAGGCGTGCACCGGGCTTCGAGCTCTGGATCACGTCGGGCGTCCGCTCCGGGTCTCCGGACCCGGCGGCCGGTTCGGCCCCGCTCCCGGGGCTTTCCGGATTCGTCAACCCGATCCCGACCCCGCCTCCGGACATCCCCGCCGCGGAGCGCTGACGAGAACGACATGGAAGAAGCGCCTGAGAACCCGAGACCACCGCTCCTCCGCCGGCTCGCGCCGGGAGCGCTGGGCGTCGCCGTCCTTCTCCTCCTCGCCCGGGTGCCGTACGTCGTCGAGGCGACGGAGTACGCCGTGCGAACCCGGTTCGGACGCCCCGTCTCCATCGTCACGACACCGGGGCTCCACGCCCGCGTGCCGCTCGTCGACGACGTGGTGCGCCTCGATGCCCGCCTCCTCACCTTCGACCCGCCCTCGGGCGAGTTCCTCACGAACGACAAGAAGAACATCGTCGTCGCTCCGTTCGTCCTCTGGCGGATCGAGGAGCCTCTCCGATTCCTTCAGACGCTCGTGACCCGCGAGAGCGCCGAGGCGCGGCTCGCCGACCTCGTCGCGTCGGAGACGGGCGCCGCGCTCGGCTCCGTCCCGTTCACACGCCTCGTCTCCGCGACCGCCGGAGAGGCGGACCTCGCCGGGGTCGTGGCCGGGATCGGGGAAAGGGTGAGGAGGCGGGCCGCCGCCGACTACGGTGTGAAGGTCGTCGACGTGAGGCTCAAGAGGATCGCCTTTCCCGAGCAGAATCTCCTCTCGGTCTTCGGCCGGATGCGCTCCGAACGCGAGAGGATCGCTCGGCGCTTCCGCTCGGAAGGCGAGGAAGCCGCGCTGAAGATCCGCGCCGAGGCCGACCGGGAGAAGACGCGCCTCCTCTCCGAGGCGTACCGGAAGGCCCAGGAGGAGAAGGGAGCGGGGGAGGCCGAGGCCGCGCGGATCTACGCGAAGGCGACGAACCAGGACCCCGACCTCTACAAGTTCCTCAGGACCCTCCAGGCCTACGAGAAGATCCTCGACGAGAAGACGACGCTCGTCCTCCCCGGGGATTCGGATGTCCTCCGCCTCCTGACGGACGGCGCCGTGCCCGCGACGCCGCCGAGGAAGGGACCGAATTGAGCCCTGCCGGACGGAAAGCGACCTTTGCCGGGGCGGGACTCCTCGCGGCCGGCTGGCTCCTTTCGGGGATCGTCGCGGTGCGCACGTCGCAGCAGGGGGTCGTCCTGCGACTCGGGATCCCCCGACCCATTCCCCTCACGCCCGGCATCCACTGGGTGCCGCCCGGGATCGACCGTGTCGTGAAGGTCGAGGTGACGAAGACCGAGACCGTCCCGATCGGCTTCCGGACGGGGGAAGAGGGCGTCGCCGCCCCGCTCTCCGCCGACGAGGGGCAGTGGCTCACGGGGGACACGAACATCCTCGCCGTGCAGCTCGCGGTCCAATACAGGGTCGCGAAACCGGTCGAGTGGGTGGTGAACGGTCGCGACACACGGGAGCAGGTGCGCCGGGCGGCCGAGTCGGTCGTAACGGACGCGATCGGGAAGCTCCCGGTCGACGAGGCGCTCACGGCCGGGCGCCTGACGCTTCTCGAGGAGGTCCGGCGGGGGACGCAGGAGCTCCTCGACGACTGGCAGAGCGGCGTCGGCATCGTCTCGGTCGCCATCCGTTCGGTCGATCCGCCCCCGGCCGTCCTCGCGGCGTTCCAGGACGTCCAGAACGCCAAGAGCGACCGGGAGCGCTTCGTGAACGAGGCCGAGAGCTATGCCAACGACACGCTCCCGCGGGCTCGCGGCGAGGCAGGCGCGCTCGTCTCGTCCGCGGTGAGCCAGCGGCAGCGGCGCGTGCAGGAGGCGTTCGGGGACGCGGCACGTTTCGAGGCGCTCCGGCGGGAGGCGAACCTCGCGCCGGGGCCGTTGCGTGCTCGCCTCTACCTCGAGACGCTCGAGGAGGTCCTGCCGCGGATGAGGGTCTACGTCGTCGACGAGGGGACTCGACTGCGCCTCGTGAGGCCGGAGGAGGCCGGAGGCGTGTCTGCCCCGTCGAACTGACACCGGGACGCGCAGGCGGAGGAGAGCGTCAGCCCTTGGGCGCGTCCTTCCCGAGGGCCGTGAGCCCGGAGAGCCCGCCGAGTCCCATCGTCTCTCGATGGCGCTCGACGGGACGATGACCATGGAGCCCTTCTCCTCGATCGCCTCGTAGCGCATGTTCATGGCCCGAAGGTGGAGAGCGAGCGGGTGACCCTCGTACGCCTCGCCGGCGCGCACGAAGCGCTCGGAGATCTCGGTCCCGGCCGTACCGAGGATGATCCGGGCCTGCCGCTCGCGCTCGGCCTGGGCCTGGCGGCTCATGGCGTCTTCGAGGTCGGCGGGATCTTCACGTCGCGGATCTCGACGGAGCTGACGGTGATTCCCCAGGGGTTCGTCTCGTCGTCGAGGATCCTCCGCAGCTCTCTCAAGAGCTGGTCGCGCTCCGTGATCATCTCGGCGAGCCTGTGCTGGCCGATCGACGCGCGCAGGGCGGTCTGGGCGCCGAAGAGAGGTGCGAGACCACGTCCAAGACTGGGATGACGGCGAAGAGGCCCGGTCCCTTCGGGCCGCGGAACGTCCCGAAGCGCAGGACGACGGCGCGCTCCCATTGCTTGGCGACCTTCTGCGAGAACAGGAGGTCGAAGGCGAGAGGGAAGCCGGTCGCGACGGGTACGGGGGAGCCGCTGACCGCGGCGGCAAGGCCGCTGGCGGCGAGCACGAGGACGAACGCGAGGAGGCCGATCTCCGAGACGACACGGCGGGAATCCGCCGCCCGGTCCCGGGCCCTCTGCTTCCTCTTCGCCCTCGAGTCGAGAGGGCTTCTGGTCTCTTCTTCCGGCTGGGCGGCCTTCTTCTTCGCGATGGACGCCGCGATGCCTGTGAACATCTTCGACCTCCTCCTCGGGCCGGCCGCGCGAGCCGCGACGGCGTCGGCCACCTCGTCCACCTCGAACCCCTGCGACCCGGCCTTGGCGAGAAGCTCGTCGACGAGCCTCTCGAGGGCCCGCCTGCGCTCCGCAGGGCCGGCGCGACTGGCCCTTTCGGCGACGAACGTCCCCGTTCCCGGTTGCGTCTCGACGATCCCGCGGATCTCCATCTCCCGGTACGCCTTCGCCATCGTGCTCAGGTTCACGGAGAGGTCCGCCGCGAGCGGGCGGACGGTGGGGAGCTGGGTCTCCGGGGTGAGGCGTCCGTCGGCGACCGTCAGCAGGACCTGGTCGATCACCTGCCGGTAGAACGGCACGCCGGACGCGGTGTCGGGAGGACACGGCGGGCTTCGCCGTCGCTCTCCGGGCCGGAATGTGTCAGGGCCCGGACGTCATTCTCGTCGGGGAGCTGCGGGACATCGAAACCGTGGACACCGCTCTCGAGGCCGCGAAGACCGGGCACCTCGTTCTCGCGACGGTCCACACCCAGGACGCCCCCGGAACGATCGAGCGAATCATCGGCATGTTCCCCGCGGGAGCCGAGACGAACATCAGGATGCGGCTCGCGGAGGTCCTCCGGGCCGTGATCTGCCAGCGGCTCGTCCCGGCCGCGCCCGGGCAAGGGCGCGTCCTCGTCGCGGAGATCCTCGTGAACACGCTCGCAGTGCCGTCGATGATCCGCCAGCCGGAGAAGATGGGCGCCTGAAGGCCTCCATCGAGCGGGGCGGCGAGGCGAGGGCTACGGGACCCCGTCCTTCGACCAGCACCTGGTCTCCCTTCACCGGGAGGGGAAGATCACGATGGACGTGGCCGTCGCGGCCGCAAGCATCCCTTCCGAGCTCCAGCGCGCCGTTGATGCTCGACGGGTGAGGCGCGGGGGCCCCGGCGAGCCGGAAGGCCCCGTGCGGGTCTTCCGGCTTCGGAGGGCCGTCAGCCCTGGTAGAGCTTCCGGATGTTCGGGATCAGGTACTCCTGGAAGGCGCGGTCGAGGTCGAAGAGGGGAGAGAGTCCCCAGTCCGTCCGGGCCGCGGCGTCGTCGACGTCTGCGGGCCAGCTGTCGATGATCCCCTGGCGCTTCGCGTCGACCTTCGTCGTGATCTCGGCGTTCGGGAACGCCTTCTCGACGATCGCCTGGATCTCCGCCGCCGATGGTGCGAACGCGCCGATGTTGTAGACGGTTCTCGTCAGCTTTTCGTGGGGCGCGGCGGCGAGCTGGAGAAAGGCGTCGACGGCGTCGGGCATCGCCATGAAGGGGATCCTCGCGTCGGGCCGGACGAAGCAGGGGTAGGGCTTTCCGAACGCGGCGGCGTGGATCATCTCGGGCGCGAAGTCCGACGTGCCGCCGGAGGGGACGGTGAACGCCGAAATGAGGCCGGGGAAGCGGATCGACCGGAAGTCGACCTTTCCCGAGAGCGTCTCGGGGGCCAGCTGCTTGTAGTGGCGGGCGTAATAGCGGCCGAGCTGCTCGCAGTAGAGCTTGTTGCAGCCGTACATCGTCGTCGGGTTCGTGAAGTCGTCCTCCTTCACCCTCCCGGCGTTCGCCTTCACGTCGAGGCCCGGCATGCCGTAGGCCGCGATCGAGGAGGGATACATGAAGACGACCGGCCGCCCGTGCGACTCGCCCTGCCTCTGGGCGAACTCGAGCATCGCCATCGTCCCTTCGACGTTCACCTGGTGCGCCGTGACCGGGGTGAACTCGCTCCGGGTGGAGAGGAGCGCGGCGAGGTGGAACACGAGGTCGACCTCGAACTCGGAGAGGATCCGTTCGAGCAGCTGGTGATCGAGAATCGATCCCGTGAACTGCCTCGTCACGCGGGACGCGATCGAGGGGTCGAGGGGCTTGAGGTCGAGGGTGATGACGGGACGGCTCCCGTCCTCGGAGAGCCGCTCGATGAGCGTGTGGCCGATCTCTCCGCTGGCACCGGTAAGGAAGACGACGGGTGTGCGCAGCACGAATGCCTCCTTGCAAAGGCGGGCCGGGCGGCCCGCGGGCAACCGCCAACGCTAGCACGGAGGGATGCGATCCGTCTCTTCCGGGAAGGCGGGGAGCATTCGGGGGAAGGCCCGTGTGATGGGATCGGTCCGTCCCTCGCGGATGCGGGGCGCCGTTGGGGGCGTCGGCGCTCTCGCCGCCGCCCTCCTGGGCGCGGGGCTGGCGCAGGCGTTCCGTCGCGCGCTCCGGATCTACGGCGTCTCCGACGGCCTGAAGTCCTCGCAGGTCTTCTGTGCCGTCGAGGATCGCGAAGGGATGAGCTGGACGGGGACGTCTTATAGCGTCTCGCGTTACGACGGCCGGACGATCGAGAGCCTCACGTCCCGTGACGGCCTGCCTCACGATTCGGTGAGCGCCCTGGCGGTGACCGGGGACGGATCGGTCTGGGCGGCGACAAAGGAAGGGCTCGCGCGAATCGCTCCCGTCGCGGGATCGCTGGGGGAGCCGCGGGTCGTTCCGCCGCCGCCTTCGGACATCGCGATCGCGGGCGTGATCGACGCACGCGGGCGTCCGGTCGGCGGCCGTCCCGTGGCCGACGGAGCGGCGTCGATCACCGTGGCCCTCAGGTCGCCGACGTTCTTCTCCGAGGAGCGGACACTCTTCTCGGAACGGCTGTTGCCGCTCGAGACCGACTTTCCTCCGCCCCACTCCGAGGCTCGGATCCGTTACCCCAGCCTCGCTCCGGGGAGCGACACGCTCGAGGCGCAGGCCATCGTCGCATCGGGGATCCGGAGCCTGCGACCCGTCCGCTTCCACTTCGTCGTCGGTCCCCCGTGGTGGGGGACCGCCGGAGCAAAAGGGGGGAACGCTCCTCCATTTTCTCGCGGGAATCGTCGTGGTCGTGCGTCTGCGAACGAGGAGCCTCCGCTGGCGAGCCGGGGAGCTGGAGGCCCGGGTAGAGGAGCGGACGAGGGAGCTGACGAAAGCGAACGCGCGGCTCGAGGGGGCGCAGGCCCGGATCGCGCAGCTCCTCGAGAACGGACTTGGGCGAGCCGACGCCGAAGCCGAAGCCGAGCATCTGACCCGGTCGATCGCACGTGCGAAACTGGCGTTCCGTGCCCCGGCTGCCTCGGACCTTCTCGCCTTTTCGTCACCGCGACTTCCGGCTCCTCTGGGCGGGATCGCTCGTCTCGAGCGTGGGAACGTGGATGCAGCGGGTCGCACAGGGATGGCTCGTCCTGACGCTCACCGGCTCTCCATTCTGGCTCGGCATGGACGCCTTCCTCGGTGACGCGCCGTTCCTCGTCTTCTCCCTTTTCGGCGGCGTCCTCGCGGACCGCGCCGAGCGGCGGCGGATCCTCCTCGTCTCGCAGGTCGTCCAGATGAGCTGCGCTCTGGGCCTGATGGGCCTCATCCTCGCCGGCCAGGTCACGCTCGGGTCGATCCTGGCGCTCTCGTTCCTCTCCGGGCTCGCGCAGGCCTTCGGGGCGCCCGCCTTCCAGGCGCTCTTCCCGACCCTGGTTCCGCTCGAGGAGATCCCGAAGGCGATCGCCCTCAACTCCATCCAGTTCAACCTGGCACGCGTGATCGGGCCGGGAATCGCCGGCGTGGCGTTCCATCAGCTCGGCGCGGCGGGCTGCATGGGGCTGAACGGGCTCTCCTTCGTGGCCGTCGTCGCCGCGCTCCTCGCGATCCCGCGCAGCCCCGCGGCGGGAGGGGGAGAGGCGAGCATTCTGGAAGGGCTGAAGGAGGGCGTCGGGGTCGTCTGGAGGCGAAGGGACCTGAGGGGCCTGATCGGCCTCGCATTCCTGGGGAGCGCCTGTTCGATTCCCCTCGTGACGTTCCTGCCCGTCTTCGCGAGGGAGGTCTTCCACGCCGGCGCCGGTCGCTACAGCGCGTTTCTCTCCGCCTTCGGCTGCGGCGCGGTTCTCGGTGGTCTCGTCGTCGCGACGACGGCCTCGCGGATGCGCCGACCGTCATGTACCGGTCGAGCGCGCGCATGAGGTGATCGCCGGCTATTTCGTCGGCAACGATGTCAGCGTGCGCGACTGGCAGCTCCGCACCAACACATGGCAGATCGGCAAGAGCTTCGACACCCATGGACCCATGGGGCCCTGGATCGTCACGCCCGACGAGGTCGGCAATCCACACGCGCTCGACATCAAGTGCTGGGTCAACGGCGAATTGCGCCAGAACTCCAACACGAAGCACCTGATCTTCAATTGCTTCGATCAGGTGGCGCATCTCACGCAGGCCTTCACGCTCGAACCGGGCGACGTGATCTTCAGTGGCACGTCGGGCGGCGTCGGCATCGCGATGAAGCCGCCTGTCTTCCTGAAGGCTGGCGACGTGGTGAAAGTCGAGATCGAAAAGCTCGGCTACATCGAAAACAGCGTCGTGGCGGAAAAGGGCGAAACGGTTATCGCCTGAGGCGGGACTATCGGGGAGGGAAGAAAATGGAAAAGACCGATGTGCTGATTTCTGGGCTCGGTCCGGTGGGGGCGGCTCTCGCGGTTTATCTCGGTCGTCTCGGCATCTCGGTGATGGCGATCGATCGCGACACGAGCGTCTATCCGATGCC
>CAVOJA010000071.1:0-38074 GCA_963696015.1 uncultured Holophagales bacterium
GGCGCGGAAGCCCCTCGATCTCGACCTCGAGAGTCTGCCCCCCGGCGAGGGGCCCCACCCCTTCGGGCGTCCCGGTGAGGAGGAGGTCGCCTGGTTCGAGCGTCATCGCCTGCGAGACCCACGAGACGAGAGTCGGAAGGTCGAAGATCATCCGCGACGTCCTCCCGTCCTGCCTGACCTGGCCGTCCAGGATGGTCCGGAGCGAGAGGTCCGAGGCGTCCAGACCGCTCTCGACGACGGGGCCGCAGGGGCAGAACGTGTCGAAGCCCTTCGCCCGCCACCACTGGCCGTCTTTTTTCTGGAGGTCCCGGGCCGTGATGTCGAGCGCGGGGGTGACACCGAAGACGACGTCGCGATAGGCCTCGGGCCCCACGCGCCGGGCGCGCCGGCCGATCACGAGGGCGAGCTCGCCCTCGAAGTCGACCCGCTCCGATTCGGGCGGCAGCAGGACGGTCCCGCCGTGGGGTAGCAAGGACGTCGCCGGCTTCAGAAAAACGAGCGGCTCCGCGGGGATCTCGTTGCCCAGCTCCATCGCGTGGGCGAAGTAGTTCCTCCCGATGCAGAGGATCTTTCCCCCCGGCGGCACCGGCGGGAGGAGGGCGAGCCCCTCGTACGGCCGCGGCGTGCCCGCGTCCTCGCCGCCCGCCCACGGGACGTCGTCGAGCGGGGTGACCACGCCGCTTTCGAACCGCCCGAAGCGGGGAAGGCCCCCGTCGTCGAACCGCAGGTACTTCACAGCGCCTCCTCTTTCAGCAGCCCCTCGAAGACGACCCGCGCGTCGCCGGTCAGTGTGACGTCGTGCGCGAGGCTTCCCTCGAGGCGGAAGCCGACGACCAGAGCACTCCCGGAGCGCGTCGCGACCGAGACGGGCGAGAGCTGGCCCCGTTCCGCCCCCGCCACGACGGCCGACGCCACGACGCCCGAGCCGCACGAGAGGGTCTCCGCCTCGACGCCCCGCTCGTAGCTTCTCACGGAGAGGCGCGAACCGCCCCGCACGGAGACGAAGTTGACGTTCGCTCCCTCCGGGAGCTCCGGGTGGCGGCGGAGCGCCGGGCCGAGGGCCGCCAGGTCGAGCGTCTCCACCTCCACGTCCCCGGCACAGAAGACGACGAGATGGGGAACGCCGACCGTGAGGCTCGCCGCGCGGGGCTCGACCTGGCGCCCCTCCGAGTCGAAGGTCGCGACGGAACCTCCGAGCGCGATCGGCTCGGGGAGACGGAGCGTCACGTTTCCGTCCGGCCGCACCGTCGCACCGATCGCCCCCCAGCCGGTGTGCGCCACGAGCTCGTCGGTGGCAAGGCCCCTCAGGACCGCGAAGCGCGCAGCGCAGCGCGTTCCGTTCGCGCAGAACCGCGCCGGGCCGCCGTCCGCGTTGAAGTAGTCGACCTTGACCTCTGGCCGCGCCCCGACGGCGGTCTCCTTCTCGGAGACGAAGAGGACCCCGTCCGCGCCGACACCGGTCCCCCGGCGGCAGAGCCTGCGGATCGTCTCGGCTTCGCGCCCCCCCACGGAGGCGGTTCCGGCGAAGACGAGGAAGTCGTTCCCGGCTCCGGCCATCTTCCAGAAGTTCCGGGCAAGGCCTCCGATCGTCGAGGTCCTCATTTTTCCTCCCGCCGGCTTTCGTTCCCGGATGCATCGACCGCCGTCACGCCGTAGCGCCGTCCGCGGGGCGCCCCGGCGTCCACGTACGCCGGGTCCGTCAGGCCGTCTGCCAGCCGCCGCCATGCCCCTTCGCCGTCGCGCACGTAGATGCGGTACCCGCTGAGGTCCCGCGACAGACAGGGGTTCCAGATGATCCTGTTGCCGCCTTCTTCCGCGAGAACGAGAAGCCCCTCGGGTGCCTCCGGCGGAAAGACGTCGCGGGTGTCGACGAGAACCTCGTCGGCCGCCGGCCCGAGGACGGGAGGAAGGTCCGCCGTCGGCGCGCCACGGACCGTGTAGACGAGCTTCTTCCCAGCCGGGGCGCTCTCGTCGACGAAAGGGGACCGGGCGACGACCCCGAGCCACTCGTCGTACGCCTCGTCGACCGCGTCTCGCCGGTAGACGGCGTAGCCGGCGACCCTGGCCGGGGCCGTCCCGTCCACCATCCCGGCGGGCTCCAGCCACTCGAGGCAGACGCGCCCCTCTTCCACCGTCGCGGAGAGGGCCAGCGGCTGGGAGGGCGGGACGCGCGGCACGATCGAGACGAGCGGCGAGAGCGGCGAGACCCGCTTGCGGTCGCGCGTGGCCTCGACTCCGTATCGGAGAAAGACCCGCCCGAGCCTCTTCTCGAGGTACAGCGGCAGCATCGAGTCGCGGACGACGAGCTCGCTCCCCACGGTCACCTCGTCGAGGCCGGCGCGATCGAGCTCCCGGACGATTTCGGCCCGCTGCCGGAAGAGCTTCTCCTCCCGTTCCCGGTCGGCCGTTTCCTTTGCCGGCTCGGGCGCGCGGGCCTGGGGCGGCGCCGGGACGATCTCGCGGAAGATCGTCACCCTCGTCAGGTTCGTCAACGGCGTGCCCTGAACGGTCTTCGTCGGGAAGGGGAACCGGAGGACGACGTCGTCCCCCTCCTGCGACACGCGCAGCGGCTCCGGGCGCGCGGGAATCACGAGGAGGGGCGCCTCGGGGGCGATCTTCCTCCCGCATCCCGCGGCGAGGACGGCGGCCAGGAGAAGCGGGGCGGCGCGGCGGGCTCTCAAGGGCTCAGAGGACGAATCGCGAGAGGTCGCGGCTCGCGACGAGGTCGGCCATGGCGCGCGTGACGGCCGTGTGGTCGACGACGATCCGTGCACCCGCGGCGTCGGGGCCGGCGAAGCTGACCTCCGACAGGACTCTCTCGAGGATCGTGTGGAGGCGGCGCGCGCCGATGTTCTCGAGGCTGCGGTTCGTCTCGGCCGCCGCGCTCGCGATGTCGGCCAGGCCGTCCTCGGCGAAGACGAGCTCGACCCCCTCCGTCGACAGAAGCGCCTGCGCCTGCTTCGGGAGGGAGTACTCCGGCTCGGTGAGGATCCGGAGGAAGTCGGCTTCGGTGAGCGCGTCGAGCTCGACGCGGATCGGGAAGCGCCCCTGCAGCTCGGGGATCAGGTCCGACGGACGGGCGACGTGGAAGGCCCCGGCCGCCACGAAGAGGACGTGGTCGGTCCTCACGTTCCCGTGCTTCGTCTTGACGGTCGTCCCCTCCACGAGCGGCAGGAGATCGCGCTGGACTCCCTCCCGCGACACGTCGGGTCCGCCGGTCTTTCCCTCGCGCCCCGCGATCTTGTCGATCTCGTCGAGGAAGACGATCCCCGTCTCCTCCGCGCGGCGGATCGCCTCCTGCGGCACCGACGCCTCGTCGGAGAGGAGGTCGGCCTCGCGGTCGACGAGGATCGCCCGCGCCTCGGAGACCGGGAGGCGTGCCTTCTTCTTCTTCGGGCCGCCGAAGAGGTTCGGGAGCATCCCGGGGAGGTCGATCCCCATCTCCTCGACCCCCTGGGGCGTCATGACGGAGATCTGGGGCGTCCGCTCGTCGATGACCTCGACCTCCACCTCGCGCGCTTCGTGCTTCCCGTCGCGCAGCTCGCGGCGGAGGCGTTCCTTTCCGTCGGGGCCCGGGACGAAGCCCGCCGGGTCGACCTGCGTCGCGAGGAGGTCGACGAGCTTTTCCTCGGCCGCGGCTTGCGCCCGGTCGCGCACGCGCTCGCGCCGCTCGTCCTTCACGAGCCGGATCGCCGCCTCGACGAGGTCGCGGGCGATCGACTCGACGTCCCGTCCCACGTAGCCGACCTCCGTGAACTTCGACGCCTCCACTTTCACGAACGGCGCGTCGACGAGGCGCGCCATCCGGCGGGCGATCTCGGTCTTGCCGACCCCCGTCGGGCCGACCATCAGGATGTTCTTGGGCGTGATCTCGCGCGCGACCTCCGGCGGAAGCTGCTGCCTCCGCCAACGGTCGCGGAGCGCGACGGCGACGGCCCGCTTGGCCTTCCCCTGGCCGACGACGTGGCGGTCGAGCTCGGCGACGATCCGGCGCGGAGAGAGGTCCCGCAGGTGCGCATCGCGCGGAGAGGCGAGGCGGCTCACGGCAGGGTCTCCACCACGATCGCGTCGTTGGTGTAGATGTCGATCTCGGAGGCGATCTGCAGCGAGGCCCGGACGATCTCGCCGGCGGACATCGCCGTGTTCCGGTAGAGAGCCCGCGCCGCGGCGGTGGCGTAGGGGCCGCCCGAGCCGACGGCGAGGATCCCCTCGTCGGGCGCGATGACGTCGCCTGTGCCGGAGAGGAGAAGGGTCTTCTCACGGTCGGCGACGACGAGAAGCGCCTCGAGGGTCCGGAGCATCTTCTCCGTCCGCCAGTCCGTCGCGAGCTCGATGGCAGCGCGCTCCAGCTGCCCGCTGAACTCCTCGAGCTTGCGCTCGAAGCGCGTGAAGAGGGTGAAGGCGTCGGCCGTCGACCCGGCGAAGCCGGCGAGCACCGTCCCGCCGGCCAGCCGGCGGATCTTCGAGGCGCCGTGCTTGAGGATCGTCGTTCCGAGCGTCACCTGGCCGTCGCTCCCGAGGGCGACGGCGCCGTCCCTGCGGACGGCGAGGACGGTCGTGTGCCGGAATACGGGCGTTTCGCTCACGGCGGAGAGTCTACCCGCGCCCACCCGGGGCCTCGGGCCCGGGCGGGCATGAGAACATCGGGCTCGTGCAGCTGGCGCCGGTCGCTCTTCTCGCGCTCGCGGTCACCGGCCGCTCTCCGGCGAATCCCGGCACCCCGGCGGAGCAGGCGGGAAAGGCGCGTCTCGTCGAGAAGCTGGAAGCCGGCATTCGGGACGACCAGAAGAGCATCGACGAGCTGCGTGCGTTCCTCCGGAAGGGCGGAAGGGTCCCGCCCTCCGGTCCTGGGCCCTACGCCATCGATCCGGCCGAGCTCGGACGGCACGCTCTCGACGCCTCGATCCGGCACCAGGGCTCGTGGCGCGTTTTCCTCGGGGTCGTGGAGCAGGAGGAGGCCGGCCGCATTCCCGCGCGGTTGAAGTCGCTCTTCCTCTCCTGCGGCCCGCACGGGTGCCGCGACGGACTGACTCCGCAGGACGTGGAGGATTTCGTGGTCGCCGCCGGGGCACCAGCGCTGCAGGCCCTGCTCGACGGCTTTGGCGGGCTGGACGCCGCGAAGAAGGAGAACGTCCTGCATCTCCTGCTGCGCGCCGACCCGCGACCGTGTCCGAAGGGCGTCCTTCAGGGGGCGCTCTCCGATCCGGTGTTCCGGGTCCGCTCCGCCGCTCTCGGCGTCAGCAGGCACAACTGTCCTCCCGGCGACTTCCAGCAGAGCCTCGAGACCCTGCTCGCCCGCGAAACGGACCCGGAGCTCCTGCTCTCCCTGCTCGAGCAGGCGTCCGGGGAGGGCGGGCGGAACGCGTGGAGGCGAAACGAGCTGATCCGGCTGGTTCAGGGCGGGCGCATCCCGGTCGACAGAGCCTTCGGGCAGCTCTGTTCCGTGACCGTGCCCGGAGAGGAGCCGGATGCCGCCGCCCTGGATGTCCCGTTCTGGCTGAACGTCTTCGAGACGCACGAATCGAGGCGTGGCTGCCTGGTCCAGAACCTGTTCCTCGGGGTCGAGCAGGACCGGCAGCTGGAGCAGCTGCGCCGCCTCCTCACCGAGGCGGCCAGTCATCGCTATGGCTTCGGCTCGGTGCTGGGTCTGTACGGTCCTGGTTCGCCGAGGCCCTTCCCGTACTGGGATTCCATCCCGGGAGCGGCCGATCAGATGCTGGCCTCGTTCGAGGCGGGCCTCGACCCGCAGGTCCTGCGCGCCTGGGAGAGGGCACCGGAGACGCCGCTCGGAGTGAAGCTCCTGCTGAGCCGGTGGCTGGGGAACGACGCCGCCGGGCGCCTCCCGGGGACGCTGCGGCTGCGGATAGAGGTTCGTTCCCCGTCCGCGGTCGTGTCCGCGGGGGAGCGGGACGTCCAGCTCGGCAAGCCCTTTCAATTCGCCCTTCCTTCGCTCACGCCCGGGTTTCAGGACGTCGACTATCGGGGAACGGTGTTCTTCGACCCGGTCCGCCTGAGCTTCGGGATCCGCGATTTCATCGTGGGACTCGAGCCTTCCGGGGCGGGCTTTGCTCCGATGGTCCCGGTGGACGGCAGGTTCGAGACCCGTCTGCGGTCGCAGGGGAAAGAGCACCTCTGGAAGATCAGCCTTTCGCTGCCGTGACGCTGTCGGCGCGGGGCGCTTCGCTCGAGCCGGAGATCTTCTCCCGCCCTCAGCCCTTTTCTTCCGCCTTCGGGTGCGACTTCCTGTAGACCTCCATCAGCCGCTCGACGTCGAGGTGGGTGTACTTCTGGGTCGTCGCGAGCGAGGCGTGCCCGAGGAGCTCCTGGATCGTCCTGAGATCGGCCCCTGCGCCGAGGAGGTGCGTGGCGAAGGAGTGCCGCAGGGCGTGCGGCGAGGCGTGGCGGGAGATGTCGGCGGCGGAGAGAGCTTGAAGGAGGACCCGCCGCACGCTCCGGTCGGTCAGACGCCCTCCTCGGGCGTTCAGGAAGAGTGGCTCGCCCCTCACCCTCCGGCCCTTCAGAACGGCGAGGCGCGCCGGCAGCCAGGCCGCGAGCGCTTCCGCCGCCTTCTCGCCGAACGGGACGATCCGCTCCTTCCGCCCCTTGCCGATCGTCCGCACCTGCCGTCCCGGCAGGTCGACGTCCGTGAGCGAGAGGCCGACGAGCTCCGAGACACGCAGCCCCGTGGCGTAGAGAAGCTCGAGGATCGCCCGGTCCCGCAGGCCGAGATCGGTCCCGGCCGATGGGGCCTCCACGACGGCCGCCGCTTCGGCGACCGACAGGGTGACGGGAAGGGGCTTTTCGGTCCTCGGGGTCGCCACGCCACGGGCGGGGTTCCCGTCGGCGAGGCCCTCCCGCTCGAGGAACGCGAAGAAGCTCCGGAGCGCCGAGAGGCGTCGCACGATCGACGTCCGGGCGAGCCCTCGAGCCCGTAGAGAAGCGAGCCACGACCGGACGGCGAGGGCGTCGACGTCTCCGGTCTCGATCTCGGAGGCGTCGGTCCCGGCGAAACGCTCGAAGAACGCGAGGAACCGGCCGACGTCGTCGAGGTAGGCCTTCCGGGTGTGGAGCGAGACCGCCCGCTCGTCGGTCAGGTACCGGTCGAACTCCGCCAGGCCCCTCGCCAGGCTCACGCCGCCTCCGGCTCCGTCAGGAGCCCTGCTTCAACAGCGCACGGATCTCCGCCACGAGCGCCTTCACCTGCTCCCCGGAGAGCTTGCGGCCGAACGCGGGCATCTTGTCGTGCCCCCGCTGGATCGAGGAGGTGAGCCGGCCGTCGGAGACGCTCGCCTGCCACTTCGGGTCGGCGAGGTTCCTGGCCTTCTTCTTCAGGCCTTCCTCGGTCTGGCCGCGTCCGTCCTCCCCGTGACAGACGGAACAGCTCGCGTCCCAGACGGCGGAGCGTTTCGGGGGCTCCTCAGCGGCGAGGGGAAGCGCGAGGAGGGCGAGGGAAGCGAGGACGTGTCGTTTCATCGGGCCCCTTCTGGTCTCGTCAGTGGCCGGAGACCCCGGCGTGCGTGCTCACGTAGTCGGACATCTTGGTCCCGACCTCGTCCGTCTTCGCTCGGGACGCGGCCGCGCAGGCCTCGAAGTGCGTGTCGATGGCGGGGCCGATCGCGGCGGCGGCCGCGTTCCACTGTCCGACCGTCTTCGCCGAGAAGATGGCGTCCGGGATCGGGATCGGCGTCGTCTTCAGGAAGTTTTTGTAGTCGGCGACGTGGCACGACTCGTGGAACCCGACCGTCGTGTCCTTCTTGGCCACGTCGTCGGACGTCGTGCCGCGACCCCACGCCGCCGGGGCCTTCGGCTTCGCGTCGTCGCCGTACTGCACCTGGATCGTGGCGGTCCCCTCGACGACGATGTCCCCGACGACGCCGGTGATGGCCTGTGAGTCGGGCGGAGGGTCCGGGGCGTTCGGCGGGAGCATGAACTTCGGCAGCGTCGTCGTCACGGCAGACGGGTCGAGGAACGTACGCGCTCCGGCGTCTCCCACGGGATTCGGCTTCTTTCCGTCGGCGACGACCCTCACCTTTGCGTCGACCTTGATCCTGGCCTTTGCCGGAGCCTTCAGGGCGAACTCCTCGGGCACCGTCGTCGGAGGAGCGTTCCTGTCGGGCTCGGTGACCTTCACTCCGCCGTTCAGGACGTCGGCCTTCTCGTCCCCCGAAAGGGCTTCGAGCCGCACCGAGGGCGACCGCGGGTGACGAGCGACGAAGGGGTCGTTTCCTTCGGCCCCGAGGCTGCCCGCCGGCCGGAATCTCCCGAGGCCGCCGCTCCCGGCCGGAGCGTCGGGGTGGACGACGTCCCCTTCCCGCGAGATCCACGGGCTCGGCCCGGGAACGACCGGGACGTCCTTCTTTTCGTCGTCTGAGTCGCTCATGGCTTCCCCTCTGTCGTCGCGCCCGCCGGCTCCGGGTCTCCGAGGGCGTGGCCCCGCCAGGCGTCCACCGAAGCGAGCGCGCGGCGGACGATCTCCTCCCGGCGTTTCGCCCGGTCCCGGATCGGAGGGACCTCCGAGTCGTCGATCAGCCCGAACGTCACGTTCATCGGTGCGTAGTGCGCCTCGTCGCTCTCCGAGACGTGGCGGGACAGGGCTCCGAGCGCCGTCGAGAAGGGGAGCGGCTCCGGCTCGCGCCCCTCGAGGAGCTGGGCGAGCGTCGTTCCCACCATCAGCCCCGTGGCCGCCGACTCGAGGTACCCCTCGACGCCGGTGATCTGCCCGGCGAAGAAGACGCGGGGGGCCTTCTTCCAGCGAAAGAACCGGTCGAGGTGCGCCGGGCCGTTCAGGAAGGTGTTGCGGTGGAGCATCCCGTAGCGGACGAACTCCGCCTTCGAAAGGCCCGGGAGCGACCGGAAGATCCGTCGCTGCTCCCCCACCTTCAGCTTCGTCTGGAAGCCGACGATGTTGTAGTGGCTCCGCGCCAGGTTGTCCTGGCGCAGCTGGACCGCGGCATACGGCTCCCGTCCGGTGCGGGGGTCGGGCAGGCCGAACGGTTTCATCGGCCCGTGCCGGAGCGTCTCGATGCCGCGCTCGGCCATCGCCTCGATGGGGAGGCACCCCTCGAAGAAGACCGCCTTCTCGAAGTCGTGGAAGGGGACTTTCTCGCCCGCGAGAAGCTCCCCGACGAACGCCTCGTACTCCTCGCGCGAGAGGGGGACGTTCAGGTAGTCGGCGCCGCCCCCCTTCCCCCAGCGGCTCGCCGAGAAGACCATCGAGAGGTCGATCGAGGCCGCTTCCACGATCGGGGCGACCGAGTCGTAGAAGTAGAGGTGGCTCCCGCCGAGGGCCGCGAGAAGCGCGTCGGAGAGGGCGGGGGACGTGAGCGGGCCGGTCGCGACGACGACGAAGCCGTCTCCCGGGTCGGGGAGCGCTTCGACCTCCTCGCGAACGAGGTCGACGAATGGCTCGGCGGCAATTCGCGCCGTGACGGATCGGGCGAAGAGCTCGCGGTCCACCGCGAGGGCGTCGCCGGCCGGAACGGCCGCGCGCCGGGCCTCTTCCATGACGAGCGACCCGACGAGCTCCATCTCCCTCTTCAGGAGGCCGACGGCATTCCCGGGGTTGTCCGACCGGAAGGAGTTCGAGCAGACCATCTCGGCGAGCCGGTCCGTCTCGTGAGCGTCGGTCGTCCGCACGGGCCGCATCTCGACGAGGCGGACGCGATGACCCCGGCGCGCGAGGACGCTCGCACACTCGACGCCGGCGAAGCCGCCTCCGATCACCGTCACCCTGGGATCCATCATGGGACGCTGATTGTAGGGAACACCCCCTCTCCCGCATTCGTGACGCCGGGCACGTGCCCGGCGCCTTCCGTCCGGATGGGTACACTCGCCGCGTGACGTTCGAGCGGGATCTCTACGACGAGGAGTACTGGAAGGGCCTGCATCCGCACCACTGGTTCAAGAACCCGCCGCGCAAGTACGCCGAGCGCGACCGGGACGTCCTGCGCGTCGTGGCGCCGCGGAAGACGGACCTCGTCCTGGAGCTCGGGTCGGCACGGGGAGACGTGACCTTCCTCCTCGCGCGCAGCGCCCGGGCGGTCGTCGGCGTCGACGCGGCACCCGAGGCGATCGCGCTCGCCGAGGCGGCCCGCGCCCGGCTCGGGCTCGCGAACGTGAGCTGGCTCGAGGCCGACGTCGCTGATCTCGCGCCGGTTGCGGACGGGAGCGTCGACGCCGTGGCGGCGATCGACCTCGTCGAGCACATCGACGACCCGACGCTGGTGGCGATGCTGGGCGAGTGCCGAAGGGTCCTGAAGCCAGGCGGACGCCTCGGGATCTACACCCCCGACCGGGCGCACTACGTCGAGCGAATGAAGGCGCACGACTTCCTCCTGGAGCAGTTCCCGCAGCACATCGCCGTCCGGCGCGTCGCCGCGGTCCGCCGGTTCCTCCTCGATTCCGGCTTCACGATCGAGCTCGAGACGTGGAGCGTCTCGCCCTTCCCTCTCGTCCGCTGGGTGGAGAAGGCGCTTTCTCCCCTCCCGCTCGTCGGGCCGACGTTCCGGTACCGGATCCTGATCCGGGCCGTCCGGCCGTAGGGGCGCGCCCGAAGCGTCTTCCCCGCACGGGACGTACCATGTCGTCGATGCCTTCCCGCCCCGATTTCGCGCCGAACGCCGAGGTCTACGACGAGGCCTACTACGCGGCCATGTACCGGCCGCACTGGCTCTTCCGGAACGCCCGGAAGTACCGTGAGAGGGACGCGGCGCTCCTGCGCTCCGTGCGGCCCCACGCCGGGATGCGTCTTCTCGAGGTCGGCTCGGCCCGCGGCGACACCGCGTTCTTCTTCGCGTCCCTCGTCGCCGAGGTCGTCGGCATCGACGCGGCCGAGACCGCCGTCGCCGTCGCGAGACGGGCCGCCGCCGCCCGGGGCCTTCGGAACGTCCGATTCGAGGCGGCCGACGCGCGAGACCTCGCCCCGTTCGGGAGCGGCTCCTTCGACGCCGTGCTCCTCGCCGACTTCGTCGAGCACGTCACCGACGAGGTCCTTCGCCCGTGCCTCGCCGAGGCCCTGCGCGTCCTGAAGCCCGGAGGCGCTCTCGCCGTCTACACCCCGAACCGGGACCACTGGGCCGAGCGGATCAAGGCCGCCGTCCCGGGCCTCCAGCAGCCCGACCACATCGCCGTCCGTCCGGCGTCCGAGGTGGTCCGGCTCGTCGCGAACGCCGGCTTCCTCGTCGACGGGATGTCGTTTTCCGCGAGCCCCTACCCGCTTCTCGGCGCCGTCGACCGCCGGTTCCCGCGGGCCGGGCTCTGCCGGTTCCGGACCGTCCTCCGCGCGTTGTCGCCCGGCTGACTCGGTCTCCGGAGGAGACGGCCGCCGCGGCACCGGGCTTGAATGTCCGACACCGGGAACGCGACCGTCGTCGCAGCCCGCGAGAAAGGAAGTCCCGATGACGCGCCGGATCCTCAGCCCCGCTCTTCTCGTCGCCGTGCTCCTTCTGACCGACGCCGCCCCCGCCCAGCCCGCCGGGGCGACCCTCTACGAGGGTCTCCGGCTCACGGGCGAGAGGATCGTCGTCGACCGCGACGTCTTCGACCTGAACGACACGCCGTTCGGGGCCCGCCGGACGAGCTCCGTCGACGTCAGCCGCGGCTGCCGCGTCGTCCTCTTCGAGCGCTCCGGGTATCGCGGGGTGCGCCTCGAGCTGACCGAGCGCGACAACGATCTCGGGAACACGCGCCTCGGACGGGACGCCGTCGGCTCGGTCCGTGTCGAGTGCGGGGTCGGAGTCACGCTTTACCGCGACTCGAACCTCTCGGGACCGTCCCAGATGTTCGACGAGGACGTCCCCGATCTCGAGCGGACGCGGTTCGGGGCCCGCAGGGCCAGCTCGATCGAGGTCCCGGACGGCTGCATGGTGACGCTCTTCTCCGAGCCGGGCTACCGGGGCCGCTCGACGACGTTCCGCGGGAACAACAACAAGCTGAAGAACACGGAGGTGGGAGCCGACACCGCCTCGTCCCTGCGCGTCGACTGCGGGCGAAAACCGCGCCACCGGCCCCCGGCCGCCTATCCTCCGGCACCGGCTCCGCAGGCCGACGGCGTGACGCTCTTTCGCGACAGCCGCCTTCGCGGCGCGTCGGAGACGTTCCGTTCCGACGTCCCGGACCTCTCCCGTACACGGCTCGGCGAGAACGCGGCGAGCTCGATCCAGGTCCCGTCCGGCTGCCGGGCGACCCTCTACAGCCAGCCGAACTACCAGGGCCGCTCCACGACCTTCGCCGGCGACAACGACGAGCTGAAGAACACGCCCGTCGGAAACGACGCGGCGCAGTCGATCCGCGTGGAGTGCGGCCAGGGACGGCGCTGACGGTGGCGGGGAACCGCGGGGCGCCGGCCGGCGCCCCGCGGGGTCAGCTCTTCCGGGCCCGTTTCGCGGCGGGCTTCTTCGCCTTCCCGGCTCCTGCCTCGACGGCCGCAACGGCCGCTGCCGCCACGACGGCGACGTCCGGGACCTTCGTGACGAAGGCGTATGCCTCGAGGTCCGCGGCCGGCGCGTCGAACTCGCACCCCTCCTTCTCGCAGACGTAGAAGGCTCCCGCCTTCCGGTCTCTCACGAGGAGGTAGGGAGCCGCACACGAAGGGCACGCCTTCGGCACCGGGCGCGCGCGGAAGCTCTTCGGGCACGCGGGGTAGTTCGAGCAGCCGTAGAACGGCCCGAAGCGCCCCTTGCGGACGAGGACCTCGCCCGTCCGGCACTCCGGGCAGGGGACGGTCGTCGAGGTGACCGGCTTCGCCGGCCGGTAGCGGCAATCCGGGTAGTTCGTGCAACCGACGTAGTCGCCGTAGCGGCCGTGCTTGGTGGCGAGGTCGTGCCCGCACGCGGGGCACTTTTCGCCCGTCGGGCGGTCGGGACGCGCCTCGGCTTTCCCGTTCGCAACTTTGACGGCGACCGTGCTGCGGCAGTTCGGGTAGGCCGTGCACCCGAGGAAGGACGAGCCGTCGCGCCCCGTCCGGAGCTTCATCGGGCTGCCGCACTCCTCGCACGTCTGCCCTTCCAGCTCCGTGGCGTCGACCGCGTCCTCCTCGGGCTCGGGCATGTCGACGGTGAAATCGCAGTCGGGGTAGCCGGCGCAGGCCACGAAGAGGCCGTTCTTCCCCATCCGGAGGCGCAGCTCGTGGCCGCTCTTGGGGCACTCGTCCCCCAGACCCTCCGGGAGCGGGACGTCGGGCAGGTGCTTCTTCACCTCCGCGAACGGGAGCCCCGCCTTCACGGAGACCATCTTCTTCAGCGCCTGGTCGCGATCCTTCCGGAAGCGGTCGTCGAACTCCGCGACCGCCTTGCGCCAGTCGAGCTTCCCCTCCTCGACCTCGTCGAGCTCCTCCTCCATCCGGGCCGTGTACTCGGTCTGGAAGAAATCGTCGAAGCCCTCCTTCATCAGGTCGACGACGAGGCGCCCGAGGAGCGTGGGGAGGAAACGGCGATCCTTCTTCCGGACGTATTCGCGATCCTCGATCTTCCGGATGATCTCCGCATAGGTCGAGGGCCGGCCGATGCCGTTCTCCTCGAGGAACTTCACGAGCGAGGCTTCATTGAACCGCGGCGGGGGCTGCGTCTCGTGATCCTCGATGGCGGCTTCGACGAGCCGGAGGGCATTCCCTTCCGCGAGCTGCGGGAGGCGGACCTTCCCCTCCTCGGCGTCGCCGTTTCCGTTTCCCTCCCCTTCCGCCTCCTCCGTCTCGGAGACCTGGCCGTAGACGCGGAGCCAGCCCGCGTCCTTCAGGACGGAGCCGCTGGCGCGGACGCCGGCCGTGTCGGAACGGCCGTCCCGCGCCGCCTCGATCTCGACGGTCGTCACGTCGGAAACGGACGGTGTCATCTGCGACGCGACGAAGCGGTTCCAGATGAGCCGATAGAGCTTCAGCTCGTCGGCCGAGACGTCGCCCGCGACCGCCTCGGGCGGCAGGTCCAGCATCGTCGGCCGGATCGCCTCGTGGGCGTCCTGGGCGTCCTTCTTCTGCTTGAAGCGCCGCGGCTCGGAAGGCAGGGCCTCGGCTCCGAAGGTGGAGCCGATGTAGGCCCGCACGGCCCCCAGCGCCTCCTCGGAGACCCGCGTCGAGTCGGTTCGCATGTAGGTGATGAGCCCGACGGAGCCGCGCCCCGAGATCGTCTTGCCTTCGTAGAGCCGCTGGGCCACCTGCATCGTCCTGCGGACGGTGAAGCCGAGCGACCGCGCCGCCCCCTGCTGGAGCTTGGAGGTCGTGAAGGGCGGAACCGGGTTCGTCCGCTTCTCGCGCGCCTCGACGGAGACGACCCGGAGCACGGAGCCCCGAAGGTGCTCGAGGACCTCCTCGGCCACCTCGTGCGTCCCCAGGCGAGGTTCGGTGCCGTCGAACTTCAGCTTCTCGCCGCGCCATGTGACGGTCCGGGCGGGGAAGAGAGCCTCCCCTTTCGCGAGCTGGAGAGGCACGGAGAAGTACGGCACGGGGCGGAAGCGTTCCCGCTCCGCCTCGCGCTCCACGATGATTCGGAGCGCCACGGTCTGGACGCGCCCCGCCGAGAGGCCCCTCCAGACCTTCTTCCAGAGGAGGTCGGAGACCTCGTAGCCGACGAGCCGGTCGATGATCCGGCGCGCCTGCTGGGCGGCGACCCGGTTCGTGTCGATCTCGCCCGGGCTCGCGATCGCCTTCTGGATCGCGCTCCTGGTGATCTCGTGGAACTCGGCCCGGTGAAAGCGCGCCGACGGGGCCGAGGGCCGAAGGAGCTCCCCGAGGTGCCAGCAGATCGCCTCTCCCTCTCGGTCGGGGTCGCCCGCCAGGTAGATGTCGTCGGCGACCTTCGCGTGCTTCTTCAGCTCGGCGATCGTCTTCTGCTTGCCGGGAAGGACCTCGTACGTCGGCTCGTATCCGGCTTCCCGGTCGACCGAGATCCCCTTTCGGGGGAGGTCCCGGACATGCCCGTAGCAGGCGAGGACGGAGAAGTCCTTCCCGAGGAACTTCCCGAGGGTGGCCGCTTTCGCGGGGGACTCGACGATGACGAGAGACTTCGACATGGGGCCGGCTACGATGCCACGGTTGTCAAGCCCGGGGCCGCCGCCTGGCAAAAAGGGCCCCCGGCAGGGCCTCGGCCAGCCCCTCCAGCTCGAGGAGGACGAGGGCGGCCGACAGCCGGGACGCGGTGAGTCCGGTCGCGGCCGCCAGCGCGTCGGCGTCGCGCGGCTCGGCCTCGTCGAGGGCGAGCAGGACACGGGCCGCGTCGGGGTCTTCGGGAGGACGCGGAGCCGTACCCTGGTCCGGCAGCCCGCCCGGCCGAAGGCGGCAGAGGTCCTCGTCCGGGAGCTCCCGAAGGACGTCGGCCGCATCGCGGACGAGGATCGCCCCGTCCTTCAGGAGGGCGTTCGACCCGGAAGCCTGCTCGCCGATCACGGGGCCGGGAACGGCCGCGACGTCGCGTCCCGCCTCGGCGGCACAGCGCGCCGTGATGAGCGAGCCGCTTCTGAGCGCCGCCTCGACGACGACGACGACGCGCGCGCAACCGGCGATGATCCGGTTGCGGACGGGAAAATGCCACGGCTCGGGTGTCGTCCCCGGCGGGAGCTCGGAGAGGAGCGCCCCGCCGGCGAGCATCCGCGCCCGGAGGCGTTCGTGCGCGGCCGGGTAGGAGACGTCGACCCCGCAGCCGAGGACGCCCCAGGTCTCGCCCCCCTCCTCGAGGGCGGCGGCGTGGGCCGCCTCGTCGATCCCGTGGGCGAAGCCCGAGACGACCGTGACCCCGGCCCGCGCCAGGCCCGCGGCGACGAGGCGGGCCGCCTCGAGGCCGGCGCGGGTCGCGTGCCGGGATCCGACGAGGGCGACGACCGGTGCGTCCCCGAGGGGCCGGCCACGCACGAAGAGGACGGGCGGCGGATCGGGCGACTCGCGCAGGAGGGCCGGGTACTCCGCGTCGCAGATCGCGACGACGCGCGCCTCCGACCGCTCGAGCCGCCGGCGGGCCTCGTCGAAGCCAGGGGTCGGCGCGGGATCGAAGAGCGGGAGCACCTCGGGAAGGCCGGCGCCGGCGAGACCGGCCGCCTCCCCGGGAGGACATCGAAGCGCGTTCTCGACCGAGCCCGCGCCCAGGAGCAGCCGCGAGAGGACGCGGGCCCGCGCGCCGCGCACGCTCAGGCCCCACGAGAGGACGATATCGGAAGGCACCCGCTGGGACCGCATCTTGCGTAAGGGCGCTGACTATAATGCCGGTCTTCGTGAGACACCGTTGCCGCGTTCTCGCCACGGGCCTCGTCCTCTCGCTCGTCGTGTCCTTGACCGGCTGCGCCTCGACCCCGGAGACCGCCGCCAACGCCGCCGACCAGAAGGCCTACGGCGCAGAGATGGCGCGGCGGGGCTTCTGGAGGGAAGCCCTTTTCCGCTTCGACCGGGCGGCGAAGCTGGCGCCCGACGACCCCGAGATCCTGAACAACATCGCGGTCGCTTCCGAGGCGGTCGGCGAGACGGCCCGGGCGCTCGCCGCCTACAAACGCGCCCTCGAGCTCCGCCCCGACGACGCCAAGATCAAGCGCAACTACGCCCGCTTCGCCGAGTACTACACCTCTCTGCAGCGGACGTCCGGCCCCACGACGACACCGAAGTGAGACGACCCGCCGTTTTCCTCGCCGCCCTCGTCCTCCTCTCGGCTCCCGCCCGCCCGCTCCGGGCCGGCTCCACCGAGGTGAAGCTGAAGCTCCCCCTCCGCCCGAAGCTCGCGGTGTCCGGGCGCGAGCGGATCTCGCTGGCGCCGTTCCTCGTCGCCTCGAAGCTCTCCGAGCGCAAGGAGTCGACCCGGGTCAAGGACCTCGATCTCGACGTGGAGTTCCGCCGCTATCTCGGAAAGCAGGTCGGACGGCGGACGAAGATGAACGTCGTCACGATGCCCTCCGACGTGAAGCTCCCTTCCACCGAGCTGAAGGCCCTGGGAGAGGCGTCGGAGTTCTGGCGGGAGCTCGGCTCCCGCGTGGGCGCGGACATCCTCCTCTCCGGGATCGTCGACTTCCAGGTCGAGGACAAGTCGGGCTACAAGACGGAGGAGTACACGAGCCGGCTCGACGGCCGGACCTACTACCGGCAGGTTTATATCGAAGCGACCGGCTTTTCGTTCGAGGTGACGATTCTCGCCTTCGACGGCCGGACCGGCGCGAAGCTCTTCCAGGAGACGTTCAAGGACCAGAAGGAGAAGTCCCGGCGGGCTGCCGACGAGATGGTGGGGCTCTTCGAGAACCTCTTCTCGCTGGAAAACCGTCTGCTCGGCCTGTTCATCGTGCGGGAAAGGGAGGCGAACCGCTATGTGTTCAACTAGGCGGCGAACCCTCCGGCTCGCCCTCCTCGTGGCCCTCGCGGCCCTGCTCCTGGCCTCGGCGCCGCTTCGGGCCCAGGGACAGAACAAGGTCGTCTACGACAAGTTCGACTGGAAGATCTACTCGTCGACCCACTTCCGGATCTACCACTACGGTCGTGGCGAGGCCGCCCTGCAAAAGGTCGCCTCGATGGCCGAGTCGGCCTACGACGACCTTTCGCGACGGCTCAACTACCAGGTGCCGAAGCCGATTCCCCTTCTCTTCTACGTCTCGCACGCGGAGTTCGAGCAGAACAACATCATCCTGAACTTCATCCCCGAGGGGGTCGGGGCGTTCGCCGAGCCGGCACGCAACCGGATGGTCCTGCCGATCGACCTCCCCGACGAGAAGGTCCAGAACCTCATATCGCACGAGCTGACCCACATCTTCCAGTACGAGATCCTCTACGGCGGGCGGCTCTCCCGCGCGTACACGTCGAACATCCCGACGTGGTTCATGGAGGGGATGGCCTCCTACTTCGCGAAGGACGAGGACGAGAAGGACCGGATGTTCATCCGCGACGCGGTGAACTCCGACCAGATTCCCCCGATCACGCGCGTCGACATCACCGGCTACGCCGCCTACCGCTTCGGCCACGCCTTCTTCGACTTCGTCGAGGCCGAGTGGGGAAAGGACGCCGTCCGCGAGCTCGTCTTCGAGTTCCGCTCCTTCCTCGGGAAGGACATCGCGGCGGCCCTCAAGAGGGCGTTCGAGATCGAGCCCGACGACTTCAACATGAAGTTCCGGCGGTACCTCCGGAGAAAGTACTTGCCGCTCCTGGCGGTGAAGGGGGAGGCGTCCGAGTACGGCGAGCGGTTCCGGGTCGGCGCCTGGGAGCGGCCCTCGTACGAAGTCGGTGCCGCCCCCTCTCCGTCGGGAGATTTCGTCGCCACGCTCACGACGTACAAGGAAGACATCGACATCGCCCTCCTCTCGACGAAGTCCCGCAAGCTCTGGAAGAACCTCTCGCCGGGACGGACGACGAAGTACGAATACATCTCCGCCCAGTTCCTGACGCAGGGACCCGAGGGCGGTCGAGACCTCTCCTTCGCCCCCGACGGCGACCGGATCGCCGTCTTCGCCCGGCGGGAACGGGGCCGGCAGCTCTTCATCTTCTCGGCCCGCGGCGGAGGCGTCATCGAGAGGATTCCGGTGGCGCCCGACATGCCCCTTTCTCCCGCGTTCTCGCCCGACGGCGCGTCGGTCGTCTTCTCGGGCATCTCCGGGACGTCGCGCGACATCTTCCTCCTCGACCTCGCTTCGAAGGAGGTGCGGAACCTCACGTCGGACGAGGGCTACGACACGGCCCCGATCTTCTCTCCCGACGGCAAGTACCTCTACCACACGAAGGTCGTGGCCGGGCTCCAGAAGATCGTCCGGTTTCCCCTGCACGACCCGTCGAAAATCGAGCAGATCACCTGGGGCGAGGGGAACGACGACGACGCGGCCTTTTCGCCCGACGGCGCGCGCCTCTACTTCGCATCGTCCCGGGGCGGCATCTTCAACATCTACGGGCAGGACCTGGGGACGGGCGAGCTCTTCCAGTACACCGACGTCATCGGCGCCGCCATCGGGCCGGCCGCCTACGTCGGCCCCGACGGCCAGGAAAAGGTCGTCTTCTCCGGCTACCAGGAAGGCCGCTTCCAGCTCTACGTCGCCGACGCGAAGAAGCCGTTCCGGCGACTCGAGGAGAAGGCCCTGGCGCCCGCCCCCATCGTGAGAGGGGCCGCGCCGGACTTCGTCCCGGCGATCGAGGTCGCAATCGACCCCGAGAAGATCGAACCGAGCCGCTTCAAGCTCTTCGTGGACGACGTCGGCGGCTACGTCGGGGTCAACTCCGACGGGACGTTCCTCTCCTCCGTCCGGCTCGGCTTCTCCGACTACCTCGGCGACAAGCGCGTCTTCTTCGTCTGGGACACGCTCGCCGGCTACTCGAACATCAACGCCATCTACTTCAACCTCAAGCGCCGGCTGCAGTGGGGAGTCCAGGCCTACGACAGCCGGACCTACTTCACGGGCGTGAACGAATACGGGCAGTACGTCTCCACAAAGCGGTTCTCCCGGGAGACGGGGGCCAGCCTCCTGGGCGTCTTCCCGTTGTCGCGGTACACGCGGGTGGAGGGCGTCTTCGGGTTCCTCTCCAGAGAGATCGACGAACCGGCCCTCATCACGAACGACGACGGCACTCAGGGACAGGTCTACCTCCCGCGCAAAGACGACACGCTACAGGTCGGCGCCGGCTTCGGCTACGACGGGACGAGGTTCAAGTCGTTTGGGCCGCACGGCGGGCAGGCGCTCTCGGTGAACTACCGCTATCTTCCCGACTTCCAGGACGGCGGGACGCTCTCCTCGGACATCTCCGCCGTGGCGCGCGCCTACGTCCCGCTCTCGCGCCGGACGAACTTCGCCTTCCGCGGCTTCGTGGGCGTTGCCACCGGTGCCGTCCCGACGGTCTTTTCCTTCGGCGGCCTCGACACCCTCCGCGGATACGACTACCGGGCCATCATCGGGAACAGGATCTTCTACCTCAACACGGAGCTCCGCTTCCCCCTGATCGACGTCCTGATCACCGGGATCGGCCTCAACTTCGGCGGGGTTCGCGGCCGGCTCTTCTTCGATATCGGCGCCGCCTACCTCGAGGACGAGGACTTCACGTTCGCCAAGGGGGGCCGGCTCGTGGGCGGACGGGCCGCCTACGGCGCGGGCTTCACGGCCTATTTTCTCGGGATCCCCTGGAACGTCGACTTCGCCCGGCCGACGGACCTGAAATCGAGCCTCGGGGGCTGGCAAACCACCTTCTACCTCGGACCGGCGACGTTCTGACCCAGGGAAGGACCAGAAAAGGGTGACCGATATCACCCCGGACCGGTCCGACCCGGCCTAGAATCGTCGTCGTGCGGATCCGTGTCCTCGGCGCGTACGGTGGCTCCACGCCCTGGCATCGGCAGACCTCGTTCCTGCTCGACGGAACGGTGTCTCTGGACGCGGGAGCGCTGACGCAGTCGCTCACCCTCGAGGAGCAGTCGAGGGTGCGGTCGATCATCATCACGCACTCGCACCTCGACCACGTCGCCTCGCTCCCGTTCCTGGTCGAGAACGTCTTCGGCCGGACAGAGGGGCCGATCGAGGTCGTCGGCCCGAAGGATGTCACCGGGCTCCTGCAGGACCACCTCTTCAACGACGCCATCTGGCCCGACTTCACGCGGATCCCGACGCACTTTCTCCCCGCCGTGACGTTCCGCGTGATCGAGACCGGTGTGCCGTTCCGCGTGAACGGCCTTCACGCGCTCGCGATCCCCGTCTCCCATGTCGTCCCCACGTACGGCTACCTCCTCTGGGACGATCACTCCTGCGTCGTCTTCTCGAGCGACACCGGCCCTACCGAGGCGCTCTGGGCCGAGGCGCGCGCCCGGGCCGACCTGAAGGCGATCTTCGTCGAGTGCTCCTTCCCGGACTCGATGTCCGAGATCGCCGACGTCGCCAAGCACCTGACGCCCGCGACGCTCCACCAGGAGATGCGGAAGTTCCCGGCGGCCGTCCCGGTGAACCTCTACCACATGAAGCCCCCGACGCTCCCGGAATTGCGGGCCGACATCGCGGCTCTCTCGGATCCGCGCCTCCGGCTGCTGGACGACGGGGACGAGCTGGACTTCTAACGAATCGGGGGGACCGCGGCCCTTCGGGGCTGAAGTGAATCGGGGGGACCGCGGCCCTTCGGGCCTGCGGCCGGTCCCCCCGAACCCCCTCCGCGCCCGCTTCTCTTTTCGGGTCCCTCCCTCACTGGCCCTTCGGGCCTGCGGCCGGTCCCCCCGTACCCCCTCCGCGCCCGCTTCTCTTTTCGGGTCCCTCCCTCACTGGCCCTTCGGGCCTGCGGCCGGTCCCCCCGTACCCCCTCCGCGCCCGCTTCTCTTTTCGGGTCCCTCCCTCACTGGCCCTTCGGGCCTGCGGCCGGTCCCCCCGTACCCCCTCCGCGCCCGCTTCTCTTTTCGGGTCCCTCCCTCACTGGCCCTTCGGGCCTGCCGCCGGTCCCCCCGAACCCCCTCCGCGCCCGCTTCTCTTTTCGGGTCCCTCCCTCACTGGCCCTTCGGGCCTGCGGCCGGTCCCCCCGAACCCCCTCCGCGCCCGCTTTTCTTTTCGGGTCCCTCCCTCACTGGCCCTTCGGGCCTGCGGCCGGTCCCCCCCGAACCCCCTCCGCGCCCGCTTCTCTTTTCGGGTCCCTCCCTCACTGGCCCTTCGGGCCTGCCGCCGGGCTCAGCCTGCGGTGGCGCGGCCGTCGAGCGCGAGGAGCTCGCTCGCGAGCTCGAATACGAGCCGGCGACGGGTCCCTTCGGAAAGACCGCGCGGCGGGATGGGGTCGCGCAGGGTTGCCTGGACCCGCAGGCGCGTTCCGGTGGGACGCGTTTCCAGCCTCCACGTTCGCGTTCGGAAGAGGGCGAGAGGCCCTTCGGCCTCGACGGTCATCCCCTCCGGAAGGAGCGTGATCCGCTCCGTGCGCAGGCGCGTCCCGCCTTCGACGAGCGTCCGGTCGAAGCCGTCCTCCCGAATCGAAAGGCCCCTCGCGGTCCAGCCCTCCGGAAGGAGGGAATCGTGGACCGCAGGGTCGGTGAGAAGGGACAGGAGGATCGGCGGCGCGGACGTCGACGCGTGGTAGACCGAGAGCGCCGGCGCGGGGACCGGCGGTTTCGCCGGGCCGGACGGCTCGAGCTCCGGAATCGGAGAACCGAAGAGCGCCTCGAGACCCTCGGGGTCGGATGCGGGAAACGGAACATGGAGGCGGCTCCAGGCATCGGAGACCTCCAGCGCACCGCTCCGCCACCGGAGGAGCCGCTCGTCGAGCAGACGGAAGAGCTGTCCGGGCTCAGCCTCCCGGACCGGCTCCCAGTCGCTGTCGCCACTGGACGGCGCCTCGCCCGGCTCGATCCGGTAGAGGACCCGCTCGTCCCCGCGCGTTTCGAGCAGCACCTCGAACCGGTCTCGGCCCCCGGACCGCACCGTGAGGGCCCCGTAGCCCGTCGACTCGGCCTCCGCGGGCGGGTCGAGGGAGAGCGGTGCCGGGAGAGGAAACGCCGGATCGAGCAGGACCCGGCGGTCGTGAGCGAGGAGAACCCGGTGACTCTCGCCGGCGGGGCCGCGAGCCCGAGCGTCCTCGACGGAGAAGCCCGCCGCCGCGGCGAGGGCCTCGAAGGCCCGAACGCGAGACTCGCCGCAGCAGCCTGCCCCGTCCTCGATCCACGACGCCAGCGCTTCCTCGGGCCCTGGCCCTTCCGGCAGACGCCGCAGCGGGACCTGCGCCTGGAATCTCACGAAGAGGTTGGCGAGGAGACGCGGTTCCGGAAGCGCGCCGTGCGGGTGCCCGAGCGCTTCCAGCGCCTCCTGGACGGCGCTCACGCCTGGAGGCTCAGGCGGCGCGGGCTGCGAGCGCCGCCCGAAACGCGAGACGGTGGACGCGTGTGTCGGCGGCGAGCTCGGGGTGGAAGGTGGTGGCGACGACGTTTCCCTGTCTCACGAGGACCGGGTCGCCGTCGCGGCGTGCGAGGACCTCGACGAGAGGCCCGAGGTCGGCGAGCCTGGGCGCGCGGATGAAGACGGCCTCCAGCGGTTCCGTGCCGAGCACCTCCCGGTCGAGGTCGGTGAGCGTCACGACCGCCGAGTCGAGCTGTCGCCCGTAGGCATTCCTCACGGCCGTCGCGTCGAGGAGGCCGAGCCCGTCGCGGGCCGGCCCCTCGATCCGGCGCGCGGCAACGATCACCCCGGCACACGTCGCGAAGACCGGATCGCCGCGCTGCGCGACCTCGACGATCGCTTCCGCGATTCCGGTCCCTTCCATCAGCTTCCACATCGTCGTCGACTCGCCCCCCGGCAGGACGAGGCCCGAACTCCCGCGGACCTCCTCCGCCGTCCGGACGCGGCGCGCCGGCACGCCGAGGCGCGCCAGCGCGGCGGCGTGCGCTTCGACGTCGCCCTGCAGGGCGAGGACGCCGACCAGCATCGTCACCAGCCCCGGGTCTGAAGGAGCTCCGACTCGACGAGCTTCGCCGCCTCGATCCCCTTCATCCCCTCACCGAGACCCTCCGACGCCTTCGCGACGCGGGCCGGGTCGTCCCAGTGGGTCGTCGCCTCGACGATCGCTCGTGCCCGCAGGGCGGGGTCGTCCGACTTGAAGATGCCCGAGCCGACGAAGACCGCCTCCGCCCCGAGGATCCGGCAGAGGGCCGCGTCGGCCGGGGTCGCGATGCCGCCAGCGGCGAAGTTCGGAACCGGGAGGCGGCCGTTGGCGGCAACCCAGACGACGAGCTCGAACGGCGCCCCGAGCTGCTTGGCCGCGGCCATCCACTCGTCGCGGGAGAGGAGCGTCAGCGTCTTCATCTGCCGCGTCACCTCGCGCAGGTGCTTGACGGCGTGGACGATGTCGCCCGTCCCCGCCTCGCCCTTCGTCCGGATCATCGCGGCCCCTTCGCCGATCCGCCGAAGCGCCTCGCCGAGGTTTCGGCAGCCGCAGACGAACGGGACCTCGAAGTCGTGCTTGTAGACGTGGTTCTCCTCGTCGGCCGGGGTCAGGACCTCGCTCTCGTCGATGAAATCGACCTCGAGCGCCTCGAGGACCCGCGCTTCGGCGAGGTGCCCGATGCGGCACTTGGCCATCACGGGGATGGAAACCGCCTCCTGGATTTCTCGGATCTTGGCCACCGGCGACATCCGCGCGACGCCGCCGTCGCGGCGGATGTCGGACGGGACGCGCTCGAGCGCCATGACGGCCGAGGCGCCGGCGTCCTCGGCGACCTTCGCCTGCTCGGCGTTGACGACGTCCATGATGACGCCCCCCTTGAGCATCTCGGCGAGGCCGACCTTGACGCGGAAGGCGTCGGACGTGAACGGGGAGGAGAAGACGGGGCTGCTGCTCATGGCTCTTTTCCCTTTCAGATCTGGATGAGGGCTTCCTCGCGTCGCTCCTCGGCGCGGGGGGCCCGGCGGTGAGCCCTTCGGACGGCCGCCCGCGCCAGCGCGCCGAGGCTCTCGAGGGCCATCTCGAGGGCGGCTCCCGAGCTACGGGAGACGGAGATGCGGAGCGCGGAGGTGTCGGCGCGGTCGGGGGCGTAGTCGCCGCCGGGGGAGACGAGGACCCCCCCGGCACGCGCCGCCTCCACGAGCGCCCGTCCCGAGATCCCCTCCGGAAGCTCGGCCCAGAGGACCCAGCCGCCGAGCGGGCGGTCGCACCGGGTCCCGACCGGGAAACGCCTCAGGACGGTCTTGTGCGCGAGGGCGAGCCGCGTCCGGAGGCGGGCCTTCACGCGGAGGAGGTGCCGGTCGTAGTCGCCGCGCGACACGAAGACGTTCAGCGCGGCCTGCAGGACCGGCGGCGAGGTGAGCTCGCCGATCCGCTTCAGCGCCGCGAGGCGGTGGACGAACTCGCGGGGGCCCGAGATCCAGCCGACGCGCACGCCCGGGAAGAGCGCCTTGGAGATCGTCCCGAGATGGACGACGTGGCCCGGCGCCAGGGCCGCGAGGGGCTGCGGGAGGTCTCCCTCGACCGAGAGGTCGGCGTCGAAGGCATCCTCCACGACGAGGACGCCCGCCGCCGCCGCCGCCGCGACGAGCTCGCGCCGGCGGGCCGCGGTGGCCAGGAGCCCGGTCGGATTCTGGAAGTCGGGGATCGTGTAGAGAAACTTCGGACGTTCGTCCAGCGCGGCGCGAAGGGCCTCGGGCTCGGGCCCCTCCGCGTCGAGCGGGACGCCGAGAAGCCGGGCTCCGTGGGCCCGCAGGAGAGAGAGCGCACCCGAGTAGCTCGGGTTCTCGACGGCGACCGCATCCCCCGGGTCGACGAGGGCCCGCGTGATGAGGTCGAGCCCCTGCTGGGCTCCGTTGACGATGAGGATCGCGTCGGCGTCGGCCGGGATGCCGCGGCGCTGGAGGCGGGCGGCGAGCGTTTCGCGGAGCGGCCGGTAGCCGAAGGGAGAGCCGTAGGCGAGGAGGGCGCCGTCGCGCGCCACTTCCGCCAGGACCTTCGCGAAGGCTTCGGCAGGGAACTCCCGTTCGTCGGGAGCGAGCCGCGCGAGGTCCTGCGCCTGGGCGGGCGCCCCGTCCTGCGCGCCCGTCTCGGCGAGGATCCGGCCGAGGAGCGCGGAAGAGATCCGGTCCCACGACGGGGCGGGTCCGACCATCGGTCCGGCGAGGGAGCGGCGGGCGACGCGCGTCCCGCCCCCCTTGTTCGTCTCGATCCATCCTTCGCGCTTCAGGACCTGCAGCGCCTGGTGGACGGTGGCCCGGTTCACCTCGTGCGTCCGTGCCAGAGCCCGGGACGCGGGAAGGCGGGACCCCTCCTGGAACCGGCCGCGCCGGATGTCGCGGATCACGCCGTCCGCGATCGTCCGGTAGAGCGGCACGCGGCCGGGCGTCTCCTCCGGGAGCGGTTCGGGCAGGGCGGGCGTCGTCACCGCGACAAGGATGGGTCTTGGCCTAGACCAACTGCAAGTGTTGCCGCGAGCTGGGCCAACCATTCGGGCCGGGGCGCCCGGCCGGTCACTCGCCCCGGGTGGCCCGCTCGTCCCAGAGCCGGCGCAGCTCCTCGGAGAGAATCTGGTCGAACTCGCGGGACCCCTCGGCGACCCGCCGTCCGCGCGAGAGGACCCTCTTCCGCGCCTCGGCGGCGAGGGTTTCGTTCTCCTTCTCCCACCCCTGAAGGGCCGAGGAGATCCCTTTCGTCACGTACTCCGCCTCCGCCGCGAGCTCGACCCCCGGGGCCTTCCGGAGCCCGTCGAGGATCCGCCGCGAGAGGTCGATGGCGCGCTCGTGGGAGAGCGACACTACGCCCAAGCCCCCGCGTGAGCCCCGGCCCCGCACTCGTGGGGGGCGCCGGGGGATCGAGACTCGCAGGGGGGCTGGGCTGCGCGCGCCCCCCGGACCCCCAGGTCAGTCGGAACGCCGTTTTTGGTCGTGCGTCCGCGCCCCGCGTTCATGTCAGTGGACCCGGCGGGGGCCCTCGCCCGCGTGCGTCCGGATCGCGGCGACGCCCTGCGCCGTGAGCGGGTGGTCGAAGAGGCGGTCGAGGACGGCGAAGGGGATCGCGGCCGCGTCGGCTCCCATCGCGGCCGCGTCGAGCGCGTGGACGGGGTTCTGGACGGCGTCGACGACGATCTGGGTCTGCAGGCCGTAGTTGTCGTAGACGCGGACGACGGCGTCGACGACGTCCATGCCCACCTGTCCCGCGGCGTCGAGGCTGCCGACCGGCGTCGAGACGTAGGCCGCCCCGGCCCGGGCCGCCAGCAGCGCCTGGAGCGGCGTGAAGACGAGGTGGACGTCGGCGGCGATCTGCTCGTCGTTGAGGAGCCGGACGACGCGAAGGCCCTCGCGCGTCATCGGCAGGCGGACGACGATCGCCTTGCCGAGCTTGGCGAGCTCCCGCGCTTCCTTGTACATCGCCTTCGGCTCGCCCGCGGCGACCGCGGCGAAGACGGGGCCGTCGCAGACCTGCGAGAGCTCGGAAACCGTCTTGCGGTAGTCCCGTCCCGCGGCGAGGACGGCGTCGGGACGGACGACGGCGCCGTCGAGAAGCCCCCACTCCTTCACGCGGCGGGCTTCGTCGGCGTCGAGGCTGTCGAGAAAAAACCTCATCCTTCTACTCTACTCGCTTTCCGCCTCGTCCCCGGTCGGAGCGGCCGCGGGCGGGGTGTCGGGGTCTTCGGGTTCGTCGGGCGTTTCGTCCCGTTCGCCGAGAGAGGGGAGCTTGGCCACCGCGACGACGGCGTCCCCCTCGTCGAGGTCGATCACCTTGACCCCCTGCGCGGCCCGGCCCGTCTCGCGCACGCCGGCGGCCGCGAAGCGGATCATCATTCCCATCCTCGTGATGAGGAGGAGCTGGTCCTCCTCGCCGACGGATTTGATCCCGACGACGGGCCCGTTCTTGTCGGTCACCCTCACGTTGATGACCCCCGAGCCGCCGCGCGTCTGGTGCCGGTACTCGGAGACGTCGGTCCGCTTGCCGTAGCCGAGCTCGGTGACGGCCAGGAGCGTGGCGTCCTCGTCGACGAGGTCCATCTCGACGACCTCGTCCCCTTCGCGCAGCTCGATCCCCTTCACGCCCGTCGTGTCTCGGCCGATGGGCCGCACGTCGGTCTCCGTGAACTTGATCCCCATGCCGTTGCGCGTCCCGAGGAAGACCTGGCGGTTGCCGTCCGTGACCTGGACGGAGAGGAGCTCGTCCTCGTCCTCGAGGTTGATCGCGATGATCCCCGCCGCGCGGACGTTGCCGTAGGCCGACAGGACCGTCTTCTTCACGAGCCCCCTCTTCGTGGAGAAGAGGAGGAAGCGGTCCTCCGGGAAGCCGCGGGTCGTCGTCATCGCGGCGACCTTGTCTCCCGGCTCGACCTGGATCAGGTTCACGAGGGCCTTGCCGCGCGCCGCGGGCCCGGCCGACGGGACGTCCCAGACGCGGACGCAGTGGACCCGCCCGTGGTCCGTGAAGACGAGGAGGGAGTCGTGCGTCGAGGCGACGAAGAGGTGGTCGACGACGTCCTCCTCGGTCGCGGCGGCGCCCGTGCGCCCCTTGCCCCCGCGCTTCTGCTCGCGGTAGACGGAGAGCGGCGTGCTCTTGGCGTAGCCGCCCCGCGTGACCGTGAGGACGACGACCTCGTCCTTGATGAGGTCCTCGTCGTTGAGGTCCTTCTCGAGGGTGGAGATCTCCGTGCGCCGGTCGCAGCCGAAGCGGGTGCGGATGTCGGCGAGCTCGGCCCGGATGATCGCCGCGACCCTCTCGGGGCGGGCGAGGATGTCCTTCAGGTCCGCGATGAGGGCGAGGACGTCCTTGTACTCGGCGACGATCTTGTCGCGCTCGAGGCCGGTGAGCCGCTGAAGGCGCATCTCCAGGATCGCCTGCGCCTGGACCTCGTCGAGGCGGACGAGGTTTCCCTCGCGCCGCGCGCGGGGCGAAAGGTCGAGCGCGGGCAGATCCAGGAACGCGGTCAGGGCCGCGAGGTCGACCTCGATCTCCGTCGTGAGCCGGGCCTTCGCCTCCTCGGGGTCCTTCGAGGCACGGATGATCGCGATGACGCGGTCGAGACCCGAGAGCGCGATCGCGAGACCGAGGAGGATGTGGGCCCGCGCCTCGGCCTTCGCGAGGTCGAAGCGCGTCCGCCGCACGACGACCTGGCGGCGGTGGTCGAGGAAGTGCCGGAGCATCTCCTTCAGCGGGAGGACGCGGGGCTGCCCCTCGACGATCGCGAGGAAGATGATGCCGAACGAGCTTTGCAGCGGCGTCAGCTGGTAGAGGCGGTTCAGGAGGACGTTCGCGTTCTCGCCCTTCTTCAGGTCGATGGCGATGCGCATTCCGTCCCGGTCGCTCTCGTCCCGGATCGCCGAGATCCCCTCGAGGCGCTTCTCGTTGACGAGGTCGGCGATCAGCTCGATGAGCCGCGCCTTGTTGACCTGGAAGGGGAGCTCGGTGACGACGATCGACTCGCGGTCCGCCCGCGTCGAGGCCTCGATGTCCGCCCGGCCGCGGACCTGGATGATCCCGCGGCCGTTGCGGTACGCCTCGACGACGCCGCGGCGCCCGAGGAGGATGCCGCCCGTCGGGAAGTCCGGGCCCGGCAGGACGCGGAGGAGCTCGTCGAGCCCCGCCTCGGGGTTGTCGAGGAGGAGGATCGCCGCGTCGCACGCCTCGCGGAGGTTGTGCGGGGGGATCTTCGTCGCCATTCCGACGGCGATCCCCTCGGCCCCGTTCACGAGGAGGTTCGGGAACTTCGCCGGCAGGACGGTCGGCTCCTGGAGCGAGCCGTCGTAGTTCAGCGTCCAGTCGACCGTTTCCTTGTCGATGTCGTCGCCGACGAGCTCCTCGGCGAGCGCCGTGAGGCGGATCTCCGTGTAGCGCATCGCGGCGGCGCTGTCGCCGTCGACGGAGCCGAAGTTCCCCTGCCCGTCGACGAGCGGCTCGCTCATCGAGAAGTCCTGCGCCATCCGCACGGCGGTGTCGTAGATCGACGCGTCGCCGTGAGGGTGGTACTTGCCCATGACGTCGCCGACGATGCGGGCCGACTTCTTGTAGGCGCGGTTGTGCCGGTTCCCCTGCTCCCACATCCCGTAGAGGACCCGGCGGTGGACCGGCTTCAGGCCGTCGCGGACGTCGGGGAGGGCTCGGCCCACGATGACCGACATCGCGTAGTCGAGGTAGCTTCGGCGGATCTCCTCCTCGATGGAGACGGGGAACCGCTGCTCGGCGGGGACGGGGGGCTTTTCGGGGTCGTCGGTCATGTCACGTCCTCGCCGCGGCCGCGGCCGTGGCGACGGGGAGCTCGGGGGGATCGAGAAAACCCCGCTTCATTCCGGTCTCCGGGCGGCGTCGGCCGCCCGGAATGGGGGGCTCGGGGGGATCGAGAAAACCCCGCTTCATTCCGGTCTCCGGGCGGCGTCGGCCGCCCGGAATGGGGGGCTCGGGGGAATCGAGAAAACCCCGCTTCATCTCAGATGTCCAGGTTCGTCGCCGCGAGCGCGTTGGCTTCGATGAAGGCGCGGCGGGGCTCGACGGCGTCCCCCATCAGGATCGTGAAGAGCTCGTCCGCTTCGACGGCGTCCTCGACCCGGACCTGAAGGAAGCGCCGCGAGGCGGGGTTCATCGTCGTCTCCCAGAGGGTCTCGGGGTTCATCTCGCCGAGGCCCTTGTAGCGGCTCGCCGTGAGCCCCTTCTTGGCGCTGTCGAGGATCGCCTCGGCCGCCTCGGCGAGGGTCCCGACGCGTTTCTCGTCGTCCTTGCGGCGGAGCACGTACGGCCCGTAGAGGAAGCCGTCGAGGAGCGCGGCGAGCTCTCCGGCCCGGCGGACGTCGAAGCCCCCGAGGAACGTGGCGTCGACGACGGCCTTGCGCGTGACGCCGTTCGTCTCGCGCGAGACGTGGAGGGCGAAGCCCCCGTGCTCCTCCTCGGGGACGACCTCGGTCTTCAGGTCGGCCGGGAGGGCTGCCGCGATCGTCTCGAGGGCCGCGCGGTCGCGCGCCGCCTCCGGGCCGGCACCCGCCTTCACGACGGAACGCAGGAGCTCCTCGGGGATCCCCCGGAGAGAGAGTCGCTTCACGAGGGAGAGCCACTCCTGGGCGTCGGAGAAGAGGCGCACGAGGCCGGCGCCGGAAACCGCGGTGCCGGTCGGCTCGGTGACGAGCGAGCGGTCGTCGCCGATCCGCGCGAGGAGGAAGCGGGCATACTCCTTGTCGTCCTTGAGGAACGACTCGCGCTTGCCGTCGACGATCTTGTAGAGCGGCGGCTGCGCGATGTAGAGGTATCCGCGTTCGATCGCGGCGCGCATCTGGCGGAAGAAGAACGTCAGGAGGAGCGTCCGGATGTGCGAGCCGTCGACGTCGGCGTCCGTCATCAGGACGATCTTGTGGTAGCGGATCTTCTCGACGTCGAACTCCTCGCCGATCCCCGCCCCGAGCGCGAGGATGAGCGTGCGGATCTCGGCGAAGGCGAGCATCTTGTCGAAACGCGCCTTCTCGACGTTCAGGATCTTCCCCTTGAGGGGCAGGATCGCCTGGGTCTTCCGGTCGCGCCCCTGCTTGGCCGAGCCGCCGGCCGAGTCGCCCTCGACGATGAAGATTTCGGAGAGGGCCGGGTCCGCTTCCTGGCAGTCGGCGAGCTTGCCCGGGAGGCCGGCGCCGTCGAGCGCCCCCTTCCTCCGGACGAGCTCGCGCGCGCGGCGGGCGGCCTCGCGGGCCCGGGCGGCCTCGATGATCTTGTCGACGATCCGTCGGGCGACCTTGGGGTTCTCCTCGAAGAAGGTCGAGAGCTTCTCGTAGGTGACCGTCTGCACCCACGTCTTGGCTTCCTGCGAGACGAGCTTCTCCTTCGTCTGCGAGGAGAACTTCGGGTCCCGGATCTTCAGCGAGACGACCGCGGTCAGCCCCTCGCGACAGTCGTCGCCGGAGAGCGTCGTGTCCTTCAGGTTCTTCGTGAGGTTGTTGGTCTCGGCGTACTTCTGGATGGCGCGCGTCAGGGCCGTCTTCAGCCCCTCCAGGTGGGTGCCGCCGTCCTTGTTCGAGATCGTGTTCGTGAAGCAGAAGATCTGCTCCTGGTAGCCGTCGTTCCACTGGAGGGCCACGTCGAGCCGCTCGCCCTTCGCGTCGACCTTCGGATCGCCCGTCGCGTCCTTGACGTCCGTGAAGAAGATGACGCTCTCGTGGAGCTTTTCGCGGTTCTTGTTCAGGTGCTCGACGAAGGAGGAGATTCCCCCCTCGTACCGGAAGACGTGCTTCCTCTCCCCCTTCTCGTCCCTCTCGTCCAGGACCTCGATCGTGACGCCGGGGTTCAGGAAGGCGAGCTCGCGGAGCCGCTGCGAGAGGGCGTCGAAGCTGTAGGAGCGGACCGAGAAGATCTCGGGGTCCGCCTGGAACGTGATTTTCGTCCCGGTCTTGTTCGTCCGGCCCACTTCCTGGATCGGCTGAGCCGGCTTTCCCTTCGCGTAGGGCTGCTGCCACACGCGGCCGTCCCGGCGGACCTCGACCTCGAGGGACGAGGAGAGCGCGTTCACGACGGAAAGACCGACGCCGTGGAGCCCGCCGGAGACCTTGTACGCGTTGTCGTCGAACTTCCCTCCCGAGTGGAGGTCCGTGAGGATGATCTCGAGCGTCTCGCGGTTGTGAACCGGGTGGAGCCCGACCGGGATGCCACGGCCGTTGTCTTCCACCGTCACGGTCTCGTCGGGGTGGACCGTCACCGTCACCCGGTCGCAGTAGCCCGCCTGGGCCTCGTCTATGGCGTTGTCGACGAGCTCGGTGACCATGTGGTGGAGTCCCGTGATGTCGTCGGTGTTCCCGATGTACATCCCGGGCCTCTTGCGCACCGCCTCGAGCCCCTTCAGGAGCTTGATCGACTCGGTGCCGTAGCTCGTATCGCGCTCCCCGGCGGGAGGGGCGTCGTCTTCAGGAATCGAGGACATCTTCGGACCTTTCCTGTCTCCCGGCGGCAGCGGGGGAGACGACCGGGAATCGTCCGGCCAGGTGCCCGGCAGGGGAGAGGGCCCCAGAGGCCACCTCCCAGACGGTGCCTTCCGGAAGGGGCAGGGCGCGCGCGACGGAGGCACGGGCGGACGTGAGGAAGACCTGGCCGGCGTCGGGAAGCGCCTCGGCGAAGCGTGTCAGGACCGCCGGATCCCACTCGGAATCGAAGTCGTCGAATGCGAAAACCGGGAAGGCGCCCCTGTCCTCGGCGAGGATCACCCTCTCCGCCAGGGCCCAGGCGAGGACCAGGGTCCGGGTCTCGCCCGAGGACGCCCTCGTCGAAAGGGCCGTCGTCCCCGAGACGACGCTCACGTCGTCCCGGTGCGGGCCGAAGAGGGCCCGGCCCGCGCGGCGGTCGCCCGGCTCGCTCAGTCTCAGTCCCCGGCGGAGCTCTTCGACGAGCGTTTCCCGGTCTGCCCGGGCGGGGAGGTCGGAGACCAGCCGGAGGGAGACGTCGCTCCAGGGCGAGCCGAGGCGCCTCGCGGTGTCGGCGAGACGACGTCCGAGGGGTCCGATGCGCCTCCGCCGGGCGGACGCGATCGCGGCGCCGGTGGCCGCGAGAATGTCTTCCCAGGAGGAGAGGGCATCCCGGTCGGGTCTTCCGGGAGCGGCGAGGAGGGCGACGCGCTCGGCTCTGGCTTTCTCGTACCGGCGGAACTCGCCGGCCAGGCCGGGCTCCAGGGCGACGGCGACCCGGTCGAGCGCGCGCCGTCTCTCCGCGGGTGGTCCGGAGAGACGGCCGAGGTCGGCCGAGGTCAGGAAGACGATCGGCAGCTTCCGGCTCGCCTCGAGGCGCGAGACCTTTCTACCGTTCCAGGCATGCTCGCGGCGGCCACGAGAGAGCAGGGCGCCGAGCGCGCCGTCCGGCTCTCCCGTCAGGTGCACGGAGACGGCCGCGGCCGGCTCACCGGTCCGGACCACGTCGGCGAGGTCCGCAGTCCGGAAGGAGGGACGTCCGGAGACGAGAGCCAGACTCTCGAGCACGTTGGTCTTCCCCTGTCCGTTGGCACCCACGAGGAGATTCATGCGCGGGTGAAAGGCATTGCGGGACGGGGTGAGGTTGCGAAAGGCCTCGACCGTGAGGGTTCCGATCTCCACGTGACGCCGCGCACCCCCTCAGACGCGCATCGGCATTACGACGTAGAGGTAGCTCTTCAGGCCGGGCACCGGCTCGGCGGGACGGCCCTGGCACTGGGACCCCTCGTCCTTCACGAAGAGGTGGACCTTGTCCGTCTCGCACGCCTCGAGAAACTGTTCGAGGTAGCGCGAGTTGAGACGAAGGGTGATCGTCTCCGCATCGTACTCGGCTGCGATCTCCTGATCGCCGTCGCCGACATCCTGGCTTTCCGAGGAGACGACGAGCGCCCCCTCCTTGAACGTGAGGCTGACCGCTTTGAGACGGTCTCCCGAAAGGAGCGAGATCCGGCGCACCGCGCCGAGAAGCTCCTCGCGGACGACGGTCGCCCGCTTCGTGTTGTCCTTGCTGATGACCTTTTCGTAGTCGGGAAAACGACGTTCGTCGAGCTTCGAGTAGATGCGGCGCCGTCCGACGGTGAAGCCGATGTGGTTGTTTCCGCGGACGATGGTGACCGGGGTCTCGTCGTCCGCGTCGAGCCGCGAGAGCTCGTCGAGGACCTTCTTGGAAACGAGGATCGCCTCGAAACCCGCTTCGGCGCTGGCGTCCTCGACCTCGATGAGGGCGAGCCGGTGCCCGTCGGTGGCCGCCATTTCGAGCCCGCCGTCCTTGGGCTTGAGAAGCGCTCCCTGGAGCTGCAAACGGATCTCCTCCGTGGAGACCGCGAAGCGGACTTTCTCGACCATCCGGCGCAGCGCGCCGAACTTGAGGGTGAGTGTCGGCCCGCCGGCCGCTTCGGGACGCGTCGGGAAGTCGGTCGCCGGAAGACCGTTGAGACGAATCCGGAGCTTCGGCTCCTTGCAGTCGATCTGGACGTGGTGATTTTCGAGGACGCGCAGGCGGACTTCGGCAGCCGGCGGCAGATCCCGGACGACGTCGAAAAGACGGCGCGCCGGAACCGTGACGGCACCAACGGACTTGAGCGAGAGCGACTCTATCTCCGACACGAAGGTCGTGTCGAGATCGGTCGCCGTCAGGCTGAGCGTCTGGTCCCGCGCCTCGAGGAGCACATTCGAGAGAATCTGATGGGGCGTCCGCCGCTCCACCACACCCTGCATCAGGCTCATCTCTCGGGCCAGGGTGGCTGCCGGAAGTGTCAGCTCCACATCCCCTCCAACATTCTCTTAAATTCTAGCACTGTAAGAGTTACAGAAGTAGTAGTAGGGCGGTGCCCCGGCAGTGGGAAGGTGTGGGAAGGGGCCGGAACGACAGGGCTTGAGAACCGGAGAAGGGTGTGGAGATCCGCGCCCGGGGATGTGCAGATCCCGGGAGGACGGCGGGACCCGCGGGATGTGATGCGAGGATCGCACAGGCGTTGCACCTCCCGGTTCACCGGAATTGCGCGACGAGCGCGGCGACCTCTCGGTCGAAATCGGAGTCCTCTTCCCGTCTTGCCGTGATCTTTCGGATGGAGTGGAGGGCCGTGGTGTGGTGCTTGTCGCCGAAGAGACGACCGATCTCGGGAAGGGAGAGGCCGATCGACTCCTTCAGGACGTACATGGCGACCTGGCGGGGAAAGACGATGGCCTCCCTTTTCGTTTTGGCGCGGAGCTCGGCGGGCTTGAGTCCGTAGTGTCCCGCGACGGCCTTCAGGATCTCGGCCGGCGAGGTCTTCTGCGATTCGTCGGGGAGGATTCCCCGGAGCGCCTCCTGGGCAAGCTCCCGGGTGAGAGGCTCCCCCCGCATCGAGGAAACGAGAACGACTCGGTTGAAGTAGCTTTCCAGCTCCCGAACGTGGGTCTTTATCTTGCCGGCGAGGAAGTAGGCGGTATCGTCGTCCAGCTCGACCTGGGCGATCTCCGCCTTGTGACGGAGGATGGCGACCTTCGTCTCGAAGTCGGGAGGCTGGATGTCGACGATGAGCCCTCCCTCGAAGCGGCTTTTCATCCGGTCGGTCAGACCCGGGATGTCCCGTGGCAGGACGTCGGACGTGAAGGCGATCTGGCTCCCGACGGAGTAGAGGGCGTTGAAGGTCTGGAAGAGCTCGTCTTCGGTCGTGGCCTTGCCCGCGAGGAACTGGACGTCGTCGAAGAGGAGGACATCCGCGCTCAGCAGGCGTTGACGGACCTGGTCCATCCGGTTGAAGCGGATCCCGGTCACGACTTCCTTCACGAAGGTCTCGGAATAGACGTAGAGGACCTTCTCTCCCGGGCGGCGGGAGAGGCGTCGGTGGCCGATCGCCTGCATGATATGGGTCTTGCCGAGCCCCGTCGGGCCACAGATGAAGAGGGGGTTGTAGCGATGGGAGGTCTGGTCGGCAACGTGGAGAGCCGCGGCATGGGCGAGCTGGTTGGACTTGCCGATGACGAAGTGCTCGAACGTGTACAGGGGATTGAGATCTCCGACCTTGGACCGTGCCGGGGCCTGCGGACGAGCCGGAGAAACCGTCGCGCGGTAGTCGTCCTGACCTTCCAGGACGAAGCGGATCTCGCGGGGACCGATGCCCGCGAGGCGGGCCGCCTCGGCGATCTGCTCGCCGTATTCGCGTGGGATGTAATCGATGAAGAGGGGGCTGCCGATGAGAACGTAGACAGCGTCGGTCGTCTCGAGCTTCTGCCTGGTTCCGCGGAACCAGGTGTCGAAATCGCGCTCGTCCACCCTGGATTTGAGGTGCTCGAGAATGTTCTCCCAGGAGGTCGGCTTGTCCACGGCATCTCCACCGATGTGAAAGAAGGGCACCGCTCGGCGGAGCGGGGGGGGATGCTAGCACGCGACCGGCGCGCGAAGGGCCGGGGAGAACGCCTCGGAGAGGGAAGCCTATGAGAAGATCTCGGGCCTGGCGGTTGACAGGGGCCGGCGAGTCCCGGAGAATCCGCCGCTCGCGCTCCCCGCAGCGGGAGAGGTGGTGTCATGAAGAGAACGTTCCAGCCCAACAACCGCCGCCGCCACAAGACGCACGGCTTCCTCGTCCGGATGCGGACGAAGAACGGCCGGGCCGTCCTTGCCCGTCGCCGGGCCAAGGGTCGGAAGCGCCTCGCCGTCTGAGGCGCCCGAGGACACCGCCGCTTCTGGCGGGCCCTTCGATCCGATGTTTTCCGAACCCAGCGGGCCCGGGCGTGAGTTTTCCGCGCCCCGGGTCTCGGAGTCGTTCGGTAGGAACCGCCGGGTCCTTCGTCGGGCAGACTACCTGGATACCTACTCCAGCGGGCGGCGCTATGTCGGCCGCTGGCTGGTTTTTTTCGTGAGGCCCGCGCACGGGTCCTGTGCCCGGCTCGGAGTCACGATCACGAAGAAGACCGGCTCCGCCGTCGTGAGGAATCGGCTTCGGCGCAAGCTCCGCGAGCTCTTTCGGCGTTGCTCCGAGCTTCAGGCGGCCGTCGACGTGGTCGTGAACGTCCGCGCCGGGGCGGAAGAGACCGCCTTCGCCGAGCTTTCGAGGGATTTCGACAAGCTCGTCGCCCGCGCGAGGGCCGGGGGCCCGCCGTGACGGGAATCGAGCAAACGCGACCGGGGCGCGGGGCGCGCGGAGCCGCGGAGCTGCTGGGGCTCTACAAGAGGTTCCTCTCGCCACTTCTTCCGCCGGCCTGCCGGTTCCAACCGACCTGTTCGGAGTACGCTCGCGAATCGATCCTCCGCCACGGCCTCGTGAGAGGAGCGTGGTTCTCGATCCGGCGCCTTTCCCGTTGTCACCCTTTCCATCCGGGCGGTTTCGACCCGGTGCCCTGACTCGCCTTCGAGGAGCTGCCATTGGATTCGAAACGTCTCGCCGTGGCTTTCGGCCTGTCGGCCACAATCCTGATCCTGTGGACCCTGATCTTTCCAGCGCCGAAGGCAGCGTCCCACCACATCCAGGGGCTCGTACTCCCCCGTGGAGAACAGGCTGGAGAATTCCTGCCGAAGCTGGAGCAGGATTCGTGTGCTATGAGCAGACTCTGATTCGTCCATCATTTCGGCGAGCGAGGACCTTTCGCAACAAACCCTGCCGGACCTTCGCGTCTCCGTTCAGGGGCATCCCGGCGAGAAGCCTCGACCGACGCTCGAAATCGACCGGCCGGCGATTGTCCGGATCCACCAGGTGCAGGTCCCAAAGCTCCGAGCCCTGGTACAAGTCGGGAATCCCCGGCGCGGTCAGCTTCAACACAAGTTGGGCAGCGAGTTCCAGCAGCCGTACTCCGCGATTCGACGGGCTGCGAGCGTCAGATCCTTGATGAAGGCCGATTCCCGACTGAGGATGCCGCGTACGAAATTCCTGAGCCCCGACTCGTAGACCTCATTCGGGCTGATCCAGCTCGTGGAGACTTTGGATTCCCGCGCGGCCTTGATGAGGTACTGCTCGATTCGCACGACATACGCCGCGTATTGGTCGGCCGCAACGGCCACTCGGCCCTTGCCTTGATCGATGAGGACAAGCCGACGCTGGTCATCAGCGATATTGCCATGCCGGAGATGGACGGTTACGAACTGTGCCGCAGCATCAAGTCGCTCGGCGAAATCTGCGCAATTCATGTCATACTGTTGACCTCGTTCTCCGACCCCCAGGATGTGATCAGGGCACTGGCGTGCGGCGCCGATAACTTCATCACCAAACCCTACGATGAAGAACACCTGGTCTCCCGGGTCATGGATATCCTGGAGAACAGGCATCATCTCCAGGGGCGCGGTCCGCGGCAGGGACTGGAGATATCGTTCGGCTGCCAGAAATACCTG
>CAVOJA010000072.1:0-12795 GCA_963696015.1 uncultured Holophagales bacterium
GCAGAACGCGGTCGTGGGCGTCGCCCAGCACATGCCGGCGCCGTTCACGCGGTCTCTCGCCCTGCGGCTCTCCTCCGGGACTCCGTGGGACGTTCGCGAGGCGACGAGCGGAGCGGAGGCGATTCCCGGCGTCGTCTGGATCGCGCCGGGGGGCGGGCACCTCGAGTTCGTCCGCCGTGGAGATCGCATTCTCCTGAACGTCTCACCGCACGGCCCTTCGATGCGCTGGTGCCCTTCCGCCGACGTTCTGTTCGCGTCGGCCGCGTCGGTCTTCGGTGCGCGCCTCGTCGCGGTCGTCCTGACCGGCATGGGCGACGACGGGGCCGAAGGAAGTCTCGCGATCGCCGCCGCAGGAGGGACGGTCCTCTGCGAGTCGCGCGAATCGGCCGTCATTTCCGGAATGCCGGACGCAGCCGCGCGTGCCGTTGCCGACGCCCGCCGCTATTCGCTACCGCGACTCCCGGCCGAGATCGATCGGTGCCTCGCGGACGTTTCCTGCGCCGAGGGTTAGGACGGAGCGGCTCCCGGGGGCCAGGTCGGTTGCTACACTCCGAATTCTCTATGGACGCACGCGAAGAACGCACCGCTGTCGAGAAGAAATGGCAGGCGCGCTGGAATGCCGACCAGGCCGCCTTCGTCGACACCCACGACCCGTCGTCGAAAGGGACCTACCTTCTGGTCATGCTCCCGTATCCCTCGGGGGACCGGCTCCACGTCGGGCACGCCAGGACCTATTTCCTGACCGACGCGCTGCACCGCTACCTGAAGCAGAAGGGGGAGACGGTCTTCTGCCCGATGGGGTGGGACGCCTTCGGCCTCCCCGCCGAGAACTTCGCGATCCAGCGGGGGATCCCGCCGCGCGAGTCGACCCTCGCGAACATCGCCGCGATGAAGGAGCAGTTCGACGGATGGGGCGTCCTCTACGACTGGACGAAGGAAGTCACGACGTGTGAGCCGGAGTACTACCGGTGGAACCAGTGGTTCTTCCTCCGGATGGTGGAGAAGGGGCTCGCCTACAGGAAGAAGGGGGCCGTCAACTGGTGCCCTTCCTGCCAGACGGTGCTCGCGAACGAGCAGGCCGAGGGCGGTACCTGCGAACGCTGCAAGAACCCCGTCGAGCAGCGGGAGCTGGAGCAGTGGTTCCTCAAGATCACGGATTACGCCGAGAGCCTCCTCGCGGGCCTCGACCAGCTCGGGAGCTGGTCCGAGAAGGTCCGGGCGATGCAGAGGAACTGGATCGGCCGCTCCCTCGGCGCGGACCTCGATTTCGAGGTGCCGAAGCTGGGCGAGAAGCTGCGCGTCTTCACGACGCGGCCCGATACGGTCTTCGGCGCGACGGCGATGATCCTCGCCCCCGAGCACCCGGCGGTGCCGCGCCTGCTCGAGGGCCACCCCGATCGCGCGGCCCTGGAGGAGTGGGTCAAGGGCGTGAGGAGCCAGGACCGGCTCCAGCGCGAGGCCGAGGGGGCGGAGAAGGACGGCCGTTTCACCGGCGCTTTCGCGTTGAACCCCTTCACCGGCGAGGAGATGCCGATCTGGATGGCGAACTTCGTCCTCGCCGAGTACGGCACGGGGGCGATCATGGCGGTCCCGGGGCACGACGTGCGCGACCACGAATTCGCGACGAAGTACGGGATCCCGATCCGCGAGGTCATCCGGCGCCCCGAGGGGGCTGACGCCTCGATGGAGTGCTGGACGGGCGAGGGGACGATGACCGCCTCGGGCCCAAACGATGGAATGTCCTCGGAGGCCGGGCGGGAGGCGATCGCCGCGGAGGCGACGACGCGGGGGATCGGGGGTGCGCGGGTGCGCTACCGCCTGCGCGACTGGCTGATCTCGCGGCAGCGCTACTGGGGGACCCCGATTCCGATGGTGCAGTGCCCGGCCTGCGGGTGGGTTCCCGTGCCGGACGACCAGCTGCCCGTCCTCCTGCCGAAGGACGCCCCGTTCACGGGGAAGGGCGGCAACCCGCTCGAGAAGGTCGAGTCGTTCCTGAAGACGTCGTGCCCGCGCTGCGGGGGCGAGGCGCGACGCGAGACCGACACGATGGACACGTTCGTCGACTCGTCCTGGTACTACCTGAGGTACCTCGACCCGGCGAACGAATCGGCCCCGTTCGACCCGGCCGTCATCGCGCGCTGGGCGCCGGTCACGCAGTACGTCGGCGGCATCGAGCACGCGATCCTTCATCTTCTCTACGCCCGCTTTTTCGCCCGGGTGATGAAGGACCTGGGGCTCGTCTCTTTCGAGGAGCCGTTCTCGGCCCTCTTCAACCAGGGAATGATCACCCGCATGTCGCCCGGGGGGCGCATCGAGAAGATGTCGAAGTCGCGCGGGAACGCCGTCTCCCTCGACCCGCTCATCGCCGCGAAAGGGGCCGACGCCGTGAGGGCCTACGTCCTCTTCCTCGGGCCTCCCGAGTCGGACGCGGAGTGGACCGACGAGCAGATCGCCGGGCCCGAGCGCTTCCTCTACCGCGTCGTCGCGCTCGTAGAGACGTACCTTCGGTCGCACGGTCCGGCGCCGCTCGTGCCGCGATCGCCGGACTCGCCCGCGGCCCGCAAGCGGCACATCGCCATCCGGACGCTCACGCACGATTTCGAGACGTTTTCCTTCCACACCGCCGTGGCGCACCTGATGGAGTTCTCGCACCACGTCGCGGGACTCGTCGGCGACGCGAAGGCCGACCCGGGAGAGACGCGAGTCTCGATACTGGCCCTCCTCGCGCTCCTACACCCCATCGCCCCTCACCTGACGGAGGAGCTCCACGAGCGGATGGGGGAGACCGGGAGCCTCCTCGTCTCCGGCTGGCCGACGTTCGATCCGGCGCTCGCGGTCGAGGAATCGGTGACCATCGCCATTCAGGTGAACGGAAAGCTGCGAGGGCAGGCCGTTCTCGCGCGCGGCGCCACGCGCGAGGAGGCGCTGGCCGCTGCCGAAGGGCAGGAGGCCGTCGCGAAGTGGCTCGAAGGTAAGGAGCGGGTGAAGGTCGTCTTCGTCCCGGACCGGCTTCTCAACGTCGTGGTGAAGTGACGCGCCGGGCGGCCCTCGTGGCGCTCCTCGCGGCGGCCCTCCAGGGTTGCGGGTACGCCCTCGTCGGCACGGGACGGGGAATCCTCCCCGAAGGGGCGAGTTCGGTCTTCGTCGAGTCGTTCGTCAACGACACGCCCCGCGTCGGCCTCGAGCAGAGGCTGACCGACGCCGTGATCAGGGAGCTGGCCGGTCGGGCACGCCTGTCTCCGGTGTCCGATCGCTCGGCCGCGGACGTCGAGATCACCGGGAGAATCCTCTCCTACCAGCTGAACCCGGTTCGCTTCGACGATCAGGGCCGGGCGCTGGAATACGAGATCGCCGTTGTGGCGAGACTGAAGCTCACGGACCGGAAGACGGAGAAGCCGCTCTTCGAGAACCCTTCGTTCCTCTTCCGCCAGCCTTATCCCGTCGCCGCCACGAGCGCGAACTACGTCGACATCGAAAACGCCGCCATCGAGGCGATGGCGCGACCTTTTGCTCGTAGCCTCGTCACGACGATCCTCGAAGGCTTCTGACGGCGTCGCCGGAAGCACGGGGGGCCGGGTCGCCGGGCGGGAGCCCGAAAGCTCAGCCGCGGCCGACCCGGCCCCGCGCGGGACCAGTCCCCTCGAGGGAAGGGTCAGTCGGCCTTCGCAGCCGCCTTGTTGGCGCCCGTGGCGAGGCGCGACTTCAGACGCGCCGCCGTGTTCTTGTGGAGCACGCCTTTGCGCACGGCGACGTCGAGGCTGGAGGCGGCTTTGGGCAGCATCTCCTTCACCTTGTCGGGCGCGGCGGCCCGGGTCGCCTTGACCGCGCGGCGGGTCTGGCTCTTCACCGCTCGGTTACGCTCGTTCTGCCTGTCGTTCTGGGCGGCGCGCTTCTTCGCCTGCTTCGTGTTGGCCATCGTGTCCTTTCGGCTCGCGTGTCTTGCTTCATCCCCCCGCATCGCCGGCGGAGGTCGTAGGTGGTGGGGTCAGCGGGTATCGGAGCCGAGCGCTCGCAGGCGCTGGCGAGCGCTCTTGGCCTCGTCCGAGCTCGGATACTCGTGGACGACGAACTGGAGCTCGACGATCGACTGCGCCTTCTCGCCGAGCTCGAGGTGGGAGAGGCCCTTCCGGAGATGGGCCGACGCGGCCTTGTCGCTCTGCGGATGAGCCTTCAGGAGCTTCTCGAGAGTGTTGATGGCTTCCTTGGGCTTCTTCTGGGCCGACCAGCACTCGGCCGCCCAGAACAGGGCGTCGTCGGAAAGGTCGGTCTTCGGGTAGGTCTCGACGTATTCGTCGAACCCCTGGCGGGCGAGGTCGAAACGGCCGCGCTGGTAGTCGCCGAGCGCCTGGTTGTAGATGTCGGCGGGGCCGGTACGCCCTGCGGCCGCCCTGGTCACCGGTGTGACGGGTGCGGGGGCGACAGGGACCGGTGCGGGGGGGGCCGTGGCAGGGGCGGCACCGAAGTTGACGTTCCCCGCAGCGGACGTGCCTGGATCTGCCGGCGCCGCAGCGGATGCGGTGGGATCCATCCGCGACTGGGCCTCCGCTATCTGCTGGGAGAGCTGGGCCAGGCGGCGGTTGGCGTCCTCGAGCTTTCCGGCGAGTGTCTGAAGCTCCCGCGTCAGCTCGTCGAAACGGGTCCCCATGTCCGCGTTGGAGCGGAGAATCGTGGAGACCTGCTTCGTCAGGTTCTGGTTGAGCTTGTCGACCTCGTCCTTCGAGCTCGTCTGCTTCGAGAGAGTGTCGACCTGCTTTTCGACGTCGCCGACGTGCCTGTGGAGCCCCTCGATGTCCGTTCCGCTGACACATCCAGCCAGAGCGGACGAGAAGAGGAGCGCCCCCACGAGGGGAGCGCTCCTCCGGAGCCTTTCAGTGCTTCGGACCGTCACTTCGCGGTGATGACGAAGTGGCCGCGCCGGTTCTGCGACCACGCCGATTCATCCTGGCCTTCCACGAAGGGCCGCTCCTCGCCGTAGGAGATCGTCGTGACGCGGCTCGCGTCGACCCCGAGGGAGACGAGGTAGTCCCGGGTGGCATTGGCGCGCTTGTCGCCCAGGGCCATGTTGTACTTGTTCGAGCCGCGCTCGTCGCAGTGGCCCTCGACCTGGAGCTTGACGTTGGGCCACTTGCGGAGCCACTCGGCGTTGCCGGCCATGACGTCGCGCTGGTCGGCCCGGATGTCGTACTGGTCGTAGTCGAAGAAGACGTCCTTGAGGTACCCCTTCTTGTTCAGCTCCGCCAGGTCGGCCGGAAGAGTCTCGGCGACGGGCTCGGCCACGGGGGCGGCGATGGGCGCTTCGGTTGGTACCGGAACCGGAACCGGGGTCGGCTCCACGGCCTTCACCTCGGGCGCCGGGGCGGGGGCGGGCTTCTTCGTGCAGCAACCAGCGGTCACGAGCAGGCCAGCGGCGAGAAAGAGACCCACGGACCTAAAAAGCTTCATCATTTCGAGCAACCTCCGAATTGAGAAAAGGCGCAGGGAGCCCTTTCGATTCCCTTTGATTCTAGCCTCTTGGCGAAGCCAGGACAACCTGTCTTTCACGAGTTCATTCCGTCGTCCGCTGCCATACGGGGTAGCCGTTGTTTCCGGCAGTCGTGAGGATCTTGAAACCCGAGCCGTCGATGCCGGCCGAGACGATCTGCGTGGAGCGTCCCCGCTGGAGCTCCCAGGCGATCCGGGTCCCGTCGGGTGACCAGGACGGGTTCTCATTCGCGCCGGATTCGCTCGAGATCTGAACCGTCCGACCCGTCGTCAGGTCGAGGATGCAGATCTGGAAGTCCCCCTCGTTCCGGCACGCGTAGGCCAGCCGCCCGCCGTCCGGGGAGAAGGCCGGCTCGTCGCTCCAGTTCCCCGTCAGGGTCAGCTTCCGCACGTTGGACCCTTCGAGGTCCATCAGGTAGATCTGCGGAGACCCCTGCCGGTTCGACGTGAACGCGATCTCGCGCCCGTTCGGCGAGAAGCGGGGGCTCGAGTCGATGGCGGAAGAATTCGTCAGGCGTCGCGGATTGGACCCGTCGAGGCCGACGACGAAGATCTCGGGGTTCCCCTTGACGCTTCCGGCGTAGGCGACGGTCTTGCCGTCGGGCGAGAAGGACGGCGCGGAATTCAGCTCCGTCGTCACGGGAATCCTGGTGCGTGCCGGGGCCCCGAGGGAGAACCAGTGGAGGCCGGGAGGGGTGCTCACGAAAGACTGGTAAACGACATTTTTGCCGTCGTAGGACCAGTCCGGGGCAATGGAAAGCGAGCGGTGGAACGTGATCCGGCGCTGGTTCTCGCCGTCGTAGTCCATGATGTAGAGCTCTTTGTTCCGACCCCCGTCCCGGTCGGAGCTGAACACGATCCGCGTCAGGAAAGGCCCGGGCTTTCCCGTGAACTGCCGGACGATGTCGTTGGCGATCACGTGCGCCACACGTCGGATCGAGGCGCCGCCGGCTGAGTACGTCTTTGCCAGGATCGGACGCAGGGTCCGAAGGTCGAGGAGCTGCGCCGAGACGATGACGTTCGTTCCCTCGGACCGGATCTGCGTGTCGAGAAGAAACTGGCCGCCGGAGGCGATCCATGCGTCGCCCTCCTCGCGGGTGGTCGGCGGTCGGAACCCCTTCGGGTGGAGTGAGGGATCGGCCAGGACGAACCAGGGAGAGGTCCCGAGGTCGCCTGTCAGCGTCTTGTGGAAGGGATCGACGAGCTCGTTCCGGACGACGTCGGAAGCCGGGGCGGTTGCGGCCGGGACGGCCAGCGCGATCCGCCGGCCTCCTTCCTGCGAGAGGGTCAGGGAGATTTCGCTGGGTTGCGCGGGCGGCGCCACCGGGGGAGGGGACTGCTGCCCGGAGAGCGGAGCGAGCGACAGAACGAGCGCGAGAGTCGTTACGGCGGGAGCAGGACGCATCGCGGACCTCCGACGGTGCTTCACTGGAAGCGGATGTGGACCCCCAGCTCGTCCCGGCGGAACTCCGGCGGAAGGGGAGGGAGCGGGTTGGCGGAGTAGATCGAGCGCGAGGCGGCCCGGTCGTAGAAGGCGAGACCGGAGGGCGTCTCGATCTTCACGTCGGTCACCTGCCCCGAGCGCTGGATCCGAAAGGTGACGACGCAGGCCGTGCCGTCCGGGGCGTCGGGTTTCAGCCAGTTGGCTCCGATGAGGGCCTGGAGCTGCTCGGCGTAGTAGGCGAAAGGGAAGTCGGCATCGAACCCGGAGACCGACGCGCCGAAATCGGACAGTCCCGGCGACCCCTCGCCCCCCAGCGGGGCGCCTGCGGACGGGAGTTCGACCGCAGAGCCGTTCCCCGCCGCCCGGGGCGCGGTCGCTGCCGCCCGGGGCACCGGCGCGGGCTTCACGTCCTTCGGTTTCCTGCCCTTTTCCGGCAGGGGGAGCGCCGCCTTCGAAGGCACGGGCGCTTCCTCGCGGATCTTCTCGATGACGGGGCGCCGAGGCGCCGCGGCGGGAGCCGCTGCCGGCGGGGCCGAAAGGCGGGCGAGGGCCCCCGGCGAGACGACCCGGACGGGCAGCGAGATGAGGGGGGCGGTCGTCAGCTTCCGGGGCTGCGAGATGAGGACCAGAAAGACGACGAACGCCGCGTGCGCCGCGAGGGAGAGCGCCGTGGCGACCCCGTGAGGGGCGTCGGGTCGCCGGATCCTGTCTTCCAGGATCTCCGAAACCGTCACGAGCCCTTCTCGCTCCTCAGTTCCGTGACCATCCCGAGGCTCTCGACCCCGAGCCGGTTGAGGACGTCCATCGTCTCGACGACGACGCCGTAGGGAAGGTTTCGGTCCGCCTTGAGATAGACGGAGCGGTCCTTCCTGTTCTTCAGGATGAGCTTCAGCCGGTCGCGCAGCTGCTGCTTCGGGATCGGCGTCTCGTTGAGGTAGTAGACCTCTTTCCTCGTGATCGAGAGGATGAGGGGATCTTCCGGCGTCGTCGGCAGGTTCTGGGAGACCGACTTCGGGAGCTTCACCTCGACCCCCTGGTGGAGGAGGGGCGCCGTGACCATGAAGATGATCAGGAGCACCAGCATCACGTCGACCAGCGGCGTGACGTTGATGTCGGAATAAGCTTCGACGTCGTCGTCGATCTTGACGGCCATCCGCTCGCTCCTTCCGTCGAATCAGGTGAAGTGGCGCTCGGCGAGGTTCAGGAACTCCAGGGCGAAATCACGCATCTCAGACCGGGTGATCCGGACCTGGCCGTTGAAATGGTTGTAGGCGATGAGCGCCGGGACCGCGGCGACGAGGCCCGCGGCGGTGTTGACGAGCGCTTCGGCGATGCCCGGGGCGACGGTGACGATGGAGGTCGAGCCCGTGATGCCGATCTGACGGAAGGCGCCGAGGATTCCCCAGACGGTCCCGAAAAGGCCTATGAACGGCGTCGCAGAGGCGGTCGTGGCGAGGAACGGGAGCCGTCTCGTGAGGTGGTTGGTCTCGACTCCGGCGGCCCGCTCGAGCGCGCGCTCGATCGCGGGGAGGCTCTTGACGAAGAGACGCCCGGAATCCGCCGGCGCGACGTCCCGGCCCGCTCTCACCTGGGCGTCGAGCTCGGCGTAGCCGGCGCGGAAGAGCCCGACGAGAGGGCTGCTGGGGTACTGGTCGCAGACCCCGAGGACATCGGCGAATTTGCGGCTCTTTCGGAAGTGGGCGAGGAACCGCCCGGAATGGGAAGCGGCCCGTGAGAAACTCCAGAGCTTTCCGACGATGATCGCCCACGACCCGAGGGAGAAGAGGGCGAGAACGATCAGGACGGCTCGCGCCGTCCACCCCGCCGTGAGGAACAGCTGAACGATGTTGGCGTTGCCGGCTTCCGTCATTTCTCTCCCGCCCCCGAGGGGCCTGAAATCAGGGCAAGGTAGCATGGAATCTCGAAGAGGGTCAAAGCGTTACGTCACGGTCGCGGCACTCGCGATCGGTCTCTTTCGAGGGCCGGTCGCCGGGTCGGAAACGCTCCCCGTCGAACAGGTCCGGGTCGGAATGAAGGGGCACGGGCTGACCGTCGTCCGGGGGCACGGCGTCGAGAGTTTCGACGTCGAGGTCCTCGGCGTTCTGAGGAACGCCGCCGTCGGGAGGTCCGTCATCCTCGTTTCCCTTTCCGGCCTCGACCTGGAAGAGACGGGAGTCGTGGCGGGGATGAGCGGAAGCCCCGTCTACCTCGAAGGCAGGCTCGCCGGAGCGGTCGCCTCGGGCTGGGGCTTCTCGAAGAAGGCCGTCGCCGGAGTGACTCCGATCGAGTCGATGGCGTCCATCGTCCCGGAGCGACCCGGAATCGCCGGGGCCGGCCGGGCCGCCGGGCCGCCGATCGCGGACCGAGCCGCATTTTTCGCTCGCCTGGCGACGGTCTCTGAGGAGACCCGGCTGGAGGAGCTTCGACGCGCGATGCTCGAGAGCCTACCGGCCGTACCCGCGTTCCCGGCAGGGGGCTCGACTCTCCTGTCGTTCCAGGGCATCGGGATTCCCGCATCCACCCTGGCCACGTTTCGCGAGCCGCTCTCACGTCTCGGGGTGAGCGAGGGGAATCTCGGCCTCCTGGGGGCCTCACCCGCAGTCGGCACGGGCAACTCGGTGTCGGCCGTCCCCGCCACCCTCGTTCCCGGCGCTGCCGTGACGGCTTATCTCGTTCGGGGAGACCTGCAGCTCGGAGCGACGGGCACGGTGACGGAGGTCTACCCGGACGGCCGCTTCGTCGCGTTCGGGCATCCGTTCCTCGGGGCGGGGGAGCTGGAGCTTCCCGTCGCGACGGCCGAGGTCGTCACGATCGTCTCGAGCTCCTATCAGTCGTTCAAGCTCGCCAACGGAGGCGAGCCGCGCTACCGGCTGACGAACGACCGGGACACCGGCGTCGGCGGCCGGACCGACAGGACCGCTTCGACGATTCCGGTGACGGTCCTCGTGGAAGGAGAAGGGCGCCCGACCCGGGAGTTCCGCTTCGAGGCGGCGTCCCACCCGAAGCTCCTTCCGCTCCTTGCGGGCCTGGTGGCCGACGCCTCGATGACGGCAGCCGATCCGACGCCGCGAGAGAGGCTCCTTTCGTTCCGGATCGCTCTCGAAACCGCTTCGGGAGAAATCTCCTACGAGGATGTCGCGACGGGGGGTCGCGCGAAGGAATCCGCCGTCCTCTCGACCGTGGCCCTCGCCGCAGCCGTGGCCGACAACGACCTCGGCGACCCCGGCATCCGGAGCATCCGTCTCCGCTTCGGCAGCTCGACCGAGGAACGCCGTCTGCGGCTCGTCGACGCCGCCCCGGCCTCGAGAAAGGTGGCACCGGGCGAAACGCTCGTCGTCGCGATTCGCCTGGCCGACCGGAGAGGCGAGGAGAGCGTCCGTATCGTCCGCCTGCCTGTGCCGTCCGGGACGCCGGAAGGCCGGGCGACGCTCGTCGTCTCCGACGGAAACGGCGCCACGGCGCTCCGCCAGCTCCTCGACCCGTCGGAGCCCCGGACGCTGGGCCAGTTCACGACCTTCATCTCCCGGATCGTTCCCGGGAACCGCCTCCTGGCCGGCCTGCTCGTTGCCACGCGAGGCGCGGCGACGCGGTCCTCGACGCTCGAGACCCTTCCCCCGACCGCGATGGCGCTTCTCGCCGGTGCGCGAGAGCAGGGGGAAACGGGAATTGCCGACGTCGAGGAGCGGCTCGTGTCCGAGGAGATCGTCACTTTCGACCGCCCTGTCTCGGGCTCCGTCCGAATCGACGTCGTCGTCGAGAAGGCGCGCCCGCGAGGAACCCGATGAACCAGCCTCCCATCCGATCTGTCGCGGCGGGCCTCGCGCTCGCGCTCGGTTTCACCCCGGCCCTGCCCCTTGGTGCGGCCTCGACCCGTCTGTCGACGACCGCCTCGGCCAGGGACTTTCTGGCGGGCGATCTGGACGGGACGACGCTCACTTCCGACGGGCGATTGACGCTGGGTCCGGTTTTCACACCCCGCGCGTGGCCGGAAGAGGCGGCTGGCGCCGTCGTCTTCGGCGCGGCGTCCGATTCTGCGGGGCGGGTCTACGTCGCGACGGGCGGGGGTCAGGGTCGGCTCTTCGTCTCGGAGCCGGACGGGACGGTTCGCGTTCTCTTCGAGGCGCAGGAGCCGAACGTGACGGCGGTCGCCGTCGGACGAGGCGGCGAGGTCGTCTGTGGAACGTCTCCGGGGGGCCGGCTCTGGCGAGTCGACCCGAAGGCGAAGGAGCCTGCAAAGGCCGGAACGCCGGCGGGAGACACGGGCGAGGCGGCCGTCTGGTCGCTGGCCTTTGCTCCCGACGGAACGGTCTTTGCGGGAACCGGCGCGAAAGGCCGGATCTGGAAGGCGGCGAGGGACGGAAAGGCCTCGCTTCACGCCGAGGTCGAAGACAGCCACGTCCGCTCGCTCCTGGTCCTCGGTGACGGGACACTCGTCGCCGGGACGTCCGACCACGGGCGCGTGGTAGCGATCGGGGCCGACGGAAAAGTCCGAACACTTCACGACTTCGCCCGGCCCGAGGTGACGGCGATCTCCCTGGGATCCGGCGGCGCCATTCTGGCCGTGGCGACCTCCGTGGAGGTGCCTCCGCTCTCGCAGCAGCGAAGCGAGCCTCGCTCGCCGGCGGTCCCCGCGCCTTCGTCGGCCGGGACCCCGGGTCCTGGGCAGGACCCGGTTCCGCAGGGGACGGTCTCCGTTTCCGCGACGACGTCCCCCGTGAGGCCGGCGGCCGCTCCTGCGGCCTCGCGCGAAGGGAACGCGGAAGTCGTCGTCATTGCCCCGGACGGCTTCGTGGAGCCCGGCTGGATCCTCCCGGAAGAGACGGCCTACGGGGCGCGGTGGGACGAAGGGCGGGGCGCACTTCTCCTGGCAACCGGCCCTCGCGGCCGCGTCTACAGCCTGAAGGACAGACGGCTTCGCCTGGAGGCGCAGGTCGACCAGAAGCAGGTCGTCTCGACCCCGGCCGTGCCCGGCGGGTTCGCCGTCGTCTCGGCGACGTCGCCTGGCGTCCAGCGTCCCGCGGCCGGCAAGGCGGCTGGAAAGGGGACCTACACCTCGTCGGTTCGCGACGCCGGGCGACTCTCACGATCCGGCTCGCTCAGGTTCGAGGGGACTGTCCCGAAGGGAGCCTCGGTCGTCCTCTCGGCCCGCTCCGGAAACAGCGAGAAGCCTGACGGCACCTGGTGCGACTGGGTGCGGCCCGCACTCTCCGGAGTTTTCGACGCCCGCCCTGCGCGCTACTTCCAGTGGCGTGCGGAGCTTTCGGCCGCCGCCTCCGGGGAGGCGCCCGTCGTGGAGCGGGTGGAGATGTCGTGGTCCGAGAGGAACGCCCGCCCGATCGTCGAGAACGTGACGGTCCTCGAGCCGGGAGCGGTCTTTCCGCGCGCCGGCGCGAGCTCGGGTTCCGCCGTCCTTTCCGTGACGAACCCGGACGAGTACGGCGCCTTCGCCGGCCTCGAGTCGCCGAAGGAAGGAATCGAGGCGACGGGAAAGAAGCTCTTTCGCAAGGGATTCCGGACGGTGACCTGGAAGGGGACCGACCCGAACGGCGACACGCTCCGCTACGACCTCGAGGTCCGGCTGGAGAGCTCGTCAACCTGGTTCGCCATCCGCAGGGACAACGACGACTCCTTCGTCTCGTTCGACACGACGCCGCTTCCCGACGGTCGCTACCGTTTCCGCGTCACGGCGTCCGACAAGACCTCGAACGCCGATGGAGAGGCCCTTTGGGCGGTAGAGGAGAGCGACGTCGCCCTCGTGGACGGCACGCCGCCGGTCCTGACGGTCATCGAGCGCAAGGCCGTCGGAGACCACGTCCTGCTTCGCGTGAAGGCCGTCGACGCGCTCTCGCCCCTTTCGCGCGCCGAGGGAA
>CAVOJA010000073.1:0-68050 GCA_963696015.1 uncultured Holophagales bacterium
TCACGCCGCGCGACTACGTCACCGCGATCCGCGCGATCCTGGAGAACCTCCCGGAACCTCACGGTGGCCTTCGTCCCGACGACCGCCGCCTCGCACTCGAGCTCCATCGTCGCGGTGTCCCGATCGAGATCTTCCGGGCCGCCATCCGCCTGGCCACTCTTCGCCGGCTCCTCCGCGACCCGGCCCTTCCTCGGCTCGCGCCGGTACGGTCTCTGCGCTACTACCTGCCCGTCCTCGAAGAACTACTCCGGACTCCACCTGATCCCGCGTGGCTCGCCTACCTTGCCGCTCGCGTCGCCACGCTCGCTCCTCGTCTTCGCGAAAACCCCAATCCTGCCGCCCCCGGCTCCTGTCCAGATTTCCGCGTTTTCAAGTGAGCGCTAACAGGGTGGAGGCAGGTGCGGCTCACGTTTGTCGAGGAGATCGCTCAGGTTTTCGCCGGCGTGCTGGCGGCCGGAGAGCACGATGGCGATCTTGCGGCTATCCTTGGTGAGGGAGACCACGGCGGTCGTGTGCAGGCCCGTTCGCTCGGGGTGCTCGAGCTTGCCCTGCGCCACCCGTGCGGCCCGACGCTTGCCGACGAGCTCGAGGATCCGCACCGAGCTGTCGTCGACGTGAAAAACCGTGCCCTGGGCCGCCTGGCGGATCAGCTCCTGGCAGGCCGGTTCGACCCCACGGACGCGCTCCTCGACAGCCTCCCACTGGGTCGACGCCGGGATCGGGGTACGCAGGTCTCGCTGAAGCTGCTCGAGCCGATGGCTGGGGACCCCGAGGCCATAGCGCAGCAGCGCCAGCATGCTGACGGCCGTCTCGTCGTACGTGTCCCCCCGGGCCTGCTCGGGCGCCAGGGCGGTGTAGACGACGCCGCAGGCGCTGCAGCGCAGCCGCTGGCAATCCCAGCAGAGCGCCGCCAAAGGCGCCTGGCCGATGATTCTCAGGAATTGAGCCGGCTCGGCCAGCGCGAAGAGCGTGCCCCGGGCGCAGCCCGGGCAGCAGTCTCCAACGATGAGGCTTTCGTGCGGGACCGGGATATGCACGGCGCCGGGGTAGGCCGCGCCGGCCAGGCGCCCATGCCCTTTCCTCTTCGCTCGCGCGGGATTCGCCGGCCCGGCCGCCGGACTGCCCGGCGGCAGGCCCCCGCTCGCGGCCGGGTCCCCCACCCCCTGCGAGGCTCCGCCTCCAGCACCACCGGGGTCCTGCGGATCCTCCGGGCCCGCCCCTGCCGGAGCGATGGTCGCGGTCACGGCAGCGGTCTTCTCGCTCCCGCCTCCGCCCACCAACCGCCGCAAGCGCCCGATCGTCGTGTCTCGCGCACGTACCAGCTTCGTGAGCCAGAGCAGCGACGTCACGATCTTCTCCACCAGGACGTAGTCCTCGGCCGCCACCACCGGCTTGATCCTCTCGAGCAGCCGCGCCAGGTGCCCCGGGTCGACCTCCTCGATTCGTGCCGAGTCGCTCATCCTCGCCCTTCTGCGCACAGCCGCTGCCGAAAGTCGTCCGTCAGCGGGTAGACCAGACACGTCTTCACCGGCCCGGCCGCAGTTCTGTCCCGGTCCATCCGCCCACGTCCCGTCGTCTCGCCCACCTCCACCCAGTTCGCCGCCCGGTAGCAGGTCCCCTCGTAGCGCTCCCGATCCACGAAGGTCTCCAGCAGCACCGGCTTGACCCGGTACGCTTCTTCCCAGTCCTCCACCATGACCCGCGCCGACACCGACAGCACGTGACTGGCCAGCCCTCGAATCGAGAGCCACGGCAGGATCAGGAAGCGGCTGTTGTTGACCACCTGCTGAAGATTGCGCTGGCGCGTCTGCTCGTCCCAGCCGATGTAACGGTCCCGTGAGGCGAGCCGCCGGGCCGCCGACGAGAACTGCACGCAGCCGGCCAGCTCCGGTGCCGGCGTCGACATCCAGACCAGATACCGCAGGTGTGCCCCGTAGGGCACCTTGTGGCCAAGGTAGTGGTAGCGCTCCACCAGCTCGCGCCAAAGCGCCCGCTCCTGCGCCGTCGTGACCAGGCCCAGTCTCACCGGCGATACGTCCGACAGCGTCCCATCTCTCCGCGCCCGCTCCTGCCCGGCCTCGCTGTAGCTGATGCTCGTCGGGCCGCGCTTGCGCTGCTCGCGCTGCGGTGGGAGCTGGATCAGCCCCCCGGCTTCCAGCAAGTTCAGATACTCGTAGCATTCCCGAGCCTTCGGCCGGCCGTTCGGTCTCACCCACCCCAGCCCCTCGCAGATCGTGCTCGCCAGCTCGTGGCGGGACAGGCCGCACGAATCCACGATCTCCCGCAGGACCTTCCACTCTTCCAGGCTCACCGCCCTTCCGCAGAAGGTCGGCGGCTCTCCCCGCTCCGGAACGATCAGGCTCGCCGAGAGTTGCTCCACGTGGACCTCCAACGCCAAGCTACTCTGTCGTCCCAGGTTTGTCCAGCCCTTTCTGCCCCTTTCAGCCCTGGGGCCTGTCTCTCGCGCCCGCGCACTTCCAGCCGGTGTTGGTCCTGGACCTTTCTCCTGCCTGACGAGTCACGTCCAGCATCGCTCGCCGTCGGCCTGAAGACTCATGCCGCCGACATCGCCTGTTTGCCCGTCAAGCATCACTGCCGAAAGGACACGATCTTTCGGGAGTTCGCCGACGGGCGATCCGAGTCGGCGATCGTCCGGACACTGAATGCGGAGGGCGTGCCGGGACGGCTTCCCACGCGGAAGGGGTGGTGGCCGGCGACGGTCCACAGGATTCTCCGGAGCGAGAAGTCCATGGGCCGATGGGTCTGGAACAAGACGCAGACCCGGAGGGACCCGCGGACCGGGCGGCGGCGGAAGGTCCTGAAGCCGGTTTCCGAGTGGTTCGTGACGACGAAGGAGGAGCTGAGGATCGTTCCCGAGGAGCTGGGGAACCGGGTGCAGGAGTGGCTCGCCGCCGTCCGGAAGAGCTGGCCGGGCGGCCCCAAGAAACGGGGCTTCGAAAACCAGGCGGGTCACCGGGTGGTGCACTACCCCACCGAGCTCCTCTCGGGAGCGATGAAGTGCGCCGCCTGCGGCGGATCGATCTCGAAGGTGAGCGGGAAGTCGGGCGGGTACTACGGTTGCCTGGCCGCCGCGAAGGGGAACTGCGAGAACCATGTCCTCGTCCGTCGGACGCTCGCGGAGAAGGTGATCCTCTCGGCCGTGCGCGAGCGGCTCGCAAACGCAGAAGCAACCCGGTACCTTCTCGAGCGCGTCGAGGCCGAGCTGCATCGGATCGCGTCCGGGGTTCCCGAGGACCTCCGTTTGAAGGAGGCCGCCTTCGACCGCGAGGAGCGACGCATGGCGAACTTCGTCGACTTCGTCGCCGACGGCCGGGGCAGCCGGGCGCTGGGCGAGGCGATCGCCGAGACGGAGCGAAGGATCGCCACACTCCGTTTGGAGGTCGAGATCCTGGAGCGCGGACGGGCGGTGGCCTTCTCGGCGCCCCCGGTCGCGTGGATCGAGAGCCGGGTGGAGAAGCTCCGGGAGGTCCTCGAGGCCAGGACGGAGAAGTCGGCGCTTCTCCTTCGGCGTCTGCTCGGCCCGATCCGTCTCTCGCCGGAGGAGACGCCGGCCGGTCGGCGCTACCTGAGGGCCGAGACGACCCTCAAGACCCTACCCCTCATAGAAATCGAACCCGCCACCGGCCACCCGGGGGCGGGTTCGAATGCTTTGCAATGGTGGAGGCGGGGGGAGTCGAACCCCCGTCCGAAGCGACCGTACGTCGAGATTCTCCACGCTCAGTCCCGACTTGTTTTCTCGTCGCCGCGCTTCCGGGTCGGAACAGCCAGGCGCGACGACCAACCTGAAACGTCTCGGACCTCGCCTTCAGGTGGCGGGCTTCGGTCCCAGCCTGGCTTTCTCAACAGGATTCCGAAGCGCTCCAGGCAGGCTCTCCGGGTCCCGTCACGGCTTAAGCCGCGAGTGCGAGTTCGCTGTCGTTGGCAGCTAAATTTTGCCGTTGTTTTTACGAGTCAGACGGCATGCTCGGCGTGCTCCTCGATCGCGAGATGCCCCGTCGAAACCGGGTCGCCCCCGAGATCAGCCTCCATTGTACCGCGGGGGTCAAAGCGAGCCGGCCGGACACCGCGGGGGGGGCGTGCGTTTTCGACCACGATCAAAAACACCCACGGGTATTTTCGACCACAGGTGAAATCACCCGCGGCCGAGGGGGCCATCCCTTACGCGACGATCCCCTGCCCCTCGACGGCCTCCGAGCGGGCCTGGCGCTCGCGGAAGTCGAGGACGCGGCGGTCCATCACGCGGAACCAGAGGGGCGGGACGGCGGCGAGGAGGATCATCCCGGTGTAGCCCGTGGGGAGCTGCGGCGCCTCGGGGAAGTTGCGGAGGATCTGGTAGCGGCGGGCCGGCCAGGCGTGGTGGTCGGAGTGGCGTTGCAGGTGGTAGAGGAAGCCGTTCGTCACGAGGTGGTTGCTGTTCCAGGAGTGGAGCGGCGTGACGCGCTCGTCCTTGCCGTTCGGGAGCTTGCGGCGCTCGAGGCCGTAGTGCTCGAGGTCGTTGACGATCTCGAGGAGCGAGAAGCCGAGGACGGCCTGGACGACGACGACGAGGGCCGCCGTGGCGCCGGCTCCGAGACCGAGGAGGCCGGGGGCCTCGGGCGCGAGGAGCTCGCCAGCGGCGTCCGCGGCGGCGGTGAACGCGACCGGGCAGAGGACGTTGCGCCACGTCTCGTTCGCGAGGCTCCAGGCGCTCCTCCCCACGCGCGCGAGGCGCTGCCGCTCGAGCTCGAGGTCCTTGCGGAAGGTGCCGGCGACGGTCCGCGGGTAGAACCGCCAGAACGACACGCCGAAGCGCGGCGAGGAGGGGCCCTCGGGGGTCGCGACCATGAGGTGGTGGCCGAGGTCGTGCTCCTGCGTGAAGTGCCCGTAGAAGGTCGGGTGGAGGAGCGCCTTCGCGAGCCGCTTCTCGAGCTTCGCGCTCTTGTGGCCCAGCTCGTGCGCCACGACGATGCCGATGCCGGAGAGGATCCCCATCGACCAGGTGTTCCCGGCGTACTCGGCGAGGGTCCAGCCGCCCGCGATCGCGCCGTGGACGACGGTGGCGAGGACGCCCCAGTAAACGGGGACGATCGCGTACGTGACGAGCCGGTCGTGGCGCTCGCCATCGAGGTCCTTCTCCTCCTCGGGCGTGTAGTTCACGCGGTCCTCGCCGACGAGGAGGTCGAGGACCGGGAGGAGGACGAACGCGACGAACGGCGTCAGGTACGCCGCCGCCCCGCCGAACCGCACGCCGAGGACGACGAGACCCGGCAGGACGAAGACGATGAGGTACGAGTACTTCTTGATCCGCTTCCAGGCGCGCTGCACGTCCGGCCTCCCCGAGTGGAGGTTGATTCCCCGGTTCGCGCCCGCTCTAGCGTAACGTCCTCCCATGGTGCGTCCTGACGACGAGAGGCAGCCCGGGCTGAGGTTTGAGGAAGGCCTCGAGTCAGGCTCCGTGGTTCCAGCGGGTGAGAGTCCCGTCCCGGTAAGCGCCGGAGCGCCGGGTAGCAGGCCCCAGGCAGGCGGGGAGACCCGATCTGCCCGAGCGGGGCGTCAAGAGCCCCCGAACAGGGGGGAGCAACAGCGCGGGCGGCAACATGAAGTGAAGCCTGCAGCCTCGAAAGATAAACAATGGGGGAGCCGAGCCACTCATGTCATGGCGAAGGCCACGTCCACGGCGCAGGGAACCGGAAGAGAAAGCGCCGTGGGTCCCTCCGGGGTATTGGGCGCGGCACGTGCTGAAGGAACAACGGGGCACAGGAGAGACCCGTCTGCGTGGCCCGAGTCAGGGCAAGGTGGGCCGTATAAGCCGAAGGTGAAGTCGGCCGCTGCGCAGCGGGAGTCCGAGGGGATCGTAGTACCGAAGAAGGCGGCGACGAATAACGCTGCCGGAGGGAAGGGTCCCTGCGGTGGTCGGGCCGGAGAAGCAGGGAAGCGCGAGGGCATGTCCGGGACAGCTCGGACCAACGACCCCGGTGTCCGTAAGGACATCGACAAAGTGCGACGACTGCGGATACGGCTGTGGAGGGCTGCCAAGCGGCAGCCGGAGCGGCGATTTCACGCCCTATATGACCGTATTCACAGGAGTGACGTTCTGTGGGAGGCGTGGAGGCGAGTTCGGAGCAAGAAAGGCTGTGCGGGTGTCGATGCCGAGACGCTCGAACAGATCGAGCAGCGCGGGGTCGAAGGCTTCCTCGAGGAGCTTCGGACCGAGCTGCACGTAGGCGAGTACCAGCCGAAGGCGGTCCTGTGGCGGTACGTGGACAAGGCCGATGGAAAGAAACGGCCGCTTGGGATACCGGCGGTGAGGGACCGGGTGGTGCAGATGGCGGCGACGCTGATTTTGGAGCCAATCTTCGAGGCGGGTTTCAAGGACGTCTCGTATGGATTCCGGCCCCAGCGCAGCGCGACCGATGCGCTGGAAGCTCTGCGCAAGCGAGCGTACGCAGGCGGGGGCAGCCACGTGTGGGATGCCGACATCCGGGACTACTTCGGGAGCCTCGACCGGGATCTGCTTCTCTCCTTCGTGGGAGAGAGGATCTCGGACCGGCGGGTGCTCAAGCTGATCCGGCTCTGGCAGGAGGCAGGGGTGATGGAAGACGGGGAGGTGACCGAGCGGACGCTCGGGACGCCGCAAGGGGGCGTGATCTCACCGCTCTTGTCGAACATCTACCTGGACCGGCTCGACACGGCATGGGAACGGCAGCACCGGAAGCTGGGACTGCTGGTCCGTTATGCCGACGACTTCGTCGTGATGTGCGACACGGCGGAGCAGTGTGAGCGAGCGGCGCGGGAGATCGAGGCGATCCTCCGCGGGCTGAAGCTGGAGCTGCACCCGGAAAAGACGAGGCAAGTGGACCTGACCGATGGCAAGGGCGGGCTCGACTTCCTCGGCTGCCACCTGCGGAAGAAAGTGTCGGGTCGGTTGCTGGAGAAGGGGGTACGCAGGTACTACCTGAATCGGTGGCCCTCGGCGCGGAGCATGAAGCGGGTGAGGCAACGCGTGAAGGACGAGACCGGCAGCGACAGGAACGGCGTGAAGGACGTGCGGGAGCTGATCCGGCGTCTGAACCCGATTCTTCGCGGCTGGGGAGCGTACTTCCGTACCGGGAATGCCGCTGAGAAGTTCAACCAGCTCGACAGCTACGTGTGGAGGCGACTCCTCCGCTTCAAAGTGAGGCGGACGGGGCGGACCCTCCGTGCGGGCGAGGCCGGGGCGTGGACGCAGGACTTCTTCCGGGGCCATGGACTGCACCGTCTGCGCGGCACTGTCCGCTATCCGGAGGCTGCGTAATGCGACCCTTCGAGAGACCACCGGTAAGCCGTGTGCGGGAAAACCGCAAGCACGGTTTGAAAGGGGGTCTTGTGACTTCAGGAGCGGCTTTGCCGCGAAAGGACTAACAGGATCTACCAATGAGCACGCCCGTGACGCTCGCCCTGACGACCGTCGGCTCCGAGGCGGACGCCGCCCGCATCGCCCGCCACCTCGTCGAGACGAGAGCCGCCGCCTGCGTCTCGATCGTCTCCCCCGTCCGGTCGATCTACGCCTGGAAGGGCGAGGTGCAGGACGAAAGGGAGTGGCTTCTCCTGATCAAGACGGCGCGGCCGGCGGGAGAGCTGCGCGACCTCCTCCGCGCCGTCCACCCGTACGAGGTGCCCGAGCTCCTGGCCTTCCCGGCGAGCTTCGCGGACGAGGCGTATGCGAAATGGGTGGCGGAGGGGAGCGGGGGCACGGGTGCGTAGGAGGGCGTGCTTCGCCGTTCAGGCGCCATCCGGGCCGGCGCTCCGGAGGACCCGGTAGAGCCCGCGATTCAGCCCGCTTTGCACCTTCACGGGGACCCGGCCGATGGGCCACGCGTCGGTGGCTTCCACGAGGACGTACGGGATGCCCCTCAGCCGGACGACGAAGTCGTAGCGGCGAGGCGGCAGGCGCAGGCCGACGAAGAGGTGCTTGTTTCCCTCGAAGAAGACGACGTCGCGTTCGCCCGCCGCCGAGAGGAGCGACGCGAAGAGGAGGCTCTTCGAGTCGCAATCCCCCCAGCCGTTTCGCAACGTCTCGACGGGAAGAGTGATGCCTCCCGTGAGGATCCGCTCGCCCCCGGGGCGGACCCGCCACGTGGGCGGAACGCGGTAGGCGAGGCCCTGGACAAAGGAGGCCATCGTGCCGAAAACTTCCCTCTTCCCGGCGTGCCCCTCCTTCCGGGCGAGGGCCTGCAGCCGGGCGGAGGCGTCGGCCACGTCGTCCCGGCCGTGGCGGACGACCCAAGCGTGATCGACGTGCGCCCCACGGCCCTTGCCCGGGAAGGCGACGATGCCTCGGGCCGCGGCCCGGGCCGAGACCGCCGCCGTCTCCCTCGCTCGCTCCTTCGCCGTCCGGTAGCGGATCGTCAGCCACGAATCGGGAATGCCGAACGCCTCTACGGAGCGGTGGAGGCGGCCGAGGTCGACGCGAAACGTCTGCCGGTACCGGCGCCCGGCCTCTCCGGGGGCGAGAACCCGCGTGTCGCCCCGCCAACTGACGATCCGCTCCGTGTTCGCGTCGGTCCACTCGTACTCGATGTCCTCGAACGCGGAGATCGGGGCCGGGACCGGGGTCGGGACGGCTGGTGGACCAGCCCGGTGCGCCCGGGGCCGCTCCCCGCCGCAGCTTCCGGCCAGGACAACGGCAAGGAGCGCGACCGCCAGCGCCGGCCCGATCGATCGCCCGACCACGCTCACCTCCCCAGTCCTTCGACCTCGATCCTGCCGAAGGCCGGTTCCGGCACGAGTGCGGCGAGAAGGCTCTCGACGCCCCGCGAGAGGAAGAGCCCCATCACGAAGATGAAGCCCGCCAGGACGATCGCCACGGCGACGTTGTTTCGGCGGAGCTCGGCGAGCTCGTCGATGTCGCGCGTGAGGCGCAGGAAGATCTTCGTTCCCGTCGCGGTGGCCCCGGCCGCGCCCGCGAACGCCAGGAGGACGCAGAGGACCCCCCGGCCAGCCACGGCCGCCACGGCGCCAGGGCCGAGGTCCGACACCATCGCGGACTGGAGGGCTCCGATGACCGGGTAGATCGCCGCTCGCGCCACCAGCCCGGTGGACACCACCATCGAGACGAGGACGACGGCGACGGCGACGTTGTTCTTCCTGATCTCGTCGACCTCGTCCATGTCCTTCGTCACCCTCGCGAAGAGCCGGAAGGCCCCGAACGCCACGAGGATCCCGAGGACGAACGACAGGAGGAGCTCGACGAGGCCCGACACGAGGGCGATGGTCTCCGGCATGGCGTCCCTCTGCACCGCCCGCGGGGGAGGGCGGCTTCCGGATGCTACCGCCGCGCCCTCTCCGCGACGCCCTGCCCCGGGCTCTCGGCGACCAGACGCGTTGGATCGACCGGGGATGGAAAGAGGGGCGGGTTTCTGCGTCCAGCGAGAGCGAAGACCTGCCGAAACATCCGCGCTAAGGTCGAAATGACAAACATATGCCTCCCGCGCGGGGCCGAACGGCGCCTTTCCTCTCTCCTGAGGAGCTTCCCGGTGGTCGTCGTCACGGGGGCGCGGCAGCTTGGAAAGAGCACGCTCCTGAATCACGTCCTCGGGGGCATCGCCGACTTCGTCGTCTTCGACCCGGTCGTGGAGGTGGAGAACGCCCGTCGGGACCCGGAGCTGTTCCTCGAGAACCACCGGACGCCCCTCGTCCTGGACGAAGTGCAGGACGCGCGCGAGCTCCTCCCCTCGACCAAGCGACGCATCGACCGAAATCGGGCGCCGGGGCAGTACGTCCTGACGGGCTCCCAGGAGCGGGGCGTCCTCGCTTCGCTCGGCGAGAGCCTCGCAGGGCGCGTCGCTTTCCTCGATCTCGAGGGGTTCTCGCTCATGGAGACCGCCGAGGTGACGGAGTCGCGGCGCTGGCTCACGGCGTGGATCGACTCGCCCGAGTCGCTCGTCGAAGCAGGTGTCCGCCGGACGCCCGGTCCATTCGCGGTCTTCGAGCGTCTCTGGCGCGGCTTCCTTCCGAAGGCGCACGTCCTTCCTCTCGAGGCGATCGCGGACTTCCATCTGGCCTACCAGCGGACCTACGTCGAGCGCGACGCCCGGCTTCTCGCCGACATCTCCGGCTGGCAGCAGTTCGGCCGCTTCGTCCGCCTCGCGTCGGCCCCCTCGGCGCAGGAGGCGAACCGCTCGCAGCTCGGGCGCGAGATCGGCGTCTCGCCGCAGACCGCGGAGCGCTGGCTCGGAATCCTGAAGGCGACGTTCCAGCGGTTCGAGGTGCCGGCATACTCGGGGAACACGGTGAAACGGGTCTCCTCGAAACCGAAGGGTCTCATCGCCGACACGGGGCTCGCCTGCTGGTCCCTGGCCATATCGACGCCCACCGCGGTGCCGAGCCACCCGGCTTGGGGGGCGCTCTTCGAGACGGCCGTCGACGGCGAGATCCGGAGGGCGATTTCCCATCTCTCGCCGATGCCCATCGTCCACCACTGGCGTCCGCGAGGCGGGGCCGAGGTGGACTTCCTCCTCGAGCGGGACGGCACGTTCTTCCTCATCGAGGTGAAGGCGGCGAGCCGCCCCTCGCGGGGCGACACGTCGGGCATCACCGCGTTCCGCAAGACGTACCCACAGCTGAGGGTCGAGAAGGGCCCCGTCGTCGCCCCGAGCGAGACGATGATTCCGCTCTCCGAGAGCGACTTCGCGATGCCGTGGGACGCGGTGGAAGCGCCCGCCACCTAGCCCTTCGCCAACGGCAGCCTCACCGTGAAACGGCCTCCCCCTCCGGGTCGATCCGACGCCGCGACCGATCCACCGTAGCCCTCGACGAGGGCGCGGACGATGGCGAGGCCGAGGCCGTCGTGGGGCTCGCCGCCGCCCGGGGGCCGGCTCGTGAAGAAGCGGTCGAAGATCCGGTCGAGGTGCTCGGGGGGAATGCCGGGGCCGGAGTCGTCGACGTCGACGACGACCGTGGATTGCTCCTGCCGGGCGGAAACGAGAACGATCCCGTTCGGCGGCGAGAAGCTGACGGCGTTCGCGAGGAGGTTCTCGAAGGCCTGGGCGAGCCGTTCCGGCGCGGCGAGGACGGGGAGCGGCCCGGGAGGCGCGTCGAGGCTCACGGTGACGCCGTTTGCGCGCGGCGGCGCGGCGGAGGGGACGAGCAGCCCCAGGAGCACGCCGAGATCGACGGGGACGAGCGGCTCGGTCTCGAGCCCCGCGTCGATGCGCGAGATCTCGCGCACGCCGCCGAGGAGGCGGTCGAGCCGCGCGACCTCGCGCTCGACCGTGCCGAGAAGCGCGCGGCGCTCGGCGGGATCGTCGGCTTCGGCGAGCATCTCCGTGGCGCTGCGGATGGCGGCCAGCGGGTTGCGGAACTCGTGGGCGACGTCGGACGAGAAGGACTCGACGAAGGCCAGGTGCCGCTCGGCGCGGGTCGTGAGCTGCTGGAGGGCCCGGGTGAGGTCGCCGATCTCGTCCCGGCGCCGCGAGCCACGGAAGGAGCGGCGCAGGCGGCCGCGCGGGTCGAGGAGGCCGCCGGCTTCGTCGCGGAGACGGACGAGCGGCCGGGCGATGGTGGCCGAGACGAGAAGGCTGAGGGCCGCTGCGGCGAGGACCGAGAAAACGAAGACGCGAAAGACGTCGAGGCGGACCGTCCAGAGAGCCGCGAGGATGCGGGACGTGGAGCGCGAGACGACGACCCCGCCGCAGACCTCGCCGCTGGCCGTCCGGACGGGAATCACGCTGTAGAGCGTGAGCGAGCGCTGGCCCGGGCTCTGGCGGAGCGTCGCCCCGTAGAAACCCTGGAGGGCGCGGCCGACCTCGTCGCGCGGGAGCGGGTCGAAGACCGGTGCGGGGCCTTCGTAAGAAGGCCGGTCGAAGAGCGCGCGAACGAAGCGGACCGGCTTCCAGAGCGTGGCGCCCACCCGGTAGAGGAAGCGGCCGCGCGCGGCGGCAGGGACGGCCGCCGGCTCGTCGGGCGCGTCGGAGGGCGAACCGGCCTTCGGCGCGGGCGCGGGGGCCTCTTCCGAAGCGGCGGAATCGCCCAGGACGCGCGCGTCGCGGTCGACGATCCGGAGCCTCGCTTCCGACCGGCGTCCGAGCTGCATGAGGAGCTGGGCCACGCGCGCTTCGTCGATCGCGGCGTCGCCGCCGCCGAGAGCCGCGGCGACGAGGCGCCCCTGCTGGACCATCGCGCGCTCCTGCGCGTCGAGGAGCTGCCGCTCGAGGCTGCGCAGGGAGAAGAGCCCCGCCACCGGAAGGAAGACGAGGAGGACGTTGAACAGCAGGAGGCGGACGCCGATGCGCGAGGGGACGTGCCCTTTCACGGGGATTCCCGAAGCCTGTACCCGACTCCGTGGACGGTCTCGACCGGGTCCGCGCCGGGGGCGGCGTCGGCGAGCTTGCGGCGCAGGCGCTTGACGTGGGTGTCGATCGTCCGCTCGCTGACGTAGACGTCGTGCGGGTAGCCCTCCCTCATCAGCTGCTCGCGGGTCTTGACGAAGCCCGGGTGGCGTGCGAGGGCCTCGAGGAGGGTGAACTCGGTGAGGGTGAGCGGGAGACGGGTCGCGTTCCAGCGCGCCTCGCAGCGCCCGAGGTCGAGCCGCAGCGCCCCGACCGCGACGATCTTCTCGTCCGGCCCGCCCGCGGGAGCGCGGCGCAGGCGGGCGCGCCGCAGGAGGGCGCGGACCCGCGCGAGGAGCTCGCGGACCGAGAAGGGCTTGCAGAGGTAGTCGTCGGCGCCGAGCTCGAGCCCAAGGACGCGGTCGAGCTCCTCGTCCTTCGAGGAGAGAAAGAGGATGGGGAGGTCTTCGCTGCGAGTGCGGAGGCGCCGGCAAAGCTCGAGACCGTCGAGCCGCGGCATGAGGATGTCGAGGATCGCGAGGTCGGGGAGCGCGCTCTGAAAGCTCGTCCACGCCTCCAGGCCGTCCGCGAACGTCTCGACCCGGTACCCGTCCTTGCGCAGCGCGAGCGCGACCGTGCTGCGGAGCCCTTCCTCGTCGTCGACGAAGGCGATGAGCGGAGAGGCGGGCGAGTCCACGCCGGAAATCTAGCTCACCTTCTGGCACGGGTTCGGGATTGCCACGAGATCGTCACATTTCTCCCCGGAATCGCCACGGCGGCGCTCCGGCGGCGTCACGGGCCGGCGGTTCACTCGCTTCGGAAACGAACGACCCGAAGGAGCGCGCCAGATGAACCTCCCCCCGATTCCCCCGATCCCACCGCCCGCGAGGACGCCCCGGCCCATCGGAAAGAGCATTCGGGATTCGGCTCTCTTCCGGCTCGGAATCATCGGGATCCTCGTCCTGGTCCTTCTCATCCCGCTCTCCCGCGTGAAGGGGCTCGTCTCGGAACGGCTCTTCCGCGCCGACGGTGCGAAGAAGGAGATCGCCTCGATCTGGGGCGGGCGGCAGGAGATCGGCGGGCCGGTGATCGTCGTGCCGTACCGGGTCCGCTACACCGACGCGAAGGGGATCGCGCGGGAGCTGGAGCAGAAGGCCCGCTTCCTCCCCGATTCGCTGAAGATCTCCGGAAAGCTGCTCCCCGAGCTGCGCCACCGCGGGCTCTTCGAGACCGTCGTCTACCGACTGCAGCTGCACGTGGAGGCGAGCTTTCCGCCTCCGGACTTCGGGGCGTGGAGCATCCCGCCGGAGGACATCCGCTGGGAGAAGGCGGCTCTCGGCGTCGGAGTTCCCGACCTGAGGGGAATCCGCGGCGATGCGACGCTGAGGTGGGACGGGCGCACGGTGCCGTTCGCCGGGGGAAGCGCCGACGCCCGGATGTGGGGATCGGGGCTGACGGCCGCGATTCCGCTCGCGCCGCCGGCGCCCGGCGCCACCGCGCACGTCGTCTCCTTCGACCTCGGCCTGCAGGGAAGCGACGACCTCCGCTTCCTGCCGTTCGGCCGCGAGACCGTCGTGGACCTCGAATCGCCCTGGCCGTCTCCGAGCTTCACAGGCGCCTTCCTCCCCGAGCAGCGCACGACGAGCGAGAAGGGCTTCACGGCGCGCTGGCGGATCTCGTGGCTGGGACGCAGCTACCCGCAGCAGTGGCGCGACCCCGAGATTCCGAGCGCGGACCGGGTGGAAGAGGGCGGCGGCGCCGCCGCGACCGACGCGACCCACCAGGCCGTCTGCGGGTCGGCGTTCGGCGTCGGGCTTTACCTCCCGGCCGACGCCTACCAGAAGACCGAGCGCTCGTTGAAGTACGCGATCCTCTTCGTCGTCCTGACCTTCGCCACGTTCTTCCTCTACGAGGTGCTCGCGCCGGTGGAGCTGCACCCGGTGCAGTACCTCCTGGTCGGCGCGGCGATCTGCCTCTTCTACCTCCTGCTCCTCTCGATCTCCGAGCAGGCCCCGTTCCCCCTGGCCTACGCCATCTCCTCGGCGGCGATCGTCGTGCTCATCTCGGGCTATTCCGCCGCGATCCTGCGCGGGCGGCTTCGCGCCCTCGTCCTCGGCGGCCTCCTGGGCCTCCTCTACGGCTACCTCTACGTGCTCCTGCAGGCGGAGGACCAGGCGCTCCTCCTCGGCTCGGTCGGCCTCTTCGCCATCCTCGGAACGCTGATGTATCTGACGCGGCGGATCGACTGGGGGAAGGGGGGAGCGGTGGGGGCGTGAGGGTGAAGGCAGCTCGTCCATGGCGCCTTAGAATCAGCCTGTGGACGAGCTTCCGACCGAAACTCCCGCGGAACGGCTTCGGATTGCTTTCGAGCTGCACGAGCTCGCCACGTCCATGCTTCGGCAGAACTGGTTGCGTCGACACCCGGGCGCATCCGCAGGTGAGTTGGAGGCCGCGGTCTCCGCGTGGCTCTCGAATCGTCCCGGAGCCGAGCACGGCGACTGCGACGGCCGTCCCGTCGCGTGGCCTCGCGGCGAGTGACTTCCCTCGAGGCGGCGCTCCACGACGCGGCCCGCGCACTTCGCGCGACCGGCCTTCGGTGGGCCGTCGTCGGCGGTCTCGCCGTGAGCGCCAGGGCAGAGCCGCGAACGACCCGCGACGTCGACCTGGCCGTCGCCGTGGACGACGATGCTGCCGAAGCGGCTCTCTACCGTCTCCAGGTTCACGGTTTTTCCGTGGTCTCGGTGGTAGAGCAGACCGCCCGGCACCGCCTTGCGACGGCGCGTCTACTTTCGTCCGACGAGAGAACCCGAGGGATCTTCGTGGACCTGCTCTTTGCCTCCTCCGGAATCGAGCCCGAGGTCGTGAACAGGGCCGAGGAAATAGAGCTCGTGCCGGGTCTCTCCGTCCCCGTTGCCCGAACGGGGTACCTGGTCGCGCTCAAGGCGCTTGCGCGCAACGACCGTGACCGCCCCCAGGACCTCGATGACATCCGCGCTCTCCTGCGCGAGGCCACTTCCGAGGACGTTGACGAAGCCAGGGATGCGGTTCGACTCATAGAGGAGCGCGGATTCGCCCGGGGCCGGAAGCTCTCCGCAGAACTCGAGGATCTCCTCGTCAGAGAGCGGCGGCAGCGCCTACCCCTCCAGCCCCTGCGCCAGGTCCGCCAGGAGGTCGTCCACGTCTTCGATTCCCACGGAGAGCCGGACGAGCCCGTCGGTGATGCCGCGGGCGGCGCGCTCGTCGGGAGGCACGCTGCCGTGCGACATGGTGGCGGGGTGGGCGACGAGGGTCTCGACACCCCCGAGCGATTCGGCGAGGGTACAGAGACGGAGCCGGCCGAAGAATCGGCGAGCCGCGTCGAGGGAACCGAGGTCGAAAGCGACCATGCCGCCGAAGCCCGACATCTGTTTCGAGGCGAGGGCGTGCTGGGGATGCGAAGGGAGGCCCGGGTAGAAGACCGCTTTCACGTTCGGGTGGACGGCGAGGAAGGCGGCGACGGCGCGGCCGTTTTCGTCGTGGGCACGCATCCTCAGGGCGAGGGTCTTCACGCCGCGCGTGACGAGGAAGGAGTCGAAGGGAGAGAGGATCGCGCCCGCCGAGTTCTGGACGAAGCCGATCCGCTTTCCGTCCTCGGCCGTGGCCGAGACGACCGCGCCGCCGACGGAGTCGGAGTGGCCGTTGAGGTACTTCGTCGTGGAGTGGACGACGGCGTCGGCGCCGAGGGCGAGGGGGCGCTGGAAGACGGGAGTCGCGAAGGTGTTGTCGACGACGAGGCGGACCTTCGCGCCGCAACGGGCGGAGGCCTCGCGCGCGAGGGCGGCGAGGGCCGCGAGGTCGGACAGCTCCATCGTCGGGTTCGTCGGGGTCTCGACGAAGAGCATCCGGGTGGCGGGGGTGATGGCGCCCTGGACGGCAGCGAGGTCGGAGGTGTCGACCCAGGAGAAAGTGACGCCGAAGTTCGCGAGGACCTTCGTGAAGTACCGCCAGGTGCCTCCGTAGCTCCCGCGGCTGACGACGACGTGGTCGCCGGCGGTCAGGTGTGCCGTGGCGAGGGAGGCGATGGCCGCCATGCCGGAGGCGAAGGCGTGGGCGGCGACGCCCCCCTCGAGGGCGGCGAGGAGCTCCTCGATGGCGAGACGGGTCGGGTTCTTCGAGCGCGCGTACTCGAAGCCGGCGCGGGGAGAGCCGAGGGCGTCCTGCGCGTAGGTGGAGGTCTGGAAGATCGGGACGGAGACGGCTCCCGTGACCGGCTCCGGCTCCTGCCCCGCGTGGATGCAGAGGGTTCCGAACCCGGGGACTCTCGTCTCGTTCATGCCGGTTCCTCCGGCGCGAGTCTCGCCCGCGGACCCGGCGCCGTCGAGGGCCGAGGGTGCCGGCACGTCGAGAAAAACGAAGGCGGGCCCGAAAGCCCGCCCCCGAATAGCCCGTGTTTTGGACCGTTCTCTTAGATCAGCGGCCCATGCCGGTGCGGCGATCGCGGTAGCAGTCGCGGCAGTAGACCGGCTTGCCATTGGTCGGGTTGAACGGGACCTGGGTCGCCTTGCCGCACGCGTCGCAGGTGACGCTGAACAGCTGGCGGGAGCCGCCGTCGCCCATGCCGGAGTTCTTTCGCTTGTCGCGGCAGATCTTGCAGCGCTTGGGCTCGTTGGAGAAGCCCTTCTGAGCGTAGAACTCCTGCTCGTTCGCCGTGAAGATGAAGGGGGCGCCGCAGTCGATGCAGGGAATGGACTTGTCGGTATACATGACTTTTCTTAACTCCGTGGTCTCCTGGTCTCAGGAGATCGAGCTCACGTGGAGCGGGACTCCCTGGCGCACACCGAGAGAGCCCGCGTACGAGGGACGCGGGGGACTGTTTACCGGCTCCGGGACTTCAGGAGGCTGCGGTGGGGTCGTTTCCCCTACGGGACCCCGGAAACTGGGAATGGACTGAACCCTCCTCAAACGCGAGAAATCCTGGAGCCGATCGAGGATTCCTGGGGTAGGACCAAGGAAGACCACGGGCTGCGCGAGATTTAAGCCTCTTCCTTGGAGCAATTCAAGCGGAAAGTGACTTATCGCCTCAGACCCCCGCCGGGAGGGTATGGGGGCTCTCTGCCGTTTTCAGGGCAGCGATCCGGTTCCTGTCATCGACGAAAACGAGGCTCGGACGGTGAAAAGGGGCCTCCTCGGGCGTCATTTCGCAGTAGGCGGCCAGGATGACGAGGTCTCCCGGGCCGGCGAGGTGGGCGGCGGCGCCGTTGATCTCGATGGCCCCCGAGCCAGCTTCCCCCTCGATGGCGTACGTCGCGAGGCGGGTGCCGCGGGTGACGTTGTAAATCTCAACACGTTCGTAGGGGAGGATTCCAGCGGCTCTCAGGAGCGTCCGGTCGACCGTGACGGACCCTTCGTAGTCGAGGTGGGCGCAGGTGACGGTGGCGCGGTGGATCTTGGCCTTGAGCATCGTGAGCTTCATGGTTCACCCCCCGAAGACGACGTTGTCGATGAGACGGGTCCGGCCGAGCTTGACGGCCGCGGCGAGGAGGACGGAGCGGTCGATCCTCTCGACGGGCCGCATCGTGGCGGCGTCGACGAGGTCGGCGGAGTCGAGGGAGATGAGGGGCTCGGTCTCGAGAGCGAGCCGGAACGCAGTAAGGACTTTCGCTGTTTTCTTCTCCCCCAGCTCGTGGACGAGCTGGGCGACGAGGAGGGCGCGGAAGAGGGCGGGGGCGGCCGCCCGTTCGGCCGGCGACAGGTAGGCGTTTCGCGACGACATCGCCAGACCGTCGCTCTCGCGGACGGTCGGGGCGACGCGGACCTCCACCGGCAAGCCGAGGTCCGCGACGAGGCGCATCACGACGGCACACTGCTGGGCGTCCTTCTGGCCGAAGACGGCGACGTCGGGGAGGACGAGTCCGAGGAGGCGCGCGACGACCGTGGCAACGCCGTCGAAGTGTCCCGGTCGGCGAGCGCCCTCCATCCCCTCCGAGACGCCGGCGACGTGGACCGTGGTGGCGAAGCCGGGCGGGTAGATCACGTCGACCGGCGGGGCGAAGAGAAGGTCGACCCCGGCCTCGCGCAGCCTCTCCGCGTCGGCCTCGAGGTCGCGCGGGTAGCGCTCGAAGTCCTCGCCGGGCCCGAACTGGGTGGGGTTGACGAAGATGGAGACGACGACCTTCCCGGCGCTCCTGCGGGCGTGATCGACGAGGGCGAGGTGCCCGGCGTGGAGCGCCCCCATCGTCGGGACGAACGCGATGCGCTGCCCCTTCTCGCGCCACGCGGCGAGGGTGCTCCGGAGGTCGGCGACGTTCGTGACGGTCTTCACCGGCGTTCCGCCCCTGCGGCGTAGAGGACGACCGGGCCGGCATGGGCCGGATCGGCCGGGTCGGAGGCGAACGACTCGGCCTCCGACGGGAAGCTCCCGCTCCGCACGTCGGCGACGTACTCGGCGGCGGCGTTCCTCACGATAGCGCCGACGTCGGCGTAGCGGCGGACGAAGCGGGGCGTGCGGGAGCCCGGCACGGTCAGGCCGACGAGGTCGTGGAAGACGAGGATCTGCCCGTCGCACCCGGCACCGGCGCCGATGCCGATCGTCGGGACGGGAATCGCCTCCGTGATCCGCGCGGCGACCTCGGCGGGAACGCACTCGAGGACGAGGGCGAAGATGCCGGCATCGACGAGCTTCTTCGCCTCGTCGAGGAGGCGGCGCGCCTCCGTGGCCCGGCGCCCCTGGACCTTGAAGCCGCCCAGGGCGTTCACCGACTGCGGGGTCAGGCCGAGGTGCCCCATGACGGGGATCTCGGCCGAGAGGATCGCTTTGATCATCGGGAGGCGCTGGACGCCGCCCTCGAGCTTCACGGCCCGGCAGCCTCCTTCGACGACGAAGCGCGCCGCGTTTCGCACGGCCTCCTCGGGGGTCGTGTGGTAAGTGAGATAGGGCAGATCCCCGACGACGAGCGCGCGTTTCGCCGCGCCCGACACCGCCTTCGCGTGACAGACCATCCGATCGAGCGTGGCGCCGAGCGTGTCGGCGGCGCCGTAGACGACCATCTCGATGGAGTCGCCGACGAGGAGGACGTCGACCCCCGCGGCGTCGAGAAGCGCGGCCGTCGGAGCGTCGTAGGCGGTCAGGGCCGCGATCTTCCGACGCCCCTTGAGCGCACGAAGACCGGGGGCGGTGAGCCGGGGAGCGTTCGGCTTCTCTGGCGTCCCTGTCTTCTCTGGCGTTTCGGGGCTCGGGGCTCCCGCCACCAGGCTCGTGGTCTGTCCCTTCGTCATGGCGACCTCCCGCACGGGAGGCGACGAGCGGGGCAGGAGCCCGCGCGTGCGGCAAACGGGAGAGCCGTTCTCTCGGCGGGGGTCGGCCGTCCCTCCCGGGATCGTCCGCTTCGCCTCTGTCCGGCCCTTCTCGCGCCTTCCGTGTCCGCCGTCGCGGTCCCTACCGGGATCCGCGCGGCACGTAGAACTGGGTACCGCGGAACGGGCGGGTGATCTGGCGGATCAGGTCCTCCAGATCCTCCTTCCGTTTCACGAAGTCTATCTGGTTCGTGTCGACCACGAGGAGCGGGGTCTCGCGATAGTGGTGGAAGAAGTAGTTGTAGGCCTCGGTGAGCTGCCTGAGGTAGTCGGCCGTGATCGACTTCTCGAAGGACCGGGCGCGCAGCTTGATCCGGGCGAGACAAGTGTCGACGCTCGCCGTCAGGTGGATGACGATGTCGGGTTTCGGAAGCGCCTCGGAAAGCGGCGCCCAGACCTTGTCGTAGAGCCGCATCTCCTCGTCGCTGAGCGTCAGGTTCGCGAAGATCTTGTCCTTGGCGAACGTGTAGTCGGCGATGACGAGCTCCTTGAAGAGGTCCATCTGCGCGATCTCCTGCTGCTGGCCGTAGCGCGAAAGCAGGAAGTAGATCTGCGTCTGGAAGGCCGCGCCCTTGCGCCCGTCGTAGAAGTCGGCGAGGAACGGGTTCTTGACGTCCTCGAGGACCTGCGTTCCGGAGAAGCGCTTTGCCAGGAGCCCGGCGAGCGAAGTCTTCCCGACGCCGATCGGTCCCTCGATCGCGATGTGCCTGAGAGGAAATTTCTCGGCGCTGGGAGCTCCCACGGAGCCGGAAGGTTACCGCAGGAGGACGTCGGCCGCGCCGAGAACGAAGACGGCGACGGAGAGCCATCCGTTCGCGGTGAAGAAGGCAGCGTTGACGCGGGAGAGGTCGCCCGGGGCAACGAGCCGGTGCTGCCTCACGAGGAAGAGCCCTGCGACGACGACCGCCGCCCCGAAGAGCCACCCGCCCGATACGGCGAGGAAGACCGCGTAGAGCAGGACGAGCGTCACCCCGTGGAAGAGGCGGGCGATCTGAAGCGCCCGGGCGGCCCCGAAGCGCGTCGGAATGGAGCGGAGCCTCTCGGCCCGGTCGAACTCCTCGTCCTGGAGGCTGTAGATGACGTCGAAACCCGCAACCCAGAAGAGGACGGCGAAGCCGAGAAGGACGGGCGGAAGGGCGAAGGTGCCCGTGACGGCCACCCACGCCCCGACCGGGGCGATGGCGAGGGCGAGACCGAGGAAGAGGTGCGCGAAGGACGTGACGCGCTTGGCGTACGAGTAGCCGAGGACGATGGCGAGGGCGACGGGCGACAGGTACAGGCAGAGGCGGTTCAGCTGCGCGGCGGCGAGGACGAAGAGCGCGGCCGAGCCGGCGCAGAAGAGGGCGGCGGCGGCAGGCGAGACGACCCCGGCCGGGATCTCGCGGCGCGCGGTGCGCGGGTTCTTCGCGTCGACTCGCCGGTCGGCGATCCGGTTGAACGACATCGCTGCCGATCGGGCGCCCACCATTGCGACGAGGATCCAGAGGAGCGTCCGCCCGTCCGGGACGCCACCCGCAGCCAGGATCGCTGCCAGGAGAGCGAACGGCAGCGCGAAGACGGTGTGGGCGAAGACGACGAGGGAGAGGAAGTCCCGCGCGGACGGCATCGGCGGGGGAGTGTAAGGGATGCCGCGGTGCCAGGCGTGCAATCGTGTATTGTTTATGACAATACACGATTGCACGCCTGGCACGGATTCGGGGGCGGCGGGGGCTCCTCCGAAGAAAAGAGGGGGGCGGTTGCACCGGCCCGCACAACCGCCCCGTGCGGAGGAGTGAGAGTCCCTTTGGAGGAGTGCGAGGCTCCGGGCCTCTGGGACTAACGAGAATATGTCTCCGAATCGCCGGACGAGCCACGCTCTTCCGGTCTAGGAGGACTCAGAAAATGGTTGAGACGGAGATTCGCCCGAGGTCCAACAGCGACTAGCCCTTGGTCTAGGCCGAGTCGGCGCCGGAGAGCACCGGGAGCGTCTCGCTCGCGAACCGTGCGAGCTCGTGGCGGTCTGCGGCGCCGGTCTTCTTCAGGAGCTTCCCGACGTGGAACTTCACCGTCGCCTCGGTCACGCCGAGCCGGCGGGCAATCTCCTTGTTCGAGAGCTCCTCGCGGACGGCCCCGAGCACTCGCTGCTCCGAGCGCGTGAAGGCGTTGCCGGCGGAAAGGCCGAGCCGGGCGACGCGCTCGACCCATTCTGAGAGGACGGCCCGCGGCGTCCAGAGCGACCCCTCCCGGATGCAGCGGATCGCGTGCCGGAGCTCGCCGGCCCCGGCCGAGTGCGGGAGGATCCCCTTCACGCCAGCCATCAGGCAGGGGAACGTCGTTCGCGCGTTCACCTCCCGGACGAAGGCGACGACCTTTGCCTCGGGGTGACGGGCCCGGATTCGCTCGATGCGCGTCGCCGGGGAGCCAGGTTCGTCGCCGAGACCCACGAGGATGAACTCCGGATCGGGCGCTCCTTCGGCACCTTCCGTTCTCACGTCGAAGCCCTCCGCCGTGAGGAAGGCGACGAGGCTTTCACGCCTCCAGGGGTCGCTTTCGAGGAGGAGAAGGGCGGGGCGGCCCCGCCGGATCACAGACAGCTCCCCGCGCCGCCTGAGCGTGCAGCGACTTCCCTACCCATTTGCCGGAACCCGGTCGGCACTCGGAACCTCCGCACGTACGAGACAGTCCAGATCTTAGCGCGGAGACGGGACGCCCCAGTCGGGAAGACCGAGCGACAGGATTCTCTGTCACGTTCACCCGAGGTCGTCAAGGGCTACCGGGAACCGCACGGAGAGCGGTCGCAAGCGGCTGGAAAGGATCAGGGTCGTCAGGAAATCCTGTCGCTTCACCGGGGTCGCGATACCGCCGCATCCACGTAAGTCTCTTTGTAACAAATATTTATGCTCAGACAGGTCCTTCCGGCACCCGCGTTGCGATACCCCTGGCAACACCGAACGAAAGCCGAAACGAGAGGAGAGCTTGGATGACGAAGAGACCGTGACCGTAGCCGGCCGCGACCGCCCGCACGAAGGCAGAGACAAACCGACCGATACCCTGAACGAAACGCCCCGACCCGGGGCAATCCCACCAAAAAGAAAGAAGGAGAACACCATGTTCGCTCGTAACGCTGCCCGTCCGCTCGCCCTCGCCCTCGGCCTCGTCGCCCTTCTCGCCACGGCCGCCTCCGCGCCGGCCGCCGACAACGCCACGGCCGCGCCCGCGACCGCAATCGTGAAGAAGACCGTCAACGTGAACCAGGCCTCCGCCGAGGAGCTCGCCCGCCTGCCGCGCGTCGGTCCCTCGCTCGCCGGGAAGATCGTCGCCCACCGCGAGAAGAACGGCCCCTTCAAGCGCGCCGAGGATCTGATGGAGGTGGCGGGGATCGGCGAGAAGATGTTCGCGAGCCTCAAGCCGTACGTCTCCGTCTCGGGTCCGACGACGCTGACCGAGAAGCTCTCCACGAAGGGGACCGCCGCCAAGGCCGCGCCGAAGTCCAAGGCGAAGCCCGCCGCCCCGGCTACGGAGAAGGCTGGCAGGTAGGACGCCGCGCGGGCCGGGGGGCGACCTCCCGGCCCGCGCGCCTTGCGCTCCCATCCCGACGACAGGTGACGACGTGCTCCGCTCCCGCCGATCCGCCCGTGGGATCACCCTGTTCGAGCTCCTGACGACGCTCGCGATCCTCTCGCTCACCGCCGGTCTCGCCTCCGCGGCCGTCCATGCGTTCGCGGGAATGACCTCGCTGCGGGCCGCCTCGCACGAGATCGCTTCGGTCTTCTCGCAGGCGCGGAGCCGGGCACTCTTCCGGAACGCCTACTCCGGCGTGAAGTGGATCGCGAGGGACGGCGACCTGCGGCTCGAGATCCACGACGACGGCGACGGCGACGGCGTGCGCAACGACGACATCGACAGCGGCGTCGACCCGCTCGTCTTCGGCCCCGTCTCGGTGAAGGGCCGATGGCCGATGGTGACCCTCGGCTTCATTCCCGGCTTTCTCGCGCGGGACCCGAAGGGAAACCCGGTCGGCGACCTCTCAGACCCGATCCGCTTCGGCCGTTCCGACATCGCGAGCTTCTCGCCCGTCGGAGACTGCTCCCCCGGCTCGGTCTGGCTCGGCGACGGACGAGACCGGCAGGCGCTCGTCCGCCTCACTCCGGGGAGCGCGACGATCGGAATCTACGAGTGGGTCGCCTCGCGCCGCACCTGGATTCGCACCTGGTGAGACGGAACAGCTCTAAGCGAGGCCCGCGGCGGCAATCGCCGCCTCGGCCGCCGCGAGCTTCGCCGGCGAGCCGAGGTCGAACCAGAGCCCGTCCTCGGGCAGGTGGTACGGGACGAGCGCGAAAGCGCTGTCCCGTCTTTCCGTCGACGGACGGAGGACGTCGCGCGCGAGCTCCGAGACGCCGGGCGGGATCCGGTCGACGAGCGCGGGCGCGGCGAGCTGGAGGCCGGTGAAGAGCCAGGGACCGGTCGCGTCCGGGTAGGGGCGTTCGTTCCCGAGGGAGACGAGGCGGCCCGCTCCGTCGCCCCAGAGAGCGGTCTCCCCCGGAACCGCGTGAGGAAGGACGCCGAGAGCGGAGACGACGCCTGGCGAGCGGAATGCCACGCGCAGCGGGGCGAACGGAAGCGTCGTAAAGAGGTCGCCGTTGACGACGAGAAACGGCTCGTCGCCGAGCAGGCCCCGCTCGGCCGCCCGGCGAATCGCGCCGGCGGTCCCGAGGATCGGGTCCTCCGGCGACCAGGCGACGGGAATTCCCTCGCACGAGGCGCCGACGGCCGACATCAGCGACTCCGCGAGATGGTGGGCGTTCACGACGGCCGACGTCACCCCTTCGGAGCGCAGGTGGCGGAAAAGTCGGACGAGGATCGGGACGCCGAGGAGCGGCAGGAGCGGCTTGGGCGTCGTCAGCGTGGCGGGGCGGAAGCGCGTGCCGAACCCCGCCGCCGGGACGAGCGCCTTCATCGCGGGAAGAGCATGTCGTGGGGAAGACCGGGGTCGACTTCGCGGGCCACCTGCCAGAGGCCCCAGTAGGAGGAATGCAGGAAGGCGCTCTCGGGAACGCCCAGCTCCGCCGCCAGGGCGAGGATGGCGTCGGTGCCGCCCTCGATCTCGGCGAAGAGGCCGAGGGGCGTCTCGTCGAGGACGACGAGCGGCCGCGCAGGGTCGTCGAAGCGCCACGTCGTCCGCCGCTTCTCGTAACGGAAGTGAGGCCGGTAGCCGAGGGCGTCGAGAAGGGCGAGGACGGCGCCCGGGTCGTCGACGCCGCTCTCCAGCTCGAGCCGCGACTTGATACCTCCCTCGAACGACGCCGGCCCCTTGAACGTGAGAAGGCCAAGGCCGTCCACCGTCCGGACTCTCAGCGCCCGGCCGCTCACGCGCAGGGACATCTCGTCGTCGTCGAGGAGGAGGTTCAGCTCGTTCTCGACCTCTTCGTGTGTGGCGCCGAGCGCGCGGAGGCGCTCTTCGAGAGCCTCGCGCCGTTCGACCCGGAACTTCACTTCGGTTTCCAGCGGGCCGTCCGACATCTCCCTAGAATACCCACTGTGCCGCGCTACCGCCTTTCGGGGGTGAGGGCCCGCGCCCCGCAGGCGCCGGACGAGGCCCTCGTCGCCCCCCTCCTCGGCCTCTCGCCCGATGCGATCTCGGACCTGACGGTCGTCCGCCGCTCGCTCGACGCCCGAAAGAGACCCGACCTCGTCTACGAGTACGCGGTCGAGCTGACGCTCCCCGGGGCGCCCGCCGCGCCGCCGGAGCCGCCGCTCTCCCTCGAGCCCGCACCGTCGCCGCGCGCTCCGGGGCTGCTCCTGCCGCCGCTCGAGAGGACGGCGCGCGTCGCGGTCGTAGGCACCGGCCCGGCCGGCCTCTTCGCGGCGCTCGCCCTGGCCGACGCGGGGGTCTCCCTCGTCGTCCTCGAGCGGGGGGACGCGGCCGAGGAGCGCTACCGGCACGTGATGCGGTTCTGGAAGTCGGGCGACTTCGACCCGGAGTCGAACGTCCAGTTCGGCGAGGGGGGCGCGGGGACGTTCAGCGACGGCAAGCTGACCTGCGGAAAGCGGCACGACAAGATCGCCGTCGTCCTCGAGACGCTCCACCGCTTCGGCGCGCCCGACACGATCCTGTACGACGGCAAGCCGCACATCGGGACGGATCGGCTCGTCGTCGTCCTGCGCAACATTCGCAGGCACCTCCTCGACCAGGGCGCCGAGATGCGCTACCGGGCGAAGGTGGTCGACGTTCTGCGCGACGGCGCGTCCGGTCCGCTCCGGGCGCTCGTCCTCGCGGACCGCGAGGAGATCCCGTGCGACGCGGCGATCTTCGCTCTCGGCCACTCGGCGCGCGACACGGTGGAGCGCCTCTACACCCGCGGTATCGCCATGTCGGCGAAGGCGTTCGCGATGGGCGTGAGGATCGAGCACCCGCAGGACGAGGTCGACCTGATCCAGTACGGTCGCGTCGCCTCCTCCTGCGGCGTGATGCCGGCCGACTACAAGATGACGGCGCAGACCTCCGGGGGGCGCGGCGTCTACACGTTCTGCATGTGCCCCGGCGGCGAGGTGATCGCCTGCTCCTCGGAAGCGGGCGGCGTCGTGACGAACGGGATGTCGCGCTACAAGCGCGGCTCGGGCTTCGCGAACGCGGGGCTGGTCGTCCAGACGCACCCGGCCGATTTCGCGGCGGAGGAGGGGCCCGAGGTCTTCCGCGGCGTCGCGTTCCAGCGGCGCGTCGAGAGGGCCGCCTTCGCAGCCGGCGGGGGAACGTACGCCGCCCCGGCGATCCGCGTCACCGACTTCCTCTCGGGCCGTGCGCCGCGAGCGCTCCCGCACGGGACCTACACGCCCGCCTGCGTCCCGAGCCGCCTCGACGCCGTCTACCCCGCCGCGTACCTGGAAGCGCTCGCCGAGGCGCTCCGCCTTTTCGACGGGAAGATGCGCGGCTTCGTCTCGGAGGAGGCGGTCCTGATCGCCCCGGAGTCGCGCACGTCGTCGCCGATCCGGATCGAGCGGAACGAGGCGTGCGAGTCGCCCTCTCTGCCGGGTCTCTTCCCCGCGGGAGAGGGCGCGGGCTTCGCGGGGGGAATCGTCTCGGCTTCCCTCGACGGCCTTCGCGTGGCGCGCGCGGTGAGGGCCCGGCTCGCCGGGGAGGCGCCGCCTCTCTCCGACGCGCGGCCGGTCTCGGGCCCGGAGTACTGAATCGACCTACTTCGGACGGATCGGGTCTTCGGAAGGGCCCGGCGCTGCAGGGCCTTCGGCCCCTTCCTGCGCCCGGTCGAAGGCGGCCCGGTCCGCCGCGAGCTTCTGGAGCGTTTCGGGGGTGAGGGGATTGCGGTCCGCCCGCTCCAAGATCTCGCCCCACCCGAGCGGGACGCTCTCGTCGTCGTCGTCCCCGATCTCCTCCCACTCCGCGTCCGAGAGCGGCGCGCGGGTCTTCACGGGAGCGAGCCTGTCGCCGACCTTCTTCACCGAGAGAACGTACTGGCTCGATACGCCAGCGGCGATCTCGAAAACGGTGGCGGGGAACTCTCCCCTGAACTCGGCCTCTTCGAGGTGCGGGCCGACGAGGAGGGCGACGGCGCCGTCCGCGAGCTGGACGAAGTAGGTCGCGGAGACGAAGCGCGACCGGTCCGCCGCGGCTTTCACGACGGCGTCCGCCGCGTAGCGCCTGACCTCGACCCGCCCGTCGGCGAGGTCCTTGCGGAGGACGTCCTCGACCTGGGGAGCGGGCCGGAACATCTCCCTGTGCCTCTGGGCCATCCACCGGCCGAGGAGCCAGGCCGCCCCGGCGCCGACCGCCACGGCGAGAAGGACGCGGAGAAAGGCGGGGCCCGGGAGAGAGAGGTTCAGGACGACGAGAGCCGTGAAGCCGATCGGCATGCCCATGAAGAGGCCCATGACGCGGCTGGGCGACCCGGCCGGGCCGGGCTTCAGGTGGCCTTCCAGCGCGGTCCGCTCTTCGGCCGACATCGGCCGGGTGGTCGTCGTCTTCATGAACGGCGAATGATGCCACCCGGGCCGCGATCCCGGATACTCCGGGTATGGCGCGCGTTCTCGTCGGCACTGCTGGGCACATCGACCACGGCAAGAGCGCGCTCGTGAGGGCGCTGACCGGGACCGACCCGGACCGCCTCCCCGAGGAGAAGGCGCGCGGGATCACGATCGACCTCGGCTTCGCCCACGCGGAATGGGGCGGAACGGTCTTCTCCTTCGTGGACGTCCCGGGCCACGAGAAGTTCGTGCGGACGATGGTCGCCGGCGCGGCGGGCATCGACGTCGCGCTCCTCGTCGTCGCCTCCGACGACTCGGTCATGCCGCAGACGCGCGAGCATCTCGCCATCCTCACGCTTCTCGACGTGGGGTGCGGCGTCCTCGTGCGGACGAAGGCGGACCTCGTGGACGAGGAGACGGGCGCCGTCGTCGAGGCCGAGATGCGCGATCTGGTCAGCGAGACGTTTCTCGAGAACGCGCCTCTCGTCGCCGTCTCGGCGGTCACCGGCCGCGGTCTCGCCAACCTGAAAGCCGCCCTGTCGGCCGCGGCGGAAAGAGCCGCCCTCCGCGATCCCGCCGCGAGACCGGCCCGCCTCTGGGTCGACCGGGCCTTCTCGATGAAGGGTTTCGGCCCGGTCGTCACCGGTACGCTCGACTCGGGTCGCGTCGGACCGGAAGACCGGCTCCTGCTCCTCCCCGAGGGGCGCGAGCTGCGCGTGCGGCGAGTCGAAGTCCACGGGGAGGAGCGGCCCGTCGCCGAGGCGGGCGAGAGAACGAGCCTGAACCTCGCCGGGGTCGAGACGGCGGACCTCGCTCGCGGAATGTGCCTCGTCGCGCCCGGGAGCCTGGAGCCCTCGACGCTCCTGACCGTCGACCTGACTTCCCTTGGCGGCCTCGACGCCCCGTTCGAGGACGGGCTCGCCGTCCGTTTCCACACCGGGACGGCCGACGTCCCGGCAAGGCTCCACCTCATCGCGGAAGGGGACGCCGCGCCCGGGACGGTGGAACAGGGAAGCCGCGCCGTCGTGCAGCTCTCCTGCCGCGAGCCAGTCGCCGCGCGCCGGGGAGACCGCTTCGTCCTCCGTCGCCCGTCGCCACAGGAGACGATCGGCGGGGGACGGGTTCTCGACACCGCGCGCCCGCGCGCCCGCCGCCGTGCGCCCCTGCGCGCTGCCTCCGTCGCCGTCTTGCGCGGAGACGACGAGCGCGCGGTGGCCGCCCTCGTCCTCTCCGAGGCGGGCCCCGCAGGCCTCGAGGTCCAGGCCCTGGCGCAGCGCCTCGGGATTCACGTCGAGGCCGCAGCCGCCCACGTCGACGCCCTCGCTGCCGCGGGCTCGGCGATGCGGCTCTCCCCGACCCTCGCCGTCGCTGCGGCGGCCTCGGTCGAGATGATCACGCGCGCCGACGCGTTCTTCGCCGAGCGGCGGAAGGCGGGCGTGCCGACGCTCCTGGTCGGCCGGCGCGAGCTCCTCGGGAAAATCGCCCGGGAGCTGCCGGAAGCGACGGGGGAGGCGTGGCTCGCGATGCTGGCCGCAGCGAAGAGGCTCGTCGTCACGGGCGACCAGGCGGGGCCGGCCGGATCGGCCGCATCGGGTGTCGCCGACGAGGCGGGAGGTTTCGCGCAGCGGATCGAGGAGGCGTGGCGCGAAGCGGGGTTCGAGGCGCCCCGGAACCTCGACCTGGCGAAGGCGCTCGGGACGAAGCCACAGGTCGTCGCCGGCCTCGTGCAGCACCTCCTAAAGACCGGGGCGCTCGTGAGGCTCTCGCCCGAGATCATCGCCCACGCGGCCGTCCTCGCCAAGGTGGACGCGAAGGTCGCCACGCGCAAGGGCGAGACGATGAGCGTCGGGGATTTCCGCGACCTCCTCGGCCTCTCGAGGAAGTACCTCATCCCGCTCCTCGAGTACCTCGACCGCAGGCGCCGGACGCGGCGCGTCGGAGATGTGCGAGTCGTGGAGTGAGCCCCGGTGGAGTGAGGCGCGGCGGAGGGAGAGTCTGAGCGAGGTCTGGCGCCTTCGCGTCGAGGTGAGGGGTGCCGTCCAGGGGGTCGGCTTCCGCCCCTTCGTCTACCGCCTCGCGACGGAGCTGGGGCTCGCCGGCTGGGTCCTCAACGACGTGAGGGGTGTGGAGGTCGAGGTCGAGGGACCGGCCGCTTCGCTCGAGGCGTTCCGCGCCCGGCTCGAGGCCGAGGCCCCTCCCCGGGCCGTCGTGAGAAGCGTTGCCGTCTCCTGGCACGAGCCGAACGGGTTCCGCACGTTCGAGATCAGGACGAGCACGGGCGGCGGCCAGAAGAGCGTGTCGGTCCTTCCGGACCTCGCGACGTGCGACGACTGCCTCGCCGAGCTGAACGACCCGGCCGACCGCCGACGCCGTTATCCCTTCCTGAACTGCACGAGCTGCGGCCCGCGCTTCACGATCGTCCGCGCGTTGCCGTACGACCGGCCGAACACGACGATGAGCGGCTTCGCGCTCTGCGCCGACTGCCGCCGCGAGTACGAGGAGCCGCGCGACCGGCGCTTCCACGCCCAGCCGACCGCGTGCCCGGCGTGCGGGCCACGCCTCGCTCTCTGGAACGACACCGGCGAGGCGCTCGCCCGCGACGACGAGGCGCTCCTCGCCGCGGCGACGGCGCTCCTGGACGGACGGATCGTCGCGGTGAAGGGGCTCGGAGGTTTCCACCTCTGCTGCGACGGGCGGAACGCGGCCGCCGTCGCGCGCCTGCGCGCCGGCAAGGTGCGGCGCGAGAAGCCGCTCGCGCTGATGGTGAAGGACGTCGTCGCCGCCCGTGCCCTCTGCGAGGTTTCGAGCGCGGCAGAGCGGTGGCTCCTCTCGCCCGAGGCGCCGATCCTCCTGCTCCCGCGCCGCGCATCCGGGAGTGCACCCGGAGTCGTCGGCTCCGGCGACCCGGAGCTTTTCCCGACGATCGCGCCGAACGTCGCGCCGGAGTCGACGCGCCTCGGACTGATGCTCCCCTCGACGCCGCTTCACCACCTCCTCCTCGCTGCCGTCGACGCTCCGCTGGTCGCCACGAGCGGCAACCTTTCCGACGAGCCGATCGCGACGGACGAGATCGAGGCCGTGGCGAGGCTCGGCGCGATCGCCGACCTCTTCCTCGTGCACGACCGCCCCGTCGAGCGGCACGTGGACGACAGTGTCGGCTGGCTCCTCGGCGACGAGCTCCAGCTCCTCCGCCGCGCGCGTGGCTTCGCTCCGCTCCCCATTCCGGTGGCGACGCGGGTCCCGAGCATCCTCGCCGTCGGCGCACACCTGAAGAACGTCGTAGGCCTCGGTTTCGGGAATGAGGTCGTGCTGTCGCAGCACATCGGCGACCTCGAGACGCCGGAGGCGCTCGGCGCGTTCGAGCGTGTCGTCGCCGACCTCCTCCGTCTCTGGGAGGCCGAGCCGGTGGCGATCGCGCACGATCTCCACCCCGACTATCTCTCTACGCGCTGGGCGCGCCGCGCGGCGGCGGGGGACGAGTCCGAAGGACCGCTCCCGCCGGCGATTCTCGGGGCCGCCCGCGAGGGCCGGCTCCGCCTCGTCGGCGTCCAGCACCACTACGCCCACCTCGCCTCGTGTCTCGCGGAGAACGGCGTTGGAGGCCCGTCCCTCGGAGTCACCTGGGACGGCACCGGCTACGGGACCGACGGCACCATCTGGGGCGGAGAGCTCCTTCTCGGCGACGCCGCCGGTTTCGCCCGCGTCGCGCACCTGCGTCCGTTCCGACTCCCCGGCGGCGACGCCGCGGTCAAGGAGCCGCGCCGGGCCGCGCTCGCGCTCCTGCTCGAGCTCTTCGGCGAAACCGCCGTCTCGCGCGACGACCTCGCCGCCGTCGCGTCCTTCTCCCGCACCGAGCGCGCGCTTCTGGCGCGAATGGTCGAGACCGGAACGCGCAGCCCCGTCACGACGAGCGCGGGGCGCCTCTTCGACGCCGTTGCGGCGCTCGTCGGCCTCCACCCGAAAGCGGGCTTCGAAGGGCAAGCCGCGATGGCCCTCGAGGCGCTGGCCGATCCGGCCGAGCGAGGCGCCTACCCGTTCCCGCTCGTCCCCGGGGCGACGGCCGGCGCGCCCGCGATCCTCGACTGGGGGCCGCTCGCAATCGCGCTCCTCGAGGACGGGGCCCGCGGCGTCGAGGTCTCCCGCCGCTCGGCCCGCTTCCACAACGCGCTCGTCGCCGGCATCGTCTCCGTCGCGCGCTTCGCCGGGTCATCCCGCGTAGCGCTCTCCGGCGGCTGCTTCCAGAACCGCTTCCTCCTCGAGCGAACGCGCGAGCACCTCACGGCAGCAGGGTTCGAGGTCCTGGCTCACCGCCGCGTTCCGGCGAACGACGGCGGCATCGCGCTCGGGCAGGTGATGGTCGCAGCGGCTCGGATGGCCGACCTTCTCGCAGAGAGCTCTGCGGTCGCCGGACCCGCGTAATACACGATTGGGGCTGTCCATCTGAGTGCGGTCCCCCCCGACGGGTTGTGGTTTCGCCACGGTCGACCCGGGGCCGTCGCGTCAAGCGAGGCCGGCCGTGGCCGGCGAGTTGCGGGCGGTGGCCTTGGCTTTCTGCTCTTGGGGGACGGGTCCACGACGAGGGACCTGTACGTGACGGGTCGGCGGCATCCGCGCCCGGCGCCGCGGCGCCGGGAGACGACCTAACATCCCGCCCACATGCCCGTCTTCCGCGCAGGCCGCGACTTCGTCCGGCTCGAAGTGGTCGAGCCCGTCGTCCTGGGCCTTGCCTCGACTCTCTGGGCCGCGGTCCCCGGCGGCGGCGCGCACGTCGACGAGCTCTGCCTTCGGATCGAGGTGGCCGACGGGACGGTCGAGGGCGATCCGGAGGAGGAGCTCCGGTGGGACGTGAGCGACGAGGAGACGCGCCTCCGCGCGCCGGGGATCGAGATGACGGTGAGGCCGCGGGAGCGTTGCGCCTCGGCCACGGTGGCGCGTTCGCTCGTCGGGCTTCGCCCCGCGCTCGTGGCGCGGTTCCTTCTCGAGGCACCCGTGACGGCGATGAAGATGGTCGGGATGCAGCTCCTTCACGCGGGCGCCGTCGTCGGGCCCGCCGGCGCCGCGGTCCTCAGGGGCGGGGCGGGAGCCGGGAAGTCGACGCTCGTCGCGGCCTGTCGCGCGGCCGGCATGAGGTTCCTGGGCGACGAGAGCCTGCTCGTCGAACGGGAGGCGCCCGACCGCCTCGAGGCGACGCTTCGCGACCTCGTCCTCACGCCGGAATCCGCCCGCCTGCTCGGCCTGGCAGCGGCGACGGTCCCGGCCTTCTCGGGCGGCGAGCGGAAGCGGCGCGTGTCGCTGGCTGAGCCGCTGGAGCCGGCGGAGCGGCTCGCGTCGCGCGCGGCGACGGTGCTCCTCGGCCCGCGCGAGCCGGGCCCCGCGCGCCTCGTCCCGATCTCGGGAGCCGAGTTCCTGGAGACGTTCGCCGCGGGCGAGATCCCGCAGGAGAGGATGTACGGAGGAGAACCCGCTGCGGTCGCGCAGGCGTGGGACGGGAGGGGCACATACCTCATGACCGGGGCCCTCGACCTCCCGGGCGCCGTCGACCGAATCCGTGATCTGGTGCACGCATTCGGGGACCGCTGAATTCCTAGACTGCATCTCAAGAAATGAGCGCAGCCGGACCGCCCGTCCTCCTCGCCCACTCCTGCTTCCTCGCGCACGACGCGAAGCAGGTCCGGAAGATGCGTCCCTACGCCCCGCTCGCGACGCTCCTCGCCGCCTCCGTCGTGAGGCGCTCGGGGCGCGAGGTGGCGCTCTTCGACGCCATGCTCTCCTCCGGAGAGGCCGAGTTCGAGGAGCTCCTCCGCCGGCGCGCCCCGCGGGTCGTCGCGATCCTCGAGGACAACTTCAACTTCCTGACGAAGATGTGCACCCAGCGGAACCGCGAGGCGTGCGTCCGGCTGATCCGGAGCGCGAAGGCGGCCGGGGCACGCGTCGTCGTGAACGGGTCCGACGCGTCGGACGACCCGGCGTTCTACCTCGACGTCGGCGCCGACGCGGTAATCCTCGGCGAGACGGAGCGGACCGTCCTCGACCTCCTCGACGCCTGGGACCTCTCCGCCAAGGCCGACCTGGCCGGCGTCCCGGGCCTCGCGCTCCCGGCGGGCGCCGTCCGCGCGGCCGGGAGCGCCCCGACCCGCACGCCCCCGCGGCCGTTCGTCGACGACCTCGACTCCCTGCCGCTCCCCGCGTGGGACCTCGTCGACGCGGAACGGTACCGGAAGACCTGGACCGAGGCGCACGGGCGCCTGTCGTGGAACATGGTGACGACCCGCGGATGCCCCTATCGCTGCAACTGGTGCGCGAAGCCGCTCTACGGAACGCGCTACGCGCAGAGGAGCCCCGAGAACGTGGCCGAGGAGATGCGGCGGCTCAAGGAGGCCGTCCGGCCCGACCACGTCTGGTTCGCCGACGACATCTTCGGCCTCTCCCACCGCTGGATCGAGCGGTTCGCGGAGGAGGTGCGCGGCCGCGACGCCTCCGTCCCCTTCACGATCCAGTCGCGCGTCGACCTGATGTCGGAGACCGCGGTCGAGGCCCTCCGCCACGCGGGCGCCGAGGAGGTCTGGATGGGGGTCGAGTCGGGGGCGCAGTCGATCCTCGACGCCATGGACAAGGGGACGACGATCGTCCAGGTGCGCGAGGCGACCCGCCGCCTGAAGGAGGCCGGCGTCCGCGCGTCGTGGTTCCTCCAGCTCGGCTACCCGGGCGAGACGTGGGACGAGATCCTCGCGACGCGCGAGCTCGTGCGGGGGGAGCGCCCCTCCGACGTCGGCGTCTCGGTCGCCTACCCTCTTCCCGGGACCGTCTTCTACGAGCGCGTGAAGGGCCAGCTCGGCGAGCGGTCGCACTGGAAGGACAGCGACGACCTCGACATGATGTTCGAGGGGACGTACGCCGCGCCGTTCTACAAGCGGGTCCGCGACCTCCTTCACGAGGAGGCCGCGCTCGGCGCGATCTCTCCGTCCGAGACGATCGGCCGGCGCCGCCGGAACCTCGACGCCGCGTGGCTCGCGGCGGAGCGCGACGAGCCCCGCTTCCGGACCGCCGCCGCGGCGCTCCCCTCCCGGCAGCGGGGCTGACGGACAGCCCCCGGGACGAACCGATGGCCGACCTCCTCCTTTCGCACGGCTACTTCCTCGCGGAGGACGAGAAGGAGCGGGCGGTCATGAAGCCGTACCCGCCGCTCGGCCTCCTCTCGCTCTCGGCCTACCTCAAGCGGGAGAGGTTCTCGGTCGAGGTCTTCGACTCGACGTTCGCGACGCGCGAGGCGCTCTATGCGCGGCTCGACGAGGGCCCCGGCGTCCTCGGCCTCTACACGAACCTGATGACGCGCCCGCCCGTCCTCGCGATCGCGGCCGCGGCGAAGGCGCGCGGGTGGACGGTCGTCCTCGGCGGCCCCGAGAGCGCGAACTACCCGGCCGAGTACCTCGCGGCCGGCGCCGACGTCGTCGTCGTGGGCGAGGGCGAGGAGACGCTCCGCGAGCTCCTTCCGGCGCTCGCGGTGCGCGGCCCGCACCGTCTCGAGGGGATCGCCGGGGTGGTCTTCCGCGACGAGTCGGGCACCGTCGTCACCGGAGCGCCGCGCGCGCAGGTCCGCTCGCTCGACGCGCTCCCCTGGCCCGACCGCGAGGCGGTCGACCACGAGCCCTACCTCGCGGCCTGGCGGGAGCGGCACGGAGAGGGGAGCGTCAACCTCATCACCGCGCGCGGCTGCGCCTACAAGTGCGACTGGTGCTCGCACGCCGTCTTCGGCCACACCCACCGGCGGCGCTCCCCCGCGAACGTCGCCGAGGAGGTCGCTTGGATCCGCGACCGCTACCACCCGGAGCAGGTCTGGTACGCCGACGACGTCTTCACGATCTCGCACCGCTGGCTCTTCGAGTACGCCGGGGAGCTCGAGAAGCGCGGGCTGAAGTTCCCGTTCGAGACGATCTCTCGGGCCGACCGGATGGCCGACGAGGAGGTCCTCGCGGCGCTCGCGCGGCTCGGTTGCCGCCGGATCTGGATCGGCTCGGAGAGCGGGAGCCAGCGCCTCCTCGACGCGATGCGCCGCGGCGTGACGGTCGAGCAGGTGCGGTGGGCGACGCACGCGGCCCGGCGCCACGGCATCGAGGTCGGGATGTTCCTGATGTGGGGCTACGACGGCGAGACCGCCGAGGACGTCGAGGCGACCGTGGAGCACGTCCGCGCCTCTCTCCCCGACGTCTTCTTCACGACGCTCGCCTACCCGATCATGGGGACCGGCTACTACGAGAAGGTGAAGGGCCGGGTCTCGCTCGCGCGGCCGTGGGCGGAGGGGGGCGACCGCGACCACGTCGTCGCGGGACGCGCGGGTCGGGAGACGTACCGCCTCGCCGACCGCTGGCTCCGGGCCGCCGTCGAGTCCCGACGGCTCGAGGAGGCGGCGCCGGAAGAGGCCCGGGCCCTCGCCGGCGAAGCGGAGGCGGCCCGGCGGGAGTTCCTGTCCGCGTTCGCAGAGGGAGCCGCGTGATCGCCGCCGCGAGCCCCTTCGACGGCCTCGCCGCGACGTACGACGAGGAATTCACGCGGACCGACCTCGGCCGGCGCCTCCGCGCGGCCGTCTGGCGCCACCTCGACCCGGCGTTCGCGCCGGGCGCGCGGGTCCTCGAGCTCGGCTGCGGGACGGGAGAGGACGCGCTCCACCTCGCCGCGCGCGGCGTCTCGGTCGTCGCCACCGACGCGTCGGGAGCGATGGTCGCCGAGACCGTGAGGAAGGCGCGGGACGCGGGCCTCTCGCGTCTCGTCGACGCCCGCCGGGTCTCGTTCGAGGAGCTCGCCGCACAGGCCCCGTCGCTCGGCCCGTTCGACGGCGCGTTCTCCGACTTCGGCGCTCTCAACTGCGCCGCGGCGCTTCCGCCGCTCGCCGAGACGCTCGGACGGCTCCTCCCTTCAGGCGCCCCGCTCCTCCTCGTCGTCATGGGTCGCTGGGTGCCGTGGGAGTGGGCCTTCTTCCTACGGCGCGCGGAGCCCTCCCGCGCGTTCCGCCGCCTCCGGAGAGGAGGAACCGTCTGGCGGGGGCTGACCGTCCGCTACCCCTCTCCCGGACGACTCCTTCGGACGTTCGCCCCCTGGTTCCGGCGGAGGAAGCTGACGGCGCTCGGCGTCTTGCTGCCGCCGAGCTACGCCGCCTCTTCCGTGGCGCCCTCGACCCTCGCGCTCCTCGATCGCTGGGAGCGGCGGCTCGAGTCGGCGCCGCTCCTCGCGCGCCTCTCCGACCACACGCTGCTCGTCCTGGAGAGGCGATGACGGAGCTCGCCGCGGCGGCGCGGCCGGTCCCGTCGCGTGCGGAAGGGGCGCTCCTCCCCGCTGTCGACCCGGTCGTCTCGCTCCCGATCGTCACGCTCCTGCCGTTCTCGCGCTGCAACTGCCGCTGCGCGATGTGCGACATCTGGAAGGAGAAGAACGGCGCCGCGCTCTCGCGCCACGACGTCGAGCGGCTCCTTCCCGACCTCGCGCGGCTCGGGACCCGGAGGGTCGTCCTCACGGGGGGCGAGCCGCTGATGCACCCCGACCTCTTCGGCCTCGTCGCGCCGCTCAAGGAATCGGGGATCGGGCTGACGCTCCTCTCCTCCGGCCTCCTCCTCGAGCGCCACGCGGCGGCGATCGCGGCGACGTTCGACGACGTCGTCGTGAGCCTCGACGGCCCGGCCGAGGTCCACGACGCGATCCGCGGCGTGCCGGGCGCGTTCGAGCGGACTCGGCGCGGCGTCCGGGCGCTCCGCGGCGGTGCTCCCGTCCCCGCGCTCTCGGGGCGCTGCACGGTCCAGCGCGAGAACCTCGCGCAGCTCCGAGCGACCGTCGCGGCGGCGCACGACCTCGACCTCGACAGGATCAGCTTCCTCGCGGCCGACACGACGAGCCCGGCGTTCGGACGCGCGGAGGGGTGGGAGGAGGCGAGCCGCCTCCGCGTCGCGCCCGACGCCGCGGACCTCGCCCACCTCGAGGCGGAGCTGGACCGGCTCGAGGCGGAGAACGCCGGCGACCTCTCCTCCGGCTTCGTCTCCGAGAGCGCGCCGAAGCTCCGCGCGTGTCTCCTCGCGCTCGTCCGCGCGGTCGGCGGCGAGGGGTCCTTCCCCGCCTCCTCGTGCAACGCGCCGTGGGTCTCGGCCGTCGTCGAGACCGACCTCTCCGTCCGCCCCTGCTTCTTCCATCCCGCGTACGGCCGCTTCGGCGAGGGCGGCCTCGCCGCGGTCCTGAATGGCGAAGAGGCCCTCCGCTTCCGCCGCTCGCTCGACGTTTCCGCCGACCCGGTCTGCCTCCGCTGCCCCTGCCGCCTGAACCTGCGCCACGGGGAGGGAGGACCGACGTGAGCCGCCGGCGCGTCGTCCTCTACAACCCGCGGGCGGTCTTCTTCACGATGCCGCTCGGTCTCCTCGCCGTCGGATCGCACCTCGACCGCTCGCGGTACGAGGTCGTCGTCGTCGACGGACGGCTCGAGACGGACTCCGTCGCCGCCGTCCTCGCCGCGATCGGGGGAGACGACGACGGCGCGTCGCCGTTCGTCCTCGGCGTCTCGGTCCTGACGGGGGCGCCGATCCAGGACGCAGTCGAGATCTCCCGCGCCGCGAAGGCGCGCCACCCGGAGCTGACGGTCGTCTGGGGCGGCTGGCACCCGTCGCTCTTCCCGGACGGGTGCCTCGAGGAGCCGTCCGTCGACGTCACGGTCCAGGCGCAGGGCGAGGAGACGTTCGCGGAGATCGTCCGGCGGGTCGACGCGGGCGAGAGCCTCGAGGGGTGCGCCGGCTGCACCCACCGGGGAGGCGGCGAAGCTCGGCGCGAGCCGCCGCGGTCGCTCGCGCCGCTCACGGATTTCACGTCGCACGACTACGACCTCCTCCCTCTCGAGCGCTTCTTCGACCTCAAGGGGAAGCGGCAGCTCGACGTCGTCACGTCGCAGGGCTGCCACTTTCGCTGCGCGTTCTGCGCCGACCCCTTCGTCTACGGGCGGAAGTGGGTCGGGCTGCCGCCGGAACGGGTCGGCGAGGAGCTCGAGCGCCTCCACCGCCGGTACGCGTTCGAGGACGTGAACTTTCAGGACGAGACGTTCTTCACGTCGCTCGACCGCGTCGCGGGAATCGCCGAGGAGCTGATCCGGAGGCGGCTCCCTTCGACCTGGGCCGCGACGATGCGGGCCGACCAGGGCGACCGGCTGCCCGACGACGCCTGGGCCGCGTGCAAGCGGTCGGGCCTGAGGCGTCTCCTGATCGGCGTCGAGGCCGGGACGCAGGAGATGGTCGACCGGATCCGCAAGGACATCCGCCTCGATCAGGTCCTGCGGTGCGCCGAGCGCTGCCGTCGTCACGGCATCGCCGCGCAGTTCCCGTTCATCGTCTGCTTCCCCGGCGAGAGCGACGCGAGCGTCGAGGCGACGCTCGACTTCGCGCGTCGCCTCGCGGCGATGAGCCCGACCTTCCAGACGCCCGTGTTCTTCTTCAAGCCCTATCCCGGCACGCCGCTCACGGAGGAGGCCGTCCGGGCCGGCTTCCGCCTCCCCGAGACGCTCGACGAGTGGGCCCGGTTCGACTTCTACGCGGGGGACGGCCCGTTCACGACCCCCGCGCGGACGCGCCTCGTCGAGCGCTTCCGCTGGTACGGGAAGCACGCTTATGGCGCGTCCCCGGTCTGGAAGCGCCCCGTCGCCGCCCTCGCGCGCTGGCGCTGCGAGCGCCAGGCGTTCCGCTTCCCTCTCGAGAAGACGGTCGGCGAGCTCCTCTTCCCGGAGCCCGTCCTCTCATGAGGCGTGGCGCGGCGTCCCTGACGGGAAGGAGAGCCCCGGCTCGAGCGCGGAGGCCTCTTCGGTGAAGAGCCTCGCGTCGACGACCTTCTGCACGCCGTCGAGGAGGACGTGCCGTGCCGGGACCCCGGCCGCCTCGAGCCACGGAAGGAGGTCGGCGTCGGCGACCCTCGGCACGCCGTCGAGGACGACGGCCCGAAGACGCGCCCTCGGGAGGCCCGTCAGCGCCTCCGCCGGGTCGCCCCCCGCGTCGCGCACGACGACGAGGTCCGCGAGGGCTCCGGGCGAAAGGTGCCCCGCCGCCGCACGGCCGAGGACCGCGGCGGCGCCCGTCGTCACGAGACGGAGAAGGTCCGCCGCTCCGAGCCCGGCGCTCTCCCGCGCGACGCGCAGCTCGGCGAGAAGATCGCTCGAGCCGCTCAGGCGCGAGTCGCTCCCGAGGGCGAGCCGCCCGGCGGCGAGGAGCGTTCGCGGGTCGAGCGTCGCGCCGAGGACGCGCAGGTTGCTCGCCGGGCACCAGACGACCGCCGCGCCCCGTTCGATCACGCAAGCGACGCCCGCCTCCCCGAGGCCGACGCCGTGAACGACGACGGTCGCAGGGCCGAGGCCGCCGAGGCGGTCGAGACGGGAGAGCTCTCCCGCGGCCTCCGCGTCGGTCCCTTCCGCGAGGTGGACGAAGAAGCGCGCGTCCGGCGGCGTCGCCGCGAGCGCCTCCTCGACCGTCGGCCCGTACTTCCCCGCGAAACGCAGCGAGTGGCACCAGCCGTACGGTTGGACGACGCGGACCGGGAAGGACGGGTCGCCCATCTCCGTGAGCCACGGGTCGTGGTGCGCCACCGTCGTGACGCCGGAGAGGAGGCTCTTCAGCGCGCCGTGCCGCGCGCGGACCGCCTCGTCGACGCGCTTCACCGCCCGGAAGGGCGCGGATGCGAGGATCGGCTGGAGCGCGTCGATCCAGTCGTACGCGCTCGCGCGGGGGCCGCCGGCGTCCCCTTCGGGGAACGCGTTCAGGCCGAGGTGCTCGTGCGCGTTCAGGAGCCCCGGAAAGAGGAGATGCCCCTCGAGCGGCACGACGAGATCGCCGGCGCGCCGCGCCGCGTCGCCCGCGACGCGGCCTTCCTCGAGCCGGAGCTCCGTGCGGCGCGCGCCCTCGGGGCCGACGAGGCGCGCCCCGGTGAGGCGGGTCGGCGGAGCGTGCGGGCTCATCGCGATTCCGGCGGTCCCGCGTCAGAGGCGTCGGAAGGAGAGCGCGAGGAGGACGGGCAGGCTGCGCTGCGCCTCCCACGCGTCGAGCCTGCCCGCCGCCTCGAAGTGAGACCGCACCTCTTCACCGGCCGGCAGCTCGAGGAGCGTCTCGAGCGTGAGCCCGGCGGCGACGGCAGCGCGGCGGTGGATCTCGACGTCGTGGACGTGGTGCTCGACGGCGAGGAGCTCCTCCCCGCTCCGGAAGGATCGGACGAGCCCGCGGCGCGCCGCGTCGGGGTGGAAGTCGGTCACGACGAGGCGGCCGCCCGGCGCGAGGGCCCGCCCGATCGCCTCGTAGACGCGGCCGGGCTGGGCGACGTGGCCGATCGCGAGGCGGCACCAGGCGGTGCGGAAAGAGCCCGCGACGAACGGGAGAGCACGGAGGTCCGCGGCGGCGACGGCCGCGCCGCGCGCTCCCGCGAGGAGCATCGGGAGGACGAGGTCGATCCCGAACGCGCCGCGCCGGAACGCGCCGTCCGCGCGCCGGAGCCTCCGGCCGGTGCCGCACGCGGCGTCGAGAAGCGGCGTTTCGGGCGCCGGGTCGAGGCGCCGGAGCGCGAGCTCGTCGAGCTCTGCGAGGGCTCCCGCCTCCTCGTACGTCGGGGCCCACCTTCCGTACGCCTCCGCCGGCGCGAGGACCTTGATCGGCACGGGCGCGAGTATAGGAGCGGGCTTCGGCCCGCGCGGGCGAGGGAAAGGGACCGGGCGAGACCATGACGCTCCCGCTCGTCCTCCTCGTCAACCCCCGCGTCGTGCGGCGCCGCAACGCGCGGCTCCCGCTCTCGCTCCTGACGCTCGCCGCCGGCCTCGAGGGGAAGGCGCGCTGCCGGATCGTCGACGCGAACTTCGACGACGACGCGACCGCGACCCTCCTCTCTTCCCTCGCCGCCGAGCGTCCCGCGCTCGTCGGCGTCACCGTGATGCCGGGGCCGCAGGTCGCGCCGGCGATCGCGCTTTCGACGGCGGTCCGCGAGCGCCACCCCGACGTGCCGATCGTCTGGGGCGGCTACTTCCCGACGCTCTACCCTGACGCCGCGCTCGCAGCGCCGTACGTCGACGTCGTCGTCCGCGGGCCGGGCGAGGCGACGCTCGCGGACCTCCTAGCCGCGCTCGGCGCCGCGAAGGGCGCCCGCTCGCTCGCGAACGTCACGGGGATCAGCTGGAAGGCGGGCGGCCGCGTCGTCCACAACGCCGAGCGTCCGCTCGGCCCTCCCGACGCGCTCCCTCCGCTTCCGTACGAGCTCCTCGGCGACGTCTCGCGTTTCCTCCAGCCGACGTACCTCGGACTCAGGACCGCCGTCCACCAGGCCGCGATCGGCTGCCGGCACCGCTGCTCGTTCTGCGGCGTCGTGTCGATGTTCGACGGGAAGACGCTCCTGCCTCCGGCCGAGCGCGTCGCGCGCGACCTCCTCGTCCTGAAGGAGCGCCACGGCGCCGACGCCGTCCAGTTCTACGACCACAACTTCTTCGACCGCGAGGAGACGACGGTCCCGCTGGCCGAGGCGCTCTCCCGCGTCGGCCTCCCCTACTGGTGTTACGCGAGGACCGACGCGCTCGCGCGGTTCCCGGCGCGGACGTGGGAGCTCGTGAAGCGCTCCGGCCTGCGGATGGTCTTCATGGGCGCGGAGGCGGCGAGCGACGAGGCGCTCCGCCGGATGCACAAGGGGGCCCGCGTCGACGAGACGCTGGAAGCGACGCGGCGCTGCCGCGAGGCGGGGATCGTCCCGGAGCTCTCGTTCGTCCTCGGCGGCCCGGGCGACGCCGAGGACGAGATCGAGACGACGCTCCGCTTCATCCGGAAGCTCAAGGAGATCCACCCCGCCTGCGAGGTCATCCTCTACGACTGGACCCCCACGCCGCGGCGCCGCCGCGCGGAGGCGGAGGCCGCCACGGAGGGCGGCGAGCGGCCGCCGACCGCGCTACAGCTCCCGACGACGCCCGAGGAGTGGACCGAGCCGGAGTGGGTCGACTTCGTCTGCCACCGGAACGCCCCATGGCTCTCGCCGCGCACCCGCCGGCGGATCGACGACTTCGCGACGGTCCTCGGCTGCAGGTTCCCGACGGTGCAGGACGTGCGCCTCCCGCGGTGGGGCAAGACGGTCCTCTCCGCCGCCGCGTCGTGGCGCTGGGCGGCCGGTGCCTATTCCCGGCCCGCCGAGCTGCACGCCCTCCGGCGGGCGCTCCCGCTGAAGCGCCCCGAGGCGGAGGGCCTGTGAGCGCGGCGGCGGCGCCGCCCCACGTCGTCCTCGTCAACCTCGCGCTGGTCCCGGGGCTGGGCGCCGCGGAGACCCTCGAGCGCCTGCCGGGGCTCGGGCGGTTCGCGGCGTCGCTCGCCGCGGAGGGGGCCCGGGTCACCGTCGTCGCGCGCTCGTGCGAGGACGCCGACCTCACGTTCGACGGCGTGCGCCTCGTCGCGATCCGCGACGGCGCCGCCGCCTTCGCGCCGCTGTGCAGCCCCGCGCGTCCCGTCGCCGCGCGCGTCCGGGGGCTCGCTCCCGACGTCGTCCACGTCGGCGGCCTCCTCTTCCCCGTCCCGACCGCCGCTCTCCGGACCGTCCTGCCGCGGCGCGTGCCGCTCGTCCTGCAGCACCACGGCGAGCCCCCGGGACGCGACCGCCTCGGCTTCCTCCAGCGCCTCCTCCTGCGCACCGCCGACGCGGTCCTCGTCACGAGCCGCGAGATCGCCGACGAGTGGGTCCGGGGCGGGCACCTCGCTCCCGAGACGCGCGTCGAGGAGGTCCTCGAGGCTTCGACCGACCTTCAGCCCGTCGACCGCGCCGCGGCGCGCCAGGCGACCGCGGTCGACGGCGACCCGGCGGTCCTCTGGGTGGGCCGCCTTCACCCGCGCAAGGACCCCGTCACGGCCCTGCGCGCGTTCGAGGCCGCGCTCGAGCGGCTGCCCGGGGCGCGCCTGCACCTCGTCTACGGCGAGGCGCCCCTCCTTCCCGCCCTGAACGAGCTCTGCTCGCGAAACCCGGAGCTCGCGCGCGCCGTTCGCTTCGTCGGTCCGGTGCCCCACGCCGCGCTCCCGGCCTGGTACTCGGCCTCGGACCTCTTCCTGACCTCGAGCCCCTCCGAGGGCTCGAACTGGGCGCTCATCGAGGCGACGGCCTGCGGCCTCCCGGCGGCCTGCTCCGACATACCGGCGAACCGCCGCGTCGCCGGGCCGACCGCGGCGTACTTCGCGCCGGGCGACGTCCCCTCCGCGACGGAGGCGATCGTCCGGCGGAACGGAGAGCCCGGGCCGCGGGGCGCGGCGCTGCGCGGACGCTTCGAACGGCGCCTCTCGTGGAGCGTCGTCGCACGCGAGGCGCTCGGCGCTTACGGGCGCGCGATCGCGCGGCGAAGGGGCCGGTGAGGGTCGCCCTCGTCGTCCCGGGCGGCGTCGACCGCTCGCTCACCGAGCGCGTCATCCCCGCGCTCCTCTGGCTGGTCGCGGAGCTCGGGCGCCGCGTCGAGCTGGTCGTCTTCGCGCTCGGCCACGGTCCGGCGCCGGACGCGTGGGAAATCCCGGGCGCGCGCGTCTTCGATCTCGGGCCTCTCCGGCTCTCCCGCGTCCCCGGCCTCGCGTTCGCACGGCGCGTGCGCGATCTCCGCGCGCTCCTCCTCCGGCACGGACCGTTCGACGTCGTCCACGCGTTCTGGGCGACCCCCTGCGGCGCGACGGCGCTCGCCGCCGCGCCCCGTCTTCCGCTCGTCGTCTCGCTCGGGGGAGGCGAGCTGACCGGGATCGCCGACATCGGCTACGGGTGCGACCTCGTTCCCCGCGAGAAGCGGAAGGTCCGCTTCACGCTCGCGCGGGCCGCGGCGGTGACGGCCGCGAGCCGCCCGCTCGCCGCCGAGGCGCTCCGACGCGGCGTCTCCGCGCGTCTCGTGCCGCTCGGCGTCGACGACGCCGGCTTCCTCGCCCGGATCGAGCCGAGGGCGGGCGATCCCTTTCGCCTTCTTCACGCCGCCGACCTCAACCGCGTGAAGGACACGCCGACGCTCCTCCGCGCGGTGCGGCGCCTGTCCGATCGGGGCCTTCCGGTCGTCCTCGACGTCGCAGGGGAGGACACCCTCGGCGGCGCGGTCCAGGCCGAGGCTGCGCGCCTCGGTCTCGCGGAGGTCGTCGCGTTCCACGGCCGGCTCCCGACGGCACGCCTCCGCCCGCACCTCGCGGCCGCGGACCTCTTCCTTCTCTCCTCGCGCCACGAGGCCGGGCCGGTCGCGGTCGTGGAGGCCGCCGCCTGCGCGGTGCCGACGGTCGGTACGGCCGTCGGGCACGTCGCCGAAGGGTATCCGCTCCGGTCCCTCGCCGTCCCGGTCGGCGACGACGCGGCGCTCGCCGAGGCCACGGCAGCTCTCCTCTCCGACCCCGCGCGGCGCCGCGCGATGGGCGTGGCCGCGCGCGCGTGGGCCCGGGAGAACCGGGCGTGCGTGACCGCGGAGCGCTTCGCCGCTCTCTACGGCGAGGTCAGCGCCTCGAGAGGCGGCGCGCGGCCGACGCGAGGCGGCCCGTGAGGACGGCTCCCCACGCCGCGACGAGCTTCGCTCCGGAGGCGTCGGGCGCGACGTTCGCCTTCACCTCGTCGAGCGGCGGGAGAAGCGTCCGGAGCAGGTACCGGGCCGCCGGCCCCGGTCCGTCGGCGAGCCCGAGGGCGGTCGCCGTCCAGCCCCGCGGGGGGCGCGAGTGCCTGAGGACCGGGAGGGCCGAGGCGCGCCGGAGCGCGCCCGGCGAGACGCCGCTCGCGACCCGCTCGAGCGACTCCGCGTCGAACGTCCCCGGGAAGAGCCTCTCGAAGGCGTGCGAGGCGAGCGCGACGGGGCCCCGCTCCCCGCGCGTGAGTTCAGGGACCAGGAGGGGGCCGTCCTTCCGGGCGAGGACGACGAAGTCGAACGCCTGTACGCCGCGCAACCCCTTCGCCGCGAAGTCTTCCGCGGCGTGGAAGAGGAGGTGGAGGAGGAGCGCGTCCCGCGAGGGCAGCGCCCACGCGCCCGCGGGGGCCGCATCCCGCCGCAGCGCGTCCGTCGCGTCGAGGACGCTCCCGAGGACCTCCAGCCGGAACGAGCGGTGGAGCTCGATCCGAAGCGGGTTCCCCGGGTGCTCGCAGGCGGGGAACGGGACGCGCTCCTCGCGCTCGGCGAGAACGAGGTGCCGGCGCGTGTTCCAGAGCGGCGCGTACCCGAGCGCGCCGCCGATCCGCTCCGCTGCCGCCCGCAGGTCGCCCTCCGAGTCGAAGAGGAGGTCGAGGTCGGCCATCGGCCGCAGTCCCGCCGGGATCTCCTTCCCGAGGACGAGCGCCGCTCCCTTCAGCGGGACCGCCCGCAGGCCCTGCGACGCGAAGAGCTCCTCGAGGCTCGCGAGGAGGCCGAGGATCCGCTCCCCCCGCGCCGCACACCGCGCCGCCTCCCCCGCGAGGTGCTCGCGGAGCGCCGGCGGGAGGATCGCGACGTCCGGGATTTGGGCGAGGCGCGGCCCGAGCCCCTGGAGCGACGCCGCGAAAGCCGCCGTCCGCGCCCTCGCGTCGTCCGCGGCGAAGCTCTCGAGCGGCGCGGCGGACCCGTCCCGCAGCGCGGCCAGGGCCGCGAGCCCCGCGGCCGCGACGTCGGGCTCCCCGAGCCGCCGGATCGCCTCCTCGCTCGAGAACGGGGCGACCTCGCCCGTCGCGCTCGCCTCGCGGACCTCGCCAAGCCCGCTCACTTCGCTCGCCTCACCGGCCGCGGCAGGCGCGCCCCGCCTCCGCCTCGCGCGGATCATCAAGGAGGACCTCGATGGAACCGTCGCTTCCGATCCACCCCGCCGTCATCCACTTTCCCATCGCCGCGGCGTTCTTCGCCGGCGGGGCGCTCGCGCTGGCCCACGTCCGCCCGGGCGCGCGGGCCGCGTCCCTCTCGGCCGCCGCGCTCCTCCTCGCCGTCGCCGTCGCCGGCGGCCTCGTGGCGGGAGCGACGGGCTGGCTCTGGGCGGACGACCTGGCCTACCTCGCCGGGGGCTGGGGTCCCGTGCCCGGCCCGAAGGCCGTCGAGGGGCTCGCGCAGAGGCACGCCCTCCTCGGCCTCGCCTCCGTCGTGACGGCGGCGATCGCGCTGACGCTCGTCCTGCGTGCGCGCAGGCGCGACGCGCCTCCGACGCTCGCGCTCCTGGCAGCCGTCCTGGCGAGCGCCCTCGTCGCGGCAACGGGCCACATCGGAGGGACGATGGTCCACAACCCGCCGCCCCCTGCTGCCGAGGCCGCTGCCGGCGAGAGCTGACATGCCGCTCCGGGCCCTCCCCTACCTCGGCGTGAGGGCCCGGATCTCGGCGACGAGGGCCGTGATCTGCTCGGCGCTGAGCTTCCGGCCGAACGCGGGCATCTTGTCGCGGCCGCGGCGGATCGACCCTTCGAGGCGCGAGTCGGTCACGGACGCGAGCCACCGCGTATCGGTCAGGTTCCTGGCGTTCCGCTTCTTCCCCTCTTCCGTGTTCGACGTCCCGTCCGGCCCGTGGCAGACGGAGCAGTAGGCCTCCCAGGTCGGCGAGCGGCCCGGCCCCTCGGCCCGCATCGGCCCCGCCAGGAGAAAGGCTCCGAGTACGGTAGCGGCGATTCCGATCTTCCTCGACATTCGCGGCCTCTCCCTTCGCGGGGAGTGTCGCGCGTCCCGGCCCGTTCGCTGCTCGTCCGGCGCGGGAATCCCGCGACGTCGTGATTCGGGTCACCGGCCGGGCGCGCGTCGCATCCCAACAATCGGCCCACCCGAAAGGAGAAGCGTCATGCCCCCTCGAGCCCGTCTCCACCGGCTCGCTCCGCTGGTCGTCCTCGCGGCCCTCGCGTGCGGCACGCGAAAGAGCCCGACGGAGCCGGTCGACGACCTTCCCAGTCCGAACGCGACGTTCTCGCGGGTTCAGGCCGAGGTCTTCACGCCGTCCTGTGCCCTCTCCGGCTGCCACGCAGGCGCGACCCCCGCGCAGGGAATGAACCTGAGCGCGGGCAGGGCCTACACCCAGGTCGTCGGCGTCGCCGCCGTCGGCTCGTCCCGCGTCCGCGTCGCCCCGGGCGACGTCGCCGGGTCGTACCTCGTCTCGAAGCTCCGGGGCGACGCGACGATCACCGGGAGCCGGATGCCCCTCGGCGGCCCCTACCTCTCCTCCGAACGGGAGCAGCTCGTCGTCGACTGGATCCGGCGCGGCGCTCCGAACGACTGAGGTCCCCGATGAAGAGACGCGCGCCCCTCCTCGCTCTCGCCCTCGTCCTCCTCGCCGTCCCGCCGGCCGCGGCTCAGGAGGCGCCCGCCTGGGACCCGGGCTACGGCATGCGCTTCCTGTCGACGCATTCCCCGCTCGTCAACGACACGGGGATCCTCGAGACGGTCTTCACGCATCGCTTCAACCAGCCCGTGACCGAGGCCGGCGGCAACAACCTCTTCGGCCTCGACAACGGGGCGAACATCGGCCTCGGCCTCTCCTGGGTGCCGGTGCGGGGCGTCGCGGCCGAGATCTACCGCGCTTCCTCAGGCGGCGACTACGAGCTCGCCGCGAAGGTCTCCGTCCTCGAGCCGACCGAGGCGAGACCCCTCGGCGTCGCCGTGCGCGCCGGCGCGAGCTGGATGACGAAGTACGACATCGAGCGGAAGGCCGGCGGGTTCGGCCAGCTCCTCGTGGCGTGGACCTTCGCGGACCGCGTCACCCTCGCCGCCGCTCCCTCGTACGCCTCGAACACACCCCTCTTCGAGGACGTCTTCAACGTCCCGCTCGCGCTGCAGGTCCGGCTCGGGAAAGGCTTCCTCGCGACGGGCGAGTACGTCTTCCGCAACCGGGACCTCGACGGCTCGAAGGGGCAGTGGTCGTTCGGCCTGGAGAAGTCGGTCTACCGCCACCGCTTCCTCGTCTGGATCGGGAACTCCGCCGCGACGACGGTCGACCAGACGCTCGCGGGCGACTACGCCGGCGGGGTGACGGAGTCGAACCTCCGCCTCGGATTCAACATCTCGAGGCAGTTCCGGATCGGGGGCGAGTAGGCCGCGAGCCGTCCGTCCCGTTGACTCTCTCCGCCGGGCGCCCACGGTGCCCGGCGGAGGATCGAAATGAGCCACCCGCGCGCCGGCCAGCTCGCCGAGCCCCGAGACCTCGTCCACGTCCCCCGCCTCCTCGCGGCCGACGACGCCGAGCGGCCCGACGCGGCCGAGCGCTCCCAGCGGGTGGCGTTCGGCACGTCGGGGCCGCTCGTCTTCGGGCAGGACACGAACACCCTCCCCGAGCCCGCGTTCCGGACGGCGCTCGAGGTGCTCGCGGGGAACGGCGTCACCGTGCGCGTCGACTCCGGCGACGGCGACACCCCGACCCCCGTCGTCTCCCACGCGATCCTCTCCTGGAACCGGGACCCCGACGGCCCGCGCGCCGACGAAATCGTCATCTCCCCCTCGCACAACCCGCCCGAGGACGGCGGCTTCAAGTACGACCTGCCGCACGGCGGCCGGCCGACACCGACGCGACGAAGGCGATCGAAGAGCGGGCGAACGCCCACCTCGCCGCAGGGCTCGACGGCGTGAAGCGGGTCCCCTTTCCGCGAGCCCACCGAGCCGCGACGACGGTCGCGCACGTCTACGCGACCGCCTACGTCGACGACCGCGCCTCGGTCGTCGAGCTCGAGGCGATCCGCTCGGCGGGCGTGAAGGTCGGCGTCGACCCTCTCTGAGGCGCGGCCGTCGACGACTGAGAGCGGATCGCCGAGCGCTGGAAGCTCGACCGGACGGTCGTCAACCCGCGCGTCGACCCGGCGTCCTCGTTCATGACGCTCGAACGGGACGGCCGGATCCGGAAGGACTGCTCGTCGCCGTCGGCGATGGCCTCGCTCATCGCGATTCGCGACTGCTATCGGGTCGCCGTCGGCAACGACGCGGACGCCGACCGACACGGCGTCTTCACCCCCGCGGGGCTCATGAGCCGATGGAGACAGGAGTTTTGATCCTCGACGACAGCGCGGGAGAGAGTCGGAGCGGGCTCGAACGAGCGAGAACGCCCTGGGGGAGCGGTGCCGCGGCGGCGCCGCTCCCCCAGGGCGGGGCCTCCCGGCAGGCCGGCGCAGTCTCTGAGCGATCTCCCGAGAAGATCATGCGAGTGTCACGGCGTCGAGCCGTGGCCGAGGCGGTCTCGGGCCTGGCTCGCACGTGGGGGCATCGGCCCCGGCCGTCCGGGGGATCAGAGGGAAGCGAGAGCCAGGGCGGCTGAGAGAGGCGGAGCGCGGCCGTGGGACGCACCGGGAGCCGAGGCGCCAAGATGGTCGAGGATGCGGCGGAGGACGCGGCCATCGGTGATGAAGGCGACCACGCGCAGGACGCCCTGGCAGCGGTGACAGACGAGCGGGTCGACTTCGTTCACCCGGCGAATGAGCTGGGCCCATCCACGGCGAAGGGCGGCCAAAGAGGGGGATACCGAGGCCGACGGAGGCGGGCGAGGCGGACGGGGTTTCGCCGGTCGTAGCGTGCAAGAGCCTCGAGGGCGCGGCCGTCGCCGGCTGGAACGGTCACCGTGTCGTGCACGCTGAAGCCGGAATGGTGCCGGAAGAGAAGCAGCCGGGTGCGGTCCTCGTCGGGCGAACCGGCCCGCTGAAGCAGGAGGATGACCTTGTGCCGGAAGAGCTGCTCGGCGGCTGAGGGGCTGACGTAGGGCACGGGCACCCATTGGCCGGAGCCGGTCCGGCCGCCGCGGGTGACGAGCGCGTGGACGTGGGGGTGTGGGTTCCGCTGATCCCCGAAGGTCTGGGACATCGCCACCATACCGGGGCGAAAGCCCTTGTCCTCGGCGGCCGCCACGGCCATCAGCTCGCCAACGGTCTGCCAGGCCGTGGGGATGGAAGTGCAGAGAGGGCCGAGGAGGTCTCTGTGATGCGTGAAGTCGGGACGAAGGAGCTTGGGGACGGTGAAGACTCGACCGGGCAGGGCCGGCGTCGGCGACCACTTCGTCCTTCAGGAAAGCGGCGAGCTCGGCCGCGCGCTTGGCGCCGCAGGATGGGCAGAGCCCGCGCCGATTGCACGGGAAGGCGAGCAGGTCCTCGGCGGCGCAGCCGAGGCAGCGGACGCAGGGAGGGTCGCTGACGATGACGGAGCCGGTCGACGCTGACGGGAAGGCTCGTCGCCGACCCCGTGAAGCTCCTCTGCGCCGTTGAGGTCGCGGCCTGCGAGGCCTTCGAGCGCGTGGCCCTCCTACGCGTGGACGCCCGGGGCCTCGTGGCCCGACTTCGCGACGTACTCCTCGTAGGTGCCGCCGTAGGTGACGGGATTGCCGGTGCCGTCCTCACCGCCGATCTCCAGGACCCTGTTGGCGAGGCCGCGGAGGAAGGTCCGGTCGTGCGAGACGAAGAGCATCGTCCCCTCGAAGTCGTGGAGCGCTTCCACGAGCATCTCCTTCGTCGCGAGGTCGAGGTGGTTCGTCGGCTCGTCCAGGACGAGGAAGTTCGGCGGGTCGAAGAGCATCCGCGCCAGGACGAGCCGTGACTTCTCGCCCCCCGAGAGGACCCGGACCGGCTTCTCGACATCGTCCCCCGAGAACTGGAACGCCCCGGCGAGGTTCCGGAGGACGCCGAGCCCCTCCATGGGGAAGTCCTTCTGGAGCTGCTCGACCACGGTGAGCGAAGGGTCGAGGAGGTCGAGGGACTGCTGGGCGAAGTAGCCGAGCTTCAGGCTCGCGCCGAGCTTGACGGTTCCCGTGTCGGGCGCGAGCGCGCCCGAGACCATCTTCAGGAGCGTCGACTTGCCCGCGCCGTTCCGCCCCATGACGCACCAGCGCTCGCCGCGTCGGACGAGGAAGTCGAAGCCGTCGTAGACGGCGCGCGAGCCGTAGCGCTTGCCGACCCCGGTAAGCGCGACGACGTCATCCCCCGAGCGCGGCGGTGTCCGGAAGTCGAACCGCACGACCTTGCGCCGCCGGGGCATCTCGAGCTGCTCGATCTTCTCGAGCTTCTTCACGCGGCTCTGCACTTGCGCCGCCTTCGCCGCGTGGGTCGAGAAGCGCTCGATGAAGCGCTGCTCCTTGGCGAACATCGCCTGCTGCCGCGCGTAGGAGGCCTCGCGCTGGACTTCGCGGAGGCCCCGTTCGCGCTCGTAGAAGTCGTAGTCCCCGGTCCAGGTGAAGATCTCGCCCCCGTCCACCTCCACGATCCGGTCGACGACGCGGTTCATGAAGTCGCGGTCGTGGCTCGTCATCAGGAGCGTCCCGGGATAGTCGTGGAGGAACCGCTCGAGCCAGAGGATCGACTCGAGGTCGAGGTGGTTCGTCGGCTCGTCCATCAGGAGGACGTCGGGCCGCCCGAGGAGGATGCGGGCCATGGCGACGCGCATCTTCCAGCCGCCGGAGAGGTCCCCGACGTCGCCGTCGATCACCTCGTCGGGGAAACCGAGACCCTGGAGGATCTCCTTCGCCTTCGCCTCGAGCTCGTAGCCGCCCCGCTGCTGGTACTCGTGCTGGACCTCGCCGAAGCGCTCGAGGACCTTCTCCATCTCGTCGGCGCGGGCGGGGTCGGCGAGGGCGTGCTCGAGGTCCATGAGCTCGTGGTGCAGGTCGCCGAGCCGGCCGCTCCCGGCGATCGCCTCCTCGAGGACGGAGCGCCCCGACATCTCCTCGACGTCCTGCCGGAAGTAGCCGATGGAAAGCTTCCTCGGGATGGAGACGTCGCCGTCGTCGGCGTGCTCCTCGCCGGTGATCATCCGGAAGACCGTCGTCTTCCCGGCGCCGTTCGGGCCGACGAGGCCGGCCTTCTCTCCCGGGTTGAGCTGGAACGAGGCGTCGACGAAGAGGACCTGCCGGCCGTACTGCTTGGAGACCTTCGAGAAGGAGATCATGCGGGCGGCGGACGATAGCAGGCCCGGAGCCGGGAGGGCGGGCCGCGCGGTCGCGCGGCGAGCCGGCGTCAGCTCTTCGGGTCGTCGCCCCCGCGCGAAGCACGGCGCCCGCGCGGGCCGAGGTTGCGGTCGGCGTAGGCGACGACCTCGACGACCTGCTCCAGGGGCTCCTCGAAACGCGGGTCCTGGCTGCTCCGGAGAACGACCTCCTTGGCGAAGAGGAGGGCGAGGTAGCGCAGCTTCAGGACGGGGCGTCCCTGGAGGAGCCGGTAGTCGCGGTGGCCGGCGTTCACCTGCCAGCGTCCGTCGAGGAGCCGCGAGCGCCAGGGGGCGCCGCCGGCGTCGACGAGCTCCGGTTCCGGGATCCCCTCGCCGATGCCCGGAGGCGGCGGAGGGTCGGTCACCTCCACGTCGGCGCGCCCCTCGGCCGTGCGGCCTTCGGAGGTCGCCAGGGCCCGGACCCAGCCGGCCAGAGGCTCGGAGCCGGCGACGAGGACGGCGACGCTCGCGTCGGCCGCCGAGCGCTCCAACGACCCGAGGCCGGGGGAGAGCGACCAGGCGAGCTCGACGGGCTCCTCCAAGCGGCGTCCCGACTCGTCGAGGGCCCGCGCGACGAAACGTCGGCGCGTCCCGGCTGGGACCCTCAGGTGGGCCGGGTCGATCTCCACGGAAGCGAGGGGCCCGGGAGGAAAGAGGAAAACCGGTTCCTCGAGGCGCGGAGGGGGCGTCGGCCCCGGAAGCGGCGCGGACGTCTCCGATTCGAGGCTTTCCTCCGGAGGGGTCCCCGGCTCCGGGGCGCCGGGGCCGGCGCTCGCCCCGGGCGGTGCCGCCTCGACGCCGCCGGTTGCCGGGTCGCCCGGGGTCACCGGAAGCGACGCGTAGCGGGGACGGTGCCGGAAGAAGTCGCGGAACGCGCGCTGGAGCTCTTTCACGAGCCCCCGGTCGAGCTCGGCTTCGCGCCGCTTCTGGGCTGCCTCGAGGACGGCCGCAAGGGCCGGCTCCACGTGGGCGAGGGCCGCGGCGAACGCCCCGGCGGCAGCATCGGGGACGACGCCCCGGCGACTCCCCGGCGCGACCTGGAGGGCCGGGAAGTCGACGAGGCCGGAGAGGCGCGTGTCGGTCCAGGGAGTGCGGTCGAGGCCGAGCGAGGCGAGGTCGCGGAACGTCTCGGCGACGAGCGTGCCGGCGGCATAGACGGAGAGGCCGTGTGCGTCGTCGCCATTCCCCTCGTCTCCCCGCAGGTAGAGCTCGAGGCGCGCGGGCGGGTGCCCAGGCACCTCGACGCGCGAGAAAGCGTCGAGGCGCTCGCCGAGGTAGCGTGGCGGGCGAACGGCCACGAGCTTGCGCGAGAGCCCGCGCGACATCCGATCCTCGATGGTCAGGTCGGCGCCCCGTTCCAGGAGCTGCCCTCGCAGCTCGGCGGCGAGGAAGTCCGCGATGCGGCCCCCCGTCACGACGGGGACCGCTTCGCGGTGGAGGCCGGAGACGACGATCTCGGTGTACTTCTCGTCGAGCGGGAGGCGGCCACGGAGCGGCTCGATGAGGTAGTCGGGCCGCTCGCGGTAGAGGACGAGCCGGTGCGGCCGCTGGCCCGGCAGCGAGGTTCGGATCTCGAGCGTCTCGCCCAGGCTCCAGAACCCGAGGAGGCCGATGCCGTACTGCCCCTGCGTCATCAGGACGAGCCGTTCCTGCGGTGAGAGGTGGCGCTTTCGGCTGTGGCCGACGTGCGTCGCCAGGTAACCGAGCGCCTCGGGGCGGTCCAGCTCGGGGATGACCCCCTCCCCGTCGTCGTGGATCCTGAGCTGGGCGATCCCCTTCTCCCTCACGCGCGTCACGCGGATCGTCCGCGCCCCCGCGTCGAGGCTGTTCTGAACGAGCTCAGCGAGGGCCTTGCGCGGATCGGGCTGGCTCAGCGCCAGCCACCGGATCAGCTCGAACGGGTCGTGGACCTTCAGGCGCCCGGTGACGACGTCGGCAGGGCGCTTCCGGCGTCTCGGAGGCGTCACGGCTCGAGCCCGGCGCAGTGTCGATCGGTCATCCGGCCCGGGACCTTAGCAGACCGTGCGGCACGAGGCGCGGCCGTCGACGGCCGCGCCTCGTGCCGGAGAGAGCTCAGGCGTTCGCGGCCACCTGCCGCATCACCATGTGCTGCTCGGGCACCGGGTAGCCAGCGGCCCCGAACTCCTCCTTGATGACCCGGTTCGTGTCGAAGTAGACCTGCCAGTAGTGGTCGGTGTGCGTGTACGGGCGCACGGCGAGCACCGGGCCCATCGGATTGAAGTCCAGAATCTCGACGTCGGGGGCGGGTGTGGCGTTGACGTTCGGGATCGCGGCGAGGCGGGTCTTCAGCCGGGCGACCGCGTCCGCGGGGTCGACTCCGTGCGCGAGCTGGGCCGTCCGGTCGACGCGCCGGTACTCCGAGGCGGAGTAATTCATGATGTTGTCGCCGAAGACCTTCGCGTTCCCGACGATGGTGTGGACGTTGTCGGGTGTCAGGATCTCGGTGGCGAAGAGGCCGATCCTCACGACCGTCCCGGTGACTCCGCCCGCCTGGATGAAGTCGCCCACCTTGAAGGGCCGGAGGACGATGACGAAGACGCCCGCCGCGAAGTTGGAGAGGAGCCCTGCCCACGCCGCGCCGACCGCGAGGCCGACGCCGGCGACGAGCGCCGCGAACGAGGTCGTCTCGACGCCGAAGTAGCCCAGGATCGCGACGACGAGGAGGATGTTCAGCGCGACGTTAATGACCGACGCGACGTATCGGAGGATCGTCGGGTCGATCTTCTGCCTCTCGAGCGCGGCCGAGACGAGGCGCACGGCGAGGTGGATCAGCCAGCGGCCGACGATGAAGACGGCCAGCGCCCCGAGGAGCTGCAGGCCGACGTTCGTGGCAGTCTGCGTTACGGACTGGAGGATCTGGTCCCAGTTGACGTTCATTCACCCTCCCTGGCCGCGGGCCTGGCCCGGGGCACCTTCGCGTTTCACTCCGGTATCGGCGACGGAAGTCTCTCAGGAACGAGGGTGTTTTGGGAGGGAGGCGGTTTCAGCGGCCAGGGTACATCCGGTCCCAGCGGGCCTCGCGATCGCAGAGGTCTTCCTCGAGGGCGCACTCGCCACAGAGGAGGCCCGATTCCTCCCACTCGTCCAGGACGGTGTTCGTGCAACCTGAACGCGCGCACGCGACGCGCCTGGGTACCCGGGGTGCGGCGGCAGCCAGCCCGGCCGCCCGCCGGAAGAAGGGGAGGGCGAAGCGGATCCGCTTGCGCGGTTGGACGTTGGAGCAGATCCCGGAGTCGGGGAGGTGGGCCTTCATCAGTGTCCTTTCAGGAGTCCGCCGTCCGGCAGGCGTCCACGAGCGCAGCGAGGGCGCGGCGAGCGCGGGCCTCGGCGGCCGGGTCGTCCAGCAGACGGGACGCGTGGTGGAAGGCGAGCATCACGCCGTACATGTCGTTGGCGAACTGCTCGGGGTCGGTGTCGGGGCGGAAGGTACCTTCCCGGACGACCGACCTCGCCAGGTCGGCGAGAAAGTCCATCCAGCTCCGCTGGAGCCGTACGAGGAGGTCCCGGCTCGGCCCGGGGCGGCCGTCGAGATCGGTCACCATCGCGACGAAGAAACACCCGCCGGAAAGGGGGTCCGACTGCGACCAGGTCAGCCACCGGTCGAAGAGCCCCTGGATGCGCGGGGTGCCACGAGGAGCTTCGAGAGCGGGCCTGACCACGTTCTCGACGAAACGGGCGGCGCCGTATTCCAGGACCTGGAGCTGGAGAGCTTCCTTGGAGTGAAAGTGGGAGAAAAGGCCGCTCTTGGAGAGATCGAGCTCCTGGGCGAGGCGTCCGATCGAAAGGCCCGAGAGCCCGACGCGGCTCGCGAGGCCGACGGCGTGCCGCAGAATCGCCTCGCGTGTCGTGTCGCCTTTCCCCACGGCCTCAAAATAGCACGACCGTTCGTTCTTTCGCGAGATTCCTGGATTCACGCCGAGCCTTATTCCGCGTAGCATCCGCCGACGCTCGCCCGCGGGCGGCCCGTTCGGGCTTTCTCTTGCGGACCCCGAGCCCACTAGAAAGGAGTCCTCGATGTTCCGCAACCGCACGTCGGCCTCTACGGGCCTCGTCCTCGCCCTGTTCCTGGCCGGGTGCCAGAAGGACGCCGGAGCCAACGCCCCGGCCCCGGCAGCCCCCGCCGCCACTCCCGCCGCCGGAGAGCTGAAGACCGACGACGAGAAGATCCTCTACGCCATGGGAATCGTCATGGGTCGCAACCTGACCGGGCTCGACCTTTCGGCGGCCGATCTCGAGATGCTCAAGATCGGACTGACCGACGAGGCGCTGGGCAAGGAGAAGAAGGTGAGCCTCGAGGAGTTCGGCCCGAGGATCCAGGCGTTCGCGCAGGGACGTGCCGGCAACGTCGCCGCGAAGGAGAACGTGGCGTCCGAGGCGTTCCTGACGAAGGCGGCGGCGGAGAAGGGTGCCCAGAAGAAGCCCTCTGGTCTCATCTACACCGAGGTGGCGGCCGGCACCGGGGCCAGCCCCACTCCGAAGGACACCGTAAAGGTCCACTACACCGGCAAGCTCATCGACGGTACCGTCTTCGACAGCTCCGTCCAGCGCGGTCAGCCGGCCGAGTTCACGCTCGGCGGCGTGATTCCCTGCTGGCAGGAGGGTGTCGCGCTGATGAAGAAGGGCGGCAAGGCTCAGCTCGTCTGCCCGTCGGCCCTCGCCTACGGAGACGCCGGCTCGCCGCCGAAGATCAAGCCGGGCGCGACGCTCATCTTCGACGTCGAGCTCCTCGACATCGGAAAGGGCGCAGCGGCTCCCGCCGCGCCCGCCGCCGCGAAGTAGGCCATTCGTGCGTCGCGGGGCCGGGCGAACGGCCCCGCGACGCACGTTTCCCCTCGCCGGCCGGCCCCGTCCGTCCGAGAGCCGCTCCTTCGGCAGATGACCCTCGGACAGTCCCGATCACCCCCCGACCCCCCCCCGTCGAACCTTGACGTGCCGTGGCGACGAGAGCATCCTTCCCGCTGGCTGAGATCCGGTTTCAGATCTCGCTCGCGCTCAAATATGCCGCACACACGACACCCCGCCACACTCCTCGATCTCCGGAAGGGAGAGGAGGCGATTCTGGACCGGATCGACCTCCCAGTGGACATCTCCCGGCGTCTCATGGAGCTCGGGTTCCTCCCCGGAATCCGCGTCGTGGCATCGTTCCGGGCCCCCGGAGGTGGACCGCGCGTCTACCGGGTCGACGGTACGGAGGTCGCCCTGAGAAGCGAAACCGCCGCCTGCCTCCACCTCCGTCCAGTCTCCCGGAAGGACTCCGCGACCGCGTCGTGAGCGATCCGGACGCTCTCCCGGCCCTCGCGGGCGTCCCGCCTGCCGCGGGCCTGCCCCGTGCGCGGGTCGTAGCGGTCGTCGGCCCGCCCAACTCCGGCAAGTCGACGCTCTTCAATCGTCTCACGGGCCTGCGCCAGAAGGTCGCGAACTTCCCCGGCGTCACGGTCGAGCAGCACCTCGGCAAGCTCAAGATCGAGGATTCGGCCGAGCTCGACGTCATCGACCTCCCGGGCGTCTACAGCCTCACGCCGCGCTCGGAGGACGAGCAGGTCACGCACGACGTCCTGATGGGGCGGATGCCGGGCGTGCCGAGACCAGACACGATCCTCCTCATCCTCGACGTCACGAACCTCGGCCGGCACCTCGTCCTGGCCGCGCCGATCCTCGCCCTGGGATTGCCGACCCTCGTCGTCCTGAACATGGCCGACGAGCTGGAGAAGCGCGGCGGCGACGTGGAGGCCGAAGCCCTCGCCCAGCGCCTCGGCGCCCCGGTTGCGCTCATCAGCGCTGCGACCGGCGAAGGCTACGACACGGTCCTGCAGTTTCTGCGGGGGCGCATCGGCGTTCCGCGACCGATGGACCTCCTCCCGGTCCTTTCCGACCTCCCGCGCTGCCGCGAGTGGGCCGCGCGCATGGGCGAAGCGGCGAAATACCAGGCCCCCGCGCCGCCCATCTGGACGCGCCGCCTCGACGGCCTTTTTCTGCACCCCTTCGCCGGTCCGCTCGTCTTCCTCGTCGTCGTCGTCGCCGTCTTCCAGACGATCTTCACCGCGGCCACGCCTCTCATGGACCTCGTCGACCGCGCCGTCGGCGCCTCCGGCGCTTGGCTCGGGGCGGTGCTCCCGGCGGGCATCCTCCGGCAGCTCCTCGTCGAGGGCGTCTGGGCGGGGGTCGGTTCGGTCGTGGTCTTCCTCCCGCAGATCCTCCTCCTCTTTCTCTTCATCGGCGTCCTGGAGGACTCGGGCTACCTCGCGCGCGCGGCCCTGATCGCCGACCGGACCATGGCGAAGGTCGGCCTGCAGGGGAAGTCGTTCATCCCTCTCCTCTCGGCCTATGCCTGCGCGGTTCCGGCCATCCTCGCCACGCGGACCATCGAGAACAAGCGCGACCGGATCGCGACGATCCTCATCGCCCCGTTCATGACCTGCTCGGCACGGCTCCCCGTCTACACGCTCATCATCGCGGCGTTCCTTCCGGAGACGTCCCTCGTCGGGCCCTTCCTGGGCACGCGCGCCGCCGCGCTGCTCGGCCTCTACGTCCTCGGATTCCTCGCGGCGGTCGTCACGGCGCGCGTCCTGAAGTCCTCCGTCCTGCGGAGCGAACGGACTCCGTTCGTCCTCGAGATGCCGCCCTATCGCATGCCGACCCTCCGCGGACTCGGCCTGCGCCTCCTCGACCGGGCAAAGGTCTTCCTCCAGCGTGCCGGCACGGTCATCCTGGGAATGTCGGTCGCACTCTGGGTCCTCGCCCACGTCCCGCTGAAGGACGGCGCCGCCCCCGCGATCGCGGAGAGCTTTGCCGGGACGATCGGCCGGACGGTCGAACCCATCATCGCGCCCCTCGGCTTCAACTGGAAGATCGGCATCGGCCTCGTCACGTCCATCGCGGCGCGCGAGGTCATCGTCGGGACGCTCGGCACGATCTACGGCATCGAAGGCGACGAGACGGGCGCGAGCCTCCAGGAAGCTCTTCGGCACGACCTGACCCCGGCGGGTGCCATGGCCCTCCTCGTCTTCTTCGCCTTCGCGATGCAGTGCATGTCCACGGTTGCGGTCGTCAAACGCGAAACGGGCGGATGGACCTGGCCGATACTTCAGTTCACCTACATGGGCGTCCTCGCCTGGGTCGGCGCCTTCGTCGCGTTCCGCGTCGTCACCGCCCTCATGGCCTGAGGCCGGACGGTGTCTCTCCGGGCCGACCTGCGAGCCCTTCCGCGGGCCGTCTGGGTCCAGTGTGCGGCCACCCTCGTCAACCGGGCCGGGACGATGGTCCTCCCGTTCCTCCTCCTCTACCTCACGCGCGACCTGGGCCTTTCGCCGACGCGCGCAGGGGCGATCGTCGCCCTCTACGGAGCGACGGCCCTCGTCACCGCCCCCTTCGCGGGCCGACTCTGCGACCGGGTCGGCACCCTCCGGATCATGACGGCCTCCCTCCTCCTCTCCGGTCTCGTCCTCCTCGCCTTCCCGATCGCGAGGAGTCCCCTCGCGGTCGCTCTCGCCACCGTCCTCTGGGCGGTCGTCTCGGAGCTCTTTCGCCCGGCCAGCCTCGCGGCGATCGCGTCGGCCGTGGGCCCCGAGCAGCGCAAGACCGCCTTCGCGGTCAACCGCCTCGCCATCAACCTCGGCATGAGCCTGGGGCCGGCCCTCGGAGGGTTCCTGGCGACCTGGTCCTACGGCGCCCTCTTCGCCATCGACGGCCTGACGTCGCTCGGGGCGGCCGCGATCCTCGCGAAGGCGGGGCGGCCCGAGCTCGCGCACGAGCCGGGCGGAGCCGGGACGGCGCAGCCCGAAGCCCCGCCCGCCCACCGCGACCGCCGCCTCCTGCTGCTCCTCCTCGGCGTTCTCCCCGTCGCCGTCGTCTTCAACCAGCACATCGCGGCGATGGCCCTCTTCCTCGTCCGCGACCTCGGCTTCTCCGAAGCCTCCTACGGCCTGCTCGCAACGCTCAACACGCTCCTCGTCGTCGCCGTCGAGGTGCCCCTAAACTCGGCGATGGCCCGCTGGCCCGGAGGGAAGACGCTCGCCCTCGGCTCGGTCCTGACCGGCGCGGGCTTCGGCCTCCTCGCCTTCGCCCACGCGCCGGGAATGGTCGTCGTCTCGGTCGTCGTCTGGACGTTCGGCGAGATCGTCCTCTTCCCCGGGCTGAACGCCGCGGTCGCCGGCCTCGCTCCCGAAGCCCGACGGGGCGAGTACATGGGTTTCTACATGATGGCCTTCAACCTCGCGTTCGCGATCGGTCCGTGGGCCGGAACGGCGATCCTGGAAGCGTGGGGCGGGCCGACGCTCTGGACGGGGACCTTCCTCGCGGGCCTCCTTTCGGCCATCCTCCTCTCGCGGACCGCCTCGCCCCACCCCGCGGCCGAAGAAGGAAAGCCATGAAACGTCTCTTCCCGGCGCTCCTCGCCGCACTCGTTCTCGTTCCCCTCGTCTCCTGTCGAAAGGAGGCGGACCCGGTCCGCGCGACGATCGACGCGCTCGCCGAGGCGGCCGACGATCGCGACGCCGACGCCGCGGGCGACCTCCTCGCGGCGGCCTACGCGGATGCCGAGCACGCCGACCGCGCCGCGGCCCTCCTCACGATCCGGCGCTATTTCGCCGCCTACGAGCGGATCTCCGCGTCGTTTTCCGACGTGCAGATCGACCGCAGGCCGGATCTCGCCCGCGCCACCTTCACGGCGACGTTCGACGGCGCGCCGAGAAAGCTGGGCGCGCTCGACGCGATGCTCCCGCGCTCGGCGAAGGTGGAATTCGAGATGAACCTCGTCCCGGAGGAGAGGCGTTGGAAGGTCGCCTGGGCGGGGTGGCGGCTCGTGTCGGAGGGGACGGGGCCGTAAACAGGGCGGGGGCCGTGCCGAAGCTCACGCCGCCGAAAAAGAGCGGGCGCGTTCCGGTCCGCTTTTCGCGAAGAGGCCGCGGGTCCGCGCCGCGCCGCGCCGCCCCGACGTTACTTCGGCTCGAACGACTTCAGGTCGAGGATCTCGCCGATCCGCCGACGGAACTCCTCCGCCTCGAGTGAGGCCGCCTGCCTTCCCGATTCCTTCTCGATCCGCGCGAGCGCCTCGGCCCAGACGCGCTCGCGTCGGGACACCTCGTCGGGGTCCTTCACCTTGCCGAACTCCTGGACGAGCTTGTTGTGCCGGCAGAGCATACGGAAGGCGTAGAGGGTATTGGGCCTCCGGAGGGGAAGGCCCAGGACCCGCACGTCGTTTCCGACGCTGTGGATCGGCTGGCCCCACTCCCCGTAGCCGCCGAAGATCGTCCCGAGCTTCTCGAGCGCGCTGGCGAGCCGCGGCTCGTTCGCCTTCCTGATGATGGTCGTGAGGAGCGGGAGGGTGACGTTGCGGAAGAGGGTCGGGTCGGTGAGCCGGACGTCGACGCCCAGCTCCTCCTTCTCGACCTTGATGATGTCCTCGGTCCGGATCCGGTTGTCGGTGGCGAGGTGGACCCGCTCGCCGATCGCCTCGGGGCGGGTCAGGGAGGCGAGGATCCCCTCCACGACCCGGTCGACGGTGATGAGGTTCAGCTCCGCGGAGCGGTCGGCGGGAAAGACCATCGCGACGGAGGCGATGGCCGCCGCCTTCGACTCGCCGAACGGGGTCGACTTCAGCGCGTCGAGCGCTTCCTTGGCGCGTCCGAAGGCGTTCACCGGAGCGTTGACGACTTTCGTGTCGCCCCGGTTGTTGCCGGTGCGCGAGTCGCCGATGACGATGGCGGGGAGGAGCTGGACGACGCGGAGGCCGTCGACGACCATGTGCTGGTCGGTCTCCATCGAGGCCATCGCCTTCGTCAGCTCGTAGAAGTTGTTGTAGAAGTTCTTGGGGAAGACGAGGGCGCTCTCCTGCGCCATCGACCGCTTCTTTCGGCCGTGGATGTAGGAGGTCTCGATGGCGACGTGGAGGATGAACCTCGAGCCCTTCGCCCGCTGGAGGCGAAGCGAGAAGGCGAGGGCGTTCTTGGCGCCGACGACGTTCGCCCGGAAGGAGCTCTCGTACGTGTCGTCGAAGGAGACGGAGGCCGCGCAGTGGATGACGTGCGTGACCGTCTTCTCGAGGCTCGCCAGGTCGTTCTCGCCGATCCCGAGGAACGGCTTCTCGATGTCGCCGTCGATGAACCGGAATTTCTTCGCCGCGCGACCGCCGATGCCGATCCGCGAAAGGAGGAGGAGGCCGCGCTCTGCGGGCGAGAGGATCCGGACGACCTCCTTCGTTCTCGGGTCGCGCACCGTCTGTGGGCGGACGACCGAGACGACCTCGGCGATTCGCCGGTCGGAGGCGGCCTGGGCGAGGATCTCCTGCCCCAGGAAGCCGGTGGCACCGGTCAGGAGGACGCGGAGCTTCGGGTTTCGGCCGCGAGCCGCCAGTGCCGCACGGGCGTCGTCCCGCAGCCGGACGATTCGGGCCTTCACCTCCCGTTCGGAAAGGCGCGTGGCCTCCCGGAACTGGAAGAAGAACTCCCGGTCGACGACGCCGATCACCTGCCGTGCACCGCGCTCGACCGCCTTGGAGCCGGTCATCTGACCGAGCTTGCCGGCCATCCGGGTCCCGAGCGCGTTGATCTTCTTCATCGCGTCGCGGACGGAATCCTCGTTTCCGGTCACCTGGATGAGCCGGCTCGCCAGGAACTGGGCCGTCACCTCGAGCGGGTTCTTGTCGCGGTGGGCCTGGATCAGGAGCTCGTCGGGGTCGATGGGACGGAGGACCTCGCGTCCCGTTACCGAGCTGATCCGGGCGATGTAGCGCGACGGCGAGCTCTTCCAGAGGAACTCCCCTTCGGGGTTTACGTGGGGGCTTCCGTCGACGATCGGCCGCCCGGCGTGCGCCGCGGCGGCTTTCTTCGGGGCGGCCGCCGGTGGCAGCGGCGCGGCAACCAGCTTTCTCCGCACGGCAACGAGGCGCTTTGCGGGGACGGCAGAGACGTTCGCGGTGGCGGGGCGCTTCGCGGGGGCGGCAGGGGACTTCGAGGCGGCCGCAGAGGCCGCCGTACGGCGCCGGGGCATCGGTTTCGGCATGAGACTCCTCCGGGGCACCCGATTGTGCCTCGAACGCCCCCCCGAGCCGAAATCCCGAGCTAGCGCAGTGCGTTCCCGCCCGGGGGGATGGGCGTCAGGTTCCAGATGTCGCGGGCGTATTCCCGGATGGTCCGGTCGGAGGAGAACTTGCCCATCCGCCCGACGTTGAGGACCGCCTTCCGGGTCCAGCCCGCCGGGTCGGCCCACTGTGACGAGACCCGCTCCTGCGCCGCGGCGTAGGCGTCGAAGTCGGCGAGGTGGAAGTAGGGGTCGTGGTTCTCGACGACGTGCTCGAAGAGCCACGAGAAGATCCCGGGCTCGAAGGGGGCAAAGAGGGGCGTCTCGAAGGCGTCGAGAACCCGCTTCACCCGGGGGTCTGCCTCGAAGACCTGCCGGGCCGAATAGGCGCCGGGCACCTTCAGCTTCTCGATCTCGTCGGCCGTGTGGCCGAAGATGAAGATGTTCTCCTCGCCCACCTCTTCCATGATCTCGACGTTGGCGCCGTCGAGGGTCCCGATCGTCAGCGCGCCGTTCATGGAGAGCTTCATGTTGCCGGTCCCGGAGGCCTCCATGCCGGCGGTGGAGATCTGCTCGGAGAGGTCCGCGGCCGGGATGATCCGCTCGGCGAGGGAGACGCGGTAGTCGGGGAGAAAAACGCACTTCAGGAGGCCCCGCACGCGCGTGTCGCGGTTGATCCGCTCGCTCACCGAGTGGATGAGCTTGATGACCTGCTTGGCCACCCAATAGCCCGGGGCCGCCTTCCCCGCGAAGACGAACGTCCTGGGCGCCTTCGGCTCGAGGCCGTCCTCCACGATCCGGAAATAGAGGTGGACGACGTGGAGGGCGTTCAGGAGCTGCCGCTTGTAGAGATGGATCCTCTTGATCTGGATGTCGAAGAGCGAATCGGGGTCGACCTTCACGCGGGTCAGGTCGGCGATCACGCGCGCGAGACGCTTTTTGTTCTCGCGCTTCACGTCGCGGAAGCGCTCCCGGAACGCCGCGTCCCCGGCGAGGCGGTCGAGCGGCTCGCGCAGGAGGCCGTAGTCGGTGACCCAGCCCGGCCCGGCCACCTCGGTCAGGAGCGAGGCGAGGCCGGGGTTCGACTTCAGGAGCCAGCGGCGGGGGGTGACTCCGTTCGTCTTGTTGTTGAACCGCTCCGGGTGGAGGCGGAAGAGGTCGGGGAAGAGGTTCTCGGTGATGAGGCGCGAGTGGAGCGCGGCGACGCCGTTGATCGAGTGGCTCCCGGCGGCGGCCAGCTGCGCCATCCGCACCTGCTTGGGCTCGCCCTCCTCGATCATCGAGACGCGGGCGAGGATCGCCTGGTCGCCGGGCGCCCGGTGGGCCACCTCGTCGAGGAAGCGCCGGTTCACCTCGTAGATGATCTGCAGGTGCCGCGGGAGGACCGTCTCCACGAGCGGCAGCGGCCACTTCTCGAGCGCCTCGGGGAGGAGGGTGTGGTTCGTGTAGCCGAGCGTGGCGACGGTCATCTCCCACGCCTGCTCCCAGACGACGTCGTGCTCGTCGACGAAGAGGCGCATCAGCTCGGCCACGGCGAGGGCGGGGTGCGTGTCGTTGAGCTGGATGGCGATCTTCTCGGCGAACCGGTCGATCGCGTGCCCCTCGCGCAGGAACCGGCGGAGGATGTCGCGCAGGGCGCAGGCGACGAAGAAATACTCCTGCAGGAGCCGCAGCTCCTTTCCCTTCTGGACCTTGTCGGACGGGTAGAGGACCTTGGAGATCGTCTCCGACCCGATCGTCTCCTGGACGGCCTGGATGTAGTCGCCCGAGTTGAACGACTCCATGTTGAAGTCGTCGGAGGCGCGCGCCGAGTAGAGGCGGAGGGCGTTGACCGTCTCGCCTCCGTACCCGACGACCGGCATCTCGTGCGGGACGCCGACGAGGATCTTCCAGTCCATCCACATCGGGTTGTACTGGCTCTTCCGGTCGATCGTGTCGACGATGCGTCCGTAGACCGGGACGAGGACCGCCTCCTCGGGGCGCTCGACGGTCCAGGGCATCGCGGCGTGGAGCCAGCGGTCGGGGCGCTCCTTCTGGTAGCCGTTGTCGATCTCCTGCCGGAAGAGGCCGTACTGGTAGAAGAGCCCGTAGCCGAAGCCCGGCAGGTGGAGCGTCGCGAGCGAGTCGAGGAAGCAGGCGGCGAGGCGGCCGAGGCCGCCGTTGCCCAGGCCCGCGTCGACCTCCTCTTCCCGCACGTCGTCGAAGTCGTGGCCGAGGCCTTCGAGAGCCTGCCTCACGGCGTCGTAGATGCCGAGGTTGTGGAGCGAGTCGCCGAGGGAGCGCCCGATGAGGAACTCCATCGACAGGTAGTAGACCCGCCGGGCCCCGGCCTCCTTGTAGCGCTTCTCGGTGGCGAGGAGGCGTTCCCAGGCGAGGTCCCTCACGGCGAGGCCGAGCGCCTGGAAGAGGTCGCCTTCCGTGGCGTCTTCCCAGGCCTTTCCGAGAGAGTGGGCGACGTGCCAGCGGAGAGCAGCCTTCAGCTGTTCCGCCGTCGCGGCGACCGGCGGTGCGGCCGCGCTCACTTCGACCCCATCGCCGCGGCCGCGTCCTCGAACGCGTCGTGGAGCGGGAGGACCTTGTCGAGCCGCGTCAGCCGGAAGACGGCCCGTACGGCGTCGCGCGCTCCGGCGATCCTGAGCTCGCCTCCCTCGGGGAGTCCCTTGACGAGCGAGAGGATCGAGGCGAGGCCGGCGCTGTCGATGAAGGCGACCGGGGAGAGGTCGAGAATGACCTTCGGTGCAGCGCCCGTGAGCGCGCCCGTCATGGAGAAGGCGCGACTGACGGGCGCGCTCACGGGCGCTGCGCCGGGAAGGTCACTCTCGACCCTGCGCGGTCGCTTCCTCGACGCGCCCGGCCTCGCCCCAATCCCTCGCTCGTCAGGGACTGCCCCGCGGGGGGCGAAGCCGGGATCGCCAGAGCCGCGCGCGACGCCGACAGTCTTCCGGCTGACGCGGCTCAAGGTCCTCCCTGCACGACGCGTTCGAGGACGCGGCCGCGACGATGCGGTCGGATTGAGCGGCCGCACCCGCGGGTCCTCGCCGCGGACGGCGGAGCCGCTGAAGGCTCTCTCCGCTGGCACGTCGCCCACTCCTCGGAAAGGCCTGGGAAGACGCCACGGAAGGCGAACCTCTTCCAGGCGCTCGGCCTCGCCGTGAGGGACCACCGCCTCGGAACGCCTCCTCGCCACCGAGAACGCTACGAGGAGGCCGGGGCCCGGCGGGTCTACTACCTGTCGATGGAGTTCCTCATCGGGCGCTCCCTCGGCGACTCGCTCCACAACCTCGGCATCTACGACGCCGGAGGCAGGCTCTCGAAGGCCTCGGCGACGACTTCGACGACGTGCGGGAAGAGGAGGTCGACGCCGCCCTCGGCAACGGCGGCCTGGGCCGCCTCGCCGCCTGCTTCCTCGATTCGCTCGCCACGCTCGATTACCCCGGCTTCGGTTACGGCATCAACTACGAGTTCGGCCTGTTCCGCCAGGACTTCGTCAACGGCTATCAGCACGGAAGCCGGATCACTGGCTCGAAGACCGGATCCCCTGGCTGATCGAGCGTCCCGACGAGTCGGTGACGATCCCCGTTTTCGGCCGCATCGCCCACGCCATCGAAGGTGGCGTGTACTCGCCGAAGTGGGTCGACTGGAAGCTGATCGTCGGCGTGCCGCACGACATGCCGGTCGTCGGCTACGGCGGCCGCACGGTCAACGTGCTGCGGCTCTTCTCCGCGCGCGCGTCAGACGAGTTCGACATCGGCATCTTCAACTCCGGCGACTACATCCGCGCGGTGCGACGGAGAAGATCACCGGCGAGTCGATCTCGAAAGTGCTCTACCCCTCCGACGTCGTCGCGGCGGGCAAGGAGCTGCGCCTCCTGCAGGAGTACTTCCTCGTCGCCTGCGCTCTCGGGACATCGTCAGGCGCTTCGCGAGGGGCACGATCGTTCTCCGTTTCGCCACCCAGGCCGCCATTCAGCTGAACGACACGCACCCCGCGCTCGCGGTGGCCGAGTTGATGCGCGTTTTCGTCGACGAGGACGACGTCCCGTGGGAGGAAGCGTGGGAGATCACGGTCGCCACGCTCGGCTACACGAACCACACCCTCCTCCCCGAGGCGCTCGAGAAGTGGCCGGTGGCGATCGTGGAGCGCGTGCTGCCGCGGCACCTGCAGATCATCTACGAGATCAACCGGCGCTTCCTTGCGGAAGTGGAGCATCGGCTCCCGGGAGACGTCTCGATCCCGCCCGGTCTCGATCATCGAGGAGGGGAGGCAGGTGAGGATGACCCACCTGGCCATGGCCGGCAGTCATTCGATCAACGGCGTCGCCGCGCTCCACTCGCGCCTGATCACGACGGACCTGGCTGCCCGCCTCTTCACCGGTTGCATCCCGAGCGGTTCAACAACAAGACCAATGGCGTGACGCCGCGCCGCTGGCTCCTGAAGTCGAACCCCGGCCTCGCCTCGCTCCTGACCGAGGTGGCCGGGCCGGACTGGTCACCGGGACTCCGCCTCCTCCGCGAGCCGCTCGACCGCCTCGCGGGACGCGGCGTTCCGGGAGCCTCCGCGACGTGAAGCGCGAGAACAAAAA
>CAVOJA010000074.1:0-44751 GCA_963696015.1 uncultured Holophagales bacterium
GAGAAGGTCCGCGTCGGCGAGACCGTCATCGTCCGGCCCGGCGAGAGGGTCCCCGTCGACGGCGTCGTCCGGGAGGGTCGCTCCTCGTTCGACGAGTCGATGGTCACCGGCGAGTCCATGCCGGTCGGCCGGGGACCCGGCGACGAGGTGATCGGCGCGACCGTCAACACGGACGGACTCGTCCGCGTCGAGGCCACGCGGGTCGGCGCGGAGTCGACGCTCTCCCGGATCGTCCGCCTCGTCGAAGACGCCCAGGCGCGCAAGGCGCCGATCCAGGAGGTCGCCGACGCGGTCGGCCGCTGGTTCGTCCCGCTCGTCCTGGCGTCTGCCCTGGCGACGCTCCTCGGGTGGCTCTTCGTCGCGCGCATCGACCTCCCGAGCGCCTTGATGAACGCGGTGGCCGTCCTCATCATCGCCTGCCCCTGCGCGATCGGCCTGGCGACGCCGATGGCCGTGCTCGTCGGGACCGCTCGGGGCGCGTCGCGCGGGATTCTCTTCCGCTCCGGCGCCGCGCTGGAGCAGGCGGGCCGGGCGACCGTCGTCGTCCTCGACAAGACCGGGACCCTGACCCGGGGCGAGCCCGGGCTGACGGACGTGGTTTCCTGCCGGCCCGGCGAGGAACGGGAGGTCCTGCGCCTGGCGGCGAGCGCGGAGCAGGGTTCGGAGCACCCCGTGGGCCGGGCGCTCGCGCTGGCCGGGGCGAACCGGGGCCTCGCGCTCGCGCCGCCTCGGGATTTCCGTGCCGTGAGCGGCTCGGGAATCCGCGCGTGCGTGGAAGGGCGCGACATTCTCGTCGGCACCGCCTGGCTGATGCGCGGCGAGGGGGTATCCATCGAGGAGCTCGAGGCGGACGTCGACCGCCTCCAGGCCGAGGGAAAAACCGCGATGATCGTGGCCGCGTGCCGGCCCGGCGGGGAGGGTCCGGCGGAAGCGATCGGGATCGTCGCCGTCGCCGACGCCGTGAAGCCCGAGGCCCGGGACGCCGTCGAGGAGCTCCACCGCCTCGGGCTCGACGTCGTGATGCTGACGGGCGACAACCTCGCGACCGCCGAGGCGGTCGCGCGCGAGGTGGGCATCACGCGGGTCCGTGCGGAGGTCCGGCCGGGGGAAAAGGCCGACGCGATCCGGATCCTCCGGAATGCCCCGCGGCCGCCCGGCGTGCCGCCGCCCGTCGTCGTCATGGTGGGAGACGGGATCAACGACGCGCCGGCTCTCGCGCAGGCCGACGTCGGCATGGCCCTCGGCACCGGGACCGACGTCGCGATGGAGGCGGCGGGCATCACCCTGATGAGCGGCGACCTCCGAGGAGTCGGGAGAGCCATCGTCCTCTCGCGCGCATCGCTCCAGACCGTCTTCCAGAACCTGGTCTGGGCGCTCTTCTACAACGTCGCGCTGATCCCGATCGCGGCGTACGGCCTGCTCAGCCCGATGGTGGCGGCCGGCGCCATGACGTTCAGCTCCCTCTTCGTCGTCACGAACAGCCTGCGGCTCCGCCGCGCGCCGCTCGAGTCTTCCGTCGCGCCGAAGACGGGCTGGCGGCAGGGGCTCGAGCTGGCGCCGCGGGTCCTCGCGCCGGCGACGGCGCTCGCCGTCCTGATCGTCGTCCCGATGCTCGCAATGGCCGGCGGCGCGGAGATCCGCGGCGCTTTCCCCGGGACGATGTCCCCGGCTCTGATGATGGTCATGGCGATCGCGAACGGGCTGATCGCCGTCTCTTACGCGTCGATCCCAGTCTTCCTCGTCGTCTTCAAGGTCCGGCGAAAAGACCTCCCCTTCTCCTGGGTCCTCTTCCTCTTCGGCGCGTTCATCCTCGCCTGCGGGGCGACACATTTCGTCCACGTGGTCGGCCTTTGGCGGCCCGTCGACTGGTGGCAGGCCGGCGTCGACTCGATCTGCGCCGTCATCTCCCTGGCCTCGGCAGTCGTCCTCTGGCCCCTCCTGCCGAGAATCCTCGCGCTGCCGAGTCCCGAGCAGCTGCGCATCGTCAACCGCGCGCTCGAGGACGAGAAGGCGACGCTCGAACGGACGCAGGGCGAGCTGAGAAAGGCCTACGCGGAGATCGAGCGGCGGGTCGAGGAGAGGACGGCTGAGCTCGCGCGGACCAACGAGGCGCTCGTCGCCGAGGTCCGCGAACGGCACCGGGCCGAGCAGGGCCTCCGCAGGAACCGCAACATGCTGGCGTCGGTCATGGACTCCATCCCGCAGGCGGTCTTCTGGAAGGACCTCGAAGGCGTCTATCTCGGCTGCAACCGGCCGATGGCCCGGCGGGCGGGGCTGTCCGGCCCGGAAGCGATCGTCGGGAAGAGCGATTTCGACCTCCCGAGGAGCCGCGAGGAAGCCGAGACCTACCGCGCCGACGACCGCGAGGTCGTCGAGAGCAAGCGACCGAAGCTGCATTTCTTGGAAACGCGGCGGCTGGCCGACGGGACGACCCGCTGGCTCGACACCTCGAAAGTCCCTCTGACGAACGCCGCGGGCGACGTCGAAGGCGTCCTCGGGATCTTCGAGGACGTCACGGAGCGCCGGCAGACGGAGGTCCGGCTCCTCGAGTACCGAAGGGTCATCGAGAGCACGACGGACCTGATCAGCGTCCTCGACCCCTCATACCGCTTCGTCCTCGGGAACGAGGCGTTTCTTTCCGGCCTGGGGCTCGCCATCGAGGACGTCGTGGGCCGCTCCGTGGAGGAGGTCCGCGGAGGCGAGGTCTTCCGCCGTCTGAAGCCGGAGATCGACGCCTGCCTCGCGGGGGAGGAGCGCGCCTTCGCGCTCCAGCTGGCCTTCCCCGGAAAGGGGACCCGTCACCTGTCCGTTCGCTTCTCTCCGATCGTCGAGGGAGACCGGGTGACGGGCGTCGCGAGCGTCGGGAGGGACGTCTCGGAACAGAAGCGGCTCGAGGGCCAGCTGCTCCAGTCGCAGAAGCTGGAGGCCGTCGGCCAGCTCGCCGGAGGCGTCGCGCACGACTTCAACAACATCCTCTCCGTCATCCTCGGCTACTGCCACCTCATCCAGGCCGGGTTCTCCGGAGACGACAAGCAGCGGGAGCGGCTCGGGCTCGTGACGGCCGCAGCGGAAAGGGCCGCGGAGCTCACGCGATCCCTCCTCGCCTTCAGCCGCAAGCAGATGGTGTCGCCCAAGGCGGCGAACCTCGTGGAGATCGTCCTGAAGGTCCAGACGCTCCTCGCGCGGATCATCGGGGAGGACGTGCACATGAGGACCGTCTCGAACGACGGGCAGCTCCCGGTGTTCGTCGACGGCGGCCAGATCGAGCTGGTGCTCGTCAACCTGGCGACGAACGCCCGCGACGCCATGCCCCGGGGAGGCCTCCTGACGATCGAGACGGGGCGGCTCGAGATCGACGCGTCCTTCGTGGCCGCCCACGGCTGGGGCTCACCCGGCCGCTACGCCGTCCTCACGGTGTCGGACACCGGATGCGGGATGGACGAGGAGACGAAGAACCGCATCTTCGAGCCGTTCTTCACGACGAAGGAGACCGGGAAGGGGACAGGTCTCGGCATGTCCATCGTCTACGGAATCGTGAAGCAGCACCGCGGCTTCGTGAGCGTCTACAGCGAGCGGGGGAACGGCAGCGTCTTCAAGATCTTCCTGCCGCTCACGGAGGAAGCGACGGCGGGCAGCGAGTCCCCGGCGTCGCCCGCCACCGTCCTGGGCGGAAACGAGACGATCCTCGTCGCAGAGGACGAGCCGGCCGTCCGCGACCTCCTCGCCACGGTCCTCTCGGACGCCGGCTACCGGGTCGTCCTCGCCGAGGACGGGCAGGACGCGGTGCAGAAGTTCGCGGCGGACCCGGGTCGGATCGACCTCGTCCTCATGGACATGATCATGCCGAGGAAGGGAGGGCGGGAGGCGTTCGCGGAGATCCGGGCGCTTCGGCCGGAGGCGCCGGTCCTCTTCGTGAGCGGGTACTCTCCCGAGTTCATCGAAAGGCGCGGCGACCTCGGGGAAGGCCTCGAGCTCCTGACGAAGCCGGTGCACCCGCTCGACCTACTCCGGAAGGTGAGGCAGATCCTGGAACGCTGACGCCCCTCTGCGCCGGGGTCAGGAAGGCCGGGTGTTCCCCGCGTCAGCTTCGTTCCGCCGGCTCGGGCCTTCCCCAGAACCAGCCCTGGCCGTACTCGACGCCGAGGCCACGGAGGACGTCAGCCACCGGGGCGCGTTCGACCATCTCCGCGACGACGGTCTTCCCGAGGGCGTGGGCGACCGCGGCCATCGCACCGACGAGGGCGCGGTTCGTGGGGTTCGTGTCGAGGTCCCGGACGAAGGAGCCGTCGATCTTCACGAGGTCGACGGGCAGCGCCTGGAGATAGGCGAAGGAAGAGAAGCCGGTCCCGAAGTCGTCGAGGGCGAAGCCGCAGCCGAGCTCCTTCAGGCGGCGCGCCCAGTGCTGCAGGCCCGTGATGTCGGCAATGGCCGCCGTCTCGGTGATCTCGAACGTGAGGGCTCCCGGCGGCAGGCCGCTGTGCGACACGAGGGCCTCGATCTCCGAGAGGAGACCGCGGTCGCCGAGGCTCGTCCCGGAGAGGTTCACGAACAGGCGTCGCCCCGGCGAGGCTGATAAGAGCGCGACGACGTGCGTAACGACCCACCGGTCGAGGGCGGTCACCAGCCCGAACCGCTCGGCGGCCGGAAGGAATGCCCCGGGAGCGATCAGCCCCCCGGACTCGTCGACCAGGCGGACGAGGACCTCCTCGTGTTCCGATTCTCCCGTCCGGAGCGAGACGATTCGCTGGGCGAGGAGTCGGAGGCGGTCCTGGCGGAGGGCATCTCTCACGCGCGCCGCCCAGCGGCCGAGGTCGTCCATCGCGCGCCGGCCGGCGGGATCCTCCCGGCACGTCACGCAGCGGTTCCGCCCTTCGTCCTTGGCGAGGTGGAGGGCCGCGTCAGCGAGAGCAAGGGTCGCCGCCGCAGTACGCGGGGGTTCGACGGGGACGACGCCGAGGCTCGCCGTCACGTCGAAAATGACCCCCTCGGACGTGAACCGTGTCCCGTCGATGCTCGCCCGGAGCGCCTCCGCGAACGTCTCCGCCTCGGGGAGGTCGGAGGCTTCGAGCAGGACGGCGAACTCGTCCCCCCCGAAGCGGTAAAGGCGGCCGCCCTTCGGGAGGAACGCTCCCATCCTCTCGGCAAGCTCGACGAGGAGGCGGTCTCCTGCGGGGTGTCCGAGCGCGCCGTTCAGGATCGAGAACCGGTCGATGTCGAGCAGGACGAGGCTCGCGATCGGTCTGCCGGCGCTGCCGACGATTCGCTCGATCTCCTCGCGGAGGACGGACTGGTTGGGCAGGCCGGTCAGGAGGTCCCGCGTCGCGAGGTTCTGGATGACCTCCTCCTGCCGCTTGCGGGGCGTCACGTCCTGCTTGATGGCGACGTAATGCGTTATCTCCCCCTGCTCTCCGAGGACGGGGGTGATCGCCATCTCCTCCACGTAGAGGGTGCCGTCTTTTCTCCGGCTGTAGAGCTCGCCGCGCCAGACGTCGCCGGCCTCGATCGTCTTCCACATCTGGCGGTAGAACGCCTCGCGCTGGACGCCCGAGCGGAAGAGCCTCGGGTTCTTGCCGATCACCTCCCCGAGCTCGTAACCCGTCATCCGCGTGAACGCGGGGTTGGCCCAGACGACGGCGCCGTCCAGTTCGGTAATGACGATCCCGTCCGCAGCCGCCTCGAGGGCGGAGTGGCTGAGCCGGAGCTCCTCCTCCGCCTTCCTGCGCGCGAGCCGGGTCGCCCAGGCCTCGCGGGCCGCCCGGACCGCGTGCGGAAGTCGACCGAGGCGCTCCTTGAGGATGTAGTCGTCGGCTCCGGACTTGATGCAGGCCGCCGCGGTCTCCTCGTCGATCGACCCCGTCACGACGATGAAAGGGACGTCCGGCCTCAGCTCCCGGACGACCTCGAGCGCCTTCATGCCGTTCCAGGAAGGAAGCGAGTAGTCGGCGAGGACGACCTCCGGCGCGAACGAGTCGAGCGCTGCTCGAAACTCGGCCTCCGTCTCCACCCGGCGCCACTCGCCCTGGATCCCGGCGCGGCGCAGCTCGCGAATCTCCAGCTCCGCGTCCGACGAGACGTCCTCGATGACGAGGATCCGGAGGTTCTCAACGACCGGCGGGTCGGGCGTCGTCATCGGCGTCTCACTCGGGCGGCTGGTTGAGGACGAGCCAGTAGAGACCGACCTCTCCCACCGCCGCGACGAACTTCTCGAACTCCACCGGCTTGACGATATAGCTGTTGGCTCCGAGCTCGTAGGCGCGCTTCACGTCGGGCTCCTCCCGCGAGGAGGTGAGGACGACGACCGGGAGCGTGCGCGTCGATTCCTCCCTCCGGATCCGCTCGAGGACCTCGAGCCCGTTCACGCGCGGGAGCTTCAGGTCGAGGAGGACGACCCGCGGCAGCGCCGGCCGCGGCTCGCCGCCGAAGAGGAGCTCGAGCGCCTCGGCGCCGTCCCGGACGACCCGGACGGAATTCACGACGTGAGCCCGCTTCAGCGCGCGCAGGGTCAGCTCGACGTCGTCCGGGTTGTCTTCCACGAGGAGGACGACGGAGCTGTCGTGCTGCCTCATTCGCGTCCTCCTTCGTCCGGTAGCGAGATGGTGAACGTGGCCCCATGGTCGACCTCGGCGCGGGCCGAGACGGTCCCACCGTGGCGCGCGACGATCCGCTCGACGAGGGCGAGGCCGACTCCCGTCCCCTCGAACTCGCGGCCGTGGAGCCTCTGGAAGACGCCGAAGAGCTTGCCCGCGTAACGCATGTCGAACCCCACCCCGTTGTCGGTGACCTCGTAGACGACTCGCCTGCCGTCCCGCCACCCCGAAACTTCCAGCCTCCGCCCCGAGCGGGTCGAAGTGAACTTTACCGCGTTCGAGAGGAGATTCACGAAGACCTGCCTGAGGAGCGCCGGATCCGCCTGGACGGGCGGGAGGTCGCCGATCTTCACGTCGCTGGCCTCGCGCTCCTCCTCCGGGAGGACCTCCGCGAGGACCGACCTCACGAGCTCTCCCGTCTCGACGCGGCTTCGCCGAAGGTCCTGTCGACCGGACCTGGAGAAGGCGAGGAGATCGTCGATGAGCTGGGCCATCTTCCGGGCGTTGAAGCGGACGACGCCGAGGAGGCGCCGCCCCTCTTCGTCGAGGCGTGCGGCCTGCTCCTCCTCGATCATCCGCGAGAACCCGTCGATGGCGCGGAGGGGCGCGCGGAGGTCGTGGGAAATCGAGTAGGCGAAGGCATCGAGCTCCTTCGACTTGGCGAGGAGCTCCTCCGTCCGGCGCTCCACCCGGACCTCGAGCTCGGCGTTGAGCCGCCGGACCTCCTCCTCGGCCCGCACGCGCGCCGAGACGTCGACGAGGACGGCGACGGCCCCCGTGACCGCCCCTTCCGAGCCCGTCAGGGGCGCGGCCGAGACGACGACGTCGACGTGGCTTCCGTCCATCCGTTCCGGACGCACCTCGCGCCCCGTGACGGGAGTCCCGGAGAGGACCTCCGCGAGGATGGCGCGGATCTCCGCCTCCGCCTTCGGCGGGGCCGCAGGCAGGGACCTTCCGATCACCTCCTCGGCGCTCCAGCCGAACACCTCCTCGGCGGCCGGATTCCACGAAGTGACGGCGCCGTCGCGGTCGAGGGTCACGATGGGCGCAGAGGACCCGGTGACGACCGCCTCGAGAAGGCGCGTCGTCACCGCGAGGCGGGCGCTGGCCTCCTTTCGGTCGGTCTGGTCGAGGATGAACCCGACCGACTCCTCCCGCTTCTCGCCGACGAGGGCGTAGCCGACGAGGACGGAGACGCGCGTCCCGTCCTTCCGGAAGTACTCCTTTTCGTAAGGTGTACAGATGCCCCGCTGCTTCGCCTCGACGATCCGCTCGGCGTCGATCGGAAGCCACTCGGGGGGCGTGATGGCGTCCCATCTAGGACCCCCGTGCTCGAGGTCCTCCCGGTCGTATCCGACGATCCGGAGGAACTCGTCGTTGGCGGCGAGGATGTTCCCGTGGACGTCCCCGAAGATCGCTCCGACCATCCCGGAGTCGAAGAAGGCCCGGATCTTCTCCTCGGTCCTGGCGCGCTCCGTGACGTCGTTCGCCAGGGTGAGCCGCGCCGCGCGCCCCTCGAAGGTGACGTCGTGGGTGACGATCTCGACGAGGAGCTTCCGGCCGTCCTTGCGGAGGTGGTGCCAGGGGCCGGACCTTCGGATCCCCGTTCGCTCGACCTGGACGTCCGCTTCCAGCGCGGGAACGTCGTCCGTCGGCCGGATGTCGCGGAGAGTCCGCGCGAGGAGCTCCTCCCTCGAGTAGCCGTAGAGCTCGGTCGTCGCCGCGTTGACGTCGAGGAACCGCAGCGTCTCGATGTCGAAGACCCACATCGGAGCGGGGTTCTGCTCGAAGAGCTTCCGATAGCGCTCCTCGCTCTCCGCCAGCGACGCCTCCGCCCGGACCCCGCGTTCCTCGGCCTCGACGAGGTCGAGCGATAGGCCGAGGTCACGGGCCAGCTCCTCGAGGAGGAGGACGGCGTCCGGCACGAAGACTCCCGGCTCGGAAGCGTAGATCGAAAGGACGCAGCGGACGGCGCCACCGGACCAGACGGGGCAGGCCGCGCTCGAACGGTACCCGCGGCGCCGCCCCGCCTCTCGGTACGGCCCGAGACGCGGATCCGTCTCCCAGTCCTCGGCGACGACGCTCCGTCCCTCGAGGAACGCAGTCGCTGCCGGGCTCCCCTCACCCGGCCCGGCTTCGAGCGGAATCGAGACCTCCTCGAAGAAGCCCTCGACCCGCCCCGCGGACGCCTCCGGGACGAGGAAGCCGTCCCCGTCCGGCACTCCGACCCACGCGGCCGTGAACTCCCCGGTGGCGATGAGCTCCTCGCACGTCCGTCGGAGTACTGAGCCTCGGTCCCGCACCTCCACGAGCGCCTGGTCCACGGCACTGATCGCCCTGTGGATCCGGTTCAGGAGGAGGACTCGCGCGAGCGCCGCCTCATTCTCGGAGACGTCGCGGACGACAGAGACGAGGAGCTCCTCGTCTCCGAGGACGACGGCACGCGAGGAGACCTCGACGGGGACCACCGAACCGTCCCGGCGACGGTGAAGGCTGCGGTACAGCGCTCCTTCCGAGCGCGCTTTCGCGAGCTGGGCCCGCGCGACGCCGGCGTCCTCGGGAGGACGGAGGTCGAGGACGGTCATCCCGAGGAGCTCCTCCCGGCGGTATCCCCAGAGCTCCTCCGCCGCTTGGTTCGCCTCCACGATCCGGTCATCCGCAGGCCGGATCCAGATGACGGCGTCCCGGACCCGCTGGAGAACGGAACGGTGCTTGTCGTCCCTCCGCCGCTGCTCCTCGGACGCGCGGAGCCGCTCCCCCCCTCGGACCGCGCGGACGATCGCGAACAGGGCGAGCGCCAAAGACAGCACGGTCGCCCCACCCCACACCCGTTCGCGGACGAGTCCGGCGAGCGCCTCGTCGACGTCCATCTTCACGACGAGGCCCCAGCCGAGTCCCCGAAGGTAGCGGACGGCAGCCAGGACCCGCTCCCCGCGGTCATCGACGTACTCGCCTTCGCCATCCCGCCCCTCGACGGCGTCACGGGCCGCGACCGTCGTCGTCGCCAGGGGCAACTCTAGCAGTCCTTCGGCCGACGGGGGGTGCCGAAGCGGAGACAGAAAGAGCAGCCGGTCACCCGATCGTCGGGCCAGGAGGACCTCGCCCGTGCGGGTCGCGACGGGCTCGCGGCGAAGGTGCGTCCAGAGGACCCTCTCGGCATCGTCCACCAGGACGATCCAACCGGCCGGAGGCCCGCCCTGCGCCGAGGCGACCGGCGCCGCGAAGACCACACTGGAGCCGCTCCTCGTCGTGAGGAGCGCCGACCACGAGCCCTTCGGCGCGGTGCGCCGGAGGAGGTCCGAGGCTTCGCGTTCCAGGGCTTCGCCCGTACCGAGGCGCACCGAGAAGTCCGGGCCGAGGAACGCGAGCGTCAGGCTCCCCCAGCGTTCCCTGCCCGCCTCGAGGACTGTCAGGACGTGAACCCCGCCGTCCGGGTGACCGTCGGACGCGCTCAGGCCGGCCATCCCCTGGATGCTCGGAAACGCCGCGAAGACCTCCGCGTCCTCGGTCCTCCCCTCGAGGTAGGCGAGGATCGCGGCCTTTCTCTCCTCCGCCGTTCCGACGAGACGGTCCCGCCACTCCCTCCGGACGGACTCCTCGCGCCTGAGCAGGACGACGGCGACCGCCGCGCCGACGAGGGCGAGAAGAACCACCACGCCGACGGACGCCCCGTGCGTGGACCTGCTGACCGGAAGCGCTTCGGAGCGCCGCGGGTTCGAAAGGCCGACATTCATCCGATCTCCTCAGTCTCCCAGCTGAAAGCGGAAGGTCGCCCCTCGGCCCGGCGTCCCCGACGCCTCGACCGTCCCGCCGTGCCGGCGGACGATCCGGTCGACGATTGCGAGGCCGATGCCCGTTCCGGGGAATTCGGCTGGCCCGTGAAGCCTCGAGAACGGCTTGAAGAGCTGTCCGCCGTAGGACATGTCGAACCCCGCCCCGTCGTCGCGGACGAAGAAGGCCGTCTTTCGGCCCAGCCCTTCGACCCCGAGCTCGATGCGGGCGACCTCGCGACCAGAGGTGAACTTCCAGGCGTTGCGAAGGAGGTTCTCGAGGAGGATCCGGAAGAGGCTCCGATCCGCGCGAGTGAGCAGGCCGTCGGCGACGACGACCTCCACCCTACGCTCCGGCTCGCTCGCGCGAAGCTCTCCGAGGATCTCGAGGGCCATCCCGGTGACGTTGATCTCCTCCCGCTTCAGCTCCGCCCGCGCGACGCGCGAGAGCCGCAGGAGGTCGTCGACGAGACATCCCATTCGCCGCGCCCCCTCGCGAACCCGTGAGAGGTAATGGAGCCCCTCCGCGTCGAGCCCGCTCCCGTGCTCTTCGACGAGGAGCTGCGCGAAGCCGTCCATCGCCCGGAGCGGCGCGCGGAGGTCGTGCGACACCGAGTAGGCGAAGGCCTCGAGCTCCTTGTTCGCTTCCTCGAGCTCTGCCGTCCGCGAGCGGACCCTCCCCTCGAGCTCGGCGTTCAGCTCACGGATCTTCTCTTCGGCCCTGCGCCTCACGCTGATGTCCTGGGTGATGGAGACGAAGACCGGGTCGCCCCCCTCCGTCGACATGAGGAGCTGGACCTCGACGGGGTAGCGCGTCCCGTCGTTCCGCTGATGAACGGTCTCGAACCTCACCCCCCGGGCGGCCCCGCGCCGGAGAAGCCCGAGCTTCTCCGCGAACGCTTCCGCCGTCAGCTCCGGCTTGATGTCGAGCGGCGTCCTTTCCCTGAGCTCCTCGACCGTGAAGCCGACGTTGTCGCGTGCGCTCCGGTTTGCGCTGCGGAATCGGAGCGTCGTCGCGTCGAAGACGTAGACCTCGTCGATGCTCTCCTCGACGATCCGCCCGAGCCGGGCGCTCTCGGCCTGCAGTCGAAGGACGTCGGTCAGGTCGCTCGCCGTCCAGACGACGAGATCGTCGACGATGACGCACTCGGCGGCGACGACACGCTCTCCCCCTCCCGGCTGCCGCACCGTGAGGAGGAGCGCCGGCTCGTACGCGTCTGCGCGGGCAGACTCACGCAGGCGTGCCATGGCCCCTTCCATCGTCTGCCTCTCCTCGGACTCCGGGAGGATCGACGCGAGGAAGGTCGCCAACGTCGTGGCCGCGGTGGCGTTCCGTCCGAAGAGCTCGATGGCCCGGTGATTGAAAGACCTGATCGTCCCGTCCTCCCGCGCGACGACCGTTGCGACGGGGAGCCGCTCGAGGAGCCGGGCCAGGCTCGCGCGCGGGCCGCGCTCCGTCGCCAAGGCCCCGCGCGCGCCGTCATCCCCGGCGAGCGCCCTCTCGAGCTGGAGGCGCGCCTCCTGCAAGTCTCTTTCGGCTTCGCGAAGCCGGCGGAGCCGCTCGGCCGGCCCGTTCGGGTCGGCGGTCGCTTCCAGAGAGCAGAGCTCCCGGATTTCGCGTCCCGCCTCTTCCAGCCGGCCGACGACCGCGGCGATCTCGTCGGGGGAGAGTCCGGTCACTCGAGACCCCCGGCAACCGGGTACAGATCGCGGAGGCCGAGGCGCGTCGCGCGCCGGTGCCGCTTCTCTTCATCCGGGCCTGGCCCGCCGGGCCGGCCCAGCCTTGTGGCTTTCCTCACGCGGGCACCTCTGCGGTGACAGGTCGAGACCAAGGATAGTCCACGCTTCCGGGCTCGTCACTTTGTTCGACCACGGATCGAGGATCCGCGCGACGAGACCACGAGCGGGCCGTCGATGAGAGAATTCGCGCGGCCACCCAGGAAGGAGAGTGCACCATGCCGACGACGGATCCGGACGGACCGGCCGGCGAGGTTCACACGATCGAGCATGAGGAATCGCTCCGCGAGGAGCGCGCCCTCTACAGGGACCTCGTCGAAGCCCAGCCGCGAGGGATCTACCGGCTCCGCGTCCTTTCGTCGCCTCCGGTGCAGCCCGGGGCCTGGCGAGCCTCCGTCGACGAGTCCTTCAGGGTCGAGTTCGTGTCGGCGCGTTTCTGCGAGCTTCTCGCAGTGGACGCTGCGGCTTTCCGCTCGGACCCCGGGTCTGTCGCGGACCTCGTCGTCCCGGCAGACCGGCCGGGTTTCGCGTCGGCCAACGCCGAGGCGCTCGCCCATCGCCGTCCGTTCCGCTGGGAAGGGCGGCTCGCCGTCGGGGAAGGGGTCCGACGGATCAGGTGGGAGTCCTTCCCGCAGCCCCACGAGAACGGCGACACGGTCTGGACCGGCACCGTCGAGGACGTCACGGAAAGGAGGACGGCAGAGGCGAGGCTGCGGGAGTCCGAGGAGCGTTTCCGGCGCTTCTTCGAGATGCCCCTGATCGGGGCCTGCATCACGTCGCCGACGAAGGGGTGGCTCGAGGTGAACGACCGGCTCTGCGCGATCCTGGGGTACTCGCGGGAAGAGCTCGTGACTCGAACCTGGTCGGAGCTGACCCACCCGGACGACCTCCCGGCGGACGTCGCCCTGTTCGAGAGCGTCGTCCGGGGAGAGATCGACGGCTACTCGCTCGAGAAACGCTTCCTGCGCAAGGACGGGACCGTGGTCCCGGCCGACCTCGCGGTCAGCTGCATCCGGACGCCGGACGGGTCCGTGGATTACCTCGTCGCCCTCCTCCAGGACATCACGGAACGGAAGAGGGCCGATCGGGAGCTTCAGGCCCACCGGGATCACCTCGAGGAATGCGTGACGGATCGGACGGCTGAGCTGAATAGGCACCGGGCGCATCTCGAGGAGCTCGTTGCGGAGCGAACCTCCGAGCTCGAGCAGAGCCGGTCGCGCCTCGTCGAGGCCCAGGCCGTCGCGCACCTCGGGAGCTGGGAATGGGACGCGGAACGAGACACGCTCACGGGCTCGGCGGAGTTCTACCGGCTCCTCGGTGTCCCGCCCGAAAGGCTCACGAACCTCGTGGACCTCTTCGACCTGATCCACCCCGGCGACCGGGAGCGGGCACGCGAGGTGACCGAGACGACGGCGGCGCAGGGGCCGGGCAGGACGGTCCAGACCGCCTACCGCGTCCTCGCGCCGGACGGACGCTGCCGTCACATCAGCGCCCGCGGCTTCGTGACCGAGGACCCGGACGGCCGGCGGACGAGGTTCGTGGGAACCTGCCTCGACATCACCGAGCTGCGGGAGGCCGAGGACGCGCTCCGGGAAAGCGAAGACCGGCTGAGCCGGATCGTCGCCGAAGCTCCCTTCCCGATCGGCCTCTACGCCGACGACGGCGAGATCGTCCTCTTGAATCGAGCGTGGTGCCGCATCACCGGGTACTCCCCAGCGGAGCTCCGAACCGTCGCCGAGTGGGCCGGGCGCGCCTACGGGCCGCGCAAGGACGCCGCGCAGGCCGACATCGAGAGCCGATTCGACCTTCGCGAGTCGATCCGGGAGGGAGAGTTCGCGATCCGGACGAAGGACGGCGGCCAGCGGTTCTGGGATTTCAGCTCGGCGCCGGTGGGCCGGCTCCCCGACGGGCGGCGCCTCGTCACCACCATGGCGATGGACGTGACGGAGCGAAAGCACGCCGAAGAGGAGGTGGGGGCCTACCGCGAGCTCCTCGAAGAGCTCGTCCGCGCGAGGACCGTCGAGCTCGAGAACGCGATCCGAGAGCTGGAGAGCTTCTCCTACAGCGTGGCGCACGACCTCAGTGCCCCGCTCAGGGCAATGGACGGCTACAGCGCAGTGCTCCTGGAGGAGCATGCCGACCTCCTCGACGAGGAGGGACGGCGCTATCTCGACCGAATCCGGAAGGCCGCCGGCCGAATGGGGCACCTGATCGACGGGCTCCTGAACCTCGCTCGGATCTCGCGGCGGGAGCTCGTCGGGACGCCCGTGGACCTTTCGGCCCTGTCGCGCTCCGTCGTCGCCGAGCTGAGGGCGCTCGAGCCCGAGCGCGACGTGAAGGTGACCGTCGCCGACGGGATGACCGTGGAAGGAGACCCGCGCCTCCTGCGTGTCGTCCTTGAGAACCTGATCGGAAACGCCCTGAAGTTCACCTCGACACGCCCCGCCTCGGTCGTCGAGGTCGGGTGCGAGGAACGCGGAGGCGAGGCGGTCTTCTTCGTGCGGGACAACGGCGTCGGCTTCGACATGGCTTACGCGCAGAAGCTCTTCACTCCGTTCCAGCGTCTTCACGGAATCGACGAGTTTCCGGGGACCGGGATCGGCCTCGCCACCGTGCAGCGGATCGTCGTCCGGCACGGCGGGCGCATCTGGGCCGAGTCGGCGCCGGGGGCCGGCACGACCTTCACCTTCACGCTCCGGCCCGGCCCGCGCGCCGCAGGGCCAGCGACGGGAGGAGCTCCGCCAGAGGGTTCCGCCGGCTGACGGCGCGGCTCGGTGCCCTCGTCATCCTGTCGCGATCCGCGTCGCCGACACCGGGACCGGGAACAGGGCAGAGGACCTCGAAGAGCTCTTCAGCCCATTCCGGCAGATCGACACCGGGACGAGCCGCCCGTACGAGGGAACCGGCCCAGGACACTCCATCTGCAGGAGGCTCGCGAAGCGTCTCGGGGGGAGGATCGACGTCGCCAGCGAGCCGGCAAGGGGGAGCACCCTGGTCGGCCGGCCGGGCCGTCACCGAAGCGCTCGCCTCGGCCCGAGGCGGCTCGGCGCCCGCGTCGGGGAGCTGCCGGTGGCCGAAGGAGATGCCGCGCTCCTCGGCCAGGTCTTCGAGGACCTCCTCTCGAACGCCCTGAAGCTCAGCTCGGGCAGGGAGAGACCGGTCATCGAGGTCGGGAGCCGGGACGACGAGGGCCGGGTTGGCGAGGGAGCCGAGTTCTCGTTGTCGCTCTGAGCAACCGGTCGAACGGCAGGCGGTGTCCCTGCCGATGTGCTGCTCCGCGGCATTCCGTTCCGGAACGCGAACGGCGACCCGACCGGCACCGCCCTGATGCGGGCGCCCCTCACCCTCCCCGTCGACCCGGGAGGAAGAGCGAGCGGGCCTTCAGGGCCCTGTGGTCGAGGCCGGCCGCCTTGTCGAGGAGGGCCTGGACCGGCGGGAGGGACGCAGGGAATCGCCACAGATCGTCCCGCCCACCCTCGTCCGTGAAGGCCTTCGCCCACGCCGTCCACCAGGGCACCGGGCGCGAGGCGATCGGCTCGACGACGAGAACGCGCGCTCCGCGGCCTGCCGCCTCGAGGAGGTTCGGGAGGAGCTTCTCTCTCGCGGCGTCCGGAAGCTCGTTCACGGTCCAGCCGAGGACGATCCCGGCGGCGCTCCCCGGCAGCCGCTCGCGAAGGAGGTCGCCCGCGGATGCCCGGCCTCGCAGGCCGAGCGCCCGGAAGGTCTCGCGGGCCTCCTGCGCCGCCCAGCCGCTCCGCTCGATACCGGAGACCTCCGGCGAGCCTCCCGCGGCGAGGGCCCACGCGGCGCCGGCCGGGCCGGTCCCACAGCCGAGGTCGAGGACCCGGGAGAGGGGCGGATCAGCGGCCCCGACAGCTTCGACGATCTCCCGCACGGCGAGGAAGTGGAGGGGACCGAAGAAGAGCGCGAACGCGGCCCTCTTTCCCGCCCCGTCGAACGCGGCGCCCGTGCCGATGCGACCGCGCCGTTCGACGTAAAGGGACGAGAGCGCCTGGAGCCCCTTGCGCACCTCGGGAAATGAGAGTTCCGCCAGGTGACGGCGCTCCAGGTCGGCGAGCCACTCCTCTGGGACGGTGACGCGCCTGTTCCGGGGATCGCCCACCGACACCCGCCTCAGCGCGTGGCGGCCGCCTTCGCGACCGCCACCTCCGCAGCCTCCACGGCCTTCAGCGCCCGCCCGGCGGCGGTCTCGGAGAGCACCTTCACCACCTCCGTCGTCGGGGACGCCTTCCGCCAGGCCGCCCGCGCGGCCGTCCTCAGGATGGCCCGCGCATCGAGCGTTCGCGCCGCGGCGAGCCGGCCGAGGAGCTCGATGCCGCGCGCTTCGCGGAGGAAGCCCGATCCCGCGTCCTTGCCTCCCGACCGGCTGTAGCTCGTACGGACGAGGAGCCCCTTCGCCCCGTCGTTCGCCGCGGCCGCGTCGAAGCGGACATAGCCCTTCTTCTTCGTCTCGAACGTCGCGGCGCCGCCTTTCGCGTCGATCACGCCGAAGCTGGCCGACACGTCCCGCCCGCCGGAGCTCGACTTCGCCGGGAGCGCCTCGAAGTCCTCGACGGTGGCGCAGGTCTGGAGGGCGAGCTTCATCAGCGTTCCCTCGCCCGACGTGTCGCCGCTCTCCAGGTTGTAGGAGGCCGGGCTCATAATGGCGAAGGCCGCGGCGTTGACGCCAGCCCGGATCTGGAGGCCCGTCGTGTCGCCCCGGTTCACGAGGCCGACGTAGGGGAGCTTCCCGCCCGTGAGACAGACGACCTGGTCGTCGGAACCGTCCGCGTCCCGGTTCTTCCAGAGCATCGCCCTCCCGGTCGCCGAGGCCCCGCGCGAGACGACGGCCGTGGGACAGGCGACCGCCGTCGGTGCTGCGGGGACCTGGATGGAAGATGGGAGGGCGAGACTGGCGAGCGATCGGGACGGAAACGTCACGGGCTCCTCCTCGGACAGGCCATCTTAGCCGGGGCGCTCGACGGCGGGTCGGTCCGGACGCCAGGAGGGCTTGGCTCGACTCGCAGGCTCGCCTCGCTCCCGTTCGCGCCCCGGGCGTGGCAGAGTGCGCGCATGCGCGACCGTCCCCGCCGCCAGACATTCCTCCCCTTCTCACGCCCGATGATCGGCGAGGAGGAGATCGCGGAGGTCGTCGCCACCCTCCGTTCCGGCTGGGTCACGACCGGGCCGCAGACGGCGCGCTTCGAGGAGGCCCTGAAGACCTTCAACGAGGTGCCCCGCTGCCTCGCGCTCCTCAACGCCACGACCGGTCTCGAGATGACGCTCGGGGCGCTCGGCATCGGGCCGGGCGACGAGGTGATCACGACGGCGCACACGTTCGTCTGCACGGTCTCGAACGTCGTCCTCAGAGGCGCCGTCCCGATCCTCGTCGACGTCGAGCCCGACACGATGAACCTCGACGCCGAACGGATCGAGGAGCGGATCACGCCCCGGACGAAGGCGGTCGTGCCGGTCCACTACGGCGGCCTCCCCTGCCGGATGGAGAGAATCTGGGAGATCGCGGGGCGCCACGGCCTCGCGGTGATCGAGGACGCCGCCCACACGATGGGGGCTCACTTCGCCGGCCGGCGCATCGGGTCCGATCCGCGCTCGGTCTTCTCGGTCTACAGCTTCCACCCGAACAAGAACATGACGACCCTCGAGGGGGGCGCGATCGCCTTCCACGACGCCCGCCACGCCCCGTACTTCCGGCTCCAGCGCTTTCACGGCATCGCCCGCGGCGAGGGAACGCCCTACGCCGACGGGTCGCCCCTCTACGACGTCCCGATGCCCGGCCGCAAGTCGAACTTCACGGACGTCCAGGCCGCCGTCGGCCTTCACCAGCTGAAGAAGCTGGACGGGTTCGCCGCGCGCCGCGGCGCGCTCGCCCGCCTCTACCTCTCGCTCCTCGCCGACGTCCCGGAGGTCGAGCTCCCCGCCGATGGCGACGCCGAGCGCGAGCACTGCTGGAACCTCTTCGTCCTTCGCAACCGTCCCGAGACGACCGGCCTGACGCGTGAGGAGATGATCGCGGCGCTGAAGGCCGAGAACATCGGGACCGGAGTTCACTGGCAAGGCCTCTTCGGCTTCTCCTTCTACCGCGACTACTTCGCCAGGCACCCCGAGGGGCTCCCGAAGGACGGCCTCCCTCACGCTACGCGCGCGACAGACAACCTCATGTCGCTCCCCCTCTGGCCCGGAATGACCGAGGACGACGTCCTCGACGTCGTCGCCGCGCTCCGGCGTGTCCTCGCCCGCCGCCGCTGACATCGGAGCGCGGGGGGGCTGGTCTACGTCCTACGTTCTGCGCGGGCCGTCGCGTCTTCAGCCCGGCGCGGGCGCGTCGGCCGGCGGCATGCGGCGCAGGATCCGGTAGAGCGACGAGCGGCTGATCCCGAGTAGTCTGGCGGCTTCGAGACGGCTTCCTCCCGATCGCTTCAGCGCTTCCTCGAGCTTCTCGGGCGTCGCGTCCTCCACCGGGGTCCGACCCGTCCTCGCGTCGTCCTTCGAGGGGATCATCTGGGCGCGAGCCCAGAGGGCCGAGAAGTCCGTTGGCTTCAGCTCGGCATCGTCCGCGAAGACGGCCGCCTGCTCGACGGCGTGCTTGAGCTCCCGGACGTTTCCCGGGAACGGGTACCGCATCAGCAGCTCGAGAGCGCCTGCCGAGAGCGTCCGCGAAGGCCCGCCCTGCTCTTCCAGCCTCCGAAGAAAATGCGCCACCAGCAGCGGGATGTCTTCGGTCCGATCGCGGAGCGAGGGCATGACGAGCTCGATCGCCGAAAGCCGGAAATAGAGATCCTCCCGGAACTCGCGCCGGGCGATGGCCGACTCGATGTCGAGGCTCGTGGCCGCGATGACCCTCACGTCCACGTCCGCGACTCGGTTTTCTCCCACCCGGCGAACCCGGGCGTCCTCCAGGACGCGCAGGACCTTGGCCTGCGCGTGAAGCGGGAGCGCGCCGATCTCGTCGAGGAAGATCGTTCCCCGGTGCGCCTCTTCGAAGAGGCCCCGCCGTGCTTCCGTGGCCCCGCTGAACGCCCCTCGCGCATGCCCGAAGAGTTCGCTCTCGACGAGGGTGTCGGGCAGGGCTGCACAGTTGACCGTGACGAAAGGGGCCTCCGCCCTCCTGCCGAGCGCGACGATGAGCTTGGCGGCGATCTCCTTGCCCGACCCCGTCTCTCCCCGGACCAGGACGGTGACCCCGAGCGGAGCGACGCGGGTGGCTCGCTCGACGAGCTGACACCACGCGGGGGAGCGCCCGACCGCGAAGGCCGTCGCAGGTCCGGACAAGGCCATCGCCGGCGAGTCTAGCCTCCCGCGGCACGAGTCGCGCTATCGTGCTCCCGTGGCGTCGCCCCGGATCCTCCTCCTCGAGCCCGACGTGCAGCGCGCCGCGGCGCTGGCCCGGACGTTCGAGAGCCTCCGGATGCCCGTGGTGGTGGCAGCGACGATCGCCGAGCTCGCCGAGGCGGCTGGCGGCTCCGAGTCGCACGTCGTCGCCGTGAGCGGCCTCGGCGGTGGCGGCGCGGCGCGCGTCCGGGCCGTGAGGGAGGACGCGAGGACGGCCGCTCTCGCCGTCGTCGCCGTCGTCCCGCCGGGATCCGCGGCCGCGGCCTCGCTGAAGGCCGGCGCAGACGACGCCCTTTCCTGGCCCGCGCCGGAAGCGCTCGTGCGCGCCCGCTTCCGCACCCTTCTCGCCGCGGCACGCAGCCGGGACGAGTCCCGCAAGACCACTGCGGCGCTCGCGGGGATCCTCGGGGCCGTCGAGGCCCGCGAGCCGCACCGGATCGAGCACTCGGCGCGTGTCGGCCGCCTGGGTGCCGACCTGGCCCGTCTCGCCGGGCTGTCGGACGCCGAGATCGAACGGATCCGCGTCGGCGGGATCCTGCACGACTTCGGAACGGTCGCCATCCCCGACGGAATCCTGTTCAAGCGCGAGCCGCTCACCGAGAGCGAGTTCGCCGTCATGAAGTCGCACCCGGTCATCGGCTTCGCGCTCCTGCGGGAGATCCCGGCCCTCGAGCCCCACCTCCCCTTCGTCCTCCGGCACCACGAGCGGATCGACGGCTCGGGCTACCCGGACGGACTCCGGGGCGCGGAGGTGACACTACCCGTCCAGCTGGTCTCGATCGCCGACGCCTTCGACGCGATGACCTCTTCCCGGCCCTATCGGAGCGTCCGGGACGACCTCTCCGCGATCCAGGTCCTGGAGGAAGAGACCATTCGGGGGCGGTGGGATCGGGCTCTCTTGTCGCTCCTCGTGACCGCAACCACGGACCGGGACGAGCCCGGGAGCCCGGGCTGAAGCGCGCTGGGCGAAGGCCGGACGCCCTTCCGACCGTCGGGGGGGGGACGTTTTGACATCGGGCACCCTTGGTTGGGAGACTCGAGAATCGAACGTTCCGGCCGGCCATCCGGTCGGACACGATTCCCGTAAATCGAACGGCTGCCGGGATCGACGGAACCCTCCGCCCCGCAGCGGCCAAGGAGCAGCATGAGCACCGTCCTGGATCCCGGAGTCGCAGCCCTTTCCGTCTCCCGCCCGCGCTTCAAGGTCGCGGACCTCTCTCTCGCCGAGGCCGGCCGCAAGGAGATCCGCCTCGCCGAGCAGGAGATGCCCGGCCTGATGGCGCTCCGCGCCCGCTACGGGGCCGAGAAGCCGCTTTCCGGCGAGCGGGTCATGGGGAGCCTCCACATGACCATCCAGACGGCGGTCCTCATCGAGACGCTCGCCGAACTCGGCGCCGACGTCCGGTGGGTCTCCTGCAACATCTTCTCGACGCAGGACCACGCGGCCGCGGCGGTCGTCGTCGGCCGACCGGAGGAGGGCGGGACGCCCGCGAGACCGAAGGGGACGCCCGTCTTCGCCTGGAAGGGCGAGACGCTCGAGGAGTACTGGTGGTGCACGCGCGAGGCGATCGAGTGGCCCGACGGAACCGGGCCGACCCTGATCGTCGACGACGGCGGCGACGCCACGATGCTCGTTCACAAGGGGCTCGAGTTCGAGACGGCCGGGAAGGTCCCTGCCTTCGACGCGAAGAACGACCCCGAGGAGTGGGGCGTCATCCTCGACCTGATCCGCAAGGAGCTCGGCAAGGACGGGAAGGTCTTCTCGCGGATCGTCAGGGAGATCCGCGGCGTCTCCGAGGAGACGACGACCGGTGTCCACCGCCTCTACCAGATGGAGAAGGACGGGTCCCTTCTCTTCCCCGCCATCAACGTGAACGACTCCGTGACGAAGTCGAAGTTCGACAACGTCTACGGCTGCCGCCACTCGGTCGTCGACGGACTCAACCGCGCCACGGACGTCATGCTCGGCGGGAAGGTCGCCGTCGTCCTCGGCTTCGGCGAGGTCGGCAAGGGGTGTGCCGAAGCGCTGCGCGGCCAGGGCTGCCGCGTCATCGTCACCGAGATCGACCCGATCTGCGCCCTCCAGGCCGCCATGCAGGGCTACGAGGTGAAGACGATCGAGGACGTCGTCGGGACGGCCGACGTCTTCGTGACCGCCACCGGCAACCTCGACGTCATCACCGTCGCGCACATGGCGAAGATGAAGGACAAGGCGATCGTGGGAAACATCGGCCACTTCGACAACGAGATCGACATGGCCGGGCTGAAGAAGTTCCCCGGGCTCGAGCGGGTCAACATCAAGCCGCAGTACGACGAGTTCCGCTTCCCCGACGGACACTCCGTCATGATCCTGGCCGAGGGGCGCCTCATGAACCTCGGCTGCGCGACGGGCCACCCGAGCTTCGTCATGTCGTCCTCCTTCACCAACCAGGTGATGGCCCAGATCGCCCTCGCGAAGAACGCGGGCGAGTACGGCAGGAAGGTCTACGTCCTCCCGAAGAAGCTCGACGAGGAGGTCGCCCGCCTTCACCTGGCCCACCTCGGCGTGAAGCTGACCCAGCTGACCCCGAGGCAGGCCACGTACCTCGGCGTTCCGCCCGAGGGGCCGTACAAGCCCGACCACTACCGGTACTGAAGCCGCCGCAGGACCGAGTCCCCGAAGGGACATCGCAACGCTTCGACGAAGGCCCGGGCCCGCGCCCGGGCCTTCGTTCGTCCCGGTGGCGCGTCGTGCGCGCCGGACCTTCAGCGCGCCGTGCGGAACGTGATCCGGCCGGCCGACGGCGCCCGGACCGGACCGGCCGCCGAAAGACGGCCCAGGTGCTCCGCGAGCGCGTCCGCGTCGAGCGGTGAGGTGCGGCCCCCCACGGGTCGGATCCCCGCCGCGATCTCGACGTGACCGTCGCCCCCCGAAGCGAGGTGGCTCGAGACGGCCACACGGTAGGACGCGTCGTCGCGCAGCGGGGCGCCGCCGACGCGGGCCTCGACGAGCCTCGACCTCTCGGCGGCCGAGAGGTCGGTCGCGAGGGCGAGCCCCGAGACCTGAAACAGGCTTCCGGTGCGCCGACCTGCCGATGCGAGCCCGCGCTCGAGCGCCGAACGAAGGGCCTCACCCGTCAGCTCCACGGTGACGACGCGGTTCCCGAACGGCAGGACGGCCATCACGTGCCGCCGCGTGAGCGGGCCGGCGGGAAGCGGCGCCCGGAGACTGGAGCCGAGGACGAGGGCGACGTCGGCGCCGGAGGCCTCGCGGAACGCGTCGGCGACGAGGTCCCCGAGGCCCGTCTCCCGCTCGAGGCTCCCGAGGTTGTCGAGCGGCTCGGCGAGGGCGCCGATCGGGAGGGCGAGCATCTCCTCGAGCTTCGCCATCCACTCTCGTTCCTCGCGGGCGAGGACCGGGTCGGGGACGACGGAGGCGTCCACGGGGTGCGCGCCGACGCGCGCGGTGACGTGCCCGCCCTTCCTCTCGAGGACGAGCTCGACGACGGAGCCGAGGTTCCCGCACGGCGCGGCGACCGGCCGGCCTCCGACCCAGCGGACGACCGAGACCGCCTCCGATTCTTCCTCGGTCAGGACCGCGTCGACGCCGGGGACCTCGAGGAGGATCCGCCGGTTCACGTCGAAGCCGGCCTGGGTCAGCGCCACGACGGCCTCCGCCCCCTCGAGCCGCAGCGCCGTCGCCTCGCGCGCCGCGGCCTCGACGAGGTCCGTCTGGGCCACGCTCCCCTCCTGCGTCGTCGTCCCGAAGTCGTCCGTGAGACCGACGAAGCCGACGAGAAGCCCTCCGACCCGAAGGAGCCGGCGCGTCGGAAGAGAGGCGAACGGCTTTCCCTCGCGGTCGACGAGGTTCGAGGTGATCCAGGGGAACACGGCACGTTCGACGAGCGCCTTCGCGTGGGCGGCGCCGAAGTCGAAATCGTGCTGGCCGAAGGCGGCGAGGCCGACACCCGCGCGCCCCAGCGCGTCGACCATCGGCTCGCCGTGGAAGACGCCGCCGAAGAGCGTCCCACCCGCGAGGTCGCCGCCGAAGACGAGGAGGGCTCCGGCGTCCTCCGCCTTTCGATCGTCGACGACCGCCTTCAATCGCGCGACGCCCCCGCGGTCGCCGTGCCGGTCGACGACCGGGCCGATTTCGTGGGCGTCGGTGACGTACAGGATCGTCGCGCGCGGCGCCGAGGCGCAGCCCGCGAAGAGAGGGAGGGAAAGGAGGAGCGCGGCGCGCGCGGTCTTCACGGCACGGCATTCTGACGGATGCCGGGATCGGGAGACCCGGGCCGGGGAGACGGGCGCCCGGGGGACGACGCGGACCGTAACCGCCCGGCGCCGATCAGCCTTTTCTCGGCCAGTACTCCGTCTCGACGACGTCCTTCGCGACCGTCGTTCCGGCCTCGCCGCGGAGCATCCGGGCCGTGTCCTCGAGGGCCCCGATGCAGGCGGCCTTGCCGGTCGCCTCGGCGAACTCGCAGGCGGCCTGGACCTTCGGCCCCATCGAGCCGGCCGGGAAGGAGTACTTCTTCAGCTCCGCCGCCGAGACCGTCTTCAGCGCCCGCGCCTCGGGGGTCCCCCAGCCGACGTAGACGGCGTCGGCGTCGGTCGCCATGACGAAGGCGTCGGCTTCGACCTCGCGCGCCAGGAGCGACGAGGCGAGGTCCTTGTCGATGACGGCCTCGATTCCGCAGAGCTTCCGGTCGGGGCCGTACATCGTCGGGATCCCGCCGCCGCCGGCGAAGATGACGACCGTTCCCTTCTCGAGGAGCCATTTCACCGGCCGGATCTCGAAGATCCGCTTTGGCCTCGGCGACGGCACGACGCGCCGCCAGCCGTCGCCGTCGGCCTTGAAGGTCCAACCCTTCTCGGCCGCCATCCGGTCGGCGTCTCCCTTCGCGTAGACCGGGCCGATCGGCTTCGTCGGGTTCCGGAACGCCGGGTCGGCCGGATCGACCTCGGTCATCGAGAGGATCGTCGCGAAGGGGCGCTCGAACGGGAGGAGGTTCCCCATCTCCTGCTCGATGACGTAGCCGATCATCCCCTCGGTCTGCGCGCCGAGGACGTCGAGCGGGTAGGGTTCGACGCTCGTGTAGGACGACTGCTGGAGGGCGATGAGCCCCACCTGCGGGCCGTTCCCGTGCGAGATGACGATCTCGTTGTCGTTGGCGACCGGCGCGAGCGCCTCGCAAGCCCGTTTCACGTTGGCCCGCTGGTTCTCGGCCGTCATCGGCTCTCCGCGCTTCAGGAGGGCGTTTCCGCCCAGGGCGACGACGATTCGCATCGCTTTTGCTCCTCGTGTTCCACCGTGCTGCGCCCCCCCCGCGGTGACGACAAGCCGGGGGCACGGGGGCTTTTCTGATCATGTTCTCGGAGGACCGCCGAGCGGCTTGGCCGCGAGGTGAAGGCGCAGCCAACCCGGACGCCGGGGTGACTTCGTCTTCGTACCGGTCCCCGAACCCCTCCGCGCGGGTCTTCTCTTAGGCCAGCGTCGCGACCAGGACGGCCTTGATCGTGTGGAGGCGGTTCTCGGCCTGGTCGAAGACGACGGACGCCGGCGACTCGAAGACGTCGTCGGTGACCTCCATCGCCTCGATCCCGAACTTCTGGAAGATGTCTTCGCCGATCTTCGTCTGGCGGTTGTGGAAGGCCGGGAGGCAGTGAAGGAACTTCGCCTTCGGGTTCCCGGTCGCGGCCATGAGGGCGCCATTGACCTGGTACGGGAGGAGAAGCTCGATCCGCTCGGCCCAGACGGAGTCGGGCTCGCCCATCGAGACCCAGACGTCGGTGTGGACGAAGTCGACGCCGGCGACGGCCGTCTTCGGGTCCTCGGTCAGGGTCACCTTCCCGCCGGAGGCGGCGGCCAGCTCGTTCGCCTTCGCGACGAGCTCGTCGACCGGCCAGAGGTGCTGCGGTGCGCCGAGGCGGACGTCCATCCCCATGAGGGCGCCACCGAGCATGAGCGTGTTCCCCATGTTGTTACGCGCATCGCCGAGGTAGGCGTAGGAGATCTGCCCGAACGGCTTGTCGCCGTGCTCCCGCATCGTCAGGAGGTCGGCGAGGATCTGGGTCGGGTGGAACTCGTCCGTCAGGCCGTTGTAGACCGGGACTCCGGCCCATTTCGCGAGCTCCTCGACGATCGCCTGCCCGTAGCCGCGGTACTCGATGGCGTCGTACATCCGGCCGAGGACCCTCGCCGTGTCCTTCATCGTCTCCTTCTTGCCGATCTGGGACCCGGAGGGGCCGAGGTAGGTGACGTTCGCCCCCTGGTCGGTGCAGGCGACCTCGAAGGCGCAGCGGGTGCGGGTCGAGTCCTTCTCGAAAATGAGGGCGACGTTCTTCCCGCGGAGGCGCTGCGTCTCGGACCCGGCGGACTTGGCACGCTTGAGGTCGCGCGCCAGGTCGAGGAGGTAGAGGACTTCCTTCGGGGTGAAGTCGTGGATCGTCAGGAAGTGACGGTTCTTCAGGTTGATTGGCATGGATCCTCCGGTGACGGCACTCCCCTGGCGGCGGCGGGACCGCTCCGGGCACCCCACGCGAGGCTCCTTCCGGACGTCCGTCGAGCACGCACCGCCCCTCTTCGGGGGCGAAAAGGGGATTCTAGAACGGATCTCCGTTTGACCAGCCCCCCCCTCCGGAAATACGCTTCCTGCTTATGAAGCGGGACTTTGTTTTCACAGCGTCTACATTCCTCCTCGCCGGAACCCTCGGCGGCGTGCTCCTCACCCAGGCAGCCTGCAAGAAAAGCGGACCCGACCTGAAAATCGGCGTGATCGCGGAACTGACCGGCGACATCCCCGCGGTCGGGGATTCATGCAAGAAAGCCGCGGAGCTCGCGGTCGCCGAGATCAACGACGCCGGCGGCGTCGAGGTGGCCGGAACGAAGCACCTCCTGCGCCTGGTCATCGAGGACAGCGAGGGGCAGGCCCAGCCGGCCGCCGACGCGGCCAAGCGCCTCATCGACCAGGAACAGGTCGTCGCGATCATCGGCCCCAGCGCCAGCCTCGGCGCCGTCCCCGCCGCGCAGGTGGCGGAGGAGGGGAAGACCCTCCTCATCACGCCCTGGGGATCGGCCCCCCGGGTGACGCAGAACGACACCGGCGCCGTGCGGAACTGGGTCTTCCGGACGTGCTTCACCGACACGGCCCAGGTTGCGGCCCTCGCGAAGTTCGCGTCGGGCTACATCAAGGCGACGAAGGTGGCCATTCTCTTCAACTCCTCGTCCGAGGCGCCCAAGAGCCAGGCCGAGCTGATGAAGAAAGCGATCGAAGCACGCTCCGGCCAGGTGGTCGCCTTCGAGTCCTACGCCGCCGGGGAGAAGGACCTCTCCGTCCAGTGGAAGAAGGTCGCCGAGGCCGCGCCCGACCTCGTCTTCCTCCCGAGCTACTACAGCGAGGTGCCCGAGCAGATCAAGCAGGCGCTCGCCGCCGGGGTGAAGGCGCCGTTCCTCGGGAGCGACGTGTGGGGGAACCCGGAGCTCCTCAAGAGCGCGGCCGAGGTCGAGGGGGCATTCTTCGGCGCCCACTACAACCCCGATGCGATGGAGGACAAGGTCGGCATCTTCCGCGCCGCCTTCGAGCATCGGTACGCCAAGGCGGTGCCGGACGACGGCGCGGCACTGACGTACGACACGATGATGCTGCTGAGAACGGCGCTGCAGTCGGCCACGGGCCACGACCGCGAAGCCGTGCGGGAGGCCTTCTCGAAGGTCACGTCGTTCGACGGCGTCACCGGAAAGATCGTCTTCAAGGGCGGCTCTCACGACCCGGTGAAGAGCGTCGTGCTGAAGCAGTTCAAGGGCGGGAAGTCCATCTTCGTCACCAGTATCGACGTGGATTGACCCTCGGCCGCTCGGGTGAAGTACACGACCCTCGGCCGGACAGGCCTCGTCGTCTCGCGCCTGGCGCTCGGCTGCATGAGCTATGGCGACCCGAAGTGGCGGCCGTGGGTCCTGCCCGAGGACGAGGCGCGCCCGTTCTTCCGGCGCGCCCTCGAGGCTGGGATCAACCTCTTCGACACGGCCGACATGTACTCGCTGGGCGTGAGCGAGGAGGTCACCGGCCGACTGCTCGCGGAGATGGGCCGCCGCGAGGAGATCGTCATCGCCACGAAGGTCCACTTCCCGATGGGCTCCGGCCCGAACATGGGGGGGCTCTCGCGCAAGCACGTCGTCCAGGCGTGCGAGGCGAGCCTGAAGCGGCTCGGCATCGAGACGATCGACCTCTACCAGATCCACCGGTTCGACCCGTCGACACCGCTGGCTGAGACGCTGGAGGCGCTCGATCTCCTGGTCCGGCAGGGCAAGGTCCGCTATCTCGGCGCCAGCTCGGGCGAGGCGTGGCGCTTCCAGAAGGCGCTCGCGACGGCCGACCGGACAGGCCTGTCGCGCTTCGTCTCCATGCAGAACCACTACAACCTCCTCTACCGCGAGGAGGAGCGCGAGATGCTCCCCCTCTGCCTCGAGGAGGGAATCGGCGTCCTCCCATGGTCGCCTCTGGCGCGCGGCCTCCTCGCCGGGACGCGCGCGACGCCCGCCGACCGCGAGACGACGCCGCGCGCCGCCTCCGACGACTACGTGCGGCAGCTCTACGATCATCCGGCGGACGCGGAGGTGCTCGCGGCGACCCGGAAGGTCGCCGTGGCGCGCGGCGTCCCGATGGCCCGGGTCGCCCTCGCGTGGCTCCTCTCTCGGCCCGGCGTGACGGCGCCGATCGTCGGGGCGACGAAGCCGGCCCACATCGAGGAGGCCCTGGCCGCGCTGGACCTCACGCTGACCGCGGAAGAGTCCGCCGCTCTCGAGGCCCCCTACCGCCCCCACGCCGTCCGCGGCTTCGCCGGCCCCGCGCCCTCTGCCCGCTGACGCCGGGTACGGCCTATCATCCCGAGCGTTCCCTGGAGGAGGCCCCATGAAAGTCTTCGTCACCGGAGCCACCGGTTTCATCGGTTCCGCGGTCGCCGCCGCCTTCGCACGCGCGGGGCACGAAACGTACGGACTCGTCCGGACCCCTGGAAAGGAACGCCTCCTGGAGGCCGTCGAGGTCGTTCCGGTATTCGGGACGATGGACGAGCCCGACGACTGGCGGCCGGCCGCCGAACGGTGCTCGGTCCTCGTCCACTGCGCGGTCGAGTACTCCGAGAGCTCCTGGGACCTCCACCGAGCCGCCCTCGGCGCCCTGCGGGACGCCGGGCGCGATCGCGTCGGGCGGGTCCTCCTCTCGACGAGCGGAGTCTGGGTCTACGGTGACACCGGCGACGGGGCCGTCGACGAGTCGGCGCCCCTCGACCCGCCCACGTTCGTGGCGCCTCGCCCGGCCGTCGACGCGGCCGTCCTCTCGTGGAACGGCGGCGGATTCCGGACGCTCGTGATCCGGCCCGGGTCCGTCTACGGCGGGTCGGGAAGCCTGACGGCCTCCTGGTTCGAGAGCGCCGAGAAGGGCGGGGCCGCCCGCGTCGTCGGCGACGGGACGAATCGCTGGGCGATGGTCCACCGTGACGACCTGGCCGAGCTGTACGTGAGAGCCGCGGAGTCCGGCCTCGGGGGCGAGGTGCTCAACGCGACCGACCGGAGCCGCGCCACCGTCAACGAGTGCGCCGCTGCGGCCAGCCTGGCGGCCGGCGCCGAAGGGCGCGTCGAGCACGTTCCGGTGGAGCAGGCCGTCGCGGCGATGGGCCCCTTCGCCACCTGCCTCGCGCTCAACCAGCACGTCGATTCCTGGAAGGCGGTTCACAGGCTCGGCTGGACCGTGCGTCACGGAGGCTTCGTCGACGCGGCGCCGCGCCTGCACGCCTCGTGGAGAGCAGCCCGGGAGCGGCCGGAGTGATGGCGCCCGTGCCCGGGTCGATCGGCTGGCTCGACCTCATCCTCCGCGACCCGGCGGGCGCCGCGTTCCCGCTGAGGCAGAAGGGGACCTGATCCGGGTGTTTATCGCGGGGCGGCCAGCACCGGCTCCGGGCGCGAGGCGCGGGAGGAGATAGCCCGTACAATGCGCGGAACGGTTCCGTCTTGAGCGTCCTTCTCAGGCCCCCCGAATTCGACCACTTCTCCGTCTCCCGCGTCCTCGGCGAGGGCGGGATGGGGATCGTCTTCCTCGCGGAGGACCGCCGGACCCACCTTCCGGTCGCCGTAAAGGTGATGTCGCGGAGCCTCTCGGACCCCGAGCTCCAGGCGCGGTTCATGAAGGAGAACCAGATCCTGGCCTCGCTGAACCACCGGAACATCGTCCGGTGCTACGAGATCACCCGGTCGCGGGAGGGGCTCCCGACAATCGTCATGGAGTACGTGAAGGCGGTCGACTTCGGCGCCTTCGAGGGAAGGCCGTTCCCCGAGCTCATCCCTCTCATGGTGCAGGCCTCGATGGGCCTCGCCTACCTCAAGGAACGGAACATCCTCCACCGCGACCTCTCCCCGAACAACATCATGGTCACCCTCCAGGACGAGCGCCGGCTCGTGAAGATCCTCGACTTCGGCGTGGCGAAGATCCTCCAGGAGGGAAGCGGCGGAGAGTTGACGCAGACAGGCGAGTTCCTCGGAAAGCTCGCCTACGCCTCGCACGAGCTGCTGACGTTCGGCCAGATCGACTTTCGGAGCGACATCTATTCCCTCGGCGTCATCTTCTTCCGCCTGCTGACGAAGCGCCGTCCGATCAACGTCCAGAACTCGAGGAACTACCTCGAGTGGGTCATGGCGCAGGAGAAGCGCGCACCGTTCGACTTCTCGGCTCCCGAGGGAAACCCGCCGATCCCCTCGACGCTCCAGGCGCTCGTCACGAAGATGCTCGCCAAGAAGTCCGAAGACCGGCCGCAGGGCTACGAGGAGATCATCGACGCCCTCGTCGCGGCGCAGCGTGAGGCGGAGGCGGCGGGCCTCATGCCGGATCCCGAGTCCGTCTCGACGCTCCCCTCCACGGAGTCGCCGAAGTCCCTCTCGGGATCCGCGGGCTCGCCGGGCGGACCGGGCACGACGCCTTCGCCCTCCGGCAGCAGACCCGGCGGAGTAACGGCCGTCACCGGGCTCGTCGACGACGTCGCGTACCCGTTCACGGAGGCGGAGACGAAGGCCCCCTCGTCCGCGTCGCGCCTGGGCGCCGACGCGATGAGGGCGGTCGCCTCCGGGGGGAGCCCGGCGCCCCCGATCGCCAGGAGCGCCCCCGCCGCCCCGGCCTCCCAGGTTCCCGACTGGCTCGAGCAGGCCGGGTACGACGAGCAGATCCAGGTCATGAACGAAAGCCGGCAGGGGATTTCCCGGTCCCCGGTCCACCCGGTGCTCGGCAGCGAGAATCGGTCGAGGCCCGTGAAGCGCGACACGGAGTCCATCCGCACGAGGCAACGCGAGGAGTCGAGGCGGAAGCGAAACGTCATTCTCCTCACGCTCTTCGTCCTGTCGCTCCTCGGCGGCGGGGCGTGGGCCGGGTGGGAGTTCTACGTCAAGCCGAACCTCCCGTCCTCCTCGGCGCCAACCCTCGACCCCGCTCCTCCCATCCCTCCCGTTGCCTCCGGCTCCCTCCCATCCGGGTCCGGGGCCGAGGCCACGCTTCCCACTCCCGTGCCCGAGCCGAAGAGACCGGTCAGCCGGACCGCAAGACTCGGTCCGGAGGAACGGCGCCTCGTCGACTCGAACGTCCTCGGCTTCTTCAGCACCGCCGACCGTGGCCTCAACGTGGTCGTCCGCTTCCGGAACCCCGTGAACCTGTCCGGCGTCCAGAGCGCCCGGATCGTCAGTGCGGCCGACGAATCCGGCCAGCCGTTGCCCGCTCTCTCCGGCGTCGAGGCCGAGGTTCGTTTGACGGACGACCCGACCGGTGCCATGCGGGTCCGTCTCTTCGTCCGTGGAGACGACGCGGGCAACGTCTCGGGCAAGCTCCGGTCGATCGTCGTTCGGATCGGTCCCGCGACGATCCGGGCGAGATACGACAAGGAGCTCTTCTCCTCGAGATAAGGAAAGGCCCGACTCTTGCGCGTCACCTTCCGCGCCGCCTCGGTCGGCGACGAACGGACCGTTCTCCCGATGATGGAAGCGCTCTGGGCCCACGAGGGGATCCCCTTCGACACGGCCGCGATTCGAGCGGCGCTCGCCGTCCTCTTCTCCGACCCCGGCCTCGGACGTGTCTGGCTCACCCTCGTCGAGGACGCGGTCGCCGGCTACGCGATGGGGACCTGGGGCTTCAGCACCGAGCAGGGAGGACGCTTTCTCCTCCTCGACGAGCTCTTCGTCCTGCCGGCGTTTCGCGGGAGAGGAGCGGGGACCGCGACGCTCGCCTTCGTCGAGCGGGAGGCGAAACGTGAGGGCGCGGGCGCCGTCCGGATCGAGGTCTCGGTCGAGAACGCGCGGGCCCGGGAGCTCTACCGCACGGCCGGGTACGTCGACCTGCGTCGCCTGTTCCTCTCGAAGAGGCTCGCCTTTGACGAGGGACCGGCCTGACGCCTGCCACCCGCGACGCGGGCCGGCCCTACACTTCGCCTGAGGGACGCTTCAACCCGTGCCGCTGAGCCGCATAGAGATCGAGGGCTTCCGCGGGATCCGGCGCATGACGCTGGAGCTGGACGACACGACGGCCCTGATCGGCGAGAACTCCTGCGGGAAGACGAGCGTCCTCGACGCACTCGAGCTCGCGCTCGCCCACCGGGCAACGGTCCCTTTCTTCGGGCCGCTGGACTTCCACGTTCCGAGCGTCCCCGGCGCTGCACCCGTCGAGAGGATCTCGCTGCGCTTCACCTTTCTCGAGAGCGATCGGCACGAGATCGTCGCCGAGATCGTCGCGGCGCGGACGACGGACGGAACGCCGGCGCGCGCGATCGCGCGCCTCGTCGACCGGGAGGGACGCGAGCTCCACCCCGGGGATCCGAGCGCATTCGAGGCATTCCGGCGCCGGCACCCGGTCCTGCGCGTCCGTTTCGGCCGTCCCGCCCGGGCCGCTCCGGCCGAAGCTTCCGGGCCGGACGATTCGCCTTCGACCTTTCCCGGCACCGACGCTCTCGGGAGAGCCGACACGGCCTCGGCGGTGGAAGGCGAGGTGACGAAGAGACTCCGCCGCACGGTCGAGAGCGCCTACCGGAAGTTCTCGGGTTCGTGGCGTCCGCATCCGGACGAGGTGCGCGAGCCGATCGAGGCGGCGCGGGCGCTGGCAGAGCGCTGGAGCGAGCGTCTCCAGCGGCCGGACCGCGCCCCGGGACGCGCCACGGAAGACCTCGCGGAGACGCCCGTCTCCCTCGGCGCGACCGACCCGCTCCGCGCCGAGGCGCGCGAGGGAACGGGGACCCAGAGCCTCGCGCTCCTGATGCTCCTCGGGGCCGTCCTCGAGGCCGAGAACGGGTCGCCCGTCGACAGCGGCGCCGAGTCGCTCGTCCTGATCGAGGAGGCCGAGGCCCACCTCCACCCGATCCTGGCCGCCCGCATCTTCCGGCTCATCGACCGGGTACCGGGGCAGAAGGTGCTCACGACGAACTCCGGGGACCTTCTCGCCTCCGTTCCCCTCCACGCGATCCGCCGGATCGTGCGCAGCGCCGCGGGGGTCACCGTCCACGGCTTGCGCGACGACGCCCTCACCGTCGACGAGATGCGGCGCGTCGGCTACCACATCCGCGTCAACCGGGCCTCCTCCGTCTTCGCCCGCTGCTGGCTCCTCGTCGAGGGAGAGACCGAGTCGTGGCTCCTACCCGAAGTCGCCCGGCTCGTCGGCTTCGACTTCCCGGCGGAGGGGATCCGATGCGTCGAATACGCCCAGTGCGGGATTGCTCCTCTCGTGAAGATGGCGCGCGGGCTCGGCATCCAGTGGCACCTCCTGGCCGACGGGGACGACGCCGGGCGGCACTACGTCCGCGCCGCCCGGTCGTTCCTCGCCGGAGAGCCCGACCGGGAGCGGGTGACGGGCTTCCGGGAGCGGGACGTGGAGCACTACCTTTGGGGCTCCGGCTATGCCCACGTCTACCGGGCCTCCGCGGCGAAGGCAGGGATTCTTCCTTCGCTCTTCGGGCGCCGCAGAATTCCCCCTGGCGCCACCATCGATCGTGCGCTGAAGGCCCACGGCAAGCCCCGCATGGCTCTCGAGGTCGCCGAAGCGATGTCCGCTCCCGGATCCCCCGGCGTTCCCCGGCTCCTTGCCTCCGTCGTCGAGAAGGTCGTCCGGCTGGCGCGGTTCGAGAGCTGAGGCGCGCTACGCCAGCAGCGGGATCGCGTCCGTGAGCCGCGCGACGTGGACGACCGGGGCAGGGAGCGGGGCACGGCCGGGGTTGTAGAGGACGGGGAGCCAGCCGGCGGCCCTGGCACCGAGCACGTCCGTCTCGAAGTGATCGCCGAGATAGAGTTTCCGCCGACCGTCCGCTTCCTCCTCGCCGCAGGCCGCGCGGACCGCGGCGTCGAAGATCGCCCGAGCCGGCTTCATGGCCCCGACCTCCTCGGAAAGGACGACGTGCCGGACCCACCTCTCGAGCCCGAACCGGGCGATCTTGGCGCGCTGGAGCTCGCGGAAGCCGTTCGAGAGGACGCCCACCTCTCCCAGCTCGGCGGCCGCGGCGAGGAGATCCTCGGCCCCCTCGTTCAGCCGCCACGCCCGGCGGTACCGCTCGAGGTAGGCCGCGCCGACCTCTTCCGCGGCCCCCGCGTCGAGGCCGAAGGAAGAAAGCGGGTCCGCGAAGCGCCGCCGGTGCAGCACCTCGCGGCCGATCTCGGCCCGGCCGTACGCCGCCCAGAGGCGGGCGTTCGCCCCGCGGTACGCTCCGAGCCACTCCCGGAACGCCACCCCCCCGAAGAGCGCTCCGAACGCCGAGAACGTCTCCCGCTGGGCGCGCGCCTCGGCCCCCGCGTGATCCAGCAGTGTGTCGTCCAGATCGAAGAAGAGCAGGCTCTTCACGCCGAGGATCCTCTCACACCCCTCCATCCGTGCCAGGCGTGCAATCGTGTATTGTTTTCGTGAAGACGCTCCGGACCCTTCCAGGAGTGCAATCGGAGATTCCACGGAGGCGGCTTCGTTCGCCCTTTGCCGTCAGGCCGTGAGCTCCCGCCGAAACTCCGCGTAACGGCGTGCCTCTTCCGGATCCTCGGCGAGTCGGCGCTCGAACCGGGCGACGTCACGCGAGATCGTCGACGGGTCGCGGCGGAAGAAGCGGGCCGTCCTCGCCAGGGAGATCTCGCCAGCGTCGCGCCCGAGCAGGGCGCAGAGGCTTCGCACGCGAGAGAGCGACCTCAGCCGTCCCGGCCCGGACAGCTCGGCGAACGCGACCCCTTCCCGCTCCGCGACCAGCGGCACGATCGCCTCCAGGGTCAGCGTGCGCCTCACGAGGTCGGACTGACCCGCCTTCGAGAGCGCCGCTCGAACGAAGTCGTCGCCCCCGACGACGGCACCGAGGCGCGCGTCGTCCGGGTCGTAGCGACCGGCCGCCGTCTCGGCGACGAAGTCCTGGAACAGGCGTCGCGCCTTCGGACGGCTACCCGCGAGAAGCGACAACGCCTCGCCGACCGCCAGCCACGGCGGCGCCGAGCCGAGGTAGGCGCCGTGACTCGACCAGGCGAACTCCTCCGGTCGCGCCGCGAGCCTTGCCTTGACCGGGTTCCGGTGGATGTAGCGGACCACTTCGAGCAGGTAGGCGTCCCGATCGACGAGCAGGCCCTGGAACCGCCCCTGGAAGAGGTGCCCCGAGCGGTCGTAGCGACGGTTGAAATAGAGCGCGTACCGCGAGTGGACGTCGTGCACGACGCGGGAGATGGGAACGGTTCCGGTCTGCATCGCGAGATGCACGTGGTTCGGCATCAGGCAGTAGGCGAGGACGCGGGCGTCGTGCTTCCCACAGGCCTCGGCGAGGAGGTCGAGGTACTTCTCGCGGTCCGCGTCGTCCCGGAAAAGAGGCCGGCGCTCGTTCCCTCGCGCGATGACGTGCATGACGGTTCCGGCGGTGTCGAGGCGCGGAGGACGTGTCATACGGCGAATAATACACGATTGCACGCCTGGCACGGAGTTGGGGCTTCAGCCAGGCGACGAGAAGGAGGGCGACCGAGGCGGGGATCGTGCAGCAGCTCGTGAGCCCGATGGAGATGAGGACGAGGTGGGCGATCCGGGCCCTGGGCCTCCTCGGCAGGAAGAAGCCGGCGACGCAGGCGAGGTCGATCGCGGTCATGGCGCCGAGACAGACGCGATACCAGCGGACGGCGGTGAGTTCCGAGGCGGGACGCGCGACGGGCAGGGGCGGAGCGAACGGAGGCGGCGGGAGAATCGGCGGGAAGGGCGGGACGCGGTCCACGTCAGGCGAGGTCGACGCGGTCGAGGAACCCGACGATGACCGTCCGGACCGGAGCGGTCGCCACGCCGACGACCTGCCGTGCACCGGTTCCCTCGTCGAGGACGAGGACCGGATCTCCGGGACCGACACCGATCGCGTCGATGGCGATGACGTAGTCGCCCGTCGCCGCCCCATCGGCGCCTGTCCGCTCGACGACGAGCATCGCCTTCCCTTCGAAGAAGGGGTGCCGGATCGTCGCCGTGATCTCGCCGAGGACGCGGCCGGTGATCACGGCTTCCCCTGCGACGGGAGGTGGAGCGCGTCGACGATGCCGACGATGGCGTGGTCGACCGGGACGAACCAGGGGTCGAGGAGGAGCGCGGCTTCGCGGCCGCCTTCGTAGGCGACGAGCTCGCCCTCGCCCGCCATCCGGGTCGGGTCGGCGGCGACGAGGGTCTTCCCCTTCGGGGCACCGTCCTTGCCGAGCGGCTGGAGGAGGAGCATGGGGACGCCTTCCAGGCCCGGCGTGACGACGCAGGGAACGACCCGGCCGAGGACGCGCCCGAGCAGCATCGCTAGGACGTCTCCTCTCCGCCGAGGTCGATGAAGCGGCTCGACGCGAAGGCGGTGCCGAGCGCGGCCTCGCGCGCGAATGCGTCGTGGGGCCGCGCGAGGATGCGGTGAGAGAGTCCTGCCGCGGGCGGAAGCACGGACCTCACGAGGTCGATCGCTGCGTCGAGCTCGTGAAGGTCGCCGCGGAAGAGGGCGAGCCCCCTGCCGGCGAGGCCGGCGTCGGCGAGGCGGACCTCGACGAGGTCGACGAGCGTTCCCTTCAGCGCCTTCTCGCACGCGAGGACGACCGACGAGGCGGTCGCCGTCTCGAGGATCAGGAGCGCCCCCGTCCCGTCTTCGCCGTGCCTTCCCTCGAGGGCGTCGAGGAGGCGCGGGTGGACGTCGGCGAGGAAGACGTGGTCGAGGACGTGCCCGCCCGCGCGGGCGAGCCCCTCGGCGAGCGCCTCTTCGACGGACGCGGGCGTCCCTCCGAGGAGGGTGAGGTAGCGCCCGCGCGTGACCGTTCCCGAGCGGAAGAAGGCGACGGGCGCCTTCTTGAGCATCGCGTCCGTCGCGTCGAGGCCCGCGGGGATGCGGGCGAAGTCGAGGACGGCGAGGGCTGGGGCGCGCTTCATCGCCGCCGTGAGAAGGTCGCGGGACGCGACCTTCGAGCCTCAGGGTGCACGAAGTGCGTGGTCATTCACGTGATCCTGAAGTTGTCGACGAGGACGCATCGGCGCCAGCGGGAGAAGCTGCGGGGGCCGGTGAGCCCCTCGCCCGTCGGGCTCGCGATCGTGAACGAGCAGGACCCCTCGCCGTCGAGGCCGAGCCCGGCCTGCGAGCGGCCGTTCTTGACGAAGATCGAAGCGTCGCACTCCTTCGCCATCCGCGAGAGGGCGTCGAGGTTCTTCGAGTGCATCACGAAGGTGTGCCGGTTGCGCCCCTCGACGGGGACCGCGAGGTCGATCGCGGCGTCGACGCTCGGGACGCGGCAGACCGGCATCACCGGCATCATCTGCTCCGTCCAGAGGAGCGGGTGATCCTGATCGACCTCGACGACGACCATCCGGACGGAGTCGGGGGCGGAGATCCCCATCTTCCCGAGGATGACGTTCGCGTTCTTTCCGATGAGGTCCTTGTCGACGTGCGCGTGCTCGCGCGGCCCGGCCATCTTCGTGAAGACGACCTTCTCGAGGTCGCGGAGGCGGTCCTTGCCGACGAGGACGGCTCCCGCGGCGACCATCGAGCGGATGAGCTCGTCGGCCACCTTCGCGACGACCAGGACTTCCTTCTCGTCGACGCAGATGATGTTGTTGTCGGTCGAGCCGCCGAGGACGATGTCGCGCCCCGCCTTGCCGAGGTCGGCCGTCTCGTCGACGACGACGGGCGGGTTCCCCGGCCCGGCGCAGATGGCACGTCTTCCGCTCGCCATCGCGGCCTTCACGACCGCCCCCCCTCCGGTGACGACGAGGAGGCGGATTCCCGGGTGGTGCATGACCTCCTGGGCCGACTCGATCGACGGGGTCGAGACGCCGGTGACGACGTCGGGCGGTCCGCCGGAGGCGACGATCGCCTTGTTGATCAGGGCGATCGTCTGCATCGAGCAGCTCTTCGCGAGCGGGTGGACCGAGAAGACGACGGCGTTGCCCGCCGCGAGCATCCCGATGGAGTTGCAGATGATCGTGGAGGTCGGGTTCGTGCACGGCGTGATCGCGCCGATGACGCCGAACGGCGCCGGCTCGACGAGCGTGAGACCGCGGTCGCCCGTGACGGCCGACGGGGCGAGGTCCTCGAGGCCCGGCGTTCTCTCGGTGACGAGGGTGTTCTTGACGACCTTGTCCTCGTACCGCCCGAGCCCCGTTTCCTCGTGCGCGGCCCTCGCGAGGGCCGCGCCGTTCTCGCGCATCGTGGCGCGGATCGCCTCGATCATCGTCGCGCGCACCTTCAGCGGGAGCGCGGCGAAGCGGGGCTGGGCCCCGCGGGCCGCCTCGACGGCGGCGTTCACCGTGGCGTGGATCCCCATCGGCCCTGCGGTGGCTCCGGGAGTCGAGGCCGACGACGACGCCACGGCTCCGGCGCCCCCCACCAGCCTGCCCGCCTTCCCGTCGAGGTCCGCCACGATGCGCCGGGCGATCGCCTCGATCTCGGCTTCCGTCAGGCGCTGGGCCATTTCACTTCCTGTACTTCACGGCGCCGCCAACGTCCCACGAGTCGACGATCGCCATGACGACGGCGTCCACTGGCCTCTTGTCGGTGGCGAGCGTCTGGCGAGCGGAGCTGCCGGAGGCGACGAGCACGAGCTCTCCCGGGCCCGCGCCGACGGCGTCGGCGGCGACGAGGACGTTCGCCCCCTCGCGTCCCTCCTCGTCCACCGGGCGGACGAGGAGGAGCTTCAGCCCGGAGAGGCTCTCTTCCTTCCGCGTCGCCACGACGCTCCCGACGACCTTCGCGAGCTGCATGGCTCTCGCGTGTCCTGGGAGCTACTTCGCCTCGGCGGCGGGCTTGCGACCCAGCGGGAGGACGGCGTCGACGTTGGCGTGCGGGCGGGCGATGACGTGGACGCCGACCATCTCGCCGACGCGTCCGCCGGCCACCTGGGCCGCGTCGCAGGCGGCCTTCACGGCCGCGACGTCGCCGCGAACGATGACGGTGACGTAGCCGCCGCCCGTCTTCTCGTACGACACCAGCTCCACCTTGGCAGCCTTGACGGCGGCGTCGGCGGCCTCTACGACCGCGGGGAAGGACCTCGTCTCGATCATCCCGAGGGCTTCGGTCATGTCTCTTTCCTCTCCTCGGATCGTCGCATGGCGGCGATCCGTTGCGTTACTGCGTTTCGTTCCTGCGTCGTTCCCGCGCTACTCCCGGCCCCGCTTCGGCGTGCGACCGGAGATCGTCCGGAGGGCCTCCTCGGCGGCCCGCCAGGCGACGTCGATGTCTTTTTCCTCGCCCCCGAGGTAGACGCGTCCGAAGCTGCCGAAGGCGCGGACCTCGAGCACCTTGATGTCCGCCGACTTCTCCGCCTCGTTGGCGGCGATGGCGGCATAGCCCGCCGGCGCGCACTCGAGGACGTAGAGCGTCTCGCCCGGGATGATCATGTCGCCGTGCCGCGTCCGGTTGATGAGCTGGCTGTGGTAGTCGGAGATGTTCCGGATCACCTGGCTCGAGGTGATCTCCGGCTTGATCCGGTCCGCCTCCTTGAGGTCGAGCGCCGCGAGGATCGCCGCACCCGCCTGCCGGACCTCGGCCTGCAAGTCGGAGTGGACCTCGAGCATCCCGTACATCCGCTCGAGGATCATCATGCCGGGCTTGACGTCGGTCGCCTTCAGGGCGACGTCGGTCACCTTCATGATGTCCATCCCGGGGGCCACCTCGACGAAGAGCGACGCCTGCCCCGGCACGGGCAGGAACCCCTGCGCGACCGTGCCGAGGAAGGAGGCGAACTGCGGCTGGAGTTTGTCGATGAAGCAGTAGCAGCGGAGCTCTCCCATCCCTCTCCTCATTTCCCCGCGGCCGCGCGGGCCTCTTCCAGGATCTTCACGCTGGCGGAAGCGCCGACGCGCGTGGCCCCGGCCTTCACCATCTTCAGGAGATCGGCCAGGGTCCGAATGCCGCCCGAGGCCTTTACGCCGAGCTTCTTCGGCGCAACGGTCCGAGCCATCAGGGCGATGTCCTCGGCGGTGGCCCCTCCCGAGGAGAAGCCGGTCGACGTCTTGACGTAGTCGGCCCCTGCCTTCATCGAGAGCTCGCAGGCGCGGACCTTCTCCTCGTCGGTCAGGAGAGACGTCTCGAGGATGACCTTCGACAGCGCCCGGCCGTCCTTGCAGGCCTCGACGACGCCCCGGATGTCTTTCAGGACGAGCGCGTCGTCCTTCCCCTTCAGGGCGCCGACGTTGAGGACCATGTCGACCTCCTGCGCCCCCTCCCGGATCGCCTTCCGCGCCTCGAGGAGCTTGATCTGGGAGTCCTGCGCACCCAGGGGAAAGCCGACGACGCAGCAGACCTTCACGGCCGAGCCGCGGAGGAGCCGCTTCACCTGCGGGATGAAGACGGGGTTCACGCAGACCGAGAAGAAGCCGTGCTGCCGCGCCTCGGCGCAGAGCTTCTCGACGTCGGCGGCGGTGGCGTCGGGCTTCAGGAGCGTGTGGTCGATCAGCTGCGCCACCTGTGCCGGCGTCAGGGCCGCCGGAGCGGCAGGCGCTGCTCCGCCCTTGCCGAGCATCTCCTTCACCTTCGCGGCGATCCGCTCGATGTCCTCTGCGGACAGGTCCGTCATCCCCTTCTCCTTCTCCATCTCGCGGATCATCGCGACCCTTTTCAGGTGCCGCTCGGCCGTGCACTCCGTCGCCAGGAAGACGTCGACGATCCGCTTCGCCGTCTCCACGTCGACGTGTCCCGCCCCGAGGGCCAGGAGGCTCGCGTCGTTGTGCTCGCGGGCGTTGTTCGCGAGCGCCTCGGTGTTGCATGTGGCCGCGAGGACCCCGGGCACCTTGCCCGCCGCCATCGCGGAGCCGATCCCGGCCCCGTCGACGACGATTCCGAAGTCCGCCTCTCCCTGGGCCACGCGAAGCGCGGCGGCCCTGGCGAAGACCGGGTAGTCGACCGGGTCCTTCCCGTTCGTCCCGAGGTCGGCCACGTCGTGCCCACGGGCCCTCAGGTGCTCCTTCAGCCGCTCCTTGAGGTCGAAGCCCCCGTGGTCGGCGGCGAGGGCGATCCGAAGCGGAGGCATGGGCCGGTCATTCTAAGCGCACGGGCCGGCACGAGCGATCCCGCCCGACCATGTCCATGCCCGGGTGGCGGAAAACGACACGCCCCCGGGCCTGGGGCCCGGGGGCGCGACAACGACAGGTCGTCGTTCGGGGGTTACTTGGCGGCCGGGACCGTGACCTTCGCCCAATCGATCTTGCCGTCGGCGCTCTTGGCCGCCTTGACGGTCTTTCCGAAGTCGTTCAGGTCGGCCTTTTCCTTCTTCGGCATCTTCTCCACGTGGCAGGAGGCGCAGGTGGCCTTGGCATCCTTGGCCTTGTACTCCTTCTGGATCTCCATCGTGGCGAGAGCGGAGCTGCCGAGGGCGAGGGCGGCGAGCGTGGCGACGATCGCGGTGGTGGTCTTCTTCATGGTCTTCTCTCCTTTTCGAAATCCGATGGCGGAGAATGCTACCTCAATCAGGACCGCCCGGGGGGCAAAGCGCAAACGCCGTGCCGGCCCGACCGTCCTCGGCAGCGGTCGTCCGACCGGAACGTCATTCGTAGCGAAGGGCTTCGGAGGGCGCGAGACGCGAGGCGCGCCGGGCGGGAAAGGCGGCGGCGGCCAGGACGAGGAGGAGACCGGTGACGGCGATGGCCAGGACGTCGCGCGACTCGGGGCGGAACGGCATCCAGGAGATGTAGTAGACGCGGGCGATCTCGGCCGGGAAGCGGATGGCTTTCGTCGCCGTGAGGAGGGCGCAGGCCGCGACTCCGGACAGCGTCCCGAGGAGGACCCCGGCGCCACCGACGGCGAGGCCCGCGAGGCGGAACGTCCGCGACACGGTCCGGGGGCCGGCCCCGATGGCCGAGAGGACCCCGATCTCGCGCGTCTTCTGCGCGACGAGGACGACGACGGACGAGACGACCGTTCCGGCCGCGACGGCGACGATGAGCGCGAGGACGACGAAGAGGAGCGTCTGCTGGACGAGGAGCGCCCGGAACAGGTCGCCGTTGAGCGTCTTCCAGTCGAGGACGGTGGCCCCAGGACCGAGAGACTCCCTCGCGGCCGCGACCGCTGCGTCGGGCAGGGCCGGGTCGGCGAGCTTCAGCTCCCACACGCCGCTCCGGGCGTCGGGCGGTGCGAAGCGATCGAAGGCGGCGATCGGGACGACGGCCCACCCCTCGTCGACCTCCGAGAAGCCGGTCGTCACGATTCCCGCCACGACGAGCGGCGTCCGGCGGGGCGCCGCGACGCCGCGCGCCAGCGACAGCGAGGCGGTCTCCAGGACGAGCCTGTCCCCGACGGCCGAACCGAGCCGCACGGCGAGGCCGGAGCCGAGGAGAACGGGAACGGCCTCCCCGGGGGCGGGCACGGCCATCTTCGCGGCGAGCGAAGGGTCCCGCCCGAGGAGGCGCGTGGTGGCGAGTCCCGCCGGGACGTCGAGCCCCTTCACCACGGCGTCGACGCCCACCGGTACCTTCGGGCCGAGGAGGAGCCCCGGAGCGAAGGCGGTCCGGGCAACCGAGGTGACCCCGGGGACCTTCTCGAGCGACGCGCGCGTCGCCGCGTCGTCGGCGTCGGGCCCCGGCAGGACGAGGACCTCGGCGTTCGTTCCGGCGAGCTTCTCGAAGAGCTCGCCGCGATAGCCCGACATGAGCCCCATCGCCACGACGAGAGCGGCCGTGCCGAGCGCGACGCCGGCCAGGGCCAGGGAGGAAACGGTCCCGAGGAGGCCGCCCCTCCGCCCCGAGAGGAACCTGCGGGCGAGGAAGAGAGGGACGTTCACGCCGCCCGGGTCGCTCCGAGAGCGCGCGCGAAGTCGTCGAACAGAGGGTCGGAGTCGTGCGGGCCGGGGGCCGACTCGGGGTGGTACTGCACCGCGAAGACCGGGTGCCCCTCGACCCGGAAGCCCTCGCACGTCCCGTCGTTGAGGTTGACGTGCGTCAGCTGGAGGCCGGCCGGGAGCGAGAGGGGGTCGACCGCGAAGCCGTGGTTCTGCGACGTGATGGAGACCGCCCCGGTCACGAGGTCCTTCACCGGGTGGTTCACGCCCCGGTGACCGAACTTCAGCTTGAAGGTCCGCGCCCCGAGGGCGAGGCCGAGGAGCTGGTGCCCGAGGCAGATGCCGAAGAGCGGCTTCCCGGTCTCGACGAGCGTCCGGATCGTCGAGACGCACGCGGGGAGCGCCGCCGGGTCGCCCGGCCCGTTCGAGAGGAAGAACCCGTCGAAGCCGGCGAGCTCCGCGGCGGGGGTGGTCGCCGGAAAGACGGTGACGTCGAGCCCGCGGCGTGCGAGGTTCCTGAGGATGTTCCGCTTGATGCCGTAGTCGAGGGCGGCGACGCGCGGCCGGCCCGGTGCGTGAGCGGCCCAGGGGTACGACGCCCGCGTCCCGACCTCGAGCGCGAGGGCCGCCCCTGTCATCGGGGGCTGCTCGAGGACCCGAGCGAGAAGCCGCGCCCGGCCTGCCTCGTCGACGTGCTCCGTCGAGACGCCTCCGCGCATGGCCCCGAGCGAACGGAGGTGCCTCACGAGGGCCCGCGTGTCGAGACCGTGGATGGCGACCGTCCCCGCATCGCGAAGCGTCTCGCCGAGCGATTGCTTCCCGCGCTGGTTCGAGAAACGCTCGGGAAAGTGCCGGGCCGCGAACCCCGCGACCTGGATCCGGTCCGACTCGGCGTCCTCGCCGTTGATGCCGGTGTTCCCGACGTGAGAGGCCGTCATGACGACGATCTGGCCCCGGTAAGAAGGGTCGGTCAGCGTCTCCTCGTACCCGGACATCGCCGTGTTGAAGACCACCTCCCCGAACGCCGTCCCCGGGGCGCCGAACGCTTCGCCCTCGAAGGTGCGGCCGTCCTCCAGGACGAGGACCGCAGGGGCGTTCGTCACAGCGTCCGGCCCACCGCGGCCGCGATCGGCGCGAGGCGCGCCATCAGGTCGGAGAACATCGGCGGCGTCAGCGCCTGGGGACCGTCGGAGAGCGCCCGCTCGGGCTGGTGGTGGACCTCGACCGCGACTCCGTCCGCGCCCGCCGCGATCGACGCGAAGGACATCGGGGCGACCTTGTGGCGCCGGCCGGTGCCGTGCGACGGGTCGACGAGGATCGGCAGGTGCGAGAGCCGCTCGACGGCCGGGACGATCGACAGGTCGAGCGTGTTGCGCGTGAAGTCGCTGAAGGTCCTCACGCCCCGCTCGCAGAGGACGACGTTCGGATTCCCCTCGGAGAGGACGTACTCGGCGGCGAGGAGGAACTCCTCGAGCGTCGCCGCCATGCCGCGTTTCAGGAGGACCGGCTTGCCGATCCGCCCCGCCGCCTTCAGGAGCTCGAAATTCTGCATGTTCCGCGCGCCGATCTGCAGTCCGTCGGCGTATTTCGCCACGGTGTCGATGGAAGAGGTGTCGAGGGCCTCGGTGACGACGGGGAGCCCCGTCTCCTCGCGCGCCGCCGCGAGGATCTTCAGCCCCTCCTCGCCGAGCCCCTGGAAGGCGTAGGGGGACGTCCGCGGCTTGTAGGCCCCGCCCCGCAGGAGGTGGGCGCCGCGCGCCTTGACCTCCCGGGCAATCGTCACCGTCTGCTCGAGCGACTCGACGGCGCACGGCCCGGCGATGATCGCGAGCCGGGTTCCCCCGACCGGGACGCCCCCGATCGAGACGATCGTGTCGTCGGGGTGGAACTCGCGCGAGACGAGCTTGTAGGGGTGCGAGACCTTGATGACCTCGAGGACCCCGGGAAGGTCCTCGAACGCGTTCGGCTCCACCGTCCCACGGTTCCCGGTGATCCCGACGGCGGTCCGCTGCTCACCCGGTATCGGATGGGCTTTCAGCCCCATCCCCGCGGCGGCCTCGACCACCCGGTCGACGTCGGCCGGCGATACGTC
>CAVOJA010000075.1:0-5221 GCA_963696015.1 uncultured Holophagales bacterium
CCCCGTTGCGTCCCGCTCGATCTACCGTTTCGCCGGAGTGCCCCGCCTCGGGCCCGTCGTCGCGGCCGGCATTCTCCCTGCCGGTCTCCACGTCTTCGACCTCGCGTCCGGGACGCTTCTTCCGCTCGACGCAGCCGGGCTCGACGTGATGTGGGCCGTGCCGGTGCCGGGGAAGGACGAGGTCCTGGTCGTCGGTCCCGACGGCGTGTCCCGTTACGCCTTCTCGACGGGCCGCCCCTGTTCTCGAGAGGCCTGGAGCTCGGACCGGCGCGATGAGTGGCGATCCGGCCGATGTCCGGTTCGTCCGGAAGCGCGGCCGCCGCGCGGGAAGTCCGCGCTTCGGCTAACCTCCGCGTCGTGCGTGTCCGCCTCACCGCCGTCTTTCGCCCGGTTCTCCTCCTCCTCCTCGCCCTCGCGGCGGTCGCCGGCGTCTCGTCGTCCGCCGAGGCCGCGAAGCGCCGCGACCTCGCCCGGGACGAGAAACGCGGAGGGCACACCCTCTCCCGGCACGTCGGACTGAGCGATGCCGACCTGCGCGAGCGCCTGCGGCGCGACCAGCGAATCTCCGCTGCCTCGACGTACACCGACCGCCAGACGGCCGAGGAGGCGGTGACCCTGGCCCTCCTCGCGAGCAAGAAGAGGGTCGACAGCTGGGTGACGCGCGAGGACTCCCGCGCGAACCTCGTCATCGACTGGCCGGGAGACGGCCGCATTCTCGGCCGGTCCCTCCTGCGAGGGAAGAAGGACCCGGTACCCTGCACGAGGGCTCTCGTCATTTTGAAGTGGAACAACGAGACCGAGATCTACCATGTCCTGACGTCGTATCCGGAGGCTTCCCGATGACCGCAGCACCCAAGAAGGCGCCTGAAGCGATCGACCCCCGCAACTATCCGGCCATCCGGGAAGCCTTCCGGGGCTACCTGCACGAGGACTGGACGACCGAGTATGCCGATTCGGCCGACGCGGTCCGCGCCTTTCGCCGCGACGCAGGAGAAGAGGAAGCGAAGGCCGTCGCCGTCGAGGCGAAGAAGCTCCTCGCGGCGCTGGCCGGCATGGAAGTCAGGGACATCAGGAAGCTCCTCGGGGCAGGCTTCGGGTCGGGCTGGCGGCCGTCGACGGCGGCGGAAGCCGACCGGGTCCTCCGTTTCCTGGCCGGCGAGTAGGAAGTCGCCGTGAAAGCGGGTCCGGGTAGACTCCCGCGGCATGTCGAGCCGTGATCTCATTGCCGGTGTCGTTCTCGGCGGAATGCTCGTCGCGGGTTCGGGTGCTTCGGCCGAGCCCCCGTCGGGAGAGTCCGTCCTCGCTGCGGCGGCGAAGGCTGGAAAGCCGGGAAAAAAGAACATCCTCGTCGTCTTCCACGCGTCCTGGTGCGGCTGGTGCCGCAAGCTCGAGGCGGTCCTCTCGTCCCCTTCGGCGAAGGAGATCCTCGAGCGCCACTACGAGAAGGCCGGGCTGGCGGTCCTCGAGCGGGGAGACGAGGAGGCGCTGGAGAACGCCGGCGCCGAGGACCTGCTGACGTCGTTCGCGGGAAAGGACGCCGGGCTGCCGTTTACGGCGGTCCTCGACCGGACGTCTCTTCGCGCAATCGCCACGTCGAATACCTCCGGGCCCGGTACGAACGTCGGGTTCCCGGGGAAGACGGACGAGCTCGACCACTTCGTCGGGATGCTTCGGAAAGGGGCGCCCCGGATGACCGCCGCCGAGGCCGAAGCGATCCGGGCCGCGTTTCCGGCGCCGAGGTGAACGAGACGCACCGCTCCCGCCGGTGGGACCGGAAGCGCCCGGCCGCCTGACGTACAGACGGGCGATGCCGCGGGCGCTCAGCAGATGAGCATGGCGTCCCCATAGGAGAAGAAGCGGTAGCCGTCCGCCACCGCCTCGACGTAGGCGGCGAGGACGCGCTCGCGCCCCGCAAACGCGCTGACGAGCATCAGGAGCGTCGAGCGGGGAAGGTGGAAGTTCGTCAGGAGGGCGTCGACGACGAGGAACTCCGCCCCCGGGACGAGGAACAGGCGCGTCCGGAACGGGCCCGGGACGACCTGCCCGCCGTGCTCGCGAGCGGAGGCCTCGAGCGTGCGGACGCTCGTCGTCCCGACCGCGACGACCCGCCGCCCTTCCGCCTTCGCCCGCCGGATCGCCTCGGCTGTTTCCGAGGGAACGACGCCTCGCTCCAGGTCCATCCGGTGCTCCTCGACCACCTCGGTCTTCACCGGCTTGAACGTACCGATCCCGACGTGAAGCGTCACGGAGGCGACAGTCACGCCCCGGGTCCGGAGCGCCTCGAGGAGCTCGGAGCTCAGGTGAAGGCCGGCGGTCGGGGCGGCGATGGCGCCCGGCTCACGGGCGTAGACGGTCTGGTAGTCCTCGGCGTCGCGTTCGTCGGCGACGCCCCCTTCGCGGTGGATGTACGGCGGGAGCGGCGTCGTTCCGACCCGTGGCAGAGCCTCCTCGAGGGGAGTCCCAGAGAAGGCGACGCGGTAGTGCCCCGAGTCCCCCTTGCCGGTCACGATGCCCGAGAGTCCGTCCCCGAAATCGAACGTCCGTCCCGGTTTCGCCCTCCGTCCCGGCTTCGCGAGGCAGTCCCACGAGGCGGCGTCCTCCGTCTTCTCGACGAGGAGGAACTCCGTGCGCCGCCCGTCCCCGTCGCGTCCGAAGAGGCGGGCCGGGACGACGAGCGTGTCGTTCACGACGAGGAGGTCTCCCGGGAGGAGGAGCGACGGGAGATCCGCGACGTTCGCGTGTCCGATCGCGCCGCTCGCCCGGTCGAGCGTCATGAGCCGCGACGTGCCGCGTGGCGCCGGGCGCTGGGCGATCGATTCCGGCGGGAGGTCGAAGTCGAAGTCGGAGACGTTCACGGGGGGATTGTGGCCGCTCGGCGGCCGATGGGGAGCGAGGCGCCGGCGTTGACGCCGGGAGTCCTCAACGTGTAGTGTCCCGCCGGTTCGAACGATGGGCGAAGCGAACGGCACCTACCGCAAGCTCAGGCTGATGGATCCGGCCGGCATGTCCCGCGTCATCTCTCGGATGGCGCGCGAGGTCGTCGAAGCGGCGGGGGGCGTCGAGGGGTTCGCTCTCGTCGGCATCCGGACGCGCGGCGTCCCGCTCGCGCGGCGGCTCGCGCTCGAGATCGAGAAGACCGAAGGGGCCCGGGTGCCCGTGGGCCTCCTCGACATCACGCTCTACCGCGACGACCTGACCACCGTCGCCTCGTCGCCCGTCCTGAAGCGAACCGACATCTCCTTCCCCGTGGAGACGAAGACGATCGTCCTCTGCGACGACGTCCTCTATACGGGGCGGACGGTCCGCGCGGCCATCGACGCGATCCTCGACTTCGGGAGGCCTCGCCGGATCGTTCTCGCGGTCCTCGTCGACCGGGGGCGCCGCGAGCTTCCGATCGAAGCGCAGCTCGTCGGGAAGAAGATCGCCACGTCCGCCACGGAAGTCGTCTCGGTCACGTTCAGGGAAACCGACGGCGAAGACGACGTCTGGCTCCTCGACCGGCACCCGGAGAGGAAGGCGGCCCGAAAGGCGACGCCGAAGCTCGCGAGAAGAGCCCCGGAAAAGATGGCCCCGGTGAAGCCGGTGAAGAAGGCCGCTGCAACGAAAGCCCCGGAAAAGAAGGCCGCCCGCGGCGCGGTCGGGAAGGCCGCTCCGAAGGGGAGCGGCCGCGGGAAGCGGTGAGCAGGAAGCCCGAAGCTCCGGCCGACCCCGCCTCCTTCACGAAGAAGGATCTCCTCGACATCGAGTCGCTTTCCAGAGCCGAGATCCAGATGATCCTGGACACGGCCGACTCGATGGCCGAGATCAACAAGAGGACGATCAAGAAAGTCCCGACGCTTCGGGGGCGGCTCGTCGCGAACCTCTTCTACGAGAACTCGACGCGGACCCGGTTTTCCTTCGAGATCGCCGAACGGCGCCTCACGGCCGACTCGATCTCCTTCGCTGCGGCCACCTCGTCGGCGTCGAAGGGGGAGACCCTTCTCGACACCTGCCGGAACCTCGAGGCGATGGCCCCCGATGCCATCGTCATCCGGCACCAGGCCTCCGGCGCTCCCCACTTCCTCGCCCGGCGCCTGAGGTGTGCGGTCATCAACGCCGGCGACGGGACGCACGCCCACCCGACCCAGGCGCTTCTCGACGCCTTCACGATGCGCAAGGCGAAGGGAAGGCTCGAGGGGCTGCGCGTGGCGATCTGCGGTGACGTCCGCTTCAGCCGCGTCGCCCGGTCGAACCTGGCGCTCCTTCCGAAGATGGGAGCCGAGGTGACTCTCGCAGGGCCCCGCACCCTCCTGCCGCCGGAGATCGAGCGGACCGGCGCCCGCGTCGCGACGCGGATCGAGGAGGCGATCGACGGCGCCGACGTCGTCATGATGCTGCGCGTCCAGAAGGAGCGGGGCGGAGGTCTCGGCTTCCCGTCCGACCGCGAGTACTACGAGTTCTTCGGCCTGACGCCCCAGCGGCTGAAGCTCGCCCGCAAGGACGCCATCGTCATGCACCCCGGCCCGATGAACCGCGGTGTCGAGATCGACTCCGCCGTCGCCGACGGACCCGGCTCGGTGATCCTCGACCAGGTCGAGGCGGTCAACTGAACGCACCCTCCAGTAGTAAGTGCCTGGAGCCAGCACACCCGCGGAAACGGTCGCGACCGCCGGCGATGCGGAGAAAACGTACGGGAGCACGAGGGGGTTGGTGTCATCGAGTTCCACGACATATCCGGCGACGCCTCCCGGGCCACAGGTTGCAGTGTCCGTTGAGTCGCTCCAGGTCAGTGTCACCGCAGGTGGACTGATGACGACGGCCGCGTCCGCAGGTGTCAGAAGCGTGGGAATCGTTGGAGGCGTCGTGTCAAGGCAGGCCCCGACCACGGACAGGCTGTCCACGAACCAGCCACCCCCCGTATTGATGGTCGCATCGACGCTGTTGAACCTGAATCGGATCTGGAAGCTGGTGGCGGCCCCCAGAACGCTCGTGATGTCGACGGTGTGGGAGTGGAACACGCCCGAAGCGCCGCAGGTCCGCGGCGCCGGCGCCGTGTCAAAAACCTGGAAACTGCCCCCCGCCATGACAGTACCAAGCCCCGGATTGATGACCTCCAGGAAGCGTTGGTCGAAGGTTGAGCCGGCCTCCGCAGCCCAATTGCACTGCCAGGAAATAGTTACCGGCGAACCTGTCACGATAAGCGTTGCCGTAGTGGCGTTTCCGGTAACCGTGAGCCCGTTGG
>CAVOJA010000076.1:0-11133 GCA_963696015.1 uncultured Holophagales bacterium
CTGAGGTGAAAGACGAACGGGCCCTCCTCGAGGGTGCCGAAGACGATCAGCTCCTCTCCCCGGCGGCATACGGTCGCTTCCAATTTCTCGAACCCCTCTGGAAGCTCCGGTCCGTCGTCCTCGTGCTCGGTCATGGAGATCTCCTCGCCCGGATGATCGCCCGGATTCGATTTCGAAGCGCGCACGCCCTCCGCGCCAGGGATCGCCGTCAGCCCTCGGGTACGGAGGCTGGCCGGCCCGTGAGCGAGCCGAGGAGCAGGCCGCGCGTCCGCGTCGGCGTCGTCGTCCACGGCGGGGACCCTTTTCTCGACGTCTGGGGCCGTGGGTTCTACCGCTCGTGGCGAAACTCGGCGTCGAACCCCCCGAGGACGTCGTCCGGTGTCGCGACCGAGGTGTCGACGCGCTGGACGCGCGCGAAGCGCGGCCCTTCCCAGAGCGCCGCCTCGAGCCGGTCGAGAGCGTGCACCGGCCCCTCGGCCACGACGAGGACCCGCCCGTCGGAGAGGTTCGAAGCTCCGCCGCTCAGCCCGAGACCCCGCGCCGTCCTGGCCGCGAAGGCGCGGTAGCCGACTCCCTGCACACGCCCCGAGACCAGCCACCGGCGCGCGTCGCTGTCGAAGCCGCTGCTCACCGTCTCTCCGCCGCCTGCGCCGTCCCCCATCCGAACTTCCCCACGAGCGGGACGTATGCGACGTCGCCAGCGTCTTCCGTACGCGTCCGGCCGCTCGGGAGCATCTTCACGACGAGAAGGCGCTGGCGGTTCGCCGGACCGACGGGGACGACGAGGCGGCCCGTCGTCGAGAGCTGCGAGACGAGGGGTGCCGGGATGTCGGGCGCGGCAGCGGCGACGACGATGGCGTCGTAAGGGGCGTGTTCCCGCCAGCCGTAGGTCCCGTCGAAAACCTTGACCGAGACGTTTCGCACGCCGAGGGACTCGAGGATGCGCCGAGCCTCCGAGGCCAGCTCCGGGATCCGTTCCAGGGAAAAGACCTGCCCGGCCAGCCGGGCGAGAACGGCCGCCTGGTAGCCCGAACCGGTCCCGATTTCGAGGACGCGCGCGTCCGGCCGGATCGCCGCGAGCTCGGCCGCCCGTCCGACGTTCGCGGCCTGCGTGATCGTCTGCCCGGCGCCGATCGGAAGGGCGTGGTCTCCGTAGGCTTCCGCCACGAGAGCCTTCGGGACGAACAGGTGACGGGGAACCACGCCGAGCGCCTCGATGACCCGCGGGTCGGAGACGAGACCAGCCGCGACGATCCGGGCGACCATCGCGCGCCGCGCCTCCGCGCCCGCCCTCGCGGCGCGCGCGACTTCGGGGTCCTTCGGCCTCACGCCGGGATCTTAGCTGCCGTCCGCTCCGTTGGCGCGGCTTCCGCTCAGCCAGTCGGACAGCTCCTCGAGCGCCTTGTACGCCGTCAGGTCGAGATGGAGGGGCGTCACGGAGACGTAGCCGCCCGCGACGGTCGTCAGATCGCTCCCGTCCTCGTGCGTGTCGATGTGCGCGCCGCCGATCCAGAAATAGGGGCGGCCGCGCGGGTCGATCTTCTCCACGACGCTCTCGCCGTAGCGGCGCCGCCCCATTCGCGTCGCGCGAATCCCCGCCGGCTTGCCGGCCGGGATGTTCACGTTCCAGAGGATCTCTGCTCCCGTCGGCCGAGAGAGGGCCAGCCGAATGACCTCTTCCGCCATGGATTCGGCGTGCGAGAAGTCGGGCGGGGTGTCAGCCTGGTCCCTCCGGTAGTCGAGGGAGAACGCGATCGACGGAATGCCCTGGAGGACCCCCTCGAAAGCAGCCGCGACCGTACCCGAGTAGGTCACGTCGTCCCCGAGATTCGGCCCCTGGTTGATGCCCGAGAAGACGAAATCGGGTCGTACCTCTCGGAGGATGCTGCAGATGGCGAGGTTCACGCAGTCGGTCGGCGTCCCGTCGACGACCCACGAGCGGTCTGCGGTTTTCACGACCCGGAGCGGCCGGTGAAGCGTCAGGGCGTGGGAGGTCGCGCTCTGCTCGCGGTCGGGGGCGACGACGTACGTCTCGAAGCCGGCGGCCTTCGCGGCCCGTTCGAGCGCCTCGATCCCCGGGCTGTGAATCCCGTCGTCGTTCGAGACGAGGGCGCGCATCACGCCCCGCCCCTGTAGACGACCTTGTTCCGCTCGGTCTCGTGAAGAACGAGCTCGACCAGACGGGCGGGCGCGACGTGCGGAGCGAGCTGGTCCCAGAAGCGGATCGCGAGGACCTCTGCCGTCGGGATGCTCCCGGCGAGGAAGTCGACGTCGGAATTCAGGTTCCGGCAGTCGCACTTCTTCACGATCCGCTCGTTCACGAGCCTCTTCAGGTCGGAGAAGTCGAGAACCCACCCCTTCTCCGGGTCTATCTCCCCCTCGACGGTGATCTCGAGCCCGTACGTGTGCCCGTGCCCGAACGGGTTGTTGCATTTGCCGAACACCGCCCGGTTCCACTCCTCGTCGCGGGACGGGTTGTGGAGCCGATGCGCGGAGCTGAAGGTCGCGCTGGTCGTGATGCGGGTGAGCGGACGCGCCGCCTCGTTCTCTGTCACGGGATCGACTCCCGCCCCGGAAGGGGCAAGGGCACCCGGCGTACCGGCCGGGCGCCCTGAGAAGGAATCTAGCACGCGGGCGGCATGCTCACTCCATCAGGCCCGGGATGCCGAACGGACCGAGCGCCGCCATCAGCAGGACCGCCGCGGACGCCACGGCGAGCGCCCACGTCACCCGGTCGTGGGCGGCGAAGACGATCGGGTCCTCGTCCATCTCCTCTCGCCCGACGAGAACCCAGACCCGGCTCGTCCAGTAGAGAAGCGCCGGCACGAGGAGCCAGAGCCAGCCCGGGTGGGCGTAGAGCCTCTTCGTCGCGTCGCTGTGGATGTAGATGGCGAGGACGAGGCTCGAGAGGTCCGCGCTCGCGACGCCGAGGACCTGGACGACGAGAGAGTCCGAGACGAACCAGTCTCGGCCCGCCGCGGCGTCGTGCCCCCGTACCTTCATCGCGAGAAGCTCGGAAGCGCGCTTGGCGTAGGCGAGCGAGAGGAACAGGAAGACCGAGAACGCGAGGAGCCACGGCGACACGGGGACCCCGGTCGCAGCGCCGCCGAGGAGGACCCGGAGGGTGTAGAGGAACGCGAGCGTGAACACGTCGACGAGGACCTTGCGCTTGAGCGAGAGCGTGTAGAGCGTCGTCGTGGCCAGGTAGGCCGCGAGCAGGATCCGGGCCCCGGCCGGGAGAGCGAGCGCGAACGCGAGAGAGCCCGCGAGGAGCAGCGGGACGAGCCCGAGCCCCGCGCGAATGGAGAGGTCCCCGCTCGCGAGGGGTCTCTTCCGCTTCGAGTGGTGCTGCCGGTCCGCATCGAGGTCCCCGAGGTCGTTCAGGACGTAGACGGCCGAGGCGAGGAGACCGAGCGCGAGAAACGCGAAGACGGCCGCCAGGAGCACCCGGGTCTCGAAGATGTGTCCCGTGAGGAGCGGGACGAAGACGAGGACGTTCTTCACCCACTGCCGGATCCGGATCGCCGAGAGGACGGTCCGGAGGCGGACCGGACGGCCGGGCAGCTCGGCGGACACGGGCGTGCCGGTCCTCTCCACCTCGGCGCGCAGACGGACTCCCGACCCGACCAGGATCGCCTGTCGAGCGCTCCGGAAGACGGGCAGGTCGGCCTCGTCGTCGGCGGCGTAGTCGAAGCCCTTCTCGCCGAAACGCGAGACGAGCGCCTGCCGCTTCTCTTCCCCCTTGAGGTTCCGGACTCCGTCGCTCCCGATGACCTCGACGAAGAGACCGACCCTCGCGGCGATCGGACGGGCGAGGAGCTCGTCCGCCGCCGTTGCCAGGACGAGCCGCCGGCCTCTCGCCTTCTCTTCGCCGAGGAGCCTGACGAGCTCCTCCCTCAGCGGGAGCGGCCCGGCGTCGACCGGTCCGGCCTCGGCGAGCCGCCGCTTCAACGCGGCCCGATCCCCGCGGAAGAGCGCCGGCAGGGCCCGCAGCGCGGCGATCGGCGCCCGCGTGACGGCCAGGACGGCCGACTCGTGCAGGAGGTCCGTCAGGACGAGGGTTCCGTCGAGGTCGACGACGAGCGGCACCTCGACGACGGTCCCTTCCGTTGCAGCGCCGCTCACGATGCGTCGAGGTTACAGGCGCGGGGCCGGCACAGGAAGCGCCGAGACGAACCCCTCGGCCAGGGCCGCGTCGTCGCCGTCCCCGAGGCCCTTCTCCAGGGCCGCGTCGACGGCGGCGAGGACCGCCTCCGCGACGAGCGGCGCCACGCCGGCCGCCTGTGCTGAGCGAACGAAGAGCTCGACGTCTTTTCTCAGCAGCCGGAGCGGGAAGGTCGGGTTCGAGTACTCCGCGTCGAGCATCCGGCCGAGCTTCTTGTCGAAGGTCGGCGCGTAGAGGGCGCTCGGCCGGAGGATGCCCATGAACGTCTCCGGGTCGAGGCCTTTCGCGCGGACGTAGGCGAGGCTCGTGGCGAACGCGGCCGTCAGGGATCCGATGAGCTGGTTCAGCGCGAGCTTCAGCGCTGCCGCCTCGCCCACCTCGCCCACGAGACGGACGTCCCTGCCGAGGCGAGACAGGAGCGGCTCGAGCCTCCCGAGCTGGTCCGCCGTCCCTCCCACCATGACCTGGAGCGTCCCGGAGTCCGCCTGGGGGATGCTCCCGAGGACGGGCGCCTCGACCCACTCGCCTCCGGCCCCGGCGACCTCGACGGCGAACGCGCGGCTCTCGTCGGGGCCGATCGTCCCCATCTGGACGACGGTTCGCCCGGCGATGGCGGCCAGGGCCTCCGGCGAGAGGAGCACTGCGCGAATCGCGGGAGCGTCGGCGAGCATCAGAATCGTGATCGGAGAAGCGAGAAGGGCTTCCGCCGGCGTCGACACCGCATCCAGACCCGCCTCGCCGAGCGGCGCCGCCTTCGAGGCCGTTCTGTTCCAGACCGTCACGGCCAGGCCGGTCGAGGCGAGGCGAAGGGCGATCGGTGCGCCGAGGAGGCCGGTGCCGAGGAGGGAGACGTCGCTCATCCCCCGATTCTGCGTTCCGCGCGGATAATCGGGAACCCGCCGGATGCGAACGACCCGCCAAGCGAGGAGTCCAGATGCCCGAGACCGCCGCCTTTCCCGATGGCTTCCTCTGGGGAGCCGCCACCTCGGCCTACCAGATCGAGGGCTCGCCCCTGGCCGACGGGGCCGGTCCGAGCAACTGGCACCGCTTCACGCGGATTCCCGGCAAGGTGCGGGACGGCGACACGGGCGACGTGGCGTGCGACCACTACAACCGCTACGCCGATGACGTCGCGCTCATGAAGTCCCTCGGACTCGGCGCCTATCGCTTCTCCATCGCGTGGAGCCGGGTGATTCCCGAGGGGCGCGGTGCGGTGAATCAGAAGGGGCTCGACTTCTATCGCCGTCTCGTCGACGCGCTCCGGGAGGCGGGGATCCGTCCGATGGCGACCCTCTACCACTGGGACCTTCCCGCCGCGCTCGACGACCGGGGAGGCTGGACGAACCCCGACGTCGCGGGTTGGTTCTCCGACTACGCCCGGACCTGCTTCCGCGCCCTCGACGGGGCCGTCGATCTCTGGTCGACGCTCAACGAGCCGTGGGTCGTCAGCGACGGCGGCTACCTCCACGGCGTTCTCGCCCCCGGGCACGACAGCCCGTTCGAGGCGCCCCGCGCCTCGAAGAACCTCCTGCTCGCCCACGCCGCCGGCGTCACGGCCTACCGCGCCGAGGGGAAGGGGCAGATCGGCCTCGTCGTGAACCTCGAGCCGAAGTACCCGGCCTCCGAGCGCCTCGAGGACCTCTCCGCCGTTGCCCGCGCCGACGCCTACATGAACCGCCAGTACCTCGACCAGGCGCTGCTCGGGAAGGTCCCCGAGGGCCTCGCCGAGATCTTCGGCGAAGCGTGGGAAGGCCCCACCCATGCCGAGCTCGCCGCCATGAAGACTCCCGTCGACTACATCGGCGTCAACTACTACACCCGCGCCGTCGTCCACGACGACCCGCGGAGCTTCCCCGTCATGGAAGGGCGCGCCCTCCAGCGCAACGTCACGCACACCGAGACGGGCTGGGAGGTCTATCCCGACGGCCTCTACGACGTCCTGACGTGGGTGCGTCGGCGCTACGGGAACGTCCCGCTCTACGTCACGGAGAACGGTGCGGCGTTCTACGACCCGCCCGTCGCCCCCGAGCCTCTCCTCCACGACCCCCTCCGCGTCGCCTACCTCGACGCGCACCTCGGTGCCGTCCGCCGAGCCATCGCCGACGGCGTCGACGTGCGGGGCTACTTCGCCTGGTCGCTCCTGGACAACCTCGAGTGGGCCCACGGCTTCCGCAAGCGATTCGGCATCGTCCACGTCGACTTCGCCACGCAGAAGCGGACGCCCAAGGCGAGCGCCCGTTTCTATTCAGAGGTCATCCGGACGAACGGGGCCTGCCTCAGGCCGGCCGGAAGCTGACCTTCACCTTCGCCGTCGCACCCTTCTCCAGCGGCGGGAGGAGCGTTCCGTCGAGCAGCCGGCCGTCCACCTCGACGCGAGCCGTGCCGGGCTCGAGCGCCTCGTCGCGGACGACCGTCACGTCGAGCGTCGCGCCGCGCCAGGGACGGGTCATTCGCGCGCCGTTCCACGACGGCGGAAGGCAGGGGTCGAAGCGCATCCCGTCCCACTCGGGCCGCGCTCCGATCACCCACTCGCAGACGACGCGGTGGAGCCACTGCGCCGAGCCGGTGTACCAGGTCCAGCCGGCCCGGCCGTGGAGCGGCGAATCGGGGCCGTCGACGTTCCCGGGGAGGACGTAGGGTTCGGCCCGGTGGCGCTCCGGGTCCTTGCGAGTCGGGTCGATGGCCGCGAGGAGGCGCTCGACGAGCTCGGCGTCTTTCGACTTTCCCGCCGCCGAGATCGCCCAGGTCGCCGCGTGCGTGTAGACCCCTCCGTTCTCGCGCATCCCGGCCGCATAGCGGGTGATGTAGCCGATCTCGCGAACGGGGCGGTCGTAGGCCGGCCCGAGCAGAAGAGCCCCGGCGGGGCTCACGAGGTGCTCCTTCACCGCCGCCATCGCGGCCGCGGCGCGGTCGGGCGGGGCGACGTCGTTCAGGACGGCCCAGGTCTGGGCGTTGAGATAGATCTTTCCCCGCTCGTTATCGCGACTCCCGATCTTCCCACCTCCGTCGAGGGTCGCGCGCCAGTACCAGTCCCCGTCCCAGCAGTGCTCGTTGATCGCCGCGACGAGCGCCTCGCGGCGTTTCGCGAAGTCGGAGGCGCGCGCCGGCTCACCTGTCCGCGTGAAGAGCTCGGCCCACTCGCCGAGGAGTCCGGCGAGGAAGTGCGCGAGCCAGACGGACTCCCCCTTCTCCTCGAGGCCGACCGCCGAGAGGCCGTCGTTCCAGTCGCCGGCGCCGATGTACGGAAGGCCGCGCGGGCTCGTCCGGCGGAAGACGCGCTCGAACGCGCGCAGGACGTGCTCGACGAGCGGCGCCGGCTGCGGGTCGTCGAGATAGGGCGTCCGGTCGGAGAGGATCGAGAGGTCCCCCGTCTCGCGGACGTAGGCCGCCGTCACGAACGCGAGCCAGAGGAGATCGTCGGTCATCTTCGTGACGTGCCCCATCTCCGAAAGGGGGTGCCACCAGTGGTAGACGGAGCCGTCGGCGAACTGGTGCGCGGCATGGAGAGCGATCTGCGCGCGACAGAGAGACGGGTCGACCGTCAGCCAGACCTGCGAGTCCTGCAGCTGGTCGCGGAAGCCGTAGGCGCCGCTCTGCTGGTAGTAGCCGCAGCGCCCCTGGATGCGTGCGGAGATCGCCTGGTACCGAACCCAGTCGTTCAGGAAGGCGTCGAACGTCGCGTCGGGCGTTTCCAGGCGGTGCGCGGCCAGCAGATGCGTCCAGCGGGCCTTCGCGGCGGCAAGGGAGGCGTCGAAAGCCTCCACTCTGCCGAAACGGCCCAGGAGCTCCCGCGTCCCCTCGTCCGTCTCCGCCATCGCGAGGACGAAGCCGAGGTCGCGCACGCCCCCGGGCGGAATCTCGATCGGGACGCGCAGCGCCGCGACCGCGTCCCCGTGGCGGCCGAAGACGCCGGGCCACGGATTTCCCGTGAGGGCTTCGGGAGCCGCGAAGCTCCCGAGGCGGCCGAGAAATGCGGCCTTGTCGCCCTCGGCTTCCAGGACGGGCTCGGTGCAGGCGAGAGCGCTGACGTATGGGAAGCTCGTGTTCCAGTGCCCCCAGCGCTCCGAGCCGACCTCCCACATGTGGGACCGCGCGAAGACGGCGTTCCGAGAAACGTCCCGCTCGCACTCCAGGAAGAGCTTCGTGAACTCCCGCCGCGGCGACGGCGTCACGCCGCAGTTCCACTCGACGAAGGCGACGAGCTCGAGCCGACGCGGCGCGAGGAGCTCGTTGGTCAGCGTCAGGCGCCAGAGCTCGGCGGTCGCTTCCGGATCGGCGAAGAGCGTCCAGTCGGCCGCGACCCCGCACAGGGCCGTGCGGAACGTCGTGTAGCCGAGCCCGTGCCGGCACTCGAAGCGGTCGTAGGCCGGGAGGCACGGCGCGGGAGAGAGCGACCAGACCTGGCCCGTGTCGAGGTCCCGGACGTAGAGGAAGCGCCCCGACGAATCCCTCGTCAGATCCTGCTCCCAGCGCGTCACGACGGCGAGCTGGGAGTTGTCGACCCAGGTGAAGCCGGAGCCTGTCTGGCTGACGACGAGTCCGGCACGGGCGTTGGAGATGACGTTCACCCAGGGCCTGGGCGTCCGCGGGTCGGCGATGACGTACTCGCGTCCGTCCTCGGTGAATCGTCCGTAGGCGTTGGCGGCCTTCACGGACCGTAAGGGAGCCTCACTCATCGAATCCTCCGGAAGAGAAGCTGAAGAAAGGCGTCAGGGGTCGTCACGGTCGGATGACGACGTCCGCGGGAAGAAAGCGGACGACGACCTCTCCCCCTGGTGGAAGAGGCGCCGGTCGTCCGTTCACGGTCACCGTCCGCGGACCGGACGGCATGGGCGGGCGCACGACGAGGCCGCCCGGCGGAAGGCTCCCGAGACCGGAAAGACGGACGCGGATCCCCTTCCCTTCGGCCGTGAGGGCGAGATCGAGGGGACCCCACGGGGTGCCGAGGTGCTTCACGGAGACGCCGCGCGCGGAGCGGACCCACGCCTCGGGAACTCCCGCGGCCACGACGAGCGACGCGTCCTCCTCCCGCTCGTACGCGAACAGGTCGAGGAAGGAGCGCGCGAAGTCGGAGCCGACCCAGGTGTGCGGGATGTCGCCGACGAACTTCGGCGTCCTCGGGTCACGCCAGACCACTTCACCCCACTGGTTCCATTCCGCGGGGCGCAGGTCGCGGAAGAAGAGCTCGAGCAGGGGCAGGACGTCTTCACGACGACCGAGACGGACGATCGCCCCGACGGTCCGCCACTCGTACGGCGTGTAGATCTCGCCTTCGCCGGCCTCCCGCTTCGCGACGTTCTCGAGGTACTTCGCGAACGTCCGCTCGAGCGCTGCTCTCGGCAGTCGCGCCTGCTCGCCGCCGGGCGCGAGGGCGGCTGTCGCGGACGTCGCGTCGAAGTCACCGAGCTCGGCGCAGCCGGGCAGGGTGTCGATTCCGTGGCGCTCGACCACGAGACGGATCGACGCATGGAGGTCTGCGGCGAACTCGTCCCGGATCCTCGCGAAGGCCGTCGCCTCGCTCTCCTTCCCGAGGAGCGTCGCGAGAACCACGGCGTCCTTCAGCCCCCGCAGGCCGAAGAAGTCGTCCCAGTAGGAGTGCATCGGCTTCGCCGAGTACCCCTCGTGGCTGATCGACTCGGGCAGGAGGCCGTAGAAGACCCGCTTCTCCGGCGTCTCGTACTCCGCCGTCCGGCGCTTCTGCCGGAGCTGGTCGAGGTACGACACGGCCGAGACGACGTGTGGCCACATCTGTGCGGCGAGGCCCCGGTCGCCCGTGTACCGCACCGTCTCGGCGATCAGAAACAGGAGCTGGCCGTGGCTGTCGTTCTCCGGGACGCCGTCGGCGCCTCGCGAGTCGATGCAGCAGGGCACGCGCCCGTCCTCTCCCTGGAAGCCGGCGAACCAGAGGAGGAACGACCGGGCCGTCCCGGAGTGCCCGAGGCGCAGAAGAGCCTCCGACGTGAGCGAGCCGTCGCGAATCCAGGACCGGGCGTACGCGCGCGACCCGGGCTGGATCGCCGGGCCGTCGCGGTTGACGAGGATCCACGCGAGCTGGGACTTCAGGACCTTCACGAATCGCTCCGCCTCGGGCGGGACGTCGAAGACGACGCGGTCGAGACGGCTCCTCCAGCCGTCCCGTTCCTTCGAGAGGAGGGCCTCGAAGAGGGCAGAGGCGTCGCCCGCTTCCAGGCCTCTCCACGGCCGGGGTGAGGTCGCCGCGGCGAGCTCCGGGGGGGCGTGAGCGGGATCGAACGGCATCGCGACCACGACCTCACGGAAGCCGGCGGGCGGCAGGTCGAGGTCGAACGCGAAGGCCGCGGAGGCGAGGCCGGACGGGTCCGTCACCGCCCGGGAGGTCGGGAGGGCCCCGGCACGCAGGAAGTCCGAGACGTCACCGGCATCGAAAGCGGTCGCCCCAGCGGCCGACGGGGCCACGAGCGGGACGACGAGGCGCGTGCCGTTCACGACGGCCCGGCCGTTCTCGAAGGCGAGTGACCGGATCTCCGCGACCCCCCCGGGCGTGCCGAGGAACTGCCACGGCGGATTCACCTGCAGGGGCCGGACGGCCAGGACGAGACGGACCCGCCTCGACGCCGCCGTCCGGTTCGAGACGCGATACCGCGCCAGGAGCGCCGACGCGCCCGGAAGTCCGGCCGCGAGCGCCGTCGTCTCGAGCAGGACCTCCTTCGTCTCCCACGTCACCGACGGGATCGGGAGGTCGCCGTCCACGAGCGCGTGACGCGTCGTCACGTCGGCCCAGGTGACCAGCCGCTCCCCGTCGAGGAGAAACGGCTCCACGGAGAAGAGCCCGGCCCCCGCCTCGAGCGCGCCGTCCTCGGAGAGAAGCCCCTCGTCCGCGTCCCCGTCAACGCCCACGACGGCCCAGTACGACTGCTCGCTGGCGAGGTACCGCGGCCAGGAGCCGCGCGGCGCGTCCTTCGCGACCTCCGCCACGAAGGCGTTCGGCG
>CAVOJA010000077.1:0-9010 GCA_963696015.1 uncultured Holophagales bacterium
ACGTCGGCGACCTCCTGGCCGAAGAGGGCGGCGAGCTCCTCCTTCGTCGTCTTGGTGTCTTCGAGGACGTCGTGAAGGAGGCCCGTGGCCACGGAGACCTCGTCGAGCTTCAGCTCGGCCAGGAGCATCGCCACCCCGATGGGGTGAACGAGGTACGGCTCCCCCGAGGAGCGGAGCTGGTGCCGGTGGGCCTGGGCCGAGAAGATGTACGCCCGGCGCAGGAGATCCTCGTCCGCCCCGGGCAGATAGCTCTCGACCGCGTCGAGGACGTCCTCGAACCTCAGCACGGCCGGATTATGGCGGCACCCGCGTCCCGCGCACGACGGAACCGCATCGGGTAACCTCCGTCGGATGTCGGCCCCGCTCCCCGCTTCCGCCCCCGAACCCGCTCCCGCCCCCTCCGCGAACCCCGTCCTGCGCGCCCTCGCGGCGCCCCGGCGCTGGCTCAGGGCCCTCTACGACTGGACGATGCACTGGGCCGACACGAAGCAGGCGCTCGCGGCTCTCTTCTTCATCGCCGTCGTGGAGTCGTCGGTCTTCCCCATCCCGCCCGACGTCCTGCTCATCGCCATCGTCGCCGCCTCCTCTCGCCTCTGGGTCCGGGCGGCCGCCCTCTGCACCGCGGGCTCCGTCCTCGGGGCGATGGGTGGCTATCTCATCGGCCAGGCGTTCATGGCGACGGCCGGGCAAGCAATCGTGAGCTTCTACAACGCCCAACACCACTGGGCGAAGGTCGTGGAGCTCTACAACGGCGAGTGGGGGATCTGGTTCCTCGCCGCGGCCGCGTTCACGCCGATCCCGTACAAGGTCGCCACGATCGCAGCCGGCGCCACCGGAATGGCCTTCGCGCCGTTCGTCCTCGTCAGCCTCGTCGGTCGCGCGGCCCGTTTCTTCCTCGTCGCGGGGCTCCTCCGGCTCTTCGGTCCGGCGATCCGCCGAACGCTCGAGAAGAACTTCGACCTCGCCGCGCTCACCTTCCTCGTTCTCCTCGTCGGAGGCTTCCTGGTCCTGAAGCTCGCCTGAGCCGCCGAAACCCGAGGCGGCCTTCAGGTCCCGGGCTCCGCCTTTGGCGGGTACGCGAGCGAGAGCCCGATGGACGCCGCGAGGAGTACGGCGATGATCCCGAGCGACCAGGCGATCGGGAACTTCCCGCCGAAGGCCTCGTTCAGCCAGGCCATCTTCAGCCCGACGAAGATCAGAACGGAACCGAGGCCGTACTTGAGCAGGTGGAACTTCCTCACCGCGCCGGCCAGGAGGAAGAAGAGCGCGCGCAGGCCGAGGATGGCGCAGATGTTCGACGTGAACACGACGAGCGGCTCGCGGGTGATCGCGAAGATCGCCGGGACCGAGTCGATCGCGAAGACGACGTCGGAGACTTCGATGAAGGCGAGGGCGAGAAGGAGCGGAGTCCCGAGCAGTCGCCCGTTCTCGCGAGCGAACAGGTGCGGGCCGTGGAGGTCGTGCGTCAGGGGAATCCAGCGCTTCAGCGCCTTCAGGACGGCGTTGTCAGCCGGGTCCACCGGCTTGTCGGGGCCGACGATGATCTTGAAACCCGTCACGACCAGGAACGCCCCGAAGACGTACATCACCCAGTGGAACTGGAGGAGGAGCGCCCCGAGCGCGATGAAGATCGCCCGGAAGACGAGGGCGCCGAGGATTCCCCAGTAGAGCACCCGATGCTGGTACGCGGCCGGGACGCCGAAGAAGTTGAAGAGGACGACGAAGACGAAGATGTTGTCGACGGAGAGCGCCTTCTCGACGACGTAACCCGTCAGGAACTCGAGGAAAACCTGGCGCGCCGCCGCGTCGGGAAGGAATCCCGGGACGGCGAGAAGCCGCGCGTCCGAGGCGAAGCGGGCCGACGCCCAAAGGTAGAGCACCCCGTCGACGCACATCGCCACGACGACCCAGGCGACGCTCCAAGCGGCCGCCTCGCGAAACCCGACGGCGTGGGCCTTGCGGTGGAAGACGCCGAGGTCGAGCGCAAGCATCCCGAGGACGAAGAGGACGAAGACGCCGTAGACCCACCAGGTTTCGGCGAACGGGAAGAGGGAGACGGGCGTCATCGAGTGCTCCGGCGGACGCGGGAGGGGGCGCGGGCCCGGTCCCGCCGGGGTCGCGCCGAACGGCGCGGCCCCGGCGAGGCCCGGTCGTCAGCGGCCCTTCGCCAGGGTCTTACCGCTTTTTGCGGGGGCGACCGGAGCGGCTCCCCCGCGGCGGACGGCCGCCTTCGCGCGCCAGGTCTCCCAGTTCACGACCCAGGGCGCAGCGATGAAGATCGTGGAGTAGGCGCCGATGAACATGCCGACGAAGAGGACGAACGAGAAGCCGCGGATGACCTCGCCGCCGAAGAAGAACAGGGCAGCGACCGTGAGGAAGGTCAGGAACGCGGTCAGGAACGTCCGCGAGAGGGTCTCGTTGATCGACCGGTTCACGAGGAGCGGAAGAGCCTCCTTCTTCGGCTTCTCGAGGTTCTCGCGAATCCGGTCGTAGATGACGACCGTGTCGTTCGCGGAATAGCCGATGAGGGTCAGGAAGGCCGCGACGACGGTCAGGGAGATCTCGACCCCGAAGAGGGAGCACAGGCCGAGCGCGATCCACGCGTCATGGACGAGCGCAACGACGACACCGGTCCCGAAGGAGAGGGAGCGGAACCGGAACCAGACGTAGACGAGGATCGCGCCCCAGGAGAGGACGACGGCCCAGAGGCCCTCCCGCCTCAGGTCTGTCCGGCGTCAATAAGGAAAACGCCCGGAAGATCTAGCTTTCGCGGGGCAGGAGGTCCTTCCCGACAGCCGGCCCGTCCGATTCCGCGCAGATCAGCATCATGGACCCGGCTGACGGCCTTTTCACTTCAGCCAAGCGGCGACGGCCGGCGAGGTGGCGGCCGTCGCCGCGGCGGCGTCCCGACCCAAACCGAGCCTTCACTTGCAAGAGGTCATCCGGGGCGCAGCCTGCTACGGCGAGACCGAAGACCTGCTGTGCTGAGCACCGCCACTGTCGAGGAGAGAGGGGGTCGGCCGGACGACCGCCGCGCGGTCGATTCCTCGGGCGCTCCTGCCGGACGAGCGCGTTCTCTCTCTCCGGGCGGACGACCTCCTCGCTGGCGTGGAGCCCGATGGTCCCATGTTGGTTCTCGTCGATGGCCTCGTCGAAAACCCAAGCCGAGGACCTGAGTCCTACGCCTCGGCTCGTCGGCACTGGCCCGGCATCCCGCCGTCGTTCTCGTCACGCTGAGGGTGCACAGCTCGGGGGGCGCCGGGAGACGCCCGGTCGGCTTCCCGGGCGCGGCACGCTCGACCGAGAGTTTCGGAGGTCGGCTGGGCGCTGCGCTCGCATCCACGGTGGACGCCGAGGTCCACTTTCCCGCCCTCGACGTGGAGCCAGCGATAAGGGCGGTTTCCGTCGTGGCGCGAGCGCGCCTGGCCGGTCGCCGTAGAGGCCGGGGGCTGGGAGAACCTCTACGTGCCAGACCTTGTGACGCGATCCTCCGGGCTGGGTGGATCGGGAATGGCCTGTAACGTCTGCCGGAGGAGCTGCGCCGCACAACGTTCACGGCCGGGCAACCAGTTCGACGTCCGTAACGGAAAGGAGCACGACGATGGCTACCAAGGGCCTCGACTGCTTCAAGACGTGCGCCAGCCGGGCGGAGCGCGAGCGCCCCGTCGCCGTCCTCTCCGGTTCGCCGAGGTGACGCAGGGGTGCAAGCTGACCGGAGTCGAGTCCCTCCGGTGCTTCGATGATTTCCTGCTTGAGTCGCCACGCATCCGGCCTCGCGGCTCGACGAGCTGACCCCGACGGGCTGGGCTGCAACCTTCGGTCCTGCCGCTGCCGCCAGGCGCCCGACAACTCCGGCGGCAAATACGTAGCGCTAGCCCGCACTCTCAAATTGCCGTCGGCCGCAAGGACGGCCTTCAACGGACGATTTCCCGAAACGCGGCAGCTCTTCGCCAGGGTCTATCGTAGGGTGTGGCCGCAGAGTTTGCAGTGCTCGTGGCCGTGCGCGCAGTCTTTACAAGTGAAGTGGCCCTCGCGACAGGTCTTTCCTCCTGACAGGGGCCTGTCCTTTCCGCAGCTGTCGCAAGTACGAGTTGATGACATGGATCACCTCCTTAGTGGAGGCGCCATTTTCCGAGAAGATACTTCTGCCGTCAAAGGGAATCTCGGGCGTCCCCAATCACTTGAAATCTAGCCCAGGGGCCACAACGCTCCCTCTGGACCTAGGACGAGCTTTCGAGCGGCTCCGCTCCCATCGACCCGAGGGATCTCGCCTCTACGTCAACCTTTCGTGGGCATCAGGCGGTCTCCAGCTCGCGAAGGCGCTGCGCCCAGCGGATCGCCTCTCCGGCCCAGAGCACGACCGACGTGCCACCGATAATTGAGATCCACTCTCCCGCACTCAGAGGAACCGTCCTGAAGAACCCCCCACCCCACTGGACGATTGCGATCTGCCCTAGGAGGATCACCGAGGCGATGATCACCAACCCCCTGTTTTCAAGGATCCCGCGGAACGCCGACTGCTTCAGGCCCAGGCAGCGAGCGTTGAAGAGGTTCCAGAACTGCAGCATGACGAATACGTTGAAGAAGAGTGTCAGCCCGTAGTTGTCGATCTCGCCGGAAATGGTGGGATGCGGGAAGCGCTGCTTGGCAAAAAGCAGAAAACCAACCATCGCGACCATAAAGAGTCCCCCAGTCACCGCAATCGCCCATCCCATGGGCGGCGTAACGATGAAAGCCTCCGGGTCGCGGGGCGGACGGTTCATCACATCCGCGTGCGGCGGCTCGGCCGCGAGAGCCAGGGCTGCAAACGTATCCATGATCAGGTTGATCCACAGCATCTGCGTCACGGTGAACGGCAGCTTGACCCCGATGAATGGTCCGAGCAGGGCGATGCCGAGAGCTGCCACGTTGATGGTCAGCTGGAACAAGATGAATCGTTGAATGTTCTGGTAGAGCGAGCGCCCCCACATGATCGCGTTCACGATGGTCAGGAACGAGTCATCCAGGAGGATGATGTCGCTCGCCTCCTTTGCGATGTCTGAGCCTGACCCCATGGCCAGCCCGACGTCCGCGTGGTTCAGCGCCGGAGCGTCGTTTATGCCGTCCCCTGTTACCGCCACAACGTGCCCCTGCTCCTGCAGGCTCTGCACCAGCTTCAGTTTGTCCGTGGAACGCGCCCTCGACAACACCTTGAGGGCCGCCGAACTGCTGCGGGTCTCGTCCTCCGCCAATCCAGCGAAGTCCCCTCCTGCGACGTGATGGCCCTCGACGGAGTCGGAGTTGACGAGGCCAGTCTGGCGGGCGATCTCCTGCGCCGTGTCTCGGTTGTCGCCCGTGACCATCTTCACCTCGATTCCCGCCGTCCGGCACGCATCGATGGCGGATCGCACTCCCTTGCGCAGCGGATCGACGATGGCCGCAAACCCGAGCCATACGAGATCTGCAGACAGGTCGTCCAATTCCAGCTTCGAGTCACTCGGATCAGCCCTCCTCGCGGCAAAGCCGAGAACCCGCATTCCGCGGGACTGGTACTCCTCCAGTTCCCTCCGGATCATCTCCTGCCAACTCGCGATCGGCTCCACTCCGTTCGGGGTCAGGACCCTGTTACAGCGGCCAAGCACGATCTCCGGCGCTCCCTTCACGTGCAGGACGTGATCTGCGAGACCCTCTGAGTGGCCCAGCGTCCCCATGTACTTGCGTTCGGTCGAGAAACTCCACTGCTTGTTCAGCTTGAAGCTGGTACGGTGCTGGAGGTAGTCCACCCCTCGGCTCTCGAGCCACAGGAGCAGCGCACACTCTGTCGGGTTCCCCATCCCGACGGGTATCGGCCCGCTTCGTTTCAGCGTGGCTGTCGAGTTCGCCGCCATCGCCTCGTGAATGAACGCCACTGGGTCCAGCGACGCCCCCCGGACCGTGACGGTCCCTTCGCTTTGAAGCGACGGGAACCCCGGATGATGAACACGCATCTCGTTCGTGGTCAGCGTGCCGGTCTTGTCGGTGCAGATCACCGTCGCCGCGCCGATCGTCTCGCAGGCGTGCATCCGCCGGACGAGGTTGTTCTTCGCCGTCATCTTCCTCATGCTGTACGCGAGGCTGAGCGTCACGCTCATGGCCAGCCCCTCCGGGACCGCCACGACGATGAGCGTGACCGCGATCATGAAGTACTTCAGGAACTCCTCGGTAGCCTCCGTCGGCATCCAGGCAGTGCCCGACGGAGGCATCACACCCGTGAGTCGGCCAACCACGACCGCTGCACCCAGGAACGTCCCGGCGATCACCAGCACCTGCAACCACGGCGCGACGCCTTCCCGCTCCAGCCACGCTGGCCGCTCCTTCTCATGCCCGACGATCTCGAGAAGGTCGTAGACGATCGGCACCCAAACGCGGGAGAGTGCGATGAGGCCTGCGATGGCCGCTGTGCCAGCGAAACGCCACTGATCCGGGGACAGCGCCAACTCCTTGCTCAGATACCCCTTGACGACCAGCGCGACGAAGAGCAGACCGGCGACACCGAACCCGACGACGCCAATCACCTTGCTCAGCCGTGCGAGCTGCCTTTTCAGAGGTGTCTGTTCATCGGTCTCCTCTTCGGACGCCGTCTTGGTCTTGCCGATTTCCGTCCGGTCCCCCACGGACGTGAGGCTGATCACCCCGTGACCGTCGACGACCTTCGTCCCCCGGAGGACTTCGTGTCTGGGGTAGGCCGACTCGCTCGCGTCCACCGGCGCGGATTCGGACCGCACGTGCTTCTCGGCCGGAACCGACTCTCCCGTGAGACTCGATTCGTCTATCTGCAGGGAAACGCCCTCAAGCAGCTCACCGTCGGCCGGGATCTCGTCTCCCAGGGAGACCAGAACGAGGTCCCCCACGACCAGATCCCGCCTGGGCACCTCGGTGTAGTTGGCGTCCCGGATTACCTTGATCGCCTTGTCGTCATTGCTCTGGTTGAGGACGTCGAACTCCTTGTTCGCCTTGTACTCGTTCCAGAAGGCCATGACGGTCGCGAGCAGGACCGCCACCACGATACCGACCCCCTCAACAAAGTGGCGGTTCACCAGGCCGATGGCGATCGATATCACCGCAGCGACCAGCAGAATCCGGATGACCGGGTCGTCGAACTTCCCCAGAAACTGCTTCCACCACGGATCACGTTCCGGCGGCGTCAGAACGTTGTTGCCGTGACGTTCCCGGCTCTCCAGAACCTGCGCGGCCGTTAGTCCGGCCCGCATCGCTCCGTGAGCTCTCACACGTGCCTCCATCGCTCCTCCATGTCCGGGTTCTGTCGAACCCCCGGCTAGCGTGCGGCCCCGGCCGCGACGCGCCAGTACTCGAAACCGTTAACGAGAAGCGCGGCATACGCCCCGCTCACAAGATCGTCCAGGAGTATTCCCCACGAACCAGGCATCTTCCGGTCGATCTGCCTCGCAGGGGGGATCTTCACCATGTCGAGTATCCGGAATGCCGCAAACCCCAGGGTGGCGATGACGAGACTTGATGCGGCCGGAGCCAGGAGCGGGACGACGAGGAACCCCGCGACCTCGTCCAGAACGAAAGCGCTCGGGTCCGGATGGCCCCAGAACGCCTGCGCCCACGGTGTCAGGACGTGATTGAGAGCTGCGACAGCGAGGAGCACCAATAAGAGCCACGTTGTCAGCCAGAGACCGGAGGAAACGGCGCCCAGAGAAAAGTAGACCGCTACCCCCGCGAAGGCGCCGGCGGTACCGGGGAGGATCGGACTGAGACCGAGTCCTCCGGCCGTGGCCAGGGCCACCTTCACAAAGTTGTCGCAGCGGATGGTGGCTGTCCGCCCGCGCAAGCGGTCGGAAGGACGGAAGCGTCCGACGCCCATACTTAGGCTCTCACCCGAGACATGACCTTCCTCCACTGCTCGTCGAGATCTTCATTGCAATCGAGCCTTCGTCCTTCTCCAGGAGCTGTATCGAATGACGCCTGCCCCTTGCAGCCGCTGTCGTGCCGGTGTCGCGGCGTATGGCCGTCCGAATCTTACCCGTCCTGGCCTTTCGCATTCAGCTGGCAGGGCAATAGATACGATGACGCCGCAAGCGGGAACTCAGACTGGATCGGAGGCGTCGCTCGCCTTCGCCCGACGTCCCTGCCCGATTTCACCCGGAGAGCCGACACGAAGTGGGAGCGTCGCCGCCACAACCGCACCAATTCACCGGTGACGAGAACGGGTGAGAGGCCCGAGATCTCGAGCACCGCGAAGCGTCGCGCGAAAGACCCTGCCGAAGGGGTGTTGTCAGGTCACGTGGCACCTGAACCTGTCAGCGGCATTCGCCCACCTCGCGCCAGTCCCTTGATTCGCAGTCCGGATTGGGGCACTGACGACCGCCATTGCTACCCTTGCACTTGTAGCAGAAGTACCTGAGGCAGTGCGTACACCGGCAGATTTTGAAGTGCGAACCCCATCCAGGCTTGTTCCCACATCCCGGGCACTCAACATAATCACCCACGACTAGCTCCTTTCCAGTCGATCGACCGCGACCCTGCGCCGGTCCTCCCAGGCGGATCCGGCTACTACTCTACTCCTCGATTCCAGACCCATCCGGCATGAGGTGCGAACCGGCTCAACCGCTCCGCGGATCCATCTGACGCGGCGGGACAACAGTCGAAGCTCCCACCAAGAACATCATACTCGTCTTCTACACCGACAAAATGCATTTCGCTGGGAACAGGTGAGTTACGGGCTGGCACGAGAGCGTTGGCATCACATCGGGCCGCGCGTGACGGGTGGGAGTCCGGGCAGTTCATGAGGCCACCGCAGCGTCCGCGACCTCGACGGCTCGCGGAATGGCGATGCCGACAGCCTGGAACACCTTGCCTGCGCACCCCGCCGTGCGCGAACGGATCCTGAACTTCTTGCCGTCGCGCTCGACGTCGACGTACGTGAACCGCTTCAGATCTGCGAGGACCGTCGCCCATTCCTCGTCCACCCCCGCGGCCGCCAGGCGATCCTGGAGGGCCTTGCGCAGCACGAGCGAGAGGAACG
>CAVOJA010000078.1:0-15421 GCA_963696015.1 uncultured Holophagales bacterium
CGCTGCCCCAAGAGGGGTACGTGTATCCGTCGCTCTTCCTGCTGGACTTGAGGCCGCTCGCGAGTGCTATTTGGGCGGCGCCGAAAACTGCTGCGATCCCGAAGAGCAAGACGGCAGCCGTGTCGGCGTACATCTCCTTCATGGCTCTATTCCTAGCTGCTATGTTTCTCTCGACGTGTTCGGTGTCGACCAGTTCGAGGGACTGCTGTGCCTCGGGACTCCTTTTCGGGAGCGGATACTTCGCCCGGAGGGATTCCTTAAAGGCGCGATCGGCAGACTCCTCGACCGTGTAAGTGGCAGCCAAGAGGTGGCCAATCTCATGTCCGAGCACGGAGTGTAGATGAATCGACGCCCGCTCGATGATTGGAAACGAGATGATGAAGAGCTTTGCAGGTAAGTCCTTGGCGGCTTCCTCGAACCGCTCCGCAGCCTCCGGCGATAGCACATCCTGGAGCTGGCATGCCAGTCTGGTGCGCGCATCCTCGCGATATATCTTGTATTGGTAGCTCCATGCAGGCCGGAGGATTACCGCGGCACCTGGGAAGAGCGACTGCAGCCTTTCGCCGACAAGGCGAGTGAGTACCCCAGGCACGTGGTTCCGAGTCGCTCGGGCAGGAAGCCGCAGATCCCCTGCGAGATCTCGGATCAGAAAGTCGATCGCGCGAAGGGCAGAAAGCGCGTCCGGATCGCCTTTCGCCAACAAGTCGAACTGATACGCGATCGAGTCCTCTAGGAGTGGGCCCAGTCTCGAGAATGTAGTGAGCAGAACCCGGGGTTCACGAGAAACATACTCGTCTGCAGCGAGCATCTCGGCCAGATGGCAGAGAGCCTGAACCCTCTCGATTGCCCCACCTACGAGGTCAGCGACAATCGAGAGTCTTGGTTCCTCCTCCATCAGGCAGTGGCAACCCCAAGGTAGTCGGCGCCGTCTTTGGAGTGCTGGCCCGGCTCCCAGGCGTCGGCAAGGTCAAGCACCGGTTGAGAATCGATCGCGTCGGTCAGAAGCGCCTTGCCGATCGATGAAAAGAAGCGCTGTAGCTTGCTTCGCTGATCTGGCGAAAGAGGGCGGTCTCGTTCGACGAGTCCAGCGAGTGCGTCCTCCAGACACTGGAGATGCTTTGCGACTTCTGGGATGTTCCGGACGGTCTTAAGAGCGGCGAGGGTCCGGGCTGCGTAACGGGCCTCAGCGAAAGACGACTCCTCGAGGTGCTCGACGTCACCGTTGGTGACGAAGGAGTAAGCGCTTCGGGTTCTGCGAAGGAAGTCAAGGCCGCGTCTCAGCCGAGTGAGGTCGCTGGGGGTGGGTGAGCGATCGGCGGTCAGGAATTGAGCGATGCGCAGATTCTGAAGGCTGAGCGAGAGTGCGTCCATCAAAAGCCTCCCCGGTGTTCAAGGGGTTTGGATTCAAACATAGCAGTGCTCGCGAAGGAGAACAGTGTCTCCCTTGATCGCGACTATCTCGAGAGCGGCCAGAGATTGGAGCGCCGGCTCGTACTGCTCCTGCGAGAGGCCCGGTTGCCCGCAGAAGAGATAGAGGAGCCTGTCCTTCGTCGGGTGCTCGTCTTCAGTGACGGCCACGATCGCAAGGAGGGTGGCCATCTCGTCGGAGAGAGGCGTCTCCACCTCTTGAAGTGAGGCGATCGCCGAGAGGAACGCCAGCGAGGCCGCTTCGTAGCATTGCTGCTTTGTGGCGGCGGCTGCGTGAATGGTCGAGACGAGTGCATCGATGACTCTTCGGACTGCGAAGCGTCGAGCCCGAGGCGGCACGGTGCTAAGTACGACGATGTGCTCCTCGTCGCGCTCGAGCAGTTCCCGAGAGACCGTAGAATGGAAGGCGCGATGGTCCTCAGGACTTAGGGACACGCCTCGCGCTCCGAGATACTTCTCCACGGCGAGTTCCACACGCGCGAGAGCCACCTCGCTAGGCGTCACTACTCACCTCGGTGTCTCGGGGCACGGCTCACTGGGGTTCGCATGATGGAATGTAGTTTGCTGAGGTGCCGGTGTCAAGGAACGGGAGCCGACAGGAACGGGATCCGCCAGAGCTGGAACGCGACGGCGGTCGGACGGGAGCGATCATCCGTCCCGACAGCCCGCTCATGAACTCGCCGAGGGCATTCTGCCCTTGGTAACGTCGTCCGCCTCAACAGGCGGAACTTCCTGCCCGGCTGCCCCAGCCAGCTTCTGTTTCGATCCTCCACCCACTCGCTACCCGACGAGGTAATGGGGACCCGCCACGGTGTGGAGGATCTCAAGGCCGAATTCGCGACCGTCGAGGCCATTCGCGTGGGACTCAAACCGCAAGCCGGCGCCACGAAGCTCGGGGCCTCCGCCGTTTGGGTTCCGGTCGCGAACCGAGGAACGACGTGCGACCGTGCGTCAGATCGGATCCGAGAACGATACAGCCGGTTCAAGTCCATTCGGATCCCACTCTCCGGGCCAAAACGAAGGACTCCTGCGGCTGCTGGAGTTATCGTAACCACTTGATTCTAAGTGCGTTCCGGATGGCTGCGGGGGCGCGATTCTAACTTGCGACCTTTGGGTCTTGAAACCGCAAAGACCTCTCCTCACATCCTCGAGCCGGCATTCGCGGGAAGTCAGGGGTTGAACCGTTCCCGCACCCGCCCGGCTCCCCGCTCGGGCGCTACGACGGGCGCAGCATCCCCTTCGCGAAGCGAACCAGGTTCCTTGCCATCCGCTCCATCGTCGAGCCGAACGGCTGGTCGTTGACCAGGTAGGTCCAGGTCGAGGAGGGGCTCGCGAGGCCCTCGCGCCCGAGGTCGACTCCGTCGGCGGTGATCTCCGCCGTCTCGAACGTCCCGGCGACTCGCGCGTCGAGCTCGCGGAGGAGGTCGTCGAAGAGGGCGACGAGCGCCCGCTGATACTCGGCAAGAGGGTCCTGCCCACCCAGCGTCCGGACCGAGATTCCCTCCCGCAGTTCCGCCACGTTCTCGAGGTGATCGGACCAGAGGGTGTCGATCCAGGCGATCGTCAGGTCGCGCTCGACGCGTCTCGCGAGCTCTTCGCCGAAGTCGCCCCGGACGGCTGCCCACCGGTCGGGGGCGGCGAACTCGAGGAAGCCGGTGGGCGCCTCGTCCCGCCGCGCCGCGAAGATCTGCCGTTGGCTCTCCAGGAGGCGGTCGTAGCGGAGGAGGGTCTTCCTCGCGACTCGCCCGGGTCTCCCTGCCTCCCCGCGCGGCCGCAAAGCTGGTCGTCGATGCGGCGCGCCTCGTACCGGTTGGTCCCGAGGACGACGAGGCCGCCGAGCGCCCGAACCGCGTCCGCCCTCTCCTCGCGCGCCCCGCCGAGACGGATGTCGACGCCGCGCCCGGCCATGTTCGTCGAGATCGTGACGGCGCCGACGTCGCCCGCCTCCGCGATGACGGCCGCTTCCTCCTCGTCGTTCTTCGCGTTGAGGATCCGGCACGGGGCGCCGGCGCCGCGGACGAGCGCCGCGAGCCTCTCCGACTCCTCGACGCTCGCCGTCCCGACGAGGACCGGGCGCCCCGAGGCGTGGAGGCGCCGGATCTCCTCCACGACGGCGCGCTCCTTGTCGGTGCGCCGCGCGAAGACGAGGTCCGACCGGTCCAAGCGAGCTCGGGGCCGGTTCGGGGGAACGACGACGACCCGAAGGCCGTAGATCGAGCGGAGTTCCTCGGCCTGCGTTGCGGCCGTTCCGGTCATCCCCCGCGCGTGGAGGGCGAAGAGTCCGCGGACGCTTGGGACCCTTGCGGCGGAAATCAGGGGCCGGCTCGAGACGTGGAGGCCCGCCGGCCTGACCTGACCGTCACTGCCATCCTGGACCAGCCCGAAGAGGCGGTCGGCTTCTTCTTTCGGGCTATTCCCGCCTCACGGTCAGCAGCGCCGCGCGCCCTGCCTCGGTCATGCGGTACTGCTGCTTCGAGCTTCGCGGCTTGTCCGGGATGGTCATCTCGAGCAGCCCGGCCTCGAGCAGAGGCGCGACGACCTGGTCTCGGAACTTCGTACGGTCCGTCCGTCCCGAGGGGACCATGAGCTCCGCCAGCGGGTGCGGAACGGCTGCAAGCTCGAGCACTTGAACCTGGTACGCACTTAGTGCCGACTTGGTGCCCACTTGGTGCCCGCCTCGCACCAAGTTCCCCGTCCCGCCGACGACCTCGGCCCTGAACGTTACGGTCACCGCACCCGCCTCATCGACGAACTCCGGGCCGGGGATGCCGTACGCCCGACAGGCTTCGATGACCCGGTTCGTGCCTCGGCCCCACGCCTCGACCGCGCCGGTACGATGGAAGGCCTCGGCGATGAGCGGGTTGCGTCGGACCGACAGGTGCTCCCGCGAGAGCTGTTCCGCGCGCACGCCCGACGGGAAGTCACCGATGCTGCGCACCTCGATGCGGTCATTGAAGACAGCGATGGCGACGTACGAGCTTTGAGCAGCGCCTGCGGGAAGTCGGGCAGGAACTTCATCCCGTAGAGCATCTGCGCGGCCTGCGTGACCTGCCCGTCGATGCGCAGGCCGAACCGGTCGAGGACATCGCCGACGTTCGTGCTCGTCCCGGCCGAGAGCCGTCGTTGCTCGATGGCGGTGGCGCGCGTGAGGAGGATCTCCTCGCGGTCTAGTGAGACATACCTTCCGCATCGAACCGCTGGCAATCCCCGCCTGCCGCACGTGAGCGGAGACCGGCGACGAAACCCAGGCGGGGCAATGATCTACGCTGGGAGCCGTATGATGACTGTGTGTCACGGCCGTTGAAGCAAGAGGCGAAGACCGCAGCGGGTTCCACATCGAACACGCGCCAGATGTTCCGCTCGATGAAACGCCAAGCTGACGGCTATCCTGTGGTGGGCCGGTCACGGAGGGAACTTGGCGTGGTGATCGGAAGTCCGCCCGCAGGGGACATATCCGTTCGTGGAACTGACGTAGATCCGTCAACGGGTGGGATGTCAGTCGCAATGGATGATCCGCTGAATCTCCCGAAACACCGCGTCCCGAAGAACTTAGGCGGTAACGGGCGCGATCCGGTCTTCGCCATCGGCGCTTCGGCGCTACCGACGTCACTCGTTGATCGCGTTGCTTCCTATCCGCACGCCCTGGTCGAACCTTCTACGTCGATGCCTCTCACCCACTACGAGGGGGCACTAGCGGGGACGAGAAAGTCCTGGAGTTAGGCATGGCATCAGCAGGGTTCTCGAAATACCGAAGGCTCGAGGGACGGTTGTGGCTCACGCGCTGGAAACACGTCGGAGAGGAGTCGGCGGTAGAGGACAGCCTCCTCGAGCTCATGGACGTGGTATGGGCTGAGCTCACCGAAGGCGAGCGTAAGGAGCTTCACGACGAGCGCCCGAGGTGCTGGCCTTTCGACTCCACCACGGGAACACCGGACCTCATCGAGGTAGCCGATGCTCCCTCGACATGGGTCTACGAGGGATTTCGGTCGGCGACCCAGACGATTCTCACCGCAGGGCCTGCATGAGCGCCAAGCCCAAGACCGCAACAGCGGCTCAGGAGCTCCATGCCTGGTTCAGCAACGTCTCTGACCTGACCGGTCGTAGCCTACTTAGCCTTGCCCCCGGAGAGCCTCACACCTCGGCAGTCGTCCTGGACACTCTGGCCCGAAATGCCCGCGAACTCGTAAGCAGCAGGATTGACCGCCAGGGGGCCCTCTACATGCCGCTGTGCCTCTTCATGGTCGCGGCGTGCCGTCGTCTCCGAACATCACTCTCGGCAGGGCATTGGACGGCGGCACTAGAGAACGTTATTCAACTTCGCCATCAACTCCAGATCGCCCGTGCAGAGTCCGTCAGCGTCGGCCTCGAGCTAGGGTCGGCGGCGAACATCCTGAAGCAGGAACTCGATCAGTCGATCATTCAATCAGGTCTCACCGGCACATCCAGCTTTCTTGATCGCGAAGACCGGGAGATCGCCCTCGGGCTTTCGGTGAACTGGGCGATGCGCTTCCTGCTCGCCTACGCTTTCGAAAGCAAGGTCGCACCGATAAAGCGTGGCCGACGGGATTTCGCCTGGCTCGCGAATGTAGTCCGGCAGGCGAGCCGTAGACAGCTAGATTCGATTCCAAAGTAGGCGCCTGCGCGCGGTCGCTCTTTCTGCCTGACAGCGCGGCCCAGATCGGCGGTTCTTGGCCCGTACTGATCCGGAACGCAGCGACTATAGAGGAGACCGCGAGAAGGGCGCGCCGGATACCTCTCGCTGCAACATTCCGATTCGCCGGCGCTTATCGCACTCAGGTCTGCTGCGTGCCCCCGTCAACTTTGGACTTCGGATCCACCGCATGCGCATTGCCCTCGGTGGCGCGCCATCAGCCTCCGCTGGCGACAACCTGCTGGGCACCCGCAACCAGCCTGCCTCCCCGCCCCAGCGCTACGACGTCCCCAGCATCCCCTTGGCGAAGCGGACCAGGTTCCTCGCCATCCGCTCCATCGTCGAGCCGAGGGGCTGGTCGTTGACCAGGTAGGTCCAGGTGGAGGAGGGGCTCGCGAGGCCCTCGCGCCCGAGGTCGACTCCGTCCGCGGTGATCTCCGCCGTCTCGAACGTCCCGGCGATGCGCGCGTCGAGCTCGCGGAGGAGGTCGTCGAAGAGGGTGACGAGCGCCCGCTGGTACTCGCCGAGAGGGTCCTGCTGCCCGAGCGTCCGGAGAGAGATCCCCTCGCGCAGCTCCGCGACGTTCTCGAGGTGATCGGACCAGAGGGTATCGATCCAGGCGATCGTCAGGTCGCGCTCGACGCGGCTCGCGAGCTCTTCGCCGAAGGCGTCCCGGACGGCGGCCCAGCGGTCGGGGGCGGCAAGCTCGAGGAAGCCGGTGGGCGCCTCGTCCCGCCGCGCCGCGAAGATCTGCCGCTGGCTCTCCAGGAGCCGGTCGTAGCGAAGCAGCGTCTTCCTCGCGACTCGCCCGGGTCTCCCTGCCTCCCCGCGCGGCCGCGAAGCTGGTCGTCGATGCGGCGCGCCTCGTGCCGGTTGGTCCCGAGGACGAAGAGGCCGCCGAGTGCCCGAACCGCGTCCGCCCTCTCCTCGCGCGCCCCGCCGAGACGGATGTCGACGCCGCGCCCGGCCATGTTCGTGGAGATCGTGACGGCGCCGACGTCGCCCGCCTGCGCGATGACAGCCGCTTCCTCCTCGTCGTTCCTCGCGTTGAGGACCCGGCACGGGGCGCCGGCGCCGCGGACGAGCGCCGCGAGCCTCTCCGACTCCTCGACGCTCGCCGTCCCGACGAGGACCGGGCGCCCCGAGGCGTGGAGGCGCCGGATCTCCTCCACGGCGGCCCGCTCCTTGTCATTGCGCCGCGCGAAGACGAGGACCGACAGGTCCAGGCGAACGCGGGGCCGGTTCGGGGGAACGGATACTAGGCGTACGTGGTCGGAATGGTGGAGGTCGTCCGAGTGGACAGCGCCGCGTTCGAGCGGGTCACTGCGCACATGCTCGGGCGTCTCTATGCGGCCGAGAAGCAGGACAGTCTGGCCCACCGTCGCGGGTACGACGGACCGGTGGCTGCAGAAAGGCGTCCCGCGCGAGCCGGCGACCCTCACGGGGATCGCACACTGGCCGCACCGGACTGTCAGGCGGATCTGTGAGCTTCCAGGCACGGGAAGCGGGCGTCAGCGCGCGCCCTGTAACAGAACTTGATCGCTGAACTCCGCGTCGCGCACGGCGCGAGCGCGCTTGACTCGTTAACCCCATGGGTTAATACTTGGCGTGCGTGATTCTCTCCTTCAAGGACCGGAAGCTCGCTGATCTCTGCAACGACGACCGCCGGCTCCAGAAGACCTACGGGGAGAAGGGGAGGAAGAAGGTCCGCTCCCGCCTGGACGACCTCGACGCGGCGGGGACTCTCGCCGAGATGGCCGCGCTGCCCGCCGCGCACTGTGAGGAGCTGAAGGGGGACCGCGCCGGCCAGTTCTCCGTTCGCGTGCACGACGCGCACCGGATCATCTTCACCCCCGACCACGACCCTATCCCCGTGAAGCCCGACGGCGGCGTGGACTGGCGGGCGGTGACAGCTATCAGGATCTACTCCATAGAGGACTACCATGATTGACGCAGCGAAGACCGAGTACAGCCCGCGGACCGTCTCCCCGCCTGGGGCGACGCTCGCTGAGACGCTCGAGGAGCTCGGGATGACGCAGGCCGACCTCGCTCGTCGAATGGGCCGACCTTTGAAGACAATCAACGAGATCGTCCGCGGGAAGGCCATGATCCTCCCGGACACGGCGCTCCAGCTGGAGCGCGTCACCGGGGTTCCCGGATCGTTCTGGCTCGCCCGCGAGATGGCGTACCGCGCGCACCTCGCGCGGGAAGCGAGGCTCGCCGAGGAGCGAACGAGCGACGTCGTCGCGTGGGTACGCCAATTCCCCTGCAAGGCGATGGCCGGATGGGGCTGGATCCCCCGCCACGACCGAAGTGCTCAGTACGTCACCGATCTCCTCGCGTTCTTCCGGGTCGCCTCGCCGCATGCCTGGCACCTCACGTGGGGGCGGCCGGAGGTGGCGTTCAGGCGGTCGGCCACGAAGGACGGCGATCACTTCGCGATCGCCGCCTGGCTGCGCCGTGGAGAAATCCAGGCGCAGGCTCGAGTCGTGCAGCCGTACAGCCACGACCGTTTTCGCGAGGCCCTCGAACAGCTGAGGGCGCTCACCGCGACCACGCCGGAGGTGTTCGTTCCGGCCCTACAGCAGTCGTGCGCAGCGGCCGGCGTCGTCCTCGAGTTCGTCCCGGAGCTGCCGGGAGCGCGGGTCTCTGGGGCAACGAGGTGGCTGCACCCCAGCCGTGCCCTCATTCAGCTTTGCCTCCGGTTTAAGACGGACGACCAGCTGTGGTTCTCGTTCTTCCATGAGGCAGCCCACGTGCTCCTCCATCCCAAGAAGGGCATCTTCATCGACGACGTCAGTGGCGACTCGTCCCCCCTCGAGGTTGAGGCCAACCGATTCGCGGCCCAGGCGCTGATCGCCAATCACGCCTTCGAGGCCTTCGCGGCGAACCGCCCGTTCTCTCGAGAGCGCGTCGCCGGGTTCGCTTCCGCGCAGGGCGTCGCGCCGGGAATCGTGGTAGGCCGCCTTCAGCATGAACAGCTGATTCCCTACAGTCATCTGAACGATCTGAAGCAGCGCCTCGCCTGGGCGCGCCCGGCTGCGCAGCCAGGTGGGTAGGCAAGCCGAAGGCACCGTACCCGGCGATTCGCGGCGTCCCGCGAGCGTGCGTCGCTTTACCCCGGCCGCAGCATCCCCTTCGCGAAGCGGACCAGGTTCCTCGCCATCCGCTCCATCGTCGAGTCGAAGGGCTGGTCGTTGACCAGATACGTCCAGGTGGAGGAGGGGCTCGCGAGGCCCTCGCGCCCGAGGTCGACTCCGTCGGCGGTGATCTCCGCCGTCTCGAACGTCCCGGCGACTCGCGCGTCGAGCTCGCGGAGGAGGTCGTCGAAGAGGGCGACGAGCGCCCGCTGATACTCGGCAAGAGGGTCCTGCCCACCCAGCGTCCGGACCGAGATTCCCTCCCGCAGTTCCGCCACGTTCTCGAGGTGATCGGACCAGAGGGTGTCGATCCAGGCGATCGTCAGGTCGCGCTCGACGCGTCTCGCGAGCTCTTCGCCGAAAGCGTCCCGGACGGCTGCCCACCGGTCGGGGGCGGCGAACTCGAGGAAGCCGGTGGGCGCCTCGTCCCGCCGCGCGGCGAAGATCTGCCGCTGGCTCTCCAGGAGCCGGTCGTACCGAAGCAGGGTCGTCCGGATCTCCAGGTCCTGACCCTCGATGACGCGCTGGGCGTGGGCGATCGCCTCTCCCGCAGCCGGATCGCGGACCGGACCGCTCTCCGCCCACTCCCGCAGGGGACGCGGCAACGAGTCGGCCGCGCCGTGCTTCACGAAGAGGTCGTCCTCGAGGCTCACGAAGAAGCGCGACTCGCCCGGGTCTCCCTGCCTCCCCGCTCGGCCGCGAAGCTGGTCGTCGATGCGGCGCGCCTCGTGCCGGTTGGTCCCCAGGACGAAGAGGCCGCCGAGCGCCCGAACCGCTTCCGCCCTCTCCTCGCGTGCCCCGCCGAGGCGGATGTCGACGCCGCGCCCGGCCATGTTCGTCGAGATTGTGACGGCGCCGACGTCACCCGCCTCCGCGATGACGGCCGCTTCCTCCTCGTCGTTCTTCGCATTGAGAACCCGGCACGGGGCGCCGGCGCCGCGGACGAGCGCCGCGAGCCTCTCCGACTCCTCGACGCTCGCCGTCCCGACGAGGACCGGGCGCCCCGATGCGTGGAGGCGCCGGATCTCCTCCACGACGGCCCGCTCCTTGTCCCTGCGCCGCGCGAAAACGAAGTCCGGCTGGTCCAGGCGAATGCGGGGCCGGTTCGGGGGAACGACGACGACCGGAAGGCCGTAGATCGAGCGGAGCTCCTCGGCCTGCGTCGCGGCCGTTCCGGTCATTCCCGAGAGCTTCGGATAGAGGGCGGCGAACGCCTGGAGCGTGATGGACCCGAGGACTCGCCCCTCTCGCGTCAGCGGGAGCCCTTCCTTCGCCTCGAGCGCCGTGTGGATCCCGTCCGGCCAGCGCCGGCGATCCGCGATCCGCCCCTTCAGCTCGTCCACGAGGCGGACGGCGCCATCTTTCACGACGTAGTCGACGTCCCTGGCGAGAAGCGCCCGCGCGTGGAGGGCGACGTTGGCGGCGGCGAGGAGAGGCGTGTTCTCGGCGTCGTACAGGCTCCCCGACCCGAGCCGTCTCTCGAGCTCCAGGACTCCGGCGTCGGTCAGCCTCACGTTTCGGGCGTCCGGGTCGCGTTCGAAGTGGAGGCCCTCCTTCAGTTCCTTGACCTCCGCCGCGAGGTGGACCGCGGACTCGTCCGGAATGCCTGTTCCCCCGGCGATGACGAGCGGGATGCGCGCCTCGTCGATGAGGATGGAATCGGCCTCGTCGAAGAGCGCGAAGTGATAGGGGCGCTGGACGACGTCCTCCGGCGGCCTCGCGAGGCGGTCGCGCAAGAGGTCGAAGCCGGCTTCGTTCGCTCCAAGGTAGGTGACGTCGGCCGCGTACGCCGCCCGGCGCTCGTCGCGGGACGAGCCCTGGGTGATCGCCGCCACCGTGAGCCCGAGCGCCTGGTAGAGCGGCCCCATCCACGCGGCGTCCCGGCGCGCGAGGTAGTCGTTCGCGGTCAGGACGTGGGCGCCGCGCCCGGCGAGCGCCTCGAGGCTCACCGGGAGGACGGCGGCGAGCGTCTTCCCCTCGCCGGTCTCCATCTCCACGATCCGCCCCGCGTGGAGCGCGGCGGCGCCGAGGATCTGGACGTCGAAGGGGCGCATCCCGAGAACGCGTCGGGCCGCCTCCCGGGCCAGCGCGAACCACGGAACGAGCACGTTCTCGAGAGGCTCGTCCCGCTTCACGCGCTCGCGCAGGACGACCGCGCGCTTGCGGAGGTCCGCGTCGGACAGCCCGGCGGTCTCTCCCTCGAGCGCGCCGACCGCCCGGACGATCGGCGCGAAGTCGTCGGCCGGCTCCGGGGCCGCTTCGCCGCGGAGACGGGCCAGGAGCTGTCGCAGCTTACCCGCAGTCATTGGATAGATTGTCCCAGCCCTGCCCCTATCGGCCTGGCATTGAAAGACCCACGGTCGGCTCGCGAGGCCCGTCAGTCATCAAGGAATCCTTGATAACTGCCGCGGACGGTAAGTTCCACCATACGAAGTACTTCAGCCCAGACGTCATCATCTCGGTTGGCTACCGGGTGAAGCCCCTCCGGTTTGATCGGCCCAGGGACCTGCTGGCTACCAGAGCCGCCGCAACCCGTATGCGTCGAACGCCGCATCCCGGCTGACGAGCGGAAGGCCCTCGGCGATCGCCTGGGCCGCCAGCAGGCGATCAAATGGATCGCGGTGGTGGAACGGGAGCGAGGCGACGTGCCGGAGGTGAGCAGGCAGGATCGGGAGGATCCGGATCTCGTTCGCGTCCAGCTGCGCTGGGAAGGCCTCTTCGAACGGAACGGACATCCCGAGCTTACCGAGGCTGAGCTTGATCGCGATCTCCCACAGGCTCCCGGCGCTCACGAAGGCCTCGTTTCCCTCGTCTTCGATGAGCTGTCTCGCCCCGACACTGAGCTTCTCGTCGCCTCCGAGAAACCACAGAAGCGCGTGCGTGTCGAGGAGCAGCCTCAAGCGCGGTACTCGTCGAAGTCGGCGAGGGGCTCGGCGAAACTCTCGGGGATCTCGAAGATCCCCCGGGCGCTCCCGAAGACGCGCTTGCGGCGGGGCTTCACCGGCACCAGTTCCACTGACCCGGCGTCTTCGGTGATCACGACCCTCTCGCCCTTCAAGGCCGCCTCGAGAAGGGTCTTCAGGTGTTGCGCCGCTTCCGCCACGTCGATTTCGTGCACCCGGGGCCTCCGTCGCGATTATGCCCCGCGGTACTCGAGTCTCGTCCTGCGGGGCGGGAAGACCCGGGCTGGGGCTCGGCTACCTGCGGCGGGATGGCGCGCGCCGGAGGGCGAGGAATTCAGCCGAAGCCAGGACGAGGACTCCCGCCACGGTCTGGCCGAGGAAGGGCCCGAAGTCGCGGCGATCGCCCGTGACGAGATGGGTCGCGCGGGCGCCGAGCGCCGCGGCGAGGACGGGTCGGTCCTTCTCGCGGAGCTCGAGCCCCGCCGGGAGGAGCGCCTCGAGCTGCTCGGGTACGACACGGAGGCGTTGAACGAGCCCCCTGGAGGCGCAGACGGGCCTCGACGGTTTCGAGGTTCCGCCGGGCCTCCTCGATGACGTACTCCGACGCGAGGAGATCCGCTCCTTCGACCTCCCAAAGGAGCTTCAGGCGTGACGCTTCGCTCCAGGCCGCCGAGAAGAGGACGTTGGCGCCAAGGAACGGGCGCGCCCGCTTCATTTCGGCGGTTGGGAGTGAGGGACGGCGTCAGGGTCGATGCCGAGCCGCTCGCGGACCTCCTTGCGAGCCCTGAGGAGGTCCGCGGCATCGACGGCCGTGTCGAGGATGAGCGCCGCCTTCCGCTCCGGGGAGTAGGTCTCCACGGGGACGGCGATGGCGGGACGGATGAGGACCCCGTCCGGTCCCTCGTCGAAGACGACGAGCGTGCCGTCGCCCATGCCGAAACGCTTTCGAAGCGGGGCGGGGATGACGACCGCGCCGCGCTTGCCCACCCGGGCGGGCACCCCCATGGCTGCCTCCCGCGCGCGAATATCGGAAAATCGGGCGCCTGGTTCGAGGATACCCGAATCCGCGCCGAGGGGTATCGGTGGCTCCCGGCAGCCCGGCCGCGGTCGGCGTCGACATCGGTTGCGGAATGGTGGCGCTGAAGACCGACCTGAAGGCTCGCGACCTCCCGGACGATCTCCACGCGATGAGGACCGCGATCGAGAGCGCCGTGCCTCACGGGCCGGTGACGGGGGCCACGGCGCGAAGCGCGCAGCGCACTGCCAGCAGTGCGAGTTCGTCGCCTGCGCCGGGAGGCGTGGCATCGATTTCTGCGGGCAGTGCGCGGAGTATCCGTGCGAGCGGCTGACGCCGCCCGGCTCCGCCTGGACGCGCCCGCGAGCGCGTACTTCCTCGCCCCGGAAACGGGGCTGCGCGTGGACCTGCTCTTCGACTTCCCGCTGCCCGCGGCAGCGCTCGCCCGGCGAGCGACCACCTTCAAGGTCCGAACGAAAGCCTGGAGTGCCGGCTCGGAAGCGGATCTCCTGCGACTGAAGAAGCTCGCGCAGGCGAGCCGTTCCTCGCCAGGCGACGCGGAGGACATCGCTTTCCTCGAGGCTCGCCGGGCGAGAAGCCGAAAGTGAGCGTTCGGGTGCGCGGGCTGAAACTCCAGCACCATCAGGGCTTGATACTTCTGCCATCGTAACTTAATTCAGAGCTAAGTTACGCAGCTAGAAGTATCCTATGGCAAGCATGAGCGGCGTCGAGCAGTACGGTCGGACGAAGGGCGTCAAGCTCGTACAGGCGCTCGTAGAAGATGGGCGCTTCCTGTTCACCACGGCGGAGGCCCACGCCGAGGGACGGCTTCTTGGGTTGAGCCCGGGATCGGTGCTCGTGACTCTCACGGCGCTCACCAAGGCAGGGTGGATCATGCGCCTCCGTCGGGGTCTCTACGCGACGACCGGAAGCGTGCCCGGCGGCATCGAGCTCCCCGCGTTCGCGATCGCGACGGCGCTCGTCACGCCGTCGGCCATCAGCCACTGGTCCGCCCTGAACCACCACCACCTGACCGACCAGATCCCCCGCACCGTGACGGCGATGACGCCCCGTCGCGCCGTCCTGCCGACAATGCGGCACGGCGGCCGCACGGGCGCCCGCCACAGCTGGACCGTGGGCTCGACGACGGTCGAGTACGTCACAGTGAACCCGGCGCGGTTCTTCGGCATCGAGGAGATCTGGCTCGACGAGCGATTCAAGACGCCCATCACCGACCGCGAGCGGACCGTCCTCGAGCTCTTCGTCTCGCCGCGTCACTTCGGCGGACTTGGCGAGGCACTGGGCGTTCTCGAAGAGCACATGGCGTCCCTCGATATCCCGAAGCTCGTTCGCTACGGCGTCGCGATCGGCGCCGGCGCGGTCGCGAAGCGCCTCGGCTACAGCCTCGAGCGCGCGGGGATCGACGCCGCGACGCTGGAGTCGCTCCGCGCCGTGCCCGCCGAGGGTGTGCGCGTCCTCGACCCGACGCGCCCAAAGAAGGGGCACCGCGTCGCATCTTGGTCGCTCGTCGATAACCTTAGGCCCGCATGACGCCGCTCCAGAAGCTCCTCGCGCGCGTGGCCCGGCAGTCGGGCGTGATCCTCGGCGTGATCGAGCGGGATTTCGCGCAGGGCTACCTCCTTGAGGCGCTGGCGGCAGAACCCTCGCTCGCCTCGACCCTCGTCTTCAAGGGAGGCACGGCCCTCAAGAAGGTGTACTTCGGCGACGCGTACCGCTTCTCCGAGGATCTCGACTTCACGGCTGTGGGCGCCCCGACCGGTGACGCGCTCGAAGCGGCGCTCACGCGCGCCGTTCGTGCGGCCGCGACGCGAATGAGCGCGCTGTCTCCCGTCACCGGCTCCCTCTCGCGACTCGGCTTCGGAGGGCCGCATCCGGGGGGCCAGGAGGCCTTCGCGATCGACATGCAATACCCCTGGCAGCGAACGCCGATGTGCCGGATCAAGGTCGAGGTGACCGCTGGTGAACGCGTGGTCGTCGCGCCGGCTGCGCACGCCGTGATCCACGGCTACGAGGGCGGCGTCAGCGGCAAGGTGCTGTGCTACGTCTTGGAGGAGATCCTGGCCGAGAAGCTCCGCGCGCTCCGCCAGACGGACGCGATGCTCGTCTCGCGAGGCTGGCACCGGCCGCGTGCCAGGGACTACTACGACCTCTGGAGGATCCTCTCCGCGTTCGGCGCGACGATTGACGTCGCGACGGTGCGCCGAATCCTCCCCGAGAAGTTCGCCGCTCGCGGCGTCTCATACAGCACCGTCGGGGACTTCTT